>CAWIFB010000027.1:0-42110 GCA_963835335.1 uncultured Chloroflexia bacterium | reverse complement strand
TGCTGTTCCAGAAGCCCAGCCTCCGGACGCGGGCCACGTTCGAGGCCGGCATGACGCAGCTTGGCGGACACGCGATCTACCTGACCGAGGGCGTGGTCCTGGGCGGCCGCGAGACCGTCAGCGACGTCGCCCGCAACCTCGAGCGCTTCGTGGACGGGATCATGGCCCGGACCGGCCCGCACGAGGTGGTCGTCGAGCTCGCCGCGCAGGCCTCGATCCCGGTCATCAACGGGCTCACGATCCGGGAGCATCCATGCCAGGCGCTGGCCGACCTGTTCACGCTCCACGAGCGGTTCGGCGATCTGCGCGGCCTCCCGCTGGCCTTCGTGGGCGACGGCAACAACGTCTACCACTCGCTCGCGCTGATGGGCGCGACGCTGGGCATGGAGGTGCGCCTCGCACACCCGCCCGGGTATGGACCCAGCGAGCGGATCGTCGAGCGCGCACGTGAGATCGCGGCGGCGAGCGGGGGCAGGCTCGTGTTCGGGGGCGACGCACGGGCGGTCGTCGAGGGGGCCGCCGCGGTCTACACGGACGCCTGGACCTCGATGGGCCAGGAGGCCGAGGCCGAGGAGCGCCGGGATGCGTTCGCCCCCTTCCAGGTGAACGCCGCGCTGCTGGCCGCCGCCCCCGGGGCCGTGGTCATGCACTGCCTGCCCGCGCACCGCGGCGAGGAGATCACCTCGGACGTGATGGACGGCCCGCACAGCATCGTGTTCGACCAGTCGGAGAACCGGCTGCACGCGCAGAAGGCGCTCCTGGTCGAGCTCCTGGCGGGATGATGGCGGCGATGCGCGGGGTGGAGGCAGCCTGGTGAGCGGCGAGGCCGTCTACGAGCGCTACAAGTCGGCGCTCAAGCGCGGCCACATCGCCGCACTGCACGGGCGGCTGGACGAGGCGCTCGCCGCGTACGCCGAGGCGGCGTCGATCGCGCCCGAGCGGTCCACCCCCCACACGAGCGCCGGGTCCGCGCTCCTGCGCGCCGGTCGAGCCGCCGATGCGCTGGGCCGGTATGCGGCAGCGCTCGCGCTCGCCCCCCGGGACGAGGCGGCGCTGGTCGGCCGCGCAAAGGCGCTCGATGCGCTCGGGCGACGCCGCGAGGCCGCTGAGGCGTTCGACGTGGTCGCGGAGATCCACGCGCTGGCCGGCCGCCCGACCGACGCGGTCGATGCGGCGCGGCGGGCGCTCGAGCTCGCCGAGGGGCGGGAGCGCCGCCGGACGCTGCAGCGGCTCCTCGAGCGGCTGCGGGGCTCGGAGCTCGACGAGCCGGCCCGCGACGCACTCGACAGGGCGCTCGGGATCCTGGACGACGTGACCGTCGCCCGCGGTGGTGCGTTCTCGCCGGCGGTGGACGCGCCGTCCGCGGCCGGCGTGGGCCAGCCGGATGACACCGGCACGGCGATGGAACCGGTCGTCGAGCCGGAGCCCCCCGCCCCGGTCATCCGCGCCGCGCTCGATCGCGACCTCCCCGCCGACGCCGACGCCGAAGAGCTGGAGCGTGCGGTCGACGACGCCATCGACCAGGGTCGCCTTGACGGCGCGCGCGAGGGCATCCTCGACGCCGCGGCCGTGCATCGAGGGGCCGGGGACATCGATGCCGCGCTCGACGCGTGCTATCGGGGCCTCTCGCTGTCCCCGGATGACGTGGATCTCCACCTCGCGCTGGTGGTGCTGTACCAGGACCAGGGCTGGTCCGAGCTGGCGAGCGAGAAGCTGGGCCTGCTGGACCGGCTGGCCACCATCGACGGCAACGACGAAGCGCTGGCCCGGGTTGCGGCTGCGCGGTCGGGTGAGGCTCGAGGAGCAGCGGGCGATGCCCGAGGAGTCGCCGAGCCCTGAGGGCCCGGATGCGGGGCGCCGTGGGCCGGCATACGGGTTCAGCGGGGGCGGCCCGGACCGCTGCAGCCGGCCTGATCGGCCGGAGCCCGGTGCTACACTCCACGGAAGATGCCCCAGATCGTCGAGCCGCTCGTCCGACAGATCACGCCGACGACGCTGCTGGACATTGCGATCACCGCGCTGTTCATCTACTGGCTGTTCAGCCTGATCCGCGGGACCCGCGCCGTCACGCTCGTCATCGGGGTCACCATCGTGCTGGGCGTCTACGGGCTTGCCCAGCTGCTCGAGCTGCGCCTGTTCACCCAGCTGCTCCAGACCGGCGCCGTCGTCGGCCTGTTCGCGCTCGTGGTCGTGTTCCAGCCGGAGCTCCGGAGGGCTCTCGAGCGGATCGGCCGGGTCGGGACGTTCAGCTGGCTGCTGGCCCCGGCCGCCGAGCGTCAGACCGAGCACGTCGCCACCGAGGTCGCCAGGGCATGTGCGCAGCTGTCGCGGGCCGGCCAGGGCGCCCTGATCGTGCTCGAGCGTGAGACCGGTCTCGAAGAGATCGCGGAGACCGGGGTCATGCTCCACTCCGACCTGTCGATGGAGCTGCTGTGCACGATCTTCTGGCCCAAGACCGCGCTCCATGACGGTGCCGTCATCATCCGCGGCGACTCGATCGTCGCGGCTGCTGCGCTGCTGCCCCTGACCGACATGAACCTGAGCGAGCGCTACGGGACACGCCACCGGGCGGCGCTGGGGATCACCGAGGACACCGATGCGGTTGCCGTCGTCGTGTCCGAGGAGAACGGTCACATGAGCGTGGTCGAGCGTGCCCGTATCGTCCGGGTGCCGAACGAGGCGCAGCTCGAGCGGGCCATCCGCGCCCTGCTGGCCGCACCGTCCGTTCCCGCCAGCCTGCGCCGCCGGCGGCTGCCGGGCCGGCCGGGTGTGGGCGCGGCGGTGCGGCTTGCGCGACGCGATGCCGAGCGGGCCCGAGCAGGCAATCCCGGATCCCGCCGCCACCGGGGAGGACGGCACGGCGGTGGGCTCGCCGTGATCGCGTTCCGGCGCACCGCGCGGCGCGCAGCGGCATGGGTCGTCCACAACTGGCCGCTCAAGCTTGCGGCGATCGCGGTGGCGACGATGCTCTACTTCGGCTTCGTGGTTCCAGCGACAGCAGCACCTACCCCGGTCCCATCCGGATCACGCCGGTCAACCAGCCCGCGGGGACGGTGATCACCAACGCCAATGAGATCAAGGACGTCGAGCAGGTCCGCTACCTCGCGCCGGCAGGTGCCGGCCCCCTGACGGCCCAGGACTTCCGCGCCACGGTGGATCTCGCCGACGTCAAGCCGGACGGTGTGCCCGTCAACGTGCGCGTGGATCTCGAGGCGATCGACCCCCGGGTGACGATCCTCGAGGTGCGCCCCCGGACGATCCAGATCGTGCTCGACCAGCTGATCACCAAGACCGTCGAGGTCAAGGTCGACCGCGGCACGCCGCCCTCGGGCCTCGACATCGGCGAGACCGTCATCGATCCGCCTCAGGTCACGATCAGCGGCGCCGCGGGTCTGGTCAACCGGGTGGTGTCCGTCCGGGCCAGCACCCCCATCGACGCCAGCGGCGTGGATATCGATCGCGAGGTTCAGCCGGTGCCGATCGACGCCTCGGGCGAGATCGTGACCGGCGTCGAGGTCGAGCCCCGCACCGTCCACGTCACGATCCCGATCTACACCAACAAGGATTCGCGAACGCTGCCCGTCAACCCGATCATCACGGGCACGCCGGCCGCGGGGTTCCGGATCGCTGCCATCGAGACCACGCCCCTCACGGTCTCGGTCGAGGGCGACCAGGACCAGCTGGTCGCGCTGATCCGGGCCGACACCGCGCCCGTCCCCGTGTTCGGCGCCACCAGCGATGTCTCCGTCGACGTCCCGCTTGCCCTGCCGACCGGCGTCACGCCGCTGAGCGTGACCACGATCACGGTCAAGGTCCGGATCGAGCCGGTGACGGAGACCCGGACGTTCTCGGCCGGCCTGCGGCTCGACGGCCGGCAGGCGGGTCTCGAGTACGATGTCGCGCAGGACCGGGTGCTGCTCACGCTGTACGGGTCGGTCGTCTCCCTGGACCGGCTCAGCGCCGCACCGATCATTGTCGGGCTCAACGTCGCGACCCTCGAGCCCGGGAAGCATGACGTTGCCGTGATCCCGTCACTGCCCTCGGGCGTGACGGTGGCCGACATCTCGCCGCAGACGGTGACCGTCACCGTCACCTCACTCGCCACCCCGACGCCGCCGTCCGCAACCCCGTCGCCCGTCCCGTCCGCGACCCCATCGGCCGGGCCCTGACCTCTCCTCCGGACCCCAGCAGCTAGGAGCACCATGAGCCGCCTGTTCGGCACGGATGGAATTCGTGGCGTCGCCAATGTCGACCTGCGCCCATCGCTCGCCGTCGCCCTCGGACGCGCGACGGCGCACCATGTCGTGGGCGCGGGTGGCTCGCTGGTGGTCGGCCAGGACACGCGCCGCTCCGGCGACATGTTCGTGGCTGCGATCACGGCCGGCGCGACCAGCATGGGCGTCGACGTCCACGTGGTCGGTGTGGTGCCGACGCCCGCGCTGGCCTACCTCGCGGCCACCGGCGATTTCGGGGCCGGGATCATGGTCTCGGCCTCGCACAACCCGGCCGAGGACAACGGCCTCAAGGTGCTCGACCCGCGCGGCCTCAAGCTCGACGACGACGTGGAGGAGGACCTCGAGACCGAGATCCTGCGCGCCGACGAGCTGCCGTCGGTCGCGCCGTCGGCGGTCGGCCGGTCGGTGGTCGCAGGCGCCCTCCTCGATCGCTACGTGGCGCACCGGCAGGGTCTCGCGAGCGTCGTCGAGGCGTCGGGCCTGCACGTGGTGCTGGACACGGCGAACGGCGCGGCGTACCGGGTCGGCCCCGAGGTGCTGCGCGCGACCGGTGCCCGGGTGACGGTGATCCACGACCGGCCGGACGGCGACAACATCAACGTCCGCTGCGGTGCCACCGAGCCTGGCTCGCTTGCGCGGGCCGTCGTGGAGCACGGTGCGGATGTCGGGTTCGCGCTCGACGGCGATGCCGACCGATGCGTCGCGGTGGACGCGAGCGGCGAGCTCGTCGACGGCGACCAGGTCCTGGGCATCCTCGCGCTCGAACGGCTCGCGCGCGGTGTGCTTGCCGACGGCAGCCTTGTCGTCTCGGTCCTGTCCAACGGCGGCCTCCAGGGCGCGGTCGAGGCCGCGGGCGGCCACCTCGTCCGGACTCCCGTCGGCGACAAGCACATCCTCGCGGCGATGCTCGTGTCGGGTGCGGGCCTGGGTGGCGAGAAGAGCGGGCACGTGATCATCCGCGAGCACACGACATCGGGCGACGGCATCGTGACCGCGCTCGAGCTGCTGCGCGTGATGACGGCCGCGGGTGCCGGGCTCGCGGACCTCGCGCGCGCGATCCCGCTCCTTCCGCAGCAGCAGCGGGCGATCCGCGTGCACCATCGCGACCAGTGGGAGAACGACGACGTCCTGCGCGACGCGATCTCCGCGGCACAGGACCGGCTGGGTCCGCGCGGCCGGGTCCTCGTCCGGCCGTCCGGGACGGAGCCCCTGCTGCGGGTGATGGTCGAGGGCGACGACGCGGACGTCGTGCTCGAGCTGGCCGACACGATCGCGGCCCTCGCAGGGGAGCGACTACACTAGGCCGTCCCGTCCGCCGCGCCGGCGCCCGGCGGTGATCGCGTCGCACGGAGATCCCCAGCTGCATGTGCGGAATCGTCGGCTACACGGGCCCTCGCGAAGCGGGCCCCATCCTCATCGAGGGCCTCAGGCGCCTCGAGTACCGCGGCTACGACTCCGCGGGGATCGCGCTCGTCGATGAGGACGGCACGCTGTTCGTCGAGAAGCGTGCCGGCAAGCTGAGCAACCTGCAGACGGCGATCGCGGACCGCACGCCGCGCGCGGGGATCGGGCTCGCCCACACCCGCTGGGCGACCCACGGCCGTCCGAACGACCTCAACGCGCACCCGCACCAGGACTGCACCGGCGACATCACGGTGATCCACAACGGGATCATCGAGAACTTCCGGGAGCTGCGTGACGAGCTGGCCGGGCGCGGTCACACGCTGACCTCGGAGACCGACACCGAGGCGATCGCCCACCTGGTCGAGGAGGCCTACCAGGGCGACCTCGCCGACGCCGTCCGGGCGGCCCTGCGCCGGATGCAGGGCGCCTACGCGCTGGTGGTGATGCACCGCGGCGAGCCGAGCCGCCTGGTCGGCGCTCGCCAGGACGTGCCGCTGATCGTCGGGCTCAACGGCGAGGAGAGCTTCATCGCCAGCGACGTGTCGGCGATCCTCGCCCACACCGACCGGGTGGTGTTCCTCGAGGAGGGCGATGTCGCCGATGTGCGCCCGACCGGCGTCGTGGTGACCGACGTGGACGGCAACGAGCGCCAGCGGCCGGTGACCGTGATCGACTGGTCGCCCGAGGCCGCCGAGAAGGGCGGCTACGACCACTTCATGCTCAAGGAGATCCACGAGCAGCCGACCGCGCTCCGCCAGTCGCTTGCCGGGCGGGTCACGCCGGCCGGGCGGATCCACGCGCCGGAGGTGGCCGGGCTGGGCGACGTGTTCCGGCGGGCGACGCGGGTCGAGCTGGTCGCCTGCGGCACGGCGTCGTACGCATCGCTGGTGGGTGCCGCGGCCATCGAGGAGTGGACCGGCCTGCCGGCCCGGGTCACCGTGGGCTCCGAGTTCCGGTACTCGCCGCCGCCGCTCGATGCCGACACGCTGGTGATCGCGGTGACCCAGTCGGGCGAGACCGCGGACACGATCGCGCCCACGCGCTGGGCCCGCGAGCGCGGGTGTCCGATCGTCGCCGTCACCAACACCGTCGGCTCCGCGATCACGCGCGAGGCGGACGCGGTCATGTTCCTCCAGGCTGGCCCCGAGATCGCGGTCGCCGCATCCAAGACGTTCGTGACCCAGGTGACCACGCTGCTGGTGCTCGCCGCGGCCATCGCCGAGGCGCGCGGATCGCTGGGCGAGGAGCGCGAGATCGAGCTCGGGGCGGCGATGCGCGCGCTGCCCGATGCGGCGGCTCGGACGCTGGAGCTCAACGCGGACGTGGCGCTGCTGGCACGGAAGTACGTGAACTCCCGGGGGTTCATGTTCATCGGGCGGGGGTACACGCTGCCCGGTGCCCTCGAAGGAGCGCTCAAGCTCAAGGAGGTCAGCTACATCCACGCCGAGGGCTACGCGGCGGGTGAGCTGAAGCACGGGCCGATCTCGCTGCTCGACGATGAGTGCCCGCTGGTCGCCATCGCGACCCGGTCGCGCGCCTACGACAAGCTGATCAGCAACGTCATGGAGGGGCGGGCGCGCGATGCCAGGGTGATCGCGGTCGCCACCGAGGGCGATGTCCAGATCGAGCGCTTCGCGGACGACGTGATGTGGGTCCCGGACACGCACGAGGCGCTGTCGCCGGTGCTCGCCGTGATCCCGCTCCAGCTGTTCGCGTACTACACCGCGGTCGCTCGCGGGACGGACGTCGACCAGCCGCGCAACCTCGCCAAGTCGGTGACGGTCGAGTAGCCCATGGCACGCCCGGACCGCCCCGACGCCGCACCCGACCGCCGCCGGCGCGATGGACGCGGGCCGTCCGCCGACCCGGTCCTGCCGCCCGGCGTGGTGCCCGACGGGACGACCGAGCTGGGGATCGACATCATCAAGGTCCAGCGGATCCGGGAAACGCTCGAACGGTTCGGCGAGCGCTTCTCGCGCCGGGTGCTGACGCCGGCAGAGCGTCGCTACGTGCGCGACCGGCCCGAGACGTTCGCGGGCCGCTGGGCGGCCAAGGAGGCCGTCTCCAAGGTCCTCGGCCTGGGCGTTCGCGGGATCGGCTGGCGCGATATCGAGGTCGAGCGGCTGCCCACGGGCCAGCCGGCCGTCCGGCTCCACGGACGTGCGGCGGAGCGCGCCGTCCAGCTGGGCATGGGCCGGATCGCGCTGTCGATCACGCACGAGGCCGAGTACGCGGTGGCGATCGCGTTCGGCGTCCGGACCGCCGGCGGACGCTACGTCTTCCCGCTCGACATCGACGAGCGCATCGACGACCGGGAGCGCCGGCTGCTGGCGAGGTTCGAGCGCATGCGCGAGCTGGACCGGGCGACGCGCGAGCTGGCCGCCGACCGGGACGTCGCGGGCGCGGACGGGGACGGCGCGGACGCGTTGGGCTCGGCCATGCCAGGCCCCGCGGCGAGCGATGGACAGGAGACGCCCCGATGACGGACCGGCGGCCGCTGGGCTTCGGGCGCCACCCGGACGAGGCGTCGTCGGTGACGGGAACCCCGATCCCGGCGGGCTCCACGCTGCTCGACGACTCCGCGATGGCCAGCCTGATCCCGGAACGCTCGGCACGCGGCCACAAGGGAACGTTCGGCAAGCTGCTGGTCGTTGCCGGGTCGCTCGACTACGCGGGTGCGGCGCTCCTCGTGTGTCGCGCCGCCGGGCGTGCCGGCGCCGGGCTGGTCACGCTGGCGGTCCCGGAGTCGCTCCAGCCGCTGTTCGCCGCCAAGGTCGTCGAGGCGACCACGATGGCGCTGCCCGAGGACGACGTCGAGGAGGTGGACCCGGAACCGGCGTTCGCCAAGATCCTCGATCACGAGCACGACGCGCTGGTCATCGGGCCGGGGCTGCGGCCGGCACTGGCGATGGCCGACCTGCTGCGGATGCTGCTCACCATCCCCGAGGAGCCCGCCGGTGCGCCGGTCGTGCTCGACGCGGAGGCGCTGCGGACGCTCGCTGCCGCCGATGGCTGGTGGACGTCGGTGAACCGCCCGTGCGTGCTGACGCCCCACGCCGGGGAGTTCGCCCGATTGCGGGCCGGCTCGGGCCGTGATCCGGGCGACGACGGCGATCTCGCCGCCGACGATGAGGCGCGGGTCAGGGCCGCGACGGCGGCCGCAGCGGACTGGCGGCAGGTCGTCGTGCTCAAGGGCGCGAAGACCGTGGTCGCCGGACCGGACGGACAGGTCTCGGTCGCGCCGTTCGAGAACCCGGCCATGGCCTCGGGTGGGACCGGCGACGTGCTCGCCGGGACGATCGGGTCGCTCCTCGCGCAGGGCCTGGCACCGTACGACGCCGCCCGCCTGGGCGTGTACCTCCACGGGCTGGCGGGCGAGGCGGTCCGCGACCGGATCGGAGACGCCGGGCTGCTGGCCGGCGACCTGCCCGACGCGCTCCCGATGGTCCGCAAGCGCCTGGCCCGGATCGCGGAGCGGCAGCGCTCCGGCCGGCGGCTCGGGTTCGGGTTCGCCGCGCGGGACGAGGCGGGGGACCGGACGGGGGACGAGGAAACACCGGATCGCGCGGAGACGGGCGACGACGGCGCCTCGGACCAGCCGGCCGGCGACGACGCCGGCACCGGCTCGCCCGCAGCCGCGCCCGACGGAGCGGCAGGCTGAGCGGGTCGTCCGGGCGCCCGGCACCCGAGACCCGGTCGTACCCGCCAAGGGAGCCGATCGAGGCGCGCCTCGCGCGCGCCGGCCTGGCGCCGCTGCCGCGACTCGCCTGGCTGGAGATCGACCTCGACGCGCTGCGGGCAAACCTGGCCCTCCTGCGCGGGGTCGTCGGGCCGGACGTCCGGGTGGAGCCGGTCGTCAAGGCGGACGCGTACGGGCACGGTGCGGTCGCCACTGCCCGGGCGCTCGAGGACGCGGGCGCCGATGGCTTCTCCGTCGCCACGCTCGACGAGGCGCTCGAGCTCCGGGAGGGCGGCGTGACCGCGCCCGTCCTCGTGCTGTACCCGATCCCCGTTGAGCTCGTCGCCGACGCCGTGCGCCACGGCATCGCGGTGAGCGTCGGCGACGGGATCCTGCTCGATCGCCTGCTCGACGCCGCGGCCGCAGCCGCGTCCGACCAGGCGGCGCCGGCGCTGCTCGAGCTGCACCTCGAGGTCGAGACTGGGCTGGGTCGCGGCGGCGCGTTGCCGGATGCGGTCGAGGCGATCGTGGACCGGCTTCGAGCCGCGCCGGGCATCCGGCTGGCGGGGGTCTGGACCCACCTCGCCGCCGCGGACGACGCATCGAACGCCCTGGCGCAGGATGCCGCCTTCGACCGCGCGGTCACCCGGATCGGCGACGCGGTGTCCTGGGGATCCCGGGCGACGCGCCGGCACATCTCGGGCAGCGGCGGCGTGCTCGGCGCGGAGGTGCGCCGCTGGGAGGCGGTCCGCGCCGGCCTGGCCGTGTACGGGCTGGTTCCCGACGCCATGACGCCACCCGCCGCCACGGCCGCGGCCGCGTCGGCGCTGCGCCCCGCGATGTCCCTCCACGCACGCCCGGTCCGCGTCGCCGACCTGCCCGCGGGTCACGGGGTCAGCTACGGGCCCACGTTCACGACCGTGCGCCCGTCCCGGATCGCGACGCTCCCGCTCGGCTACGGCGACGGGTGGCGTCGAGCGCTGTCCGACCGGGCCTCGGCGCTCGTCCGCGGCGTGCGCGTGCCGCTCGTCGGCCGCGTCTCGATGGACGCCGTCATGGCCGACGTGACCGATGTGCCCGGCCCGCCGGTCACCGAGGCCGACGAGCTCGTGCTGCTGGGCGCCCAGGAGGGGGCCGAGATCACCGCGTTCGAGCTTGCCTCGCTGGTCGGAACGATCAGCTACGAGGTCGTCACCGGCATGGCCCGGCGCCTGCCCCGGGTGTACCATGCCGCCGGTTCACCCGTGGGGATCCGGACGCTCGCGGGCGGGAGGTCCGAGTGACGCGCATCGAGCTCTGGAATGGGGACATCTGCGACCTTGAGGTCGACGCGATCGTGAGCCCTGCAACCACGTCCTTGTGGATGTCGTCGGGCACGGCCGGCGAGATCAAGCGGGCGGGGGGCGACGAGATCGAGTTCGCCGCGGTCCGTCAGGGCCCCGTCGCGGTCGGCGAGGCCGTGGTCACCCCGGCCGGGCGGCTCGCCGCGAAGGTCGTCATCCACGCCGTCTCGATCGAGCGGGATCGCAGGACGAGCGCCGTGGCCATCGACCGCGCGGCGCGGAGCGCCATCGCACGAGTCCGCGAGCTCGGCCTGGCCAGCGTGGCGATCCCGGCGCTCGGCACCGGCGTCGGCGGCTTCCCGCTGGCGGAGGCGGCGCGGCTGGCGGTCGACGCCGTTCGCGACGAGCTGCGGACCCCGTCGTCCATCGAGCATGTCGTGTTCGCGCTCCGGGGAGCGGCGGCCTACCACGCGTTTGCCGACGCCCTGTCCGCGACCGAGCCCGGACCCTCGCGACCGCTGATCGCCGCCACCACGTGGCAGGCGGTGGGACCCGGACCGGAGGCCGATGTCCAGTCCGCCGACCGGGCCCGGGATCCGGTTGCCGCCCCGGCGTCCCGCGACCCGGAGCCCGCGATGCCCGAGAACGGGTCGTGAGCTTTCCCGCAGAGCCGCTCGACGAGCGCCGCGACGCGCTGGTGGAGACGGTCGCCCGCGAGATCCGGCTGCGCGGCCTGACCGGCCCGGCGGTGCACTTCCTCGAGGCGAGCCGTCCGTATCGACCGCTTGGCGCTCCGGCGATGCTGTTCTTCGATCCGGTGCTCCGCGAGCTGTTCGGTGGTGAGACGCCGTCCGCCAGCGAGCTGCTCGAGGACGACCTGGGCATCGAGGCCCTGATCGACCGTCTCGAGGAGCTGGACGAGGCCGACGGCTGGGACGCCTGATCACGACGGCGCCGGCAGGCCGCTGGCAATGGGCGCGCCGCTGGTAGGATCGAGCGGGTGAGCAGCGAACCGCCGGCATTCGTCACCATCGACCACGGCACCGCGACCGTCGCGGCGGCGCTGATCGGGCGCGTGGACGGCCGATGGCGCCTGCTGGGAGCGACCGCCGCGCCCGCGAGCGTGGGGGCCGATCCGCTCGTGGCACGCCTGCGGTCGCGGCTCGAGGCATCGGATCCGGAGCTGGCCCGTGCGTGCGGGCTGGCCGGCGCCCCCCGCGATGGCGACCTGCCGAGGGTCGAGACCCGCACCTCGCCGCCGCCCCTGATGGTCGTCCTGGGGGCGACGATCCGCACCGTCGCGCCGCTGGCCGCTGCCGCCGCGACCGCCGGCTGGCGGGTGCGCTCGATGGCGATCGAGGGCGCGGACATCCTCGACGTGGCCACGGCGGTCGCCGATCCCTCGGTCGCTGCGGTCCTCGCCGGTTGCTCGGACCCGCCGGGCGGCGACGAGCGTCCCCTCGTCGCCGAGCTCGCGGCGCTGGTCGCCGCGGCCACCCAGCGCCGCCCCGACCTGACCCTGATCCTCGCCGGACCGGTGGGCGATCCGGGCGGCGGGGCGGATGCCGCGACACCCTCGGAACGTTCCGGCGCCACGATCCTCGCCCCGGCGCCCGCCATCGCGGACGGCGCCCGGCTCCGAGCCCTGCTCGACGGGGTTCGCGGGGATGAGCCGGATGGCCACCGGGCGCTGGTGCGCTCGGTCGTCACTCTCGCCGACGTCCTGCAGCGACGCGTCGAGGTCGTCGAGATCGGCCAGTCGGCCGGGACGCGGGTTTCCGCCACGTGGTCGCCCGACGGCGTCGTCGGCCCGGCGGAATCCTCGTTCGTGCCGGCCGCCGCGCTGGTGCCCTGGGGCGAGGACGACTCGATCGTGGACGAGGTTGCCGGCTGGCTCGCCGTGCCGATCGATCGCCTCCGCCTGCGCGATCGCCTGCGCGACCTCGCCGTCGTCCCGTGGGGTGACGCGGCCGGCGACGGCGCCCAGCTGCGCATGGCGGCGGCGCGGGCCGCGGTCGCCCGCCTCGTCGCCGCCACGCCCGCGCATGACGAGCTCCCGACGCCCGACCTGGTCGTGGCGGCCGGCGGCGTCTGGTCGGTGGCGCCGGGCCCGGCCGTCGCGCTGGCGCTCGCCGACGTCCTGCGGCGCCCGGGCGCCCGGGCGCTGGGCCTCGATCACGCACGGCTCCTGGCGCCGCTGGGGATGATCGAGGACCCGGTCGAACGCCGGGACGTGATGACCGACCTTCGGGACGAGCTGCTCGTTCCGCTGGGCACCGTGCTGATGCCGGCGGGTCTGCGATCCGGCCGGTCGATCGGCCGGCTCGGCGTGCGCGGCGATGGCGCGCCCGTCGAGCTCGACCTCGTGCCCGGCGGGATCGAGCTGGTGGACCTGCCGCCCGGCGAGCGGGCCGTCGTCGATGCGACGTTCCGGGAGACCGTGGATCTCGGTCACCGCACCCGCCGGGTCGCGCTTGAGGTCGCCGGCGGGCTGGGCGGCCTGCTCGTCGACCTGCGCGACATCCCGCTCCAGCTGCCGGACCGGGTCGAGCGCCGGCGGGAGCTGATGCTCGCCTGGCAGGCTGCGCTGTGGACGGGTCTCGACGGATGACGACGACGGTTCGGCTCGACGAGGTGCCGTCGCGGCCCTTCCTCGAGGTCGGGATCGAGACGCATCTGCCGCTGCCGCCGGGCGATCGCCCGCTGGTCGAGCTGGGTGCGGAGGTCTCGCCCGGTGACCCGCTCGTCGAGCACCTGCGTGACCCGCGCGTCGACGAGGTCTCGATCAATCCCTCCGCCGAACGCACCCCGCCGGTGGCGGGCAGCCGGTGGTCGCCCCAGCTGGCGATCCGGCGCCGGCGTCGCGGTCGGGCCGATCTCGACGGCGAGCTGCTGGCCGCGCTCGCGCCGCAGCGAGATCGCTGGCGCGTGGTCACGGGCGATCACCGCGACGTCGTCGTGTCACCGGTGAGCGGGCGGGTGTCCATGATCCGGGCCGGGGCGGAGGTGCGGATCGCGGTCTCGGGCCGTGCGCTGCGGGCCGCGTTCGCCGCCGGCTCGCCGGCCCGCGGACGCCTCGCGCTGGCCACGGATCCGTTCGGCGAGCTGCGACCCGGTGGGATCGACGTCGGGCGCGCCGGCAGCATCCTGGTGGTCGGATCCCGGATCGATGCCGAGGCGCTCACCCGCGCGCGGGCCATGGGCGTTCGCGGGATCGTCGTCGGATCGCTGCCGGGCAAGGAGCTGCGCGACTTCATGGCCTCCGAGCGTCGCCAGCACGCGGCGCTCCACCCGATGCCGCCGTTCGGCGTGCTCGTGCTGGGTGGTGCCGCACGTCGTCCGATCCCGAGCCCGATGCTCGGGCTGTTCGAGCGGCTGGCCGGCCTCGAGGTCTCGATCCTCGTCGACCCGCCGACGCTGGTGTTCGACCACCCGGACATCGAGCCCCCGCCGATCGAGCCGGACTGGGTCTGGATCCGCAGCGGACCCAATGCCGGCGCGGAGGGCCGCGTGGTCTCCATCGCCGGACGGCAGCGCTTTGCCGCCAACGTCATCCTCGACAGCGCCCGCGTCTCGATCGACGGCGACGCCGCGGTCGAGGTTGCCCTCGGGGATCTCGAGCGCTTCGCCTGAGCCGGGGACCGGTCTGCGGGCCGGGGCTCCCGCCCGCAGGCCTCAGGGCGCGAGATCCGGCCGGCCGCCGGGCAGCCGCGCCGGGCCAGCGCTTCGGCTACCCTCGGACCGATGTCAGCTGCCACCGGATCCGAGCGAATCGTCGTGACCCACGACGCGACCGCGACCCGCGCCCTTGCCGCGAACCTCGCGACCGTCGCGCGGCCCGGCGACCTGGTGTGCCTGGTGGGCGACCTTGGGGCCGGCAAGACCCAGTTCGCCAAGGGGTTTGCCGTCGGGCTGGGGATCACGGACACCGTCAGCTCCCCCACGTTCGTGCTGATGACCGAGTACGCGGGCAGGCTGCCGATGTTCCACCTCGATCTCTACCGCCTCGACGATGCGGCCGATGCGCTCGCCGGCGGGCTGATCGACGAGCGCCAGCTCGCCGGCGTCGTGCTCGTCGAGTGGGCCGAGCGGCTCGGTCCCGCGCTGCCCGCCGGCCGCCTCGACGTACACCTCGACGGCACGGGCGACGACCCGCGGCGGATCACGCTGCGGGCGATCGACCCCGGCTACCGGCGATACCTGGAGGCCGCGTCGTGACCGCCGGCGGCCCGCTGCTGCTCGTTGACACGGCGACCACGCAGGCGGTGATCGCGCTCGGGTCGCCCGACGGGACGCCGATCGAATCGCGGACCTGGAGCGCGGGCTACCGCCACGGGGAGGAGCTGCTGGCGCATGTCGAGACCCTGCTGGGCGATCGGGCGGTCGCCCCGGCCGGCCTCGGCGGGCTCGTGGTCGGCACGGGGCCCGGTGCGTTCACCGGTCTGCGCGTCGGCCTGGCCACGGTCAAGGCACTTGCCCACGCGCTCGGCCTGCCGGTCGCCGGCGTGGCCACCGGCCGGGCGCTGATCGACGCGGCGGCTCGCGCGACCGGTGTACCCGTGACCGCGATCGTGCTGATCCAGCCGGCAGGGCTGTCCGACCGGGTCCTGTCGCGCTGGGCCGAGCCGCCGCGGATCCTGCCCGGCGGCACGGACCCGGATGTCGGCGCCGGCGAGCTGCTGGTCGCCGTCGATCTCGCGGGACGCGCGCCGGCGGATGCGACCGGGTACGGCGATGCGGCCATGGCGGGTCTTGCCGCGGCGCTCCTCGACGCCGGCGCGCGGAAGCTGGCGTCGGGCGACGGCGACGACCTCGCGCGCCTCGTCCCCGAGTACGTCACGCTCCCGCGCGGCGTCAGCTCGGGCCCGCCCGAGGGCGGCGTGGAGCTGACCGGCGGGGCCGGCGAGGCGCGACCGGCATGAGCGACGCCCCGATCCTGCTGATCCGGCCGATGGGGATCCCGGACCTGCCCATGGTCCACCTGATCGAGCGCGCGAGCTTCACCACCCCATGGCCGCCACAGGCATACCGCCAGGAGCTCGAGACCAACCGGCTCGCGCATTACATGGTCGCGCAGCTGGGCGACGAGATCGTCGCGTACGGCGGCATCTGGCTGATGGTCGACGAGGCGCACGTGACGACGTTCGCCGTGCACCCCCGCTATCGCCGGCGTCGGATCGGCGAGCGGCTGCTGCTCGCGCTGCTCGACCTGGCTCGAGACCGGCACGCCCGCGAAGCCACGCTCGAGGTCCGCCTGTCGAACCTGGCAGCGCGCCGGCTGTACGAGAAGTACGGATTCCGCCCGGTCGGGATCCGGCCCCACTACTACAGCGACAACCAGGAAGACGCCCTGATCATGACGACGGAGCCCCTCGCGGAGCCCGCGATGCGCGACCGGATCGATCGCCTCCGCGCAGCCGTCGACGCCTCGCCGCCGCCGGACGTGGCCGCGATGGCCGGCGAACCCGGCGAACCCGGCGACACAACCCCGGGCGGCGTGACATCCGGCGCGCAGCCCGTCCCGCGGGCCGGGATCGCGGGTGGGGGTCGGACGTGACCGGCCCGCTCGTCCTTGCCGTCGAGTCCAGCTGCGACGAGACCGGGATCGCCGTGATCGAGGACGGCCGGAGGATCCACGCCAACGTCGTCGCCAGCCAGGTTGCGCTCCACGCACCGACCGGGGGGATCGTTCCCGAGGTCGCCGCGCGGGCCCATCTTCGCTGGATCGTGCCGGTGCTCGACGAGGCGCTCCAGACCGCCGGCGTGACCCCCCGCGACCTCGACGCGATCGCGGTGACCTACGGGCCCGGCCTGGCCGGGTCGCTCCTGGTGGGGATCAACTTCGCCAAGACGCTCGCCTGGGCCCACGCCAAGCCGCTGGTCGCGGTCAACCACCTCGAGGGTCACGTCTACGCGGGCTGGCTGCTCGACCCCGGGGAGGACGAGCGCGAGGCGCCGCCGTTCCCGCTGGTCGCGCTCGTCGTCTCGGGCGGGCACACGTTCCTGGCCGAGATGCGCGACCACCTGACCTACCGGCTGCTCGGCCAGACCGTGGACGACGCCGCCGGCGAGGCGTTCGACAAGGTCGGCCGGCTGCTCGGCCTGGGCTATCCCGGGCGGGCCCGCGATCTCGCGTGCGGCGGAGGGCGCGGTCGCCCGTGACCGGGTGTTCCCGCGGGCATGGATGCGTGACACCTTCGACCTCAGCTTCTCGGGGCTCAAGACCGCGGCGCGCCGGATCATCGCGAGCGCCCGTGCCGACGAGGGCCTGCCGGCCGACGAGCGGGAGGGCGAGCTGCCCGCGGCCGTGACGGCCGAGCTTGCCTGGGGGTTCCAGGATTCGGTCGTCGATGTGCTCGCGACCAAGACGATCCGCGCCGCGGAGGCGATCGGCGCCCGGGGCATCGTGCTCGGCGGCGGCGTCGCGGCCAACGCGGAGCTGCGGGCGCGGATCTCGGGCGAGGCGGAGGCCCGCGGCCTGGCCATGGTGATCCCGCGACCCGGTCTGTGCACCGACAACGGGGCGATGATCGGCGCCGCCGGTGCGCGACGGTTCGCGGCGGGCGCCCGCGCGGGACTCGACCTCGACGCCCGGCCATCGCTGCCGCTCGCTCGATGACCACCGGACACGGCGCCGGTGCGCTTCGTCTCGATCCGCTCCACGTCCGCAGGACGCTGCGCGAGGCCGGCCTCCGGGCGCGCCACAACCTCAGCCAGAACTTCCTCGCCGATGTGGACGTGCTCGAGGGCATCCTCGCGGAAGCCGACCCGGATCCCGCGCGTGGCGTGCTCGAGATCGGCCCGGGGCTGGGGTTCCTGACCGGCGGGCTGCTGGCCGGGGGGGCGCGGGTGACGGCCGTGGAGCTCGACCGGGGCCTGGTCGCGATCCTCCGGGAGCGGTTCGACGCCGAGCTCGCGTCGGGCGCGCTCCGGATCGTCGAAGGTGACGCGCTCGACCAGGACCTCGTCAACCTCGTGCCACCGCCGTACGACGTGGTCGCCAACCTGCCCTACCACATCACGAGCCCGATCCTGCATCGCCTGCTGGGCAGCCCGCCCCGAGCCGAGCGGCTCGTGCTCATGGTCCAGCGCGAGGTCGCCGAGCGGATCGCCGCCGTGCCCGGCGGATTGTCGTACCTGTCGGTGTTCGTCCAGTACCACGCGAAGGCGCGGATCGCGTTCCGCGTCCCGGCGGAGGCGTTCGAGCCCGCCCCCAAGGTCGGCTCGGCGGTGCTCGTGCTCGAGCCGTACGCGACCGACGACCGGCTCGATCCGGAGGCCGAGGACCACCTGTGGCGCGTCGTCCAGGCCGCGTTCCGCGAGCGCCGCAAGATGCTCCACAACGTGCTCGTTCGCCAGCTGCCCATCCCGCCGGAGCGAGTGCACGCCGCGCTCGAGGCCGTGGGGATCTCTGGCGACCGGCGTCCGCAGACCGTGGCGGTCGGGGAGTGGATCGCGCTCGCCGAGGCCCTGGGTCCCATCGCGGGCGACCGGTGAGCGCGGAGCCGCCCGACCCGGCGGGCCGCCTCGCCCCGGCGATCCGGCTCGCACCCGCCAAGGTCAACCTGACCCTGGCCGTCCTGGGTCGCCGGGCCGACGGCTACCACGACCTGCACAGCGTGATGGTCCCGGTCGACCTCGCGGACCGGCTGTCGGTCTCGATGCTGCCACCGGGCGCGTCGGACACCCTGCACGTGACCGGGTTCGATCCGGGCCCGGTGACCGACAACCTCGTGCTGCGGGCGATCGCCGCGGCGCGCCGCGCCGCCCGTCCCGCGTGGGGCCGGCCGGACCCGCCGCCGGCGCTGGCAGCGCGGCTGGACAAGCGGATCCCGGTGGCCGCCGGGCTCGCCGGCGGCTCGTCCGATGCGGCGGCCGCGATCGAGGCGGCGCTCGATGCCTGGAACGTGGAGCTGGACGTCGATGCGCGCCGCCGGCTCGCGCTCGAGATCGGATCGGACGTCCCGTTCTTCCTGGCGGCCGGCCCGGCGCTGGTCGAGGGACGCGGCGAGCGGGTCACGCCGCTGGGCTGGTTGCGCGACCACGACGGGGACCCGGACCGGCCCGGGCTGCTGCTCGTCACGCCCGCCGTCGCGATCGCGACCCCGGCGGTGTTCGCGGCATGGGACGCGGGGGCCCGGGTGGCCGGCGGCGCCGCGCGCCTCGCGTCCGCGCACCTCGCCGAGGAGCTCCGGACCGGTCTCCGCGTGCCGGATCTGCTGGTCCGCGCGTCGGTGCTCGCCGCCGCGAACGACCTCGTGCCGGCGGCGTCGGTGATCGAGCCCGCGCTGGTGCCGTTCCGGCGGGCCCTGCTGCGGCTGCTCGCGCGGCCGGTCGGCCTGTCGGGCTCGGGCCCGACCCACTGGGCGCTCTATCCTTCACATGCCGAGGCGGCGGCGGCGGCCGAGCGGGTGCGCGCGTCGATCGCCGCCGGCGACCTGCCCGGCCCGGGCACGCACGCGCCGTTCGTGGCCGCGGTCCGGATCCTCGCCCACGACCACACGCGGAGGAAACCATGAACCCCCAGGCAGTCTCCACGGCCGGCGCCCCCGCCGCCATCGGACCCTACAGCCAGGCGATCGCGAGCGGCGACCTCCTGTTCTGCAGCGGCCAGCTGGGTCTCGACCCCGGGACCGGCGAGCTCGCGGACGGGGTCGAGGCGCAGGCCGACCGCGCGATGCGCAACCTCGTGGCCGTGCTCGATGCCGGCGGCGCCACGCTTGCCGACGTGGTCAAGACCACGATCTTCCTGGCCGACATCTCAGACTTTGCGACCGTGAACGCCGTGTACGGCCGGTACGTCCCGGACCCGCCGCCCGCTCGCTCGACGGTCCAGGTCGCGGCGTTGCCCAAGGGTGGACGTGTGGAGATCGAGGCGATCGCGCGACGGCCGGGCCGGTGATCGCGGTGCCCGCATGGGCGTCCCTCGGTTGACACCCACGCACGACCGCCCGCAGAATCGGCCGCGCCACCTCATGACGACCACGGACGCACTCTCGGACACCGCCGCCGCACCACCTGCGGTCGGCCCCGTGCGGCTGGCCCGGCGCCGCACCCCGTGACCCCCGCAAGTCCGAAGCCGCCCGAGGGGCGGATCGTCGCCGTTGTCATGGCCGCGGGCCTCGGGACCCGGATGCGGTCCGAGCTGCCCAAGGTGCTCCACCCGATCTGCGGCCGCCCGATGGTCGACTACGTCCTCGATGCGGCCATCGCGGCGACCGGCGGTCGCCCGCTGGTGGTCGGCCCGCCCGGCAGCGACGCCGTGGCCAGCGCGGTCGCCTCGCGGGCGGACACCGCGGTCCAGGCCGAGCCACGGGGGACCGGGGACGCGCTGCGGGCCGGGCTCGCCGCGATGCCCGACTCCGTCGACCAGATCCTCGTCCTGTCGGGTGACGTGCCGCTCGTGCGCGCCGAGCTCCTGTCCGGGCTGCTCGAGGCGAGGGCGCTCGATCATGCGGCCATCGCCCTGGTCGCGGTCGACGCGATCGATCCCACGGGTCTCGGGCGGGTGGTCCGCAACGAGGGTGGCACCGTGGAGCGCGTCGTCGAGGACAAGGACGCCTCGGACGAGGAGCGCCAGATCACCGAGATCAACGCCGGGCTGTACGCCTTCGACGCGACGTGGCTCCGGCGGCGGATCGGGGACCTCCGGCCGTCGGCCGCGACGGGTGAGCTGTACCTGACCGACCTCGTGGGGCTCGCGCGCGAGGACGGCCGGCTCGTCGCCGCGCTCGACGTCGACGACGACGGGCGGCTGATGGGGATCAACGACCGTGCCCAGCTTGCCCGCGCGGAGTGGGACATGCGGGTGGACCTCAACGATCGCTGGATGCGTGCCGGCGTGACCATGACCGACCCGTCCACCGTGTACCTCGACCACGCGGTCGAGCTCGCCCGGGACGTCGTCCTCGAGCCGAACGTGATCATCCGCGGGACGACCCGGGTGGGGGAGCGGACCCGCATCGCCGCGGGCTCGCACATCGCGGACTCCGTGATCGGCTCGGACTGCGTGATCTGGGCCAGCGTCATCGAGCGCTCCGAGGTCGAGGACGAGGTGACCATCGGGCCGTTCTCGCACCTCCGGCCCGGGGCGCACGTCGGGCGGCGCTCGGAGATCGGCAACTACGCGGAGATCAAGAACAGCCGCCTCGGCGAGCACGTGCGCCAGCACCACACCAGCTACCTCGGTGATGCCGATGTCGGCGCCGAGACCAACGTGGGCGCGGGCACGATCACCGCCAACTACGACGGCACGCGCAAGCACCGCACGACGATCGGCGAGGGCGTGTTCCTGGGCGTCGACACGATGCTCCGGGCGCCGGTGACGCTGGGCGACGGCTCGAAGACCGGGGCCGGGGCCGTGGTCACCCGGGACGTCCCGCCGGGCATGCTCGCGGTGGGCGTGCCGGCGAGGATCCGCGAGCCGCGCCCGACCGCGGCGCCGGAGCCGGGCTCGTCCGATGGGTCACGTGACGGGGCGGCTGATGGGGCGCCTGATGGTGGGGC
The DNA here is from genome assembly GCA_963835335.1 of uncultured Chloroflexia bacterium. Taxonomy (GTDB): domain Bacteria; phylum Chloroflexota; class Limnocylindria; order Limnocylindrales; family CSP1-4; genus CAIXZV01. The sequence goes on along the minus strand of CAWIFB010000027.1, from coordinate 21,003 downwards.
GAGTTGAGCTACCCCATCGGCGAGATCCTGTTCCTGGTCGTCCTGACCCTCTTCGAGGGCTTCTTCGTGGCGGCCGAGATCGCGCTCGTGTCGATCCGCCGCAGCCGGGTCGAGCAGCTCGTCGAGGAAGGACGGCCCGGCGCCCGGCGCGTCCGCCGGCTGATCCAGGACCCGGGCCGGTTCCTCGCGGTGGGCCAGCTGGGCCTGACGTTCATCGGGTTCCTGGCATCGGCATTCGCCGCGATCAGCCTGAGCGAGGGCCTGTCCCGGACGCTCGTCTCGGCCGGCCTCGATGCCGGCACGGCCGACGGCCTCGCGCTGCTGATCGTCACGGTCATCCTCGCGCTGTTCACGATCGTGTTCGCGGAGCTCATCCCCAAGACCCTCGCGCTGGCGCACCAGGAACGCTTCGCGCTGGTGCTGTCGGGCCCGCTGGACGTCCTGGGCAGCCTGCTGGGACCGGTGGTGGCGCTGCTGACCGGGATCACCCAGGCCGTGACGGGCGCGCTCGGTGCGGATGTCAATGCCGAAGCCCGGATCACCGCGGAGGAGCTGCGCCTGATCGTGGAGCGCGGCGGTGAGCAGGGGATCCTCGAGGCCGAGGAGGAGCAGATGATCAACGCGGTCATCGAGCTCGGCGACCGGCGCCTCCACGAGGTCATGGTGCCGCGGACGGCGATCGTGGGCCTGCGCGCCGAGGCGACGTTCGACGACGCGATCGACCTGATCGTCGAAGGCGGTCACTCGCGGGTCCCGGTCTACGAGGACTCGATCGACGAGGTCATCGGGATCCTGTACGCGAAGGACCTGCTGCCGTTCCTCAAGACGGACGCCGACGCGCGGCCGCTGCTGCGCGGGCTGCTGCGCACCCCCGTGTTCGTCCCCGAGTCGATGTCGATCGACGACCTGCTCCACGAGTTCCAGCGGCGCAAGGTGCACATCGCGATCGTGCTCGACGAGTACGGCGGCGTTGCCGGCCTGGTCACGATCGAGGACCTGCTCGAGGAGATCGTGGGCGAGATCCAGGACGAGTACGACGTCGAGGAGCCGCTGGTCGAGCGCATCGACGACGACCGGGCGCGGATCGACGGGCGTGCCTCGATCGACGACATGCTCGACCTGTTCGAGCTCAAGCTCCAGCTCGAGGACGAGGACGAGTACGACACGATCGGCGGCCTCGTGTACCACCGCGTGGGCGGCGTGCCCCAGCCGGGCGACGAGGTCCAGGTCGACGGGCTGCGGCTGACGGTCGAGACCACCGATGGGCGGCGCGTGGGCAAGGTGCTGGTCGTGCGCGAGCGCCGCGTGGACGACGAGTCCGCGCGAGGACGACGGGGGGTAGCGGCGCGCGCTCGGGTTGCCGCGGGCGGGCAGGCGCGCCGTCAGGCGCTGATCACCGACACGATGATCTGGTGCAGCCGGTCCCTGGCCGCGGATTCGATCACGTCGAGGCCGTCCAGCTCGGCCAGCGCCTCGTCCCGGTGGCGACGCGCCTCGGACCGGGTGAACGCCTGTGCCCCGGCCCGCTCCAGGATGGCCACGATCTCGGCAACGTCCGGCACGCTCGGGTCATCGGCCTGGTACAGCACGCCAAGCCGCTCCCGATCGGCCGGATCCGCATGCTCGAACGCGTACAGCACCGGCAGCGTCTTCTTGTGGCGGGCCACGTCGGTCGGCTCCTTGCCCGTCGCCCGCTCCTCGCCCCAGATCCCCAGCAGGTCGTCGTTGAGCTGGAACGCGAGCCCCAGCGCCCACCCGAACCGGCGGTAGGCGCCGATGACCTGCTCGTCGTCGGTCGCGAGCAGCGCGCCGGCCTCGATCGATGCCGAGATCAGGGCCGCCGTCTTGCGCCCGATCATGTCGAAGTACAGCTCGACCGTCATCGGCTCGGCCGCGGCCGAGGTGGCGATGTCGATGTACTGCCCCTCGCACAGCAGGACGCAGGTCTCGTCGTACAGGCGCATCAGCCGCAGGACCTTGGCGTCGCTGAACCCGAGGTCCGTGAGGCGGTGGAGCGCGACGCGCGACAGGCTGAAGATGAGGTCGCCGGTGTTGATCGCCTGGGGGATGCCGTGGAGCGACCACAGGGTGGCGCGGTGCCGGCGCTCGACGTCGCCGTCCTCGATGTCGTCGTGGACGAGGCTGAAGTTGTGACCGAGCTCCACGGCCGCCGCGCCGGGCAGCGCCGCCGCATGGTCGCCGGCGATCGAGGCGTACGCCAGCAGGCCGAGCAGGGGGCGCATCCGCTTGCCGCGGGGACCGTCGGACCCGTCCAGGCCCAGGTGGTAGCGGATCATCTCGTACACGCCGACCGTGGATGGGTCCCGGTCCCGGACGACGCGCAGGATCTCCGACTCGGTGTCGGCCAGCAGGACGGAGAGGTCGATATCGTTGGAGACCGTCATGTGCCACGCAGTGTAGCGGCTTCGGACGCAAACGTGTTCGTCGAAGGTAGCCTGTTGGATGTCCCCGGCCTCCGGCGTGCTTCGGAGGGGAGCAGAGGGCGGGCGCGCGGCGTCGGGCGCCGCCTCCTGGCAGGCATCACGGCAGACGTCGCGGCGTCGTTTCGATGCTCCCGGAGCGACAGCACGACCCAAATCGCGACCCACCGACATGGTTCTGGGGCGCCTTGACCTCCACGGGGCATCACGCACAATGCCGGACGCCGTTCGTGACGCCCACGAGTGATCGCGCCTGGGGACCCGAAGACCGCCGCAGCGCCAGACCCCGGCACCGAACATGACGCCCACCAGCGATCGAGCGCCGGCAGGGACGCCGCGCCCCGGGAGTGCTAGCGTGATCGCGTGCCCGTGCCCCGTCGCTATGTCACCGACGCCATCGTCCTGTCGCGCTTTGACCTTGGCGAGGCTGACCGCGTCCTGACCCTGATCACGCCCCAGCACGGCAAGCTCAAGGCCATCGCGAAGGGCATCCGGCGTCCCACCTCGCGTCTCGGGGGCTCGCTCGAGCCGTTCGCGGAGCTGACCGTCGTCCTGGCCCGGGGCCGGACGTTCGACGTGGTCACCGAGGTCCGCGTCGGCCACGCGTGGCTGGGCCTCCGCGATCGCCTCGAGAGCACCGCGACCGCGTGGTACCTGGCCGAGCTCGCCGACCGGTCGCTCGAGGAGCGCCACGAAGCGGAGCCGCTGTACGCCCTGCTCCGCCGCGCGTACGAGCTGCTCGACGCCGGCATGGCGCCGGGCCGCGTCGCGCGCTGGTACGAGATGTACCTTGCCGACGAGCTGGGCCAGCGGCCCGAGGTGGATCGCTGCGTCGAGTGCGACCGGATGCTCGAGACGTCCGAGACCTTCCGCTGGGTCCCCCCGCTGGGCGGCGTGCTGTGCGCTCGGTGCCCGGGTCCGCCGGCGGACCGGACGCGCCTGACGCTCGAGGCGCTCAAGGTGCTCAAGGCGTACCAGCGGCTGGATGCCGAGGCTCTTGCGGGGCTCCGCCTGCCGGACGAGGTCGAGCGCGAGGTCGAGGGCGCGATGCGCGAGTTCATCCGCGTTGCGCTGGAGCGAGACGCCCGCTCACTGGCGTTCCTGGACGAGGTGCGGTCCCGGTCGGCCGCCCGGCCGGCGCCGGCCTGAACGAGAAGGAGCCCGCAGTGGTGTTCGATTCCGGCAGCGAGGCCGATGCCCACGCCCTGGAGCGCCTCCGGGCGGACATGATCGGCTGGCTCACGACCGTGACGCCCGCCGGCCAGCCCCAGACCTTCCCGATCTGGTTCCTGTGGGAGGACGGGGAGGCCCTGATCTACAGCGACCGGCGCGCCAAGCGGCTGCTCAACATCCGGGCGAACCCGCGCGTCAGCCTCCACCTCGATGACGACGGCAAGGGTGGGGACGTGGTCATCGTCGAGGGCGAGGCCCGGGTCGACGACACGACGCCCCCGCTCCCGGAGCACACCGCCTACCTCGCGAAGTACGGCGCGTGGATCACCGAGCAGCTCGGGTCGCCCGAGGAGATGGCGACCATCTACAACGTGCCGCTGCGCATCCGGCCGACCCGCGGTCTCGCGTTCGGCGCGTGAGCTGCATCCGGGCCATGACCCGGTCGCGCCGGTGAGCGCGAGGACCCGGGCGATGCTGTCCGGCGCGGTGGCCGGGGCCGGAGCGCTGTCCGTCGCCCGCCCGGTCCTCGACGCGCTGGTCGGACAGGTCGACGGGCGCCTCAACCGGGTGCATCCGGGCGGGAACGCCGTGGTGTCCGATCGAGCGCGCGCGCTCCACGCGACGTTGCGCATCGCCGACCTCCACGCCGACTCGCTGCTGTGGGGCCGCGACCTCAACGCCTGGGGCGATCGCGGCCACGCGGACGTGCCGCGGCTCGCCGCCGGCGGCGTCGCGCTCCAGGTCCTGTCGGCGGCGGTCAAGGCCCCGGTGCGCCTGCGCCTCGAGGGGAACGACGGCCGGAGCGACGCCGTCCTCGCGCTTGCGCTGGCCAGGCGCTGGCCGCCCGCGACATGGCGCAGCCTGCTCGCCCGGGCTCGCCACCTCGCCCACCGCGCGGACGCCTTCGCCGCCGCGTCGGGCGGTGCCTTTCGCCTGGTCCGGACCCGCGACGATCTTGCGGCGTTCCTCGCGGACCGCGCCACGAACCCGGCGCTGGTCGCGGGCCTGCTGTCGATCGAGGGGGCGCACGCGCTCGACGGCGACCCGGACAACCTCGACCAGCTGGTCGACCTCGGCTACCGGATGCTGTCGCCCGCGCACTTCTTCGACACCGCGTTCGGCGGCTCCGCCCACGGGATCGGCGGCGGGCTCACCGAGTCTCGGGCGCGAGCTGCTGGAGCGGATGGAGGCGCGCGGGGTCATCCTCGACCTGGCGCACTGCTCGGCCGCCACCATCGACGACGCGCTGGCCGTCGCGACGCGTCCGGTCATCGCCTCGCACACCGGCGTTCGGGGCGTCGCCGACAACGTCCGGAACCTGCCCGACGCGCAGCTGGCCGGGATCGCCGCCACGGGCGGGCTGGTCGGGATCGGCTTCTGGCGCACCGCGTGCGGCGGTGACGACGCCGCGTCCATCGCGCGTTCGATCGCCTATGCGGTGGACCGGATCGGCGCCGATCACGTGGCCCTCGGATCGGACTGGGACGGTGCCGTCGCGGTCCCGTTCGACGCCGCGGGCGTGGTCGCGCTCACGGACGCGCTGCTCGAGGTGGGGCTCGACGAGGCGACGATCCGGGCCGTGATGGGCGAGAACGTCCTGCGCTTCCTGGCCGGGGCGCTGCCGGCCGCCTGACCGGTCGCCAGCTGACCGCCTGTCGATCGCGGCTGCTAGGATCAGGTTCCCGCGCGGCCATGCCACGGTCGCGTATCAGCGGAGAGACCCCTGTGACCACCCCGGACCTCGATCCCGACGCCGTCGCGCCCGCCGTCGCCAATCTCGAGACCATCGTCTCGCTGAGCAAGCGGCGCGGCTTCATCTTCCCCTCGTCCGAGATCTACGGCGGCATCAACGCCGTGTGGGACTACGGGCCCCTGGGGGTCGAGCTCAAGAACAACGTCAAGCGGGCCTGGTGGCGGTCGATGGTCCAGGACCGCAACGACATCGTGGGTCTCGACGCCGGGATCCTGATGCACCCGCAGGTGTGGGTCACGTCCGGGCACGTCGGCTCGTTCAGCGACCCATTGGTCGAGTGCGGCACCTGCCGCCGGCGCTACCGCCTCGACGAGCTGCCCGGGAGCCGAGGACGTGTCGGCGACCGACCTCCAGGACGAGACGATCGTGGAGCGCCTGGGGCTCGTGTGCCCCAACGACGGCGGCCCGCTGTCGGCGCCCCGGCGGTTCAACCTCATGTTCACCTCGCACATGGGCCCGGTCGAGGACGACGGCTCGATCGTGTACTTCCGGCCCGAGACCGCCCAGGGCTCGTACGTCAACTTCAAGAACGTCCAGCAGAGCTCGCGCAAGAAGATCCCGTTCGGCATCGCGCAGATCGGCAAGAGCTTCCGCAACGAGATCAGCCCCGGCAACTTCGTGTTCCGGATGCGCGAGTTCGAGCAGATGGAGATGCAGTACTTCGTGCGCCCGGCCGAGGCAGCCACGGCGGCGTTCGAGGACTGGCTGCCGAGGCGGATGGCCTGGTACGTCGCCTACGGCGTGGCCCCGGACCGCCTCCGCTTCCGGGAGCACGCGCCGGACGAGCTCGCCCACTACGCCAAGAAGGCGATCGACGTCGAGTACCGCTTCCCGTTTGGCTGGAAGGAGCTCGAGGGGATCCACAACCGCGGTGACTTCGATCTCGGCAACCACGCCCGGGCGTCGGGCGAGAACCTGGAGTACTTCGACCAGGCGACCGAGGAGCACTTCATCCCCTGGATCGTCGAGACGGCCGCCGGCGCGGACCGGGCCGCGTTCACGTTCCTGATCGACGCCTACCGCGAGGAGGAGGTCCGGGGCGAGAAGCGGGTGGTGCTGGGCCTCCACCCGGAGCTCGCGCCGTACAAGGTCGCGGTCCTGCCACTGCTCAAGAAGCGGCCCGAGATCGTCGAGATGTGCCACCGCCTGCTGGCCGACCTCAAGCGCGACCTGATGGCCGTGTACGACGACACGGCCGCCATCGGCAAGCTGTACCGGCGCCAGGACGAGATCGGCACGCCGTGGTGCGTGACGGTGGACGTCGATTCGCTCGACGACGGGGCGGTCACGATCCGCGACCGCGACACGATGACCCAGGAGCGGGTGCCGCTCGAGGGCGTCAAGCGCCTGATCCTCGATCGGATGGACGCGGCCCGGCCGTAACCCCAGGAGCAGCGCTAGCGCCGGTTCGCGCCCGGCGCACCGACGCACCGAACGTCCGTCCGGTGACGGCCCGCACCACCCGGGACGACCGGCCTATGGTGGCCCCGGCCGGGCCCGGTGAGCATGGACGGCAGGGACGCGGTTGTCGTGCATAAGTGCTGATGGCCGCGTCCGTCCATGTCGGGGCGCGGCGGTCGCGCCGCCCTGCTCCGCCGCCCTCCCGCCCGTCGCGCCGCCTTCTCCGCCGCCCGCGCCCCATTTACGATCCTGGATCGTCGTGTCGGGCGGCCACTCGGCGCGGCCAACCACGTACGACCGTAGGTCGTGCTGATCCGCGCGGATCCCGCATTTCGCTCCACCGACGACCCTGCGTCGTGCTGGGCGCAGGCAGTCGCGCCTGCTTGCGCCGTGGACGACGCAGCATCGTGCGTGACGCTGCCCGAGGGTCGCAGGCGCTGCCCGGGCGGCCCACCGATCAGCGACCATGGCCCCCCGAGCGCAGCCCGATGGTGGAACGCCAACGACGACGATCGACGGTCGTATCTGGCAGGCCGGTGAGGTCCGCGCGGGTTGGGTGCAGGCGTTGGGCTGCGCGTCGGTGCGCTCAGCGCCTGTGGGTTGCAGGCGTTGGGGGCAGCCTGCCGCTCGCGGTCGTGCCTCAGCTCGCCGTCGCGGCCGCCTTCTCCTTCGCCGCGCTGCCCTCGTCGCTGTCAGCGCTCGGCGGCCAGTCGCCGCGGAGCCAGGCGTCGATCGCGGCCGCGGACCGCTTGCCGTCGCCCATCGCCAGGATCACGGTCGCCGCGCCGCGCACGATGTCGCCGCCGGCGAACACGCCCGGCATGCTCGTCATGCCGAACTCGTCGGTGACCAGGTAGCCCCACTCGTTGACCGTGAGCTCGGGCGCGCTGCCCGTGAGCAGCGGGTTGGCCTTGGTCCCGATCGCCACGACCACCAGGTCGCAGTCGATCGTGAACTCCGTGCCCTTGATCGGCGTCGGGCGACGCCGGCCGCTGGCATCGGGCTCGCCGAGCTCCATCCGGATGCACCGGAGGCCCGTGACCCAGCGGTTCTCGTCGGCGAGCACCTCCAGCGGTGCCGCCAGGAACTCGAACCTGACGCCCTCTGCCTCCGCGTGGTGGACCTCCTCCGCGCGGGCCGGCAGCTCGTCGGCGGAGCGGCGATACACGATCGTCGCCTCGGCGGCGCCCAGCCGGCGGGCGGTCCGAACGGAGTCCATGGCGACGTTGCCGCCGCCGACCACCACGACTCGCTGGCCGTGGAGCACGGGAGTCTGCGAGTCCGCGTTCCAGGCGCCCATGAGGTTGACGCGGGTGAGGTACTCGTTGGCTGAGTAGACGCCCTTGAAGTTCTCGCCGGGCACGTTCATGAACACCGGCAGGCCCGCGCCCACCGCCAGGAACAGCGCGTCGTACTCCTCGCGCAGCTCGGGGATCGTGTACGTCCGGCCGATGATCGAGTCGACCTCGATCTTGACGCCGTCGGCGACCAGGCGGTCGACCTCGGCCTGGACGATGTCCTTGGGCAGCCGGAACTCCGGGATGCCGTAGATCAGGACGCCGCCCGGGGCGTGGAACGCCTCGAACACGGTGACGTCGTGGCCCTTCTTGCGCAGCTCGCCGGCGGCCGTGAGGCCGGCCGGGCCGGAGCCCACGATGCCCACCTTGCGGCCGGTCTCGTGCGACTCGCGCTTGGGCAGCGCGCCGGGGTTCTGCTGCGCCCAGTCCGCGACGTATCGCTCGAGGTAGCCGACCGCGACGGGGTTGCCCTTCTTGGCGCGGACGCAGACGCCCTCGCACTGGGTCTCCTGCGGGCAGACCCGGCCGGTGACGCACGGCAGCGCGTTGTCGTCGAGCAGGCTCTCGGCCGCGGCGGGGAGGTCGCCCTCGCGGAGGTGCTTGATGAACTTCGGGATGTTGACCCGGACCGGGCAGCCCTCGACGCAGAACGGCTTGGGGCACTGGATGCAGCGCTCGGCCTCGAGCATCGCGAGCTGGTAGGTGAGCCCGAGGTTGACCTCGCGGAAGTTGGCGGCACGGATGTCGCCTTCCTGCTCGGGCATGGCGACGCGCTCGATCGCCATCCGCTCCTTGTTGCTGAGCGTCGGCTTCTCGGCGGGTTCGGGGGATGTCTGGGTGGGGGACGCCTCGGCCGGCTGGCCGGCGGGCTCCTGGGACGCTGAATCGGTCATGCCTTGACCTCGGTGGTGGCGCAGGCGCCTCGTTGATCGAGGGCCCGCTGTTCGAACTCGCGGTAGGTGGTGAGCCGGTCGGCCAGCTCCTGGAAGTTGACGAGGTGGGCGTCGAACTCGGGACCGTCGACGCAGGCGTACTTGGTCTCGCCGCCGATGGTCACCCGGCAGCCGCCGCACATCCCGGTGCCGTCGACCATGATCGCGTTGAGCGAGGCCATGGTGTGGACGCCGTACGGCCGGGTGAGCTCGGCCACGGCCTTCATCATCGGCACCGGGCCTACCGCGTAGACGGCGTCGATGCCGCCTTCGTCGAGCAGGTCCTTGAGCGCCTGGGTCACGAACCCGTGGCGGCCGTAGCTGCCGTCGTCGGTGCACGGGACGACCTCGCCGGCCTCGCGCAGCTCGGGCTCGAGGATCACCCACTCCTTCGAGCGGCCGCCGATGACGCTGGTCACCTTCACGCCCCGCCGGGCGAGCTCGCGGGCGATGGGCAGGATCACCGCCGTGCCCACACCGCCGCCGACGCACACCGCGTGCCCGGTCTCGATGAGGTCGGTCGGGCTGCCCAGTGGGCCGGCGACGTCCTGGATCTGGTCCCCGGCCTGCATCTCGCACAGGTCGGTGGTGCTGACGCCGATGGCCTGGATCATGAGCGTGATCGTGCCGGCCTCGGCATCGGTATCGGCGATCGTCAGCGGGATGCGCTCGGCGCCCGGGGCCTTCCGGACGATGACGAACTGGCCGGGACGCCGGACCTTCGCGATCCGAGGAGCCTCGACGACGAGGCGGACGACGTTCGGGGAGAGCTGCTCACGCTCAACGACGGGATGCATGCGACCTCACGATGGTAGTTGACACCTGCACTGATCGTCGCCCAGGTGCCGGGATCGCGTTACGGGCCGTCGGCACGCTGCTGGGGTCCATAGGTCACGCACGGGGGGTGCCGTCCGGCGGCCGCGCCCACCGGCATACGCTGCCCCGTCCCGAGCGCAACCTCGCTCAGCCGGCCTCGGCTGGCGCCGGAACGGGGGCCTTCCCCTTCGGCCAGTAGAGCTCCTTCTTGACATGGAACTCCGGGTAGCCCCGGTCCATCAGCTGGCGCTCCACGTTGAGGATCATGTCCGGGTTGCCGCAGATGTACACGACCGTCCGATCCGGGCGCAGCCCGTGCTCCCGGCACACGTCGTCGATCACCTGCTCCGCGCGACCCACGTGCCCGCCCCAGCCCGCGTTGCGCGGGTCGTTCGGGCGCGAGATCGACGGCACGTACGTGAGCCGGTAGGCGGGGTCCTGCTGCCACGCCTCGAGCTCCGCCCGGTAGCCCAGCTCGTCCTGGAACGAGCAGCCGTTGAGCAGCACGGTCCGGCGCGGCTGGCCCTGGGCCATCGTCTCCCGGATCATCGAGATGAACGGCGCGATCCCGGTGCCCGTGGACACGTACAGGTGCGTCCGGGTGTCATCGGGCTCGAGCATGAACTTGCCCTTGGGCCCGATCATCCGCATCCGGTGCCCGATCGGCAGCCGCCACATCGCGGTGGTGAACCGGATGATCGGCACCAGCCGCACGAAGAACTCGTAGCCCTCGGTACCGGCCACGACCGGCGCCGACGCCACCGAGTACGGCCGCTGGAGCATCCTGCCGTCGGTGATCACGCCCGTCGTCATGTACTGGCCGGACTCGAACGGGGTGGGGTCGCCGTCGAACTTCACCCAGAAGTAGGCGAGGTCGTGGGTGAGGTCGACACGCCGGACGAGCGTCGCGTTGTAGACATCGGCATCGGGCTCGATGACGCGCGTGTCCACGTACTGGTCGTTCACGGGCTCGGGCTCCTGCAGGACAGACGGGCCGCCGGGGACACCGGATCCGGTCGGCCGGGCAGGGCCAGTGTAGCCCGCGCCCGTTCGCGGAGCCGGTGATCCGGCCGTGTCCACGCGCGCGAACCGCCAGCGGCCGACGGCTCGCAACCCAGTCGCAACCGGGTTCGTGCCGGACGGCGGCGTACAATCGGGTGCATTCCACGTGTGGTGAACCCGCGGGCCGCGCCATGCGCCTGCCCGCCCTTCCAGTCAAGGAGCCCAGCCACGATGGCCACCAGCCCTGCCGCGACCCCGGATCGTCCCCACACCGCAGCCAAGCGCTACATCTATGCGTGGGGCGGCGGCACCGCCGAAGGCCACGGGAAGATGAAGGACCTGCTCGGCGGCAAGGGCGCGGGCCTGGCGGAGATGACGCTGGCCGGGCTGCCCACCCCGCCGGGATTCACGATCACCACCGAGGCCTGCAACGACTACTTCGCGGCCGGCAAGCAGCTGCCCGCGGGCCTGTGGGACGACGTCCTGGGCGCGATGAAGGAGGTCGAGCAGCGATCCGGCAAGGGGTTCGGCGACCCGGCCAACCCGCTGCTCGTCTCGGTCCGCTCGGGCGCCAAGTTCTCGATGCCGGGCATGATGGACACGGTCCTCAACCTCGGGCTCAACGAGCAGACGCTCCAGGGGCTGATCGCCCTCACCGGCAACGAGCGCTTCGGCTGGGACGCATATCGCCGGTTCATCGCGATGTTCGGCAGGATCGTCATGGGCGTCGACGGCGGGAGCTTCGACGAGCCCCTCGAGCAGGCCAAGGAACGCCACGGCCACGACGCCAAGGACACGGACCTCGACGTCGACGATCTCAAGCGTCTGGTCGAGGCGTACAAGGGGGTCGTCCGCGAGGCCACCGGCCGCGACTTCCCGACCGACCCGTACGAGCAGCTGGACCTGGCCATCAAGGCCGTGTTCGCCTCGTGGTTCGGCAAGCGCGCCAACGACTACCGCAACAGCCAGAAGATCGCGCACGACCTTGGCACCGCCGTCAACGTCGTGACCATGGTGTTCGGCAACATGGGCGACGACTTCGGGCACCGGCGTTGCGTTCACCCGCGACCCCAACACCGGCGAGAAGGTCCTCTACGGCGAGTACCTGACCAACGCCCAGGGCGAGGACGTCGTGGCCGGCATCCGGACCGCTCCCAAGATCGCCCAGATGGCCGACGAGATGCCGGTCGTGTACGCGGAGTTCCAGCGCATCGGCCAGCAGCTGGAGCAGCACTACCGCAACGTGCAGGACCTCGAGTTCACGATCGAGAAGGGCCGTCTGTACATGCTCCAGACCCGCGACGCGAAGCGGACCGCCGCGGCGGCCGTGAAGATCGCGGTGGACATGGTCGCCGAGGGCCTGATCTCGAAGGAGGAGGCCGTCTCGCGGATCGAGCCGGCCCAGGTCGACCAGCTCCTGCGCGCCCAGTTCGACCCCAGCGCCCGCCAGGGCGCGAAGCGGATCGCCAAGGGGCTCAACGCGTCACCCGGCGCTGCCGTCGGTCGCGCGGTCTTCAACGCGGACGCCGCAGTCGAGTGGGCCGCCCGGGGCGAGAAGGTCGTGCTCGTCCGGATCGAGACGTCGCCCGACGACTTCCACGGGATGGCCGTGGCCGAGGGAATCCTGACCGCGCGCGGCGGGGCAACCTCGCACGCCGCCGTCGTCGCCCGCCAGATCGGCAAGCCGTGCGTGGCCGGCTGCGCGGAGCTGGTCGTGGACTACGGGACGTCGTCCGCGCGCAGCAACCTGTCCGACCTCGCGTTCAAGGAAGGGGACTGGATCAGCGTCGACGGCTCGACCGGCGAGGTGTACCTCGACGCGCTGCCGACGGTGGCGGCCAGGTTCGAGGACCAGCCGGAGCTCCAGCAGATCCTCAGCTGGGCCGACGGCATCCGGCGCATGGGCGTGTGGGCCAACGCCGACAAGCCCGAGGAGGCCGCCCAGGCGCTGGGCTACGGCGCCCAGGGCATCGGGCTGTGCCGCACCGAGCACATGTTCCGCGAGGGCGAGCGCCTGGAGATCGTCCGGGGCGCCATCCTCGTCGCCAACGTTGCCACCCGGGCCAAGGCCAAGGCCGCGGCCGGCGACACGCTTGACGCCGACGAGGCCGAGGCGGTCGCCACGTTCGACGCCGCGATGGCCAAGCTCGAGACGCTCCAGCAGGGCGACTTCGAGGGCATCTTCACGGCGATGGACGGCCTGCCGGTCGTCGTGCGCCTGATCGACCCGCCGCTCCACGAGTTCCTCCCGAACCTCGAGGAGCAGCTGGTCAAGGTGACCCGGGCCGAGGAGCACGACGGCGCGTCCGACGAAGACAGGGAGCTGCTCGCGACCATCAAGTCGATGCACGAGCAGAACCCGATGCTCGGGCTCCGCGGCTGCCGGCTGGGCCTGATGATCCCGGACTTCGTCAAGATCCAGACCCGCGCGATCCTCAACGCGCTGATCGCCGTGCGCAAGGCGGGCGGGCACCCGATCGCGAAGATCATGATCCCGCTCGTGGGGCACGTGAACGAGCTGTCGGCGACGCGCGCCCTGCTCGAGGCCGAGGCCGAGGCCGTCCGCGAGGCCGCCGGCGGCATCGAGGTCGACTACAAGTTCGGCACCATGATCGAGGTCCCGCGCGGCGCCCTCACGGCGGACGAGATCGCGAAGCACGCCAGCTTCTTCAGCTTCGGCACCAACGACCTGACCCAGATGACGTTCGGGTACAGCCGTGACGACGCCGAGGGCGGCTTCCTGCTCAAGTACGTGGAGGAGGGGATCCTGCCGGTCAACCCGTTCCAGACCCTGGACGACGCGGTGGCCGGGCTGATGAAGATCGCCGTCGACAAGGGCCGCAGCACGCGGCCGGACATCGAGCTCGGCATCTGCGGCGAGCACGGCGGCGACCCGGAGTCGATCCACAAGTGCGAGCGGATCGGCCTCGACTACGTGTCCTGCTCACCGTTCCGTGTCCCGGTGGCACGGCTGGCTGCGGCCCAGGCGACGCTCGCGGGCCGGGCCTGAGGGTGTGCCGCGGCCCTCAGGGGGTCGGCGAGGCGAGCACCCAGTTGACGTTCCAGTCGATGGCGCTCACGAAGATCTGGTCGCGCAGGCTCGTCCCGGGCGGGGTCGTTGCCGCCGCGACCGGGTCCATGCCGGCCGGCAGCTGGTACAGCAGGTCGAACAGCTGCTTGGCGAACGCCGCGTCGACCACGAACCGCCGCGTCTCCGATCCGTCCGCCGTGTCCACGACCGCGTACACGTAGCCGGGCGGGTTCGCGAGCAGCGGGCCGAGATCGATCACCGCGCGCTCCGTCGCACCCTGTTCGCCGATGACGAGCTGGCGCCACGGGAAGTCGCGTTGCGCCGCGAGGACCACTGGCAGCGTGTTCGCGGTGGTGAGCAGCCGGGTGCTCGCGATGCCGGCGCCCGAGTAGGGGTTCTGGAGCTCGGTCACGATCGTGCGCACCGTGTCCTTCGCCGCGTCGCGGCAGGAGCCGTCGTTGGTCGGGCAGCGGATCTCGAGGCCGTTGCCCAGCTGGACATCGTCGCCGGTGATCGAGAGCGTGAAGTCGCCGAGCTCCAGCGGCTTGGGACTCGGCGTTGGCGTCGCCGCAGCCTCGGATGACGTCGCCGACGCAGACGCTGACGGTGCGTCGGTCGGCGCCGGTGCCGAGGGTGAGGCGGTCGCCTGGGCGATCGGCGACGGGGTCGCGGCGGGCGCGAACGGCCCGGCGCCGAACGCGAAGGCGGCCCCTCCGAGCAGCACTGCGGCGAGCACCAGGCCCCCGAGCGGTGGCAGCCAGCCGGGCAGCATTGCCCGCTGGCTGAGCGTCGCACGCAGCTGGATCGGCGCCTGTCGACCAGGCTCGACGATCACCTGGAACGGCCGCGGTCGCGCCGAGCCGAACGGGAACGGATCGTCGACCCGGACGTCGACGCCGAAGGCCGCCCGTTCCTCAGGGGGGATCACCATCCGGGCCGGCGTGACGGCGAGCGACAATCGCCGATCCGGATCGACCGCGCTGACGGCGACCTCGACGGGGGCGTTGCCGCGGTTGTCCACCAGCACCTGGTGGTGGCCCCGACGGCTGCCGCGCGAGGTCTGGGGCGCGACGTCGGCCGCGGTGACGGTGAACGGCGTGACCGTCACGCGCCCCTCCTCGACCGTCGATCCACGCGGATCGGCGGCGGGACGGATTCGAACGCCGAACGGGAAGGTGCCGGCGCGCGGGACGCTCGCCCGCGGTGGTGCGAACACGATCGACGTCGTGTCCTCGGCGCCCGGGAACAGCGACAGCGCGCGAGGCTCCACCCGCGCCCAGCCGGCGGCCGGGCCGACGACGTCGATGTCGAAGCGATCGACGATCGACCCGGTGTTGCGGACCCGGATCGTGGCGGTCGCCTGCGACCCCGGGTCGACCGAGAGCTCGGTGGCGGAGAGGGTGGCGATCGCGCTCATCGGGCGCAGTCTAATCGGCCCGGAGCCTTGAGCGGAACCCGCGTATCGGTGATCGGTCATCCGACCTCGCTGAACCGGCCGTCCTCGATCGCAAGTCGCAGGACGCCGCCGTTCGCCATCGGTGCATGGCCGTCCGCGCCGACATGACGCCTGACGGCTGCGATCGGACCGCCGTGCGAGACGACGAGAACGGTGCAGCCTTCGTGGACCGCGGCGATCCTGGCCAGGGCGCCAAGCACGCGCTCGGCGACCGCTTCACTCGACTCCCCGTCGCCCCAGCTGCCGTTGCGCGACGCAGGAAAGCGTTCGCCGATCTCCGCGTCGGTGAGCCCCTCCCAGGTGCCAAAGTCCTTCTCACGCAGGCCGGGATCGACAACCACCTGGAGCCCCAGCAGCGCAGCGACCTCCGCGGCGGTATCACGAGCGCGCTGCAGATCGCTGGCGTAGACCGCGGCGATGGGTTGCCCGGACAGGTCCTGCGCGAGCCGGCGTGCCTGGCGACGCCCCACGTGGTCGAGCGGCCGGTCCGCCTGTCCCTGGAGCCGACCGTCCCGATTCCAGTCGGTCCGGCCGTGGCGTGCGAGGAGGATGACCGTCACCCGAGGATCGTAGCCGGGTTCGATGCGTGGCCCTTGGTCGTCGCGGCTAGACTGGCGAGCCGGAACACCCGATGGCGCACCGCTGGAGGTATGGCACGCGTGATCATCTGCAAGGTCTGCGGAACCCAGAACGAGGCGGGAGCCAGCTTCTGTGGATCGTGCGGGAGCTATCTCGAGTGGAGCGGCGAGGCGTACAACCCGGACGGCTCCGCCAAGGCGACCCCGGAGCAGCCGGCCGGGACGGTCCCCGGGCAGCCGGCCGGGACCACCCCGACACCGACCGGGCAGGCGGCACCGCCCGCCAGCCCACCGCCGGCCGCCGCCGCCGGCTCGATCGTGTGCCCCAACTGCGGTGAGGCGAATGACCCGAGCCGGGTCTTCTGCCGCCGCTGCGCGACCGAGCTGGCACCTCCCTCGGCCGTGGTCGCTCCGGTGGTTGCCGGCCCGCCGCGCCGGCGGTCCGGCCCGCCCATCGCCATCCTCGGCGGCGTCGCGGCCATCGCGGTGCTTGCGGTCGTCGCCGCCGTGGTCGTGCTGCCGCGGGGAACGCCGACGGCCTCATCGGCAACCGGGACGAGCGCACCATCGACCTCCGCGTCGGGCGCACCCGGCGCAAGCGCGGACGGGAGCCCCGCGACGCCCACGGATTCGCCCGTCGCCGCGTCCGCGACACCGGCGGCACCGACCGGGGTGATCGTGTTCTCGGCCGGCGACGCCGGCGAGTACAACCTGTTCACCTGGGATGCCGCCACCCGCGAGGTGTCGCCCCTGTTCGAATCGCCCGGGAAGCTGATCGACCCGTCGTGGTCCCCGGACCGCTCGATGGTGGTCTACCGCGACCCGACCGGCCTGCGCATCGTCACGGCGGACGGCAAGCCCGCGAACCCACCGGATTTCACCCATCACGCGCAGGACCTGAACCCCGCCTGGTCGCCTGACGGGAAGACGATCGTATTTGCCACCAACCGGTCGCCGCTGACGAGCCTCGACATCTACACCCGCCCGGCCGATGACAACCAGGCCAAGATCACGTCGCTGGCCAACAGCAAGGCCGATGACTGGGATCCGGCCTGGTCCCCCGACAGCACGCGGATCGTGTTCGCCACGCGCCGCCTGGGTGACGCCCGTCTGTTCCTGATGAACGCCGATGGAAGCAACGAGAAGGTGATCGACCTCGGTCCGGGCATCTACGATGATCCGACGATCTCGCCGGACGGGCAATGGCTGGCGTTCACCCGGCGCGACAACAAGGACGCCCACAAGGCGCTCTACATCGCGCATCTCGACGGGTCGGCGATGCGCCGGATGACGAACGTCGACGTCAACGAGAACGACATGAGCTGGTCTCCCGACGGCCGGTACCTCGCGGTCGTTCGCGGGAACGCGGGATCAAAGATCGTCGTGATCGAGGTGGCGACCGGCACCGAGGTGACCAGCTTCGGCATCAACGGGGCCACGCTGTACACGCCGGACTGGCGTTGACGGCACCGTACGATCGGGCGGGTCGAGATAGGGCAGATCGCCACCCTCCGAGGGGTGGACCCATCGGCGTCCGAGTGGCAGGATAGGCGTCCGGCCCGCTGACGCGGCAACCGGCACGGGGAGGGCGGCGATTGCGAGAGCCACGCGCGGGCACGCGTGCTGAGCGTGACCGGGGAGGCGACACTCGGCCGCTCGTCGTCCCGGCAAAGATCCGTGTCCCGACGCCCCAGGCGCTCGCGCGCGAACGCCTCGAGGCACGATTGGCCGAGGCGCTCCACCGTCGCCTGACGCTCGTGATCGCGCCAGCCGGCTCGGGCAAGACGACCCTGGTCGCGCGCTTCGCCGCAACGTGCGGCATCCCGGTGGGCTGGTACCGGGCGGAGACCCTGGACGCCGACGAGGCCTCGTTCGTCCGCCATGTCGAGGCGGCGCTCGCGGCCGTGATCCCCGGCCTGCCGGGCGGATGGTCGAGCATCGACGAGGCCGCACGCAGCCTCGAAGCCTGCGCGGCGTCCGGCCCGACGCTACTCGTGATCGACGACTTCTACGCGCTCGAGGACACCACCGCGGAATCCGCGTTCGGCCGCCTCGTCGGCTATGCGCCGCCGTGGCTGTCGATCATCGTCGCCTCGAGGGTGGCGCCCGGCGTGAACCTGACCCGCCTCCGGGTCGCGGGCGAGCTGCTCGAGCTGGGCGCAGACGACCTCCGGTTCCGCGCCTGGGAGGTGGAGCAGCTGTTCCGTGACGTCTACCACGATCCGGTGCTGCCCGGCGACCTTGCGGTGCTGGCGAGACGGACGGAGGGCTGGGCGGCGGGCCTCCAGCTGTACCACCTGGCCACGCGGGGAAAATCCGTCGAGGAGCGGCGGCGCGTCCTGACCGGGGCCGGCTCGAGCGTCCGC
This sequence comes from uncultured Chloroflexia bacterium, assembly GCA_963835335.1. Classification (GTDB taxonomy): domain Bacteria; phylum Chloroflexota; class Limnocylindria; order Limnocylindrales; family CSP1-4; genus CAIXZV01. The sequence continues at coordinate 2,756 of CAWIFB010000027.1, read as the reverse complement.
CTCGTCCGCGAGTACCTGGCCAGCAACGTGCTGTCCGGGCTGCCGGAGGAGCTGCGGACGTTCCTGCTCGACACGTGCGTGCTCGGCCGTCTGTCCGGCCCGCTGTGCGACACGCTGCGGGGCAGCCGCGGCAGTGCCGCGATGCTCGAGGAGCTCGCGCGTCGCGGCGTGTTCACCGTGCCGGTCGAAGACGAGGATGACGCGTACCGCTATCACGCGGTCCTCAGGCAGTACCTCGACCGGATCCTGGTCGACGAGGTCGGCGAGGCGAGCGCACGCGACCGGCACGCGGCCGCCGGGCGGCTGCTCGAGGATGCGGGCGCGCTCCCCGATGCGCTGCGCGCGTTCTGCCGCGCCGAGGACTGGGACGCCGTGCGGCGCCTGCTGGGCGGGCAGGGCGAGCGCCTGGTCGCGAGCGACGAAGGGTCCTGGATCGAGGCGGTCCCGCCGGCGATCGAGCGCCATGATCCGTGGGTCGCGCTGGCCGCCGCCAGGCGTGCCCGCAACGATGGGCGCTGGACGACGGCAATGGACGCCTACGCGCGCGCCGCAACCGGGTTCGGGGCGGCGCCGGCTGCGGACGTCGCGCGCCGGGAGCGGCGGGCATTGGCCACCTGGCTCGATCCGGCGGCGATCCAGCCCACGACGGCGGCTGGCCTGCTTCGTGGCGGGCTGACCCGGGAGCCCGCGGCCGCGGCCCGCGAGGCGTCACGCGTGGACGATCGTGCGGTCCCGGTCGTTCGTGGCCTGCTGGCCCTGGCCGCCGGCGAGGCGCTGAGCGCACGACGGCAGCTGGTCGACGCGGCGAGCTCGGGCGAGGCGGGCCCGATCCTCAGCGCGGTGGCGCGCCTGGGCGCGGCCGTGGCCGCGGTCCTCGTCGGCGAACAGGTCGATCCGCGCGCGATCGACAGGGCCGTCGACGAGGCGGAGCGAGCCGGCGTGCCGTGGCTGGCGCGGCTCGGTCGCGCGATCGGGACCCAGCTCGGCGCCGATCCCGATGACGGCCCTGCTGGAGACAACCGATCGCCGCACGGCTCGATGGCGGACGATCCGTGGGGCGCCGCCCTCGTCGCGCTCGCGGCGGCGTGGTCCGACGACGCGGATCCCGAGGAGCGGCTGCTGGCTGCCGACAGCGCGTCGTCGGCGTTCCGGCGGCTGGGCTCCGGCGTGCTCGAGGCGTGGGCCCGCGGCCTGGCCGCCGTTGCGCTCGCCGAGTCCGGCGCCGCCGATACGAAGGACAGCGCGCTCGCGGCCGAGAGTCTCGGACGGGCCACGGGCACGCCCGCCGCCCGGCTGCTCGCGTACGCGGCGATCGCGTGTGCAGATCCGGAGCGCCGGGCCGAGTTCGCGCTGCTTGCGGACACCCTGGCCTCGGACATCGGTCTGGTTGTCAAGCGGGTGGCGGTAGCCGACGAGCCTCCCGCGGCTCGGGAGGTGCCCGAGGGTGCTCCGGCCGGGATGGGTGCGAGCCCGGGCACCATCCACGTCCGGGCCTTCGGCGGGTTCGGGTTGGAGGTGGACGGCCGCCGCGTCTCGCTCGACGGCGCAAGGCCGCGGGTTCGTGCGCTCCTGCGGCTGCTCGCCGTGCGCGCCGGCGCTCCGGTCCATCGCGACGTCATCCAGGAGGCGTTGTGGCCCGAGGCTGATGCGGTGGCGGGTTCGCGCAGCCTCCACGTGGCCGTGTCCGCCCTGCGGCGCCTGCTCGATGACGTGGCCGCGCCGCCTGGTGGCCGGCTGGTCGCCCGGGACGGCGACGCCTACCGGCTCGACGTCCCGCCGGAGGGGATCGACGTCGGCGCGTTCGATCGCGCGATTGCCGAGGGTCGGGCGGCGCGGGCGCGCAGCCAGGGCTCCGCGGCCGCGTTCGGGCGCGCGCTCGAGCTCTACGCGGGCGACCTGCTGCCGGAGGATGGTCCGGCCGATTGGGTACAGGACGACCGTGATCGATACCGGCTCCAGGTCCTCGAAGCGGCCCAGGCGCTGGCGGAGGAGGCCATGCTCGGCGGCGACTACGCGGAAGCGGTCCGCGCCTGCCGGTTCGGCCTGGCGGTCGATCGCTACCAGGACGCTCTGTGGCGCGTGCTGATCGAGGCGCGCGACCGGGCGGGCGACACCGGCGCCGCCGCCCGCGACCGGCGGGAATACGCGCTCGTCCTCGAGGGTCTCGGGGTGTCGGGTCCTGCCGCGATCGCCGTCGGCACCAACTGACGGTCGCCTCGTCGGTCTGCCCGGGCAACGGCCGTGATGCCTGGCGCGCCACGATTTCGGGCTTCCAGGCCGTCGGACAGCTCCGCACGGCGTGTTCGTGGCGCGTGCGGCCACGGTTTCGCCCTCCGGGGGCCCGAGCGGCCCGATGAGCGCCCGGCCACGGCGATCTCGTGGTCTGTGGCGCCACGACCCCGTGCCGACGACGCGACGATGGGGGATTCCAGCGCACTCCGGCGACCCGAAGCGTCGGATCCGGGTCACCGGCCCGGTTCGCCGCCGCCGACGGCTGTCGCGTCAGCCCTTGCTGAAGAACTCCAGCTCGGACAGCGAGACGGGGGAGCCGGCAGGACCGTTGGTCTCGGTGATCGTGATCGTCACCGACTCGACCTTCGAGGCGGACAGGTCAAATGTCTGGGGATCGTGCTCGTCCTGGAGCGAGATCGTCGTGGACGTGCCATCGGAGAACGCCAGCTCGAGCGTGGCCGGCCGGCGGAGGTCCACGAACGTGTCGGCGGAGCCTGAATGCACGATCACGGCCCCGAGGTCGA
>CAWIFB010000026.1:0-82753 GCA_963835335.1 uncultured Chloroflexia bacterium | reverse complement strand
CGGGCGTCTTGAACGTGATCGTCAGGCTCGGGGCGGCGGCGTTGGCCTGCCAGTCGGTGTTGGTGAAGGTGTCGAACGCGATCCGCCCCTCGTGCCCCTTGATCTCATCGGACGCCGTGACGCTGGTCGGCCGGACGGGCTCGAGGGACGGGGAGATGATCCGGCGGATGTTGTCGATCACCGACGGGACACCGCCGCCGGTCGCATCGTTGACGGTCTTCTGGACCGACGGCACACCGACATAGCCCACGATCCCGAGCACGACGATCAGGCCTAGCCCGATCCGCACGTAGGACATGAGCCTCCGGCCCGACGCCAGGCCTGATTGGGCGCCGGCCTTCATCGAGCGGTTGCGCTCGCCCGCCTGGAATGCCTTGGGCTGCTTCGGCTGCCGGCGGAAGATGCGGCGCCACCACGGCAGGGGCTTCTCGACGTGGACCCTGGCCTCGACCAGGCTCGTGCCGCATCGCCGGCAGAACCGGCGGGTGGGATCGTTGGGTTCCGCGCAGTTGCCGCAGATCCGGTCGCCGGGCTGGGCGACACGTCGCTCGACCGAGGCCACGGGCTTCGGGCGTGCCGGTGCATCGGCCGTTGGCAGTCGAGCCGCGGGCTGCTGCGCGGCGGGAATCGCGTCCGGGCGGCGGGCGACCGGGTCTGCCGGCGGGGTGGTGGGACGGAACGCGGGCTGCGCCGCACCCGGACGGACGGCACCGGGCTGGACCGGCGGCGGTTCGAGCGGGGCGGCCGGCCGGACCGATGCGGGCTGTACCGGCGTCGGCTGCATCGGCGTGGATGGCGTGGTCGGCGTCGGCGTCGGGACCGTGGGCGGCAGGGTCGGCGGTGTCGTCGCCAGCGGTGTGCCGATACCCGTGGCACCCAGCGAGCCAAGGGTCACGGACGCGGCGCGCGACGGTCCGCCCCGGCGAGCCATTGGGGCGGGCGGTGGCTCGGGTGCAGGCTCGGGCTCAGGTTCGGGTTCCGGCTCGGGCTCGGGTTCGGGTTCCGGCTCGGGCTCGGGCGATGGTAACGACGCGGCCACGCGCAATGGCTCGGGCTCCGGCTCTGGTGTCGGCTCGGGCAACGGCAACGACTCGACCACGCGCAATGGCTCGGGCTCGGGCTCAGGTATCGGCTCGGGCGCGGGAACCGGCTCGGGCGCGAGAACCGGCTCGGGTTCGGGTTCGGGTTCGGGCACCGGCTCCGGCTCCGGCTCGGGCGCGGGCTCGGGCAACGGCTCCGGCTTGGGTTCGGGCTCAGGCTCCGGCTCGGGCAACGGCAACGAGTCGGCCACGCGCAATGGCTCGGGCTCAGGCTCCGGCACCGGCTCGGGTTCAGGCACCGGCTCGGGTTCAGGCTCGGGCGCAGGCTCCGGCACCGGCTCGGGTTCAGGCTCCGGCTCGGGTTCAGGCTCGGGCTCAGGGTCCGGCTCGGGCGCAGGTTCCGGCTCCGGCTCGGGCTCCGGCTCCGGGGCCGGCTCGGGCTCAGGCTCCGGCTCCGGCACCGGCTCGGGTTCAGGCTCGGGCGCAGGTTCAGGCTCGGGCGCAGGTTCCGGCTCCGCTCGGGTTCCGGCTCCGGCTCGTGCGCAGGTTCCGGCTCCGGCTCGTGCTCAGGCTCGGGCTCAGGAATCGGCTCCGGCTCGGGTTCCGGCTCAGGAACCGGCTCCGGCCCCGGGATCGGCTCCGGCTCCGGCTCAGGCTCCGGTTCCGGCTCCGGCTCGATCAGGACGACCCGGTCGCTCGCCGACCACCCGCCGCCGGACGGCCAGGCGGGCGTCTCCGGTTTGGCGCTCGGCGGGGTCGCGGCTGCCCCGTCTGCGGCCGCGGCGTCATCGCCGGCTTCCTTCTGGCCGACCCACTCCAGGAATTGGCCGCAGTTCCCGCAGAACGCGTCCGACGCGTCGTTCTTGTGGCCGCAGTTCCCGCAGACGATCACTCACCCACTCCCCGAGATCCCGTGTCGGTGGGGGAGAGGATAGACGGCCGCCGCCGATCGCGGGGGCCGTCCGCTCATTCCGCTGCCGTTTCCTCGTCCGCCGCAGGGGCGGCCTTGGCGGCACCGCCGGCCTTCGCGCCGCCCTTCCCCGAGCCGCCGCCCTTGACGATCTCGATCCGGTGCATCACGTGGGCGGGCTTGGCCGTTGCGACCAGCGTATCGAGCCGTTGGGTGTCGATGGCCTTGGGATCGGGCACGGTGACCCGCACGACGACCAGCGGCTCGGCGGAGCCGGGCAGCTCGCCACCGGGATCGACGGACCACCCGGTTGCGCCGTTCTCGACGATCTCGACCTCGCCGCCGGTCTGGATCTCGACCTGGCCGGCCAGGCCGATCGCCGTCCCGCGCATCCGGTACAGCTCGACCGCGCGGCCGACGATCGCCCGCCGCCGGTCCTCGTCCCAGCTCTCGTCGAGGGCAATCCCCACCCAGCCGGCCAGCCACGACAGGAAGTCGTCCGGGGTGAGCATCGGGTCCAGGTACGCGTCGAAGTTGTCGAGCGTGTTGAACACCGGTGCGAGCCCCTCATCCAGCGCCCCCAGGAAGCGCCGGGCGAAGTCGTCATCCTGGTAGACCGCGGGCAGCGCCGGCCACAACGGATGCGGCGACGGCAGCCCGGCGATGACGCCTCGCATCAGGCGCCCTCGACCAGGACCTGGTGCTCGTAGCTGAACACCAGGGCGTGTGTCTCGAGCTCGAGCCGCTGCGTCTGCTGGCCGCGCTGCCCGGTCACCGGGTCGGCGCCGAACAGCCGGGCATCCTCCACGATCTCGGTGCCGCGGAGGCCCTGGAGCACCGAGTAGACCTCGCCGACGTTGATCGGCCGCCCGAACGGCCACCCGCTTCCATCGGGACCTCCGGTGATCGGATGGAAGTACTCGTACAGCGCAGCGAGCGCCGCCTCCTGGAGGCGCGTCGGGTTCGTGCGGGGCCGCGCCTTGAGCTTGGCCACGATCGTGATCCCGCGGTAGATGGGCGGCTCCACGATCGCCCGGGTCCCGATCACGCGGCCCTCGTCGAGCCGATCGGTGATCTTCTGGAGCGTCTCCGGGCTGGGGACGAGCTGCTCGAACCGCAGCCGGCCCTGCTCGCTGGTGGCCGACGGCACGACCAGGACGCGGACCGAGCCCGCGTCCGCGCCGTCACCGGCCGCGACCGCGCGGACGCGTGCGACCTCCGGCGCAGCGTCGCGGGCAAGCTGCTCGTAGTCCTCCGTGGTCACGGCGCGGCCACGGGCGCGGAGCCGGATCGGCCCCCGGACCTTGGCGTTCTCGATGTCCTCGCCGTCCACGCCGCCACGCGCGGGCCGCCGGTTCTCGACCCGCGAGACGAATGGGATGGACGACTTGAGGACGCTGATCGCCCGTGGCGCAACGTTGCCCTGGCGGCCGCCACCGACCCGATACTCGCGCAGCCGGAGGTGGGCACCCTTGGGCGGCACGGCGCCGTACCGGCGCAGGACGCCGTCGGCCAGCCGCACCGCCGGTCCCAGGTGGACCTCGCCGGTCGACAGGTCGAAGGTGAAGTGCCGGTCGTCCGGACCGCTGCCCGCGAAGTCGTCCACGTGCGTCCACTCGTCCCAGCCGTCGTCGCCGGTGACCTCCAGGATCGGCGCACCGTCGCCGGGCACGACCGGCCCCCGCTTGAGCGGGAACCGCTGGCCCGACACACCCTCCGAGACCCCGATGTCCTCGGCCTTCACGAGCTCCGCGTTGACCGCATCCACGGTGCCGCCGATCGTGATCGCGGTGATCCCCTTGATGTTGGGCGAGGTGCTGTACGCCGGCTGACCCTCGGACAGCTCGGTGACCCGGGCGCGGATCCAGCCGGCCCGCTGCTTGGAGATGAGCGAGGTGGTGTGGCCGTGGGGCACGTGGATCACCACGTCGCCGTCCCGGTTGAGCCCACCGGTCGAATCTGAGTCGAGCTCGCAGGGCTCCCAGTCGTCGCCCGTCCATGCCTCCCAGGCCAGCGGCGGGTTCGTGGGATCGACGCCCACGCCGTCGATGTCGGCCTTGATCCGCAGCCGGACGGCGTTGGACGGCACGGCCTCCGACAGGCCGACGTACAGGGCATCGCCGGGGCTGGGGACCTGCTGGAAGCAGTAGACCTCGCTGCCCTTCTCGAGCGCCGCTCCGTGGTCGCGCAGGGTCTTGCCGTCGATCATCGAACCCAGCCGCTCGAGCGAGCTCGGGATGATCGCGAGATCCTCGACCGTCGCGAACGCGATGGCCTCCTCGGTATCCGTCCGGACGGTCGCCGCCTGGGTGCCGGTCGGGATCGTGACCACGGCGGCCTGGGGCGACGACATCCAGAACGTGACCCGCGTCCGCGCGGCGGTCGGCGGGTACAGGCTCACGCCGATGAGCTCGAGGAACTTGACGTAGTTCCGGTCGGGAACCCGGTTGAGGCGGTAGACCACCTGGTCCGTCATCCACGCGAACAGCTCGATCATCGTCACGCCCGGGTCGGACACGTTGTGGTCCGTCCACTCCGGACACCGCTGCTGCACGAGCCGCTTGGCGTCGTCGACGAGATCCTGGAACCGGCGGTCGTCGAGGTTGGGAACCGGCAGGGCCATGGTCAGTCTCCTCCCGGGATGAGGTAGAACGGGAACACGAGGTTGCGGCGGTTGTTGGTCCGCATGATCGAGTAGCGGATGTCGATGTACATGACGCTCGGATTGCGGGTGTCGAAGGTGACGACGACGTCCTCGACCTCGATCCGCGGCTCCCATCGCCGAAGGGCGCGCCGGACCTCCGCGGCGATCGCGGATGCGGTCGTCCCGTCGGCGGACGCGAACACGTACTCGTGGATCCGGCAGCCGAACTCGGGTCGCATCGGGCGCTCGCCCGGTGAGGTGCCGAGCACCAGGCGGATGGCCTCCTCGATCTCCCGCTCACGCGACACCAGCGCGATCCCGCCGGTCGTGTCGGTGCGCAACGGGAACGCCCAGCCTCGCCCGATGAACTCCTCGCTCACGTCGGCCTCCTCACTGGGGTGCTTGGGCGGTGGTGGTCATCGGGGGTCATCCTGCCGCTCGCTCAGTTGATCCCGAGCGTGGCGCCCTTGATGGTCGCCTGGCCCGACGCCTTGATCTCGACACCCACGGCATCGACCTTGAAGTTGCCCTTGGTCGTGATCTCGATGTCCTGCTGCGCATCGATGACGACCTTGCCCGTCGTCTCGATCTTGAGCTGCTTGTTCTGCTCGTCGAGCAGGATGTTGACCGCGCCACCCTCGGTGAGCAGCTGGATGAACGAGTCGCTGCTGCTCTCCCGGAAGCTGATCGTGTGGCCCTTGCGCGACTTGAACCCGCAGTACGTCACGTTGCCCTGGTCAAGGTCCTCGCCGTAGTCGAACGGGATGACGTCCACGCCGTTCCACAGGCCGCTCACGACGATCGGCCGGCCGATGTCGCCGTGCTCGAACGCCACCAGCACCTCGTCGCCGACCTGCGGCAGCCACACGATCCCGTAGTCCTTGCCCGCGCCAGGCGCCGCCACCCGCGCCCAGTACGACTCGGCGTCGTCCGCGAGCCACGGGTACTTCAGCTTGACCCGGCCCACCTCGTCGGGATCCGCGTTCTGGGTGACGATGGCGACCGCCACCCCGTAGAAGCGGTCCCTGCCGGCCGAGCCTTGCGAGACCAGGCCCAGGATCGACCGGTCCTGGCGTCCGGTGAACTCGAGGAACGTGCGGTAGGAGCCGTTGCCGAACTCGTGGCGCGAGCCGCTGATCACCCACTTGCCCTCGAGGGCCGGGTCGATCCCGCTGATGCTGACGGCGGTACCGGCCTTGAGCGCCGGGGAGCCGATGGCGACCGCGGTCGCCTCGAAGCCCGCGCTGCCCACCTGTTCGGCACGCGCGGTGGCCAGCGCGTCGGCCGCCTCCTGGGACCCGACCGGGTGGTCGACCACGGTGAGGGTCCTGCCGCCGACCTTGTCCGCAAGGTCCGCCGCGGACATCGACACCTCGGCGTTGGTGGCCGTGACATCCGCCTGGCCGATGACGGCCTCCTTGCTGGCCGCGTCCCACCCCCGGACCTTCACCTCGGCCACCTGGGCGACGGCGCTCATCCGGGCCCGGAACTCGATCAGGTTGTTGTCCCAGACCAGCTGCACCGGGTCCTCGGTCTGGAGGTCACCCGCGTCCGGCCCCGCGGTCGAGTCCGCGGGCTTCTTGAACCGCAGGGTGTCCTCGTCCACCCGGCAGTCGAAGCCGATCCGGCGGGCGAGCGCGTACAGGAACTCGAGGTCGGACTGGTTGCCCTGGAGCACGTGCTCGACCGTGCCACCGGAGTCGTCGACATCCGCCGTCAGCCCCGCGTCGCCGGCAATCTGGGACGCGATGTCGGAGTACTTGACGTTCTGGAAGGTGGCCGTCTTGCGGCCCGCGGACAGCCGGTGCGACATGTCGTAGCCACGGACCACGGCGCGGGCGCCCAGCGTGTCGTATTCGACCTCGATCGACGTCACCTCACCCGCGATCAGCGTGTCCGGGGTGTCGCTCAGGAGCGAGGCCGTCGCGATCTTCACCTTCTTGCCGATCTCGAGGCCGGCGCGGCCCAGGACGTCGTGGTTCGGGTCGCGGAACACGAGGGTGAACATGTCCGGCATGGCGGTGCGATCGACGACGAGCGTGCTCTCGAGCTGCCCGCCGACGTCGGGCGCGAGCTCGGAACCATCGACCTCGATGATCCCCTGGGTGGAGGCGGTGGTGACCGGCATCACTCGACCTCAGGCGCGCCGCGCCGCATCGGCGACGGTCGGAACGAGGAGGACGGTGCCGGCCGACAGCCGGAGCGGATCATCGATCCCGTTGAGCTCCGCGATCGCACGCCAGTACGCGGGCTTGCCCAGCTCCCGGTACGCGACCGACTGCAGCGTGTCGCCATCGATCATCGTGTGCGTGCGCCGGCTGTCGATCGCGTGCGAGGTCGGGTTCTGGGGTCCGATCTCCTCCGGCTGGCCTTCGATCGTGATGTCGACCTTGGCCTGGACCGGCGTGCCGTCCTTGCGGAACACCGTGTAGTTGACGACGACGCTCTTGAGGTACCCGCTGAAGTTCTCGAGCTGCTTGTTGCCGCCCCACACGAACGAGACCAGGGGCGGGCAGGGTGCCGGCGGCTTCTTGGTCATGGAGTCCGGGGTCGGGTGCGTCCAGCTGAGCAGCGTCGTGATCTTGCCCGTGACATCGCCATCGGCCGATGCGAAATCGTCGAAGAACAGCTGGGTGGTCAGGGTCATCGCGTTGGTGCCGCTGAACTGCGCGGTGCCGCCCGGTTTCGCCGCCGCCTGGTTGCGGGTGACGTTGAGCGTCTGGGTCAGCCGGTACTCGGTTGGGTTGAACATGCATTCGATGTACGTAGGCTTCGGCGGCAGGTTCTTGCCGACGCAGACGAGCTTCGCCTTGTCCGGCTTGACCAGCCCGAGCGCCTGACCGACCTGCGAGGCAGCCGAGCCGACCGCGTCCATCACCATCGCGCGGACCTCAGAACGACACGTTCGCGGTGGCGGAGATGGACAGTGCGCCGGCCAGCAGGCCGCCCAGCGCGCCCAGCCCGATGATCTCCTGGTAGGTGATCTCGAGCGTCTCGGTGGCGACGTTGTTGCTCATCAGGTCGAGGCTCGGGCCCGACCACTTGACCGGCACGACGCCGGCCAGGTTCCAGGTCGTGATCTCGCTGCCGCCGGCGGTCATCGCCGTGATCGCCATCGTCTGGGGGACCACCGCGATCATGTTGCTCTGGAGCCACATCATCAGCAGCGGCGAGGTCGAGTCCACCGGACGGCTCAGCCGCATGTTGGTGTACTTGCACGGCCCCAGGATCTTGTGCGTATATCCGTTGACGCCGCCCTCGCGGTACTCGGTGACCTGGTACTCGAACCCCAGCCCTTCGATCTTGGTCCAGACCCCGAGGGGGATGAAGCCGTCGATGGTGCACTTGTAGGCGATACTGACTGCGGGGTCTCCCATGGGTCCTCCTAGAACGCGTCGAAGGTGAGGCCCTTGGCCTCGCGCTCGTGGATCACCTCGGCGCGGAGGTGGGTGCGGATCCGCCCGAACAGGGCCCGGGCGAGGTCATCGAGCTCGGTGTCGGAGTGACCCTGCGGATCGCTCTCGACGGGGGGAGCGGCGCCGTCGACACGCTGCACGATCGGCGTCGCGGTGATCGCGCCGACCGGCGTCACGCCCGTGCCGCCGCCCGCCGACGTCTGGACGGTGGGCGCGCCGCCGGGGATCGACGGGTCGGCGACGATCCGGGCGACGACGGGGGCGCCGGAGCCACCGGCCTGTGATGGCGCGACAGCCGCGCTCGCAGCAACGGAGCGCGCGAGCATCAGCGGCCGGGCCGGGACCGGTGCGCCCGCGCGTGAGGCGGAACCCGGTGCGGCGGTCGAACCGTGCGCGGGCGACGTGATCGTCGGCTGCCCGACGCTCGACCATGGCGCGGGCGCGGTCGCGTCCGGGCTCGCGGCGCGCCACGAGGGGCGGGCGTCCACCCCGTCGTCGGTCCCGGCGTCACGCGGCGGGAACACGATCTCGCTGGGGAGGGCCGCAGGGCGTGTGACGCCGGCGCCGAGCGCCGTGAGCTGCACGCTGGGCAGGCTGGTCGTGGCGCTGCCCAGCGACCGCGACACGACCGTGTCCGGGAGCGCCTCGCCTGCACCCCAGTGGGCCGCGACGGGTGCCGTGGACGCTTCGCCGGACGCGGACGGCGCCAGCGCGCTTCCGGTCGATCCTCTCTCGGCGTCCCGCTGGGTGGCGATGCTGGGGCGGAGGGGCCGGTAGCCCAGCGTCGGCCGCGTGGTCGTGCCGGTGGTCGCCGCGCCTGGGCGACCCGCGCCCGGCGCGCCGGTGGCGCCCGCGGACACGGGCGAGGACGACGCCCGCCGGGACAATGACGGCGCGGAGGCCTGGGCAGTCGACGCCTGTGCGGGTGCGGACCCCCCGTCGGCATGCCGGCTTGCAACGGGGAGGACCGGCAGGCGGGCAGTGCGGGACGACGCGCCGGCCGGATCGGGGCCGCCGTCACGCGCCGACGCGGTCCGGGCGGCGGCGCGTGCATCGCTCGCCGCGGCCGCGGAGGTGTGCGGACGGACCGGCGTTCGCATCGGCAGACGCTGGGCGACCCCGGAGGTCGGTGCAGCCGCGATCGGTGCCCCGAGACCGGGACGACGCGCCGGCACGGGCGCCTCGCCCGCGGTCGCGCGCTCGCTGGCGCCCGACCGCTCGCTGGCGCCCCGCCGCGGCCCGAGTGGCAGGCCAGGGTCGGCGGAGGCGGCGCCGCCGCTGGTGGCGTTCGTCGACGGCGCCTCGCTCCAGCGGGCGTCCGCCGCCGTGCCCCAGGCCGATGATGGAGCATCGGCCGCCGCTGAAGGGGTGGCGCTCGTGGCGCTGCGGGCAACGACCGGCCGGCCCGCCGGCACAAGCGTCGTCGTCCGGGTGAGCGGTCGCGCGGGTGGGCTCGCGATGGCGGCCGGCGAGACCGCCGCGACGTGGCGGACCGGCACCGGGTCCGCGGCCTCCGACGGCGACGGCGTCCAGCCTGTGCCGGTGGCGGATGCGGGCTCCGACCATGCCGTCGCCGCTTCGGCGGGCAGCGCGTCGCGGGCTGCGGTCCGGCGCTGGACCGGGCGGGCCGGCATCGGAGCCTGCGAGGTCAGGCTGGGAACCGGGTGCGGATGCGCCACCACCAGGCCGGGCGGTCCGGACGGACCGGCATCGTGGCCAAGTGGCTGGAGGATCGGGGGCAGCGGGCGATGGCCCGGCACGTCATCGAGGAACGGCGCGCTCGGAGCCACCAGCGGTGCCGCGCCCGCCGTCCGCTGGATGGGCGGCAGGGCGGCCCACGCCCGGGTGGGCGTGCTGGGTGATGGACCGGCTGAGGCCGGGCGGCCGGCATCGACGGGGCGCGCGCCCGCGGCGCCGGCCTCCGTTGCGGCAGAGGACGGCCCCTCGGACAGCGACCTGCGGCCGAACGGCCAGGGCAGGCGCACGGAGCTCACTCCTCCTCGGACAGTCGCTTGTTGATGCGGCCGATCTCCTCGACGAACCGGAGCCGGAGGGGGTGCTCGAGGTCGAGGATGGTGTCCATCGGCCAGTGGAAGTGATAGGCGACGTACGCGACCTCCTCGTACAGGCGGTCGGTCGCGTACGTCACGATTCCCCCAGGCGTTGCTCACCCGCCACGTCAACTGCGAACGCGTGATTGCACGCGGGACAGGTGACCGAGGCCTGGGTGTGGCCCTCCTGGTTGATCCTCCGGTAGAGGTCCTGGAGGAACGCGAGATCGGAGGCGAACAGGCCTTCGATGACGCCGGTGTGCACCTGCGGCAGCGTGCCGAGCTTGGTGATCACCCGCGACAGGAGCAGGACCGTGAGGTACGCCTCGTTGTCGCGGACTCGCGGGTCTCGCTGCGGGGAGATCTCGTCGCGGGCCGTCGCCAGGCGCATGACGCCCTCGCGATGGACCACGCCGGACCCGTCCACGAAGCCGCGGGGGAGCACGAAGGCGTACTCGGTGCGCAGGGCATCCGACGCCATCGCGCTCCCGCGCTCGATCGGGATGTCGGGCAGGGCCGCGGCCGTCATCGAGGACCTAGCCCTTTTCCAGGGTCTCGCAGGCCAGGGTCGCCTCCTCGATCTGGACACCGCTCGTGGTGGCGCCACCCTCGGACAGGCTGAGCTTGGAGACCATCGCGTTGCCGAAGTTGTAGCGCAGGACCTCCTCGCCCATCGTGTTCATCATCACCACCGAGCCGTTCCGGCGGTCCGGCGTGCCCTGCATGATCGCCAGGTGCCAGTCCCACAGCTCCTTCGCGCCCGTGAGGCCGCGCTTGAGCGTGATGGTGGGCGTCTTGGGCTTGCCCGGCAGCTTGCCGATGTACACCTTGCCCTGCTCGGTGACGTACGGGTTGTCGACGATCTCCACCTCGCTCGAGACTCCCGAGACGGAGTTGAAGTTCGCGACGACACCGACGCCGTCGAGATCGAGCAGTACGTTCCCTTGCAGAAGGGGATCGGTTGTGGGCATCTGTGCCTCCGTGGGGTCGCGTCAGGGGGGTTGTGGGCTACTCGGCGTCGGGTGAGCCGGAGAACTGCGCGATCCGGAACACGACGAACTCGGCCGGCTTCACGGGGGCGATGCCGATGTCGACGATCAGCTGGCCCGCGTCCCGCACCTCGGGCGGGTTGTTCTCCTCGTCGCACTTGACGAAGAACGCCTGGTCGGGCGTCGCCCCGAACAGCGCGCCGTCTCGCCAGACGCGCAGCAGGAACGCGTTGATCGTGCGCTTGACGCGTCCCCACAGCCGCTGGTCGTTGGGCTCGAAGACGACCCACTGGGTGCCTTCGAAGATCGACTCCTCGACGTAGTTGAACAGCCGCCGCACGTTGAGGTAGCGCCACGACGGGTCGCTGGAGATCGTGCGGGCGCCCCAGATCCGGATGCCGCGGCCGGGGAATGCCCGGATGCAGTTGATCCCGTTGGGGTTGAGCTGGTCGTGCTCGGCCTTGGTCAGGTTGAGCGCCAGGCTGATCGCGCCCCGGACGACCTCGTTGGCGGGTGCCTTGTGGACGCCGCGGGTGTCGTCGTTGCGAGCCCAGATGCCGGCGACGTGGCCGGACGGCGGCACGAACTTCGCCTGGCCCGAGAGCGGATCGAAGACCTTGATCCACGGCCAGTACAGCGATGCGTACTTGCTGTCGTAGCCGGCCTTGTCGACCCGCCACTCCTTGACCTGCTGGGCGTTGAGCCCTGGCGGGGCATCGAGGATCGCGACCCGGTCGCCCATCAGCTCGCAGTGGGCGATCATCGCGAGCTGGACGGCCTGGAGCCCCTCGAGGTCGATGATCCCCTGCTCGTACACGGCCATCAGGTCGGGCACGCTGAGCATCGTGACCTCGTCGACCGCCTCGAGCCCGGCAAAGCCGGTCCGGTCAGCCGAGTTGCCGACGTAGTCGTCCGGCGTCACGCGCGTCGGGACGGCGGCGCCGCCGCCGGTGAGGAAGAGCGAGCCGGTGGCCGGGACGGCAAGCGCGCCGACCTCCTCGATGGTGATGGTCTTGGACTGTGCCTTGACGGCCGTCGCAACGTTCTGCTTGCCCTTGCCGATCGTGACGTTGTCGAATGTCTCGACGGCCTTGCCCGCCTGCTTGACGACGAGCTTGAAGGTGCCCTCCTCTCCCTCGGAGGAGGGTTCGACGTCGACGCTGAGATCGTTGCCCGGGGTGCCGGCCTCGAGGGCGGCGACGCGGAACGCGGGCTTGCCCTTCTCGGCGGCGCTGGGCAGCTCGGCCGTCGCGACGGGCAGGACCCCGTCCGCGCCGATCCGGACCACGTAGCAGGCACCGCCTCCGTTGAGGAAATAGCCGTAGACGGCGTGGGCGAGATAGGAACCCTCGATGAACTCCCCGAACGACTGGGTGAACTGGCTCCAGTTCGTGACCAGGGTCGGCGCGTTGGCCGGCCCCCGAGCGGTCAGTCCGACAAAGGCGGCGACGGCCGTTCCAACGCCCTCGATAGGACGGGACCCGGCCTCGACCTCCTCGACGTAGACGCCCGGCGAGAGATAGTTCGGCATGCGTGGCCCTTTCGCAGGTTGGGATCCCGACAGCTGGACGCTCCCACCGCGACCCGGCCCGAACAAGGCCCGAGCGGGCGCGCGCGAGGGCCGGCCCGCGTGCCCGAACGGGCAGCCATCGGTGCCCCGATGCGTGCCCCACGACCGGCTGGCCAGCCGGTCGCGCGCGGCCGACGATTCGCGCGATGATCCACGATGTCGACCAGCTGCTCGAGCGGCTCGTTCGCCGCGACGCCCTGAACGGGTCCGCGGTCGATCTCGTGTTCGACGCCCCGACCAAGGACTGGGTCGCGCGGCGCAGCGGTCCCGCGGTCGACCTGTACCTGTACGACATCCGCGAGGATCTCCAGCGGCGCGTGCCGGCCTGGGAGGACACGCGCGGCGCGAACGGGGAGGTCACCGGCCGCCTCCAGCCGCCGCGCCGGTTCCGGCTCGCCTATCTCGTCACGGCGTGGACCCAACGACCCGAGGACGAGCACCGGCTGCTGTCGTCGCTGCTCCACTGCTTCCTCAAGAACCCGATGCTCAAGCCGGGCGATCTCGGTGGCTCGCTCGATGACGCGGACCTGCCCGTGTACATCGAGGTCGGCCAGCCGGCGAGCCAGGAACGGTCGCTGGCCGACATCTGGTCGGCCCTGGGCGGGGAGCTCAAGCCGTCGCTCGACCTGGTCGTGGTCGCACCCATCGTCGTCGGCCAGTCCGCGCCGTACGGACCCCCGGTCCAGACCGGGCCGACGATCGGCCTCGCCGCCGGCGAGACCGAGGAGACGCGAACCGGGCGGCGCGGCCGCAAAGCCGGCCTGCCGCCGCTGGAGCCGCTGCCGGAGGAGACGGTCCCGCGTGGACCCGACAAGGACCGGCGCGGGCTGACGCTCCGGGTCAGCGGTCACCGGCGATCATGAGCGCGGGCGCCGACGTCGCGGGACGGCCGGCGAGCCCGACCGGGGACGCATCGCTCGGCTACCTCCAGGCGCGCCTCGGCATCGTCGAGGCGCGCGTCCGCGCAGCGGTGGCGCGCCGGCGCGCGTCGGATGCGGACCCCGACGACCGCTTCCGCGGCCTGTACATTTCCGAGGCCCAGGTCGACGCCCTGCTCGCGGGGCCGGAGCAACGCCTCGTTCCGGAGCCCGCCGACGCCGCCGCCGCCGCGCAGCTGGTCGAGCTGGATGCGCAGGCGGCCGAGGCCGAGCGCGGCGGCACCCCGATTCGCCTTCGCCAGCTCGTCGCGACGCACCACCTGGAGCCCGTCGACGTGGACCTGCTCCTGGTGGCCCTCGCACCGGACCTCGACCCGCGGTTCGAGCGCCTGTACGGATATCTCCACGATGACGTCTCGCGACGGCGGGCAAGCGTCGGCCTCGCCCTCGAGCTGTGCGGCTCGGGGGTCAGCCCCGGCGCCAGCCCCGCCCGGAACCGCCTCGGCCCGCTCGCGCCCCTGGTCGCGGGCGGGCTGCTGATCGTCGAGGACGCGGACCGCCCGTCGCTCACGCGGTCGCTGCGCGTGCCGGACCGCGTGACGGCGCACCTGCTGGGCGACGATGCCCCGGACCCGATGGTCGAGGCGCTGCTCGCGGAATCCCTGGTCGTGGACCTGGGCAGCGTCGAGGACGTCGCCCGGGGGCTGCGCGCCGGCGTGTCGCTGGTGTACCTGCGCGAGCGCCCCGGGGCGTCCGGTGGATCGCTGGCACGCACGGCCCTCGATCGGGTCGGCAGGCAGGCGATCGAGCTCGACCTGACCCGCATGGGATCGGACGCGGACCCGCGCGCGGTCGCCGCAGCCGCGTCGCGCGAGGCGCGGCTGCGCGACGCCGGGCTCATCATCGGCCCGCTCGAATCGCTGGCCGAGCGAGGTCCATGGGCGGTGCGCGCATTCGCCGAACAGCCCGGCGTGGTCGTCCTCGTCGGCGGCCGCGAATGGGACCCTGCCTGGGCGCGCGAGTCGCCGCTCGTGCTCGACGCCCCGGTCGCCTCGGTCGCGCAGCGCCACGAGCTGTGGAGCGACTCGCTCAACGGCGATGCGCCGGATGGCTTCGACCCGGCGGTCGCGACGCTCGCGTTCCGTCTCGGCCCGGAGCAGATCGCACGGGCCGCGGGGGCCGCCCGCCGGATCGCATCGGCCGAGGGCCGGCCGATGACGGTCGCCGACGTGGCCGCCGGCGCGCGCGCCCAGAATGCCGCCGGCCTCGAGCGCCTCGCCCGGCGGATCGTCCCGACCGTGACCTGGGAGGACCTCATCCTGCCGGCCGCGGTCGAGACCCAGGTCCGCGAGCTCACCGCCCGCGTCCGCCACCGGGACCGCGTGGTGGGGGAGTGGCGGATGGGGACCAAGGGCGCCCGCGGCCTGGGCGTGACCGCGCTGTTCGCCGGCGATTCGGGCACGGGCAAGACGATGTCGGCCGAGGTGCTGGCCGGCGATCTCGGGTTCGACGTCTACGTCATCGATCTCTCGACCGTCGTCGACAAGTACATCGGCGAGACGGAGAAGAACCTCGACCGGATCTTCACCGAGGCAGACCGGGTCAACGGCATCCTCCTGTTCGACGAGGCGGATGCGCTGTTCGGCAAGCGCTCCGAGGTCAAGGACGCCCGGGATCGCTATGCGAACGTCGAGGTGGCCTACCTGCTCCAGCGGATGGAGCGCTTCGACGGGTTGGCGATCCTGACCACCAACCTGCGGGCCAACGTCGACGAGGCGTTCGTGCGGCGCCTGGACGCGATCATCGACTTCCCGATGCCCGAGGAGGACCATCGACGCCTGCTGTGGGCCAGCAACCTGTCATCGACCCTGCCGGTGGCGCCGGGGATCGACCTGGACTTCCTGGCCCGCCGGTTCCGGATCTCCGGCGGCAACATCCGGAACATCGCGGTCACGGCCGCCTACCTCGCCGCGGCCGACAACCGCGCGGTCGGCATGTCCGACCTGGTGCGCGCCACGGAGCGCGAGTACCGCAAGCTGGGCCGGCTGACCGTCGAGGCCGAGTTCGGCGAGTACATGGACCTGGTCAGCGGCTGAACGCGTTCATCGCCGGAACCGGCGTTTGACCTCGCTCATCGGCGACACCAGCGGCGTACCCCGCCCCGTGCCCGTTGGGGCAGACTTCCGGGCGGTCCCGGATACGGGCATTGCGGTCGTCGCGGCAGTGGGGGATCCTGTCGCCAGCCACAGGAGGACCCGTCATGCGCGACTTCGAGCTTCAACCGCCCGCGCACCGCACGCGCCGGCCAGATCGCGAGCCTGCGGCGCCCGACGTGGCGAATGGCGCCGCGACGGCCCCCGGCGTGTCACCCGCCCTCACCGCGGCGTCCGTGATGCGCCTGCAGCGGACGGCGGGCAACGCGGGCGTCGTCCAGATGCTGTCGGCCGAGGACGAGCAGGCATCCCCGGTCCACGATGTGGTGGGCTCCGGCGGTGGGTCGCCGCTCGACGCCCAGACCAGGACCAGGATGGAGGCAGCCTTCGGCACCTCGTTCGAAGGGGTGCAGGTCCATACCGACGAGCGCGCGTCGAAGTCGGCGGAATCCGTGGGTGCGAACGCGTACACCGTCGGCAACGACGTCGTGTTCCGCGCCGGGCAGTACGACCCGGGCACCTCCGCCGGGCAGCGGACGATCGCCCACGAGCTTGCGCATGTCGTCCAGCAGCAGCAGGGCCCGGTCGACGGGACCGATGCGCCCGGCGGGATCCGCGTGAGCAACCCGTCCGACCGGTTCGAGCGGGCCGCCGAGCAGACCGCTGAGCAGGTGACGTCCGCCGTCCAGGCGCCACACGCCGCGGGCCAGGTTGCCGTCGGCGGCACCGGCGCCGTGGCGCAGCTCGAGGAGGATCCGATGGCGTCGCCCGCGGTCCAGCGCCAGGAGGAGGAAGAGGAGGAGCTGGCGATGTGATCCGCGTCCCGGTGCAGTGGCGCCGGGAATGCAGGATCGCGCCGCGTCCTTGTCGGGAGCGCAGGTAGTCGACGGGCCCCGTCGCTGATCGTCGGGCACCGGCGACCGGGACGACGTGCCGGGCCCGAGCCCCGATGCCCGCAATTCCTGAGAATCGGTACTTCTGGCTGGTCCGCGCTTCCCATCCGGCCCGTCGGACCGGCCGCAACCCGCTTGTATACTCGCCGCAATCCGAAGCCGGTCGCGTCCCGTCGTCATCTCCGTGCTCGTCGCCCAGGAGGCACTGATGAAGGCAGGACATCGCCCGCTCGCGGGCGCAATCGCGCTGAGCCTCATGCTCGCGCTGGGATCGATCGCGACGGTCCAGGGAACCCAATCCCAGGCAGATGTCGTCGCCACCCATTCCATCAGCGGGACCATCACGGGGACGGGCGCCGCCCTCCTCGAGGGCGTCCAGGTGCGGGCGTTCAATGGTGGCGGGACCGCGGACCTGGTGGCAACGGCCGCCGACGGCACGTACACCCTCACGGTACCCGCAGATTCCTACCGGATCTCGGTCTTTGATCCCAACGGGGTCTACAGGTTCGGCTACTACGACAGCGCGGCCGCGGGGCACCACACGACCGACCTCGCGTCGGCCACCTTCGTCGACGTATCGTCGGACGACGCAGCCGGCATCGACATCTACATGCCGCTCGTCTCGGCCACGGTTCCGGGTGCGCCGACCGGCGTGGCCGCTGCGGCCGGGAATGCTGAGGCCGCCGTGACCTGGACCGCAACGACCGATGACGGCGGCGCCGCGATCAGCGAATACACGGTGACCAGCAGCCCCGATGCCAAGACCTGCATCTGGACCAGCGGCCCGCTCTCGTGCACCGTGACCGGTCTCACCAACGGCACCAGCTACACGTTCACGGTGACCGCCACCAACGTCGCCGGCACGGGACCGGCCTCGGCGGCCTCCGACAGCGTCACCCCGCTGCCCTTCACCGATATCGCGGGCTCGAGCTTCGCTGCCGACATCCTGTGGCTGTACGACTCCGGCATCACGAGTGGCTGCAGCGCCACGACCTTCTGTCCCGATGACCCGGTGACCCGGGGCCAGATGGCGGCCTTCCTCGACCGGGCCCTCCACCTGTCCAGCACCGCGACCGACTTCTTCACCGACGACGACGGCACGACGTTCGAGGGCAACATCAACAGGCTCGCGGCCTCGGGCATCACCAAGGGCTGCAGCGCCACCCTGTTCTGTCCGACCGATACCGTCACGAGGGGTCAGATGGCGGCCTTCCTCGACCGCGCCTTCCACCTGCCCAGCACCGCGACCGACTTCTTCACCGACGACGACGGCACGACCTTCGAGGGCAACATCAACAGGCTCGCGGCCTCGGGCATCACCAAGGGCTGTGGGCCCACCACGTTCTGTCCCACCGCCGAGGTCACCCGCGGCCAGATGGCCGCCTTCCTCCACCGCGCGCTGACGGCCTTCCCGTAAGGAGAGGCTCAGCGAGGGGCGGCGGCGGAGCTGCCGACGGACAAGGTCGCCAACCCCGTCCACTAGGTACGGCCGCCTGGAAGGACAACCTGAAGCGTGAACGACCGCGGTCCGCGACCGCGGTCGTGATCGGGAAGACCGCGGTCGTGATCGGGAGCCCGGTCCTCTGAGTTCGGGCGCGCCTTCCTCGCCCTAGATGAGGCCTTCGCGGATCGCGTACGCGACGGCATGCGCCCGGTTGCGGAGCTCCAGCCGTGACGTCACGTCATGGATGATGTTCTTGACCGTGCGCTCGGAATAGAACAGCTCGCGCCCCACCTCGGACGTGTCGTAGCCCTCCGCGAGCAGGCGCAGGACCGCGGTCTCGCGCTCGGTCAGCCCCGAGAACGTCAGGCCCCGGGGCGACAGCACCTGCCGCTGGAGCTGACCCACCTGGCGCAGCAGCCGCCCGAGGAGGTCCGGTGGCAGGCTGCCCTCGTCGGCTGCGGCGGACCGGATCGCGGCGGCGAGGTTGCCCGCCGTGGCCTCGCTGCGCCGGACGACCGCGGTCACCCCGGCCTCGGCCGCCGCCAGGAGCCCCCGATCGTCCACCCTCGAGATCAGCAGGACGACGCGACGGATGCCGCGGGCCCGGTGGCCTCGGAGCTCCGCAAGCACGCTGCCGTCGAGGTCATCCGCGACCACCAGGGCGACGACGTCGTCGGGTGCATCGCTCTCCGAGACCACGCTGAACCCCTGGGCCCGGCGCAGCTGGCTCACGATCCCTGCCTGTGAGAGCGGGTCGGCCGCCGACACGACGACGGTGATGCGCGGGGAGAACGGGACAGGCTCGGCGACCATCAGGCGACCTCCTGCGGATCCTCACGCCGGTCGAACTGAGACGCGTTGGCCGAGCCGTGGATCGCGCGACCGGACCCTACGTCGCGCCCGTGATCGCCCAGTCAACGCTGGCTTAACGGGCAGCCGGTCGTGCCCGTTCGGCTCAGCCGGCCGGCCAAACGGGACGCTCGTCTGCGCCCTGTTCGGCCCGCATCCGCGCGGCTACACTTCCGCTCGTGGGAGCCTCCGTCACACTGGTCAACCCTGCCGTCACCGTCGAGCCCGGTCAGGAAGCCGCCGTCGATATCCGCGTCCGCAACACGGGCACGGTCGTCGACGAGTTCGCCCTCGAGGTGCTGGGCGACAGCGCGGGGTGGGCGACGGTCGAACCCCCGGTCGTGTCGCTGTTCCCCGGCGCGGAGGGAACCGCGCGCATCCGGTTCCGGCCGCCGCGCCAGTCGAGCACGCCCGCCGGCGCCGTCCCGTACGGGTTGCGAGCCCGGTCGCACGAGGACCCGGCCGGCTCGGCGGTCGAGGAAGGGTCGGTCGAGGTCGGCAGCTTCCAGGCGCCGTTCGCGGAGCTCGTTCCGCGCACCTCGCGCGGCTCCCGCTCGGGGTCGCACGACCTCGCCGTCGACAACCGCGGCAACGCGCGCCTGAGCGCCGAGATCGAGGCAACCGACGACGACCGCCTGCTCAAGTTCGACGTCAGGCCGCCCGCCCTGGTGGTCGAGCCGGGGATGGCCGAGTTCGCGAAGCTGCATGTCAGCCCGGTCAAGCGCTTCTGGCGCGGCACCCCCAAGACCCGCCCGTTCAAGCTGCTGGTCAAGCCCGAGGGTGGCGCGCCCATCTCCCTCGACGGGACGCTGCTCCAGGAGTCGATGCTCCCGCCGTGGTTCGTCAAGGCGCTGATCGCCCTCGCGGTGTTGCTGATCGCGCTGGTCGTGCTGTGGCTGTTCGTGCTCCAGCCCTCGATCAAGAGCGCCGCGTCGGAGGCCGTGGCGTCGCCCCTGGCGAGTCTCAAGGCCGACGTGAACAGCGCGCTCGAGGCCGCCGGCCTGGCGACCATCCCGCCCGAGGGCGGTGCCGCCGGCGGGCCCACCCCCACGCCCGCGCCCACCGACACCCCGGCACCCGGCGAGACCCCTGCGCCCACGGCGACTCCCGGAACCGCGGTGATCCCCGGGCTGGGCAACGCGGTCGACGGGCACCTTGATGCCAAGACGACATCCTTCGCCCCTGACGGGACGCTGTTCATCACGGACCTCGTGTTCTCGAACCCCAACGGCCGCGAGGGCGCGATCGTGGTGCTCCGCGACGCGACACCGTTGCTCCAGCTCAAGCTCGAGAACTTCCGCGACTACGACCTCCACTTCGTGACCCCCATCGTCATCGCCGATGGGCAGAGCCTCAACCTGTCCCTCGTGTGCAGCGACGGCCCGACATGCGACCCGGCCCTGTTCTACTCCGGGTACCTCAAGCCCTGAGGCCCGCGACCGCGCGGGCCGCCGCCGTCAGCCTCGCGCTGCTGCTCGTCTCGCCCCTGCCGGCCGTCGCCGTGCCCGAGGCCCCCCAGGTTCGCGGGCTGGCCACCGTCCCGACCGGCGCGCCGCTTCCGGCGCCGCCCGGCACGACCGGCCTCGTGTCGTTCCGCTTCGGCGGCACCGGCGGCGCAGGCCCGGCGGGGGGCGGCCCGTCGGCACAGGTCTCGATCTCTGCCGACGGGCGCTATGTGGCGTTCACCTCGAACGCCCCGGACCTCGTGACGGGTGACACGAACGGCGCGCTCGACGTGTTCGTGCTCGACCGGAGCACCGGGAGGATGACGCGTCTCGGCCTGCCGGGCGGCGTGCCGGTGCCGCCCGGCGGCAGCGCGCAGGAGCCGTCCATCTCGGCCGACGGCCGGATCGTCGCGTACACGTACCAGCCGCCATCCGGCTTCACCACCGTCGCGCTGGGCTCGCTCGTGCTCGCCTGGGACCGCAGGACCGGGGGCGTCGAGGTCGTCTCGAAGACGACGGCGGGCAGCAATGCCCCGGGCAGCCGGCAGGCATCGGTCTCGGCCGACGGGCGGTTCGTGGCATTCGTCTCGACCAACCCGTCAACCGCGGGCAAGGACGGCAACGACCGCCCGGACGTCTATCGCTACGACCGGTCGGCCAAGCAGACCGTCCTGATCTCGGCCCGCACTGACGGAATCAGCACCCCCTCCGGGACGTCGGACGATCCATCGATTTCGGCGGACGGGAACCTCGTCGCCTTCGTGTCGGACGCCGGGAGCACGATCCTTCGCGACGAGATCGGGTCCGGCACCCAGGTCTATGTCCGGGACGTGGCGGCCGGGGTGACCACGCGCGTGAGCGTGCCTCCCGGCGCCGGCTCGGGCGAGCAGCCGGACGGCCCGTCATCGGGGCCATCGATCTCGGCAGACGGCCGCTACGTCGCGTTCGAATCGTCAGCCTCCAACCTCGTGCCGGGCGACGCCAACAAGGCAGCCGACGTGTTCCGGACAGACCGGACCACGGGCACGATGGCGCTCGTGTCGCTGACGTCCGAGGGAGCGCAGGCCAAGGGCTCCAGCGGGCAGGCGGCCATCTCGGCCGATGGGCGCGTGGTCGCGTTCGCCTCGACGGCGGGGGACCTCGTCGCGATGGCCGGTGGCGTCGTGCCGGCGGCCGTCATCCGGGGCGCCACCGAGGTCTACGCGCGTGACGTCGATGCGGGCCAGACCGTGCTCGTGTCGGTCAACCTCAAGGGCGCCGCCGGCGGCGGACGCAGCCAGACGCCGGACGTGAGCCGCGACGGGCGGTTCGTCGCCTTCGCATCCACCGCCGAGGGGCTGGTGGCGGGTGACGGCAACAAGCTCAGCGACGCGTTCCTGCGCGACATGCCGCCCGTGCCCCTGCTCGCGCCGCCGGTGCTGGATCTCGGAGCCCGCGCGGTGGGGGTCACCAGCCTGCCGGCCGCGGCGATCCTGTCGAACACCGGCTGGGGCCTGCTCGCGGTCACGGGGGCGACGATCACGGGTCCGATGGCCACGGACTTCGCGGTCGTGGCCGACAGCTGCGTGGGCGTCGTGCTCCATCGCGCCGAGGCCTGCACCGTCTCGGTCACGTTCACCCCGACCGCGCCCGGTGACCGGACCGCGACGCTCCAGGTGGCGGACGCGTTCACGGGCTCGCCGCGGACCGCGCGACTGACGGGAGCCGCGTCGCTGGCGAAGGTCGAGCTGGACCCGCCCATCGGCCCTCCGGGCACGGTGACCATCGCGACCGGCTCCGGGTTCCCGCCCAACACCGCGGTGCGGTTGCAGTGGAGCATCGGGATCACGCCCCATCTGCCGCCCGTCGTCACCGACGCGCAGGGCAGGTTCCGGGTCCAGGTCCTGGTGTTCCACAACGATCGGACCGGATCGCGTGAGCTGACCGCGGACGCGGTCGATGGCGCCGCCTTCCCGGAGACGGCCGCCCCGATGTTCGTGAGCCAGGCCTCGACCGTGCCGCCGAGCTTCGTGATCCTGCGCCTGCTCGACCTGCCCGTCGTCCTGGTCATGCGGGGGTAGAGCACGTGCCCGACGCCGCATCGATCATCTGCCGCCGGTGCGGGACCGCCAACAGCCCAGGCGACGAGTTCTGCGGGTCGTGCGGGGCGTTCCTCGAGTGGGAGGGGCAGCCCGCCGAACCTGGCTCGATCGCGGATCCCGCCGCCGGACCCGGTCACGCTGCCGGACCGGGGCCGGCCGGAAGCGGCCCGCCGATGGCCGCTAGCGAACGTGCCGCCGGCGACGTGGGAGATGCCCGAGATCGTGCCGTCGGATCCGATCTGGCCGCCGCAGGCCGGCCCGGCCACGGCTTCCTCGCAGGTCCCACCGGCCGCCGACCCCGCTGCCGGCCTGATCCGCTGCCCGTCCTGCGGGATCGCAAATCCGGCAACCCGGACGTTCTGCCAGTCCTGCGGGACGACCCTCGCGCAGGCCGCCCGGGTGATCGAGCCCGACGCGGCCACGATCGCCGCCGCCGTCGCCCGCCAGTCCGCCGGCCCGTCCACGCCCGTCCACCACCGCGCCCGTTCCACCATCCGCGCCACGGGCCGGCCGGACATCGAGCGGGTTCCCGACGTGGATCCTCGTCATCGGCGGCCTGGGGATCCTGTTCGGCGTGGGGGCGGTCGCAGCCTCGATGCTGCTCAGCGGTCCGGGGCCGGGGAGCATCGCGACATCCGCACCCTTCTCGGCAGCGCCATCGACCGCCGTCGTTGAATCGGCTGCACCAAGCCCCACGCCGGAACCCGTGCCGCTGACGCTCAAGACGGCCAAGGCATCGTCGGTGGTCGGCAACCGGGCGAAGTTCGCGGCAGGCATGGCGATCGATGGCGACCCCAGGACCTGCTGGCAGGAGGGCAAGGCGACCGAGAAGGGCCAGTGGATCGAGGTGACCTTCGCCAAGGCGCGGGTCGACGCAATCACTATGTACAACGGGTATGAGTTGTCGGACGATGCGTACTTCGCGAATCTGCGGCTGAAGGACGTCACGGTGTCGGTCAACGGCGGAGACCCGATCAAGATCCGGCTCAAGGACGCACAGGGGCCCCAGCGGTTCGAGCTGGGCGGGATCGACGGTGCAACGAAGCTGCGGATCACGATCGTGTCGACGTACGCATCGAAGAAGACGGCGTACACGAACAGCCCGTTCGATGACGCGGCGCTCAGCGAGGTCATCCTGGAGGGTTCGCCCCAGTGAGCGCGATCGGGGCCGTTGTGGGCAAGATCGTGGGCCTGGGCGGCGGGCCGCAGATCACCGCAGCGCTGCTCGTGGGCGGGCTCGTGATCGGCGGCGCCGCCGGCGGGTTCATCGCGTCCGGTCCCGGCAGCTCGCAGGGAACGGCCGGCGCCCAGCTCGACATCTACCCGTGCCCGGACCAGGGACCGGCCATCGCCAGGGTCTCGTCGGGACAGCAGATGCTGGTCACCGGCAAGACGGCCGACGGCGCCTGGCTGCGGATCTTCTTCCCGGCACCGGGCCGGACCGAGGGCTGGGTCCAGGCCCAGGCGCTGAAGCTCGACTCGCCGGCTGACGCGCTGCCGGTGGGGGAGTGCCAGCCGGTGACGGCTGCGGCCGGCTCCGCGGCGCCCGGCCAGACGCTGACCGCGATCGAGAACAACACGCCATCGCCATCGCCGACGCCGGTCCCGACTGCGACACCGGTCCCGACGGCGACGCCGAACGCCAAGCCCTCGATCAGCGGTCTCACGGCCTCGACCAGCAAGATCAGCTATGACACCGGGTCCTACTGCCCGACCGCGGCCAAGAAGGTCACGTTCAAGGTTACGGCGAAGGACGACCACGGCATCACCGGCGTCACGCTGTTCTGGCGGGCGCCGGGCGCAGCCTCGTATGCCCAGGTTCCGATGACGCAGTCGACCGGAGGCCCCACCAGCGGCACCTGGCAGGTCACGCTGGACACGAAGGCCGACGGGATCACCACCGCGGGCAAGCTCGCGTACTACGCCGTGGCCACGGACGTCGCGGGCCTGACGGCGCGCAGACCGGCAAGCGGCGCGAGCACGATCACGGTGGCCGTGTGCGCCAACACGGGCCCGGCGATCACGTCCGCCAAGTCCTCGTCGGGCTCTTCCTTGTACTGGGACCCGCTGAATGTCAGGTCGTGCGCGATCTCCACGTCGATCACAGCCAAGGTGGACGACATCGATGGAGTCACGTCCGTCACGCTGTTCTACCTTCGCCCGGGCGACACGTCGTGGTCATCCAAGGCGATGAGCGGCCGGTCGGGCACGTGGGCGGCGAGTCTCAACACGACCACGGACAAGATCACGATCCCGACGCCGCCGACGGGCAGCCTCAAGTGGTACATCAAGGCGGTCGACGGCAAGAACGTGGCCAGCCAGACGAAGACGGCATCGATCACGGTCAAGCGTTGTGACACGGAGGCCCAGTTCGACGGCGTGTTCCCAAGGAACCAGTTCTACGCCTGCACCACGACAACCATGACGATCGGGACCTACGCAAACGATGCCGACCAGCCGTCTGATGGGCTGACCGTGACCTTCTACTGGTCGTTGGTGAACAACAGGACGCATGTTGGACCCATCTCCGGGAAGATGAACGCGAACGTCAAGACGGGGAACTACTACGAGGGGACCACCTCGACGTTCGACGGCAAGACCTTCTACGACGGATCGCTCACCGTCTACGCCGTCACGACTGACCGGTATGGCGGGACCACCAAGTCCGCGACCGGAGGCCCGTACGCCATGTCCTGCAAGTGAGCAATGCAATGATCCAGGCGGAACGATCGGCATGAGCGCCCTCCCCGGCATCCTTGCCAAGATCGCGCTGTTCGCGGTGACGGCCGTCATCGGCGCGACCGTTGCGACCGTCGCGGTCAGCGCGCTCAAGGACCACTCCCCGGTCTCGACCGCCGGCGAGGCGCCCGACTTCCTGCTCGCGAGCGCGCCCGACAGCCCGAGCGGCGAGCTCCCGGTGGCCTTCGACGTGTCCGAGAACCCCGCCGACGCCTCGCCGGTGCCGACGCTTGCGCCGGCCGACCTCGCCCTCGCCGCGAACGCGCTGATCGGCGCCGAGCCCGTGGTCGCGCTCAACCCGACCGGGTTCCCGCGGATCCCGCCGGTCACCCAGTTCGACGGCGGCCCGTTCCAGAGCGCCAACTGCACCCTGGCCTCGGGCGCGATGCTCGCCCGGCTCGGCTTCGGCATCGTGACCACCGGGTCGATCCTGCGAACGCTCCAGGACGACCAGGACGGCGGCACCGGCCTCGACGACCTCGGGGTCGCGCTGTGGCGCGGCTACGGCATCTCGTTCCATGCGGGGTCGATCCGGACCCAGCAGCTCAAGGACCTGCTCGCGGCCGGGTATGGCGCGGTCGTGCAGGGGGACTACTCCAAGGTTCCCCCGCCGCTCCGGCTGCAGGCGTCGTTCACGGGCACCCACGCGATCTACCTCGACGGCTATTACCCGGGCGATCCGTCCGCCGGCAAGCCGCCGGCCTACTACGTGATGGACCCGCTGGGGCGACCGAACGCCGGGTACCAGGGCGACTGGTGGCCCGCCTCGATCGTCGACGCGTTCGCCAGGTCCTTCGGCGGGGGACGGGTCACCGCGATGTGGGCCTTCCCGCCGGGTGGGACGCCGCCGGACGTGATCGGCGCGGACGTGCTGCCGATCCCGACCTCGGGCGGTGGCGGTCCGTCGCCCTCGCTCGCGCCCGGCGAGACCCCAGCGCCGAGCCTCGCGGCACCGCCGGAACCGGGCGATGAGCCTCCGCCCACCCCGGTCGGCCCGTCCGGGATCGACACGGCGGGCACGATCGGCGACATCACGGTCAACCCGGTGTTCACGATCTGCTTCATCGACCCGCCGCCCGCCGGCTGCCCGAGCGGGGTCAAGGGGACGTTCCAGGTCGACCTGCCGGTGATCCAGTTCAAGCTCGGGCCAACGGTGAACGTCGTGTTCGTCGATTCGGACCGGCCCAACATCGCGATCGTGGGGTTCACCGTCGACCCACCAGCCGCGGGCACCGTCCACTTCTGGCAGGCGGACGGGACGCCGGCGACGATCGGGACGCCATCATCGATGTCGTCGATCTCGCTGTTCGGCAAAACGGTCCTGCTCGCCCGGCTGGACGTGCTGGCCTCGACCACCTATCGCTTCCAGGCGATTGCCGGCAGCGGCCTGTTCGCCGGTCAGAGCCCGGTCGGCGAGTTCACCACGGGCGGCGGGGTCGAGCAGTTCGATGTCTCGCTGTCGTCCGCATCGAACCCGGTGTTCAAGCTGGGCACCGGGCTGTCGCCGTACCTCCACGTGGCCACCGATTCGTATGCCAAGCCGATGCTGCCGCTGTCCGATGTGAGCGGCACGTCGTGCCTGGGGACGGCCAAGTACGGCGGCGTCGACTACTGCGTCGATATCGGGTCGGTCGCCGTGCCCACGTGCACGCGGGCGGAGGTGACGTACTCGCTGGCCGGGATCGACGCCACGGGCGTCCTTGTCCGCGCCTACCCGGCGGTCGAAGGGGTGTCGCCCGACGGCGGGCCGGTGTTCGACGGCGTGCTCGAAGCGAGCGGATCGGCGCCGGCGGGGAACGTGAGCATCGGCTGCCTGACCTCCGGGCTGTCGTACTACATCGTGCTCGACGCGGTGGGCGACGACGGCGGGGTGCTGGCATCGACGACGGTGGCGGTGCCGTAGGTCGATCCCGCCGCAGGTCGATCCTGCCGCAAGCGCGCGGTGAGGCGCCGCGGGCATCCTGCGCGGATGGACGACGCACAGGTGGGCCGCGCGCTCCGGTCGATCCGGCGCCACCAGCGGCTTCGCCAGCGCGACGTCGCGGAGCAGGCCGGGCTCAGCCAGCAGGTCGTGTCCGATCTCGAGTCGTTCGGGCTCGACCGCGTGTCGATCGTCGTGGCGCGTCGCGTGGCCGTCGCGCTCGGGGCGGAGCTTGCGGTCTCGGTCCGCTGGCGCGGTGCGCAGATCGATCGTGTCCGTGACGAAGGGCATGCCGCGGTGGTCGCCGAGGTTGCGGGGCTGCTCGAGGCGGCCGGCTGGTCGACCGCGGCCGAGGTGACCTACGCCTGGTACGGCGAGCGGGGATCGATCGACCTGCTGGCGTTCCATGCCCTCACGCGGATGCTGCTCGTGGTCGAGGTGAAGACCGAGATCGCGTCGGTCGAGGAGACGCTGCGGCGGCACGACCAGAAGGTCAGGCTGGCTGCGCGGATCGCGCGTGAGCGATCGGGGTGGTCGGCGAGCGACGTGACGCGGCTGCTCGCGGTGCGCGATACGCGAACCTCGCGGCGCCGGATCGAGCGCCACGACGGCGTGTTCGGGCGCGCCTACCCGATGCGCGGCTGGGTGGCGAGAAGCTGGCTGTCGTCGCCCGTGCGGACGCCGGGACTGCTGCTGTTCCTGTCATGCACCGCGCGTCCCGGTGCTAGACGAGGTTCTGCCACGCTCCAGCGCGTCCGCCACCCCCGATCACGCACGACGGGAGCGTCATCGGGGTCGCGAAACGGTGCCGGACCGGTCTAACACCGGCCCCCGCGGTGGGTGGCAGCGGATTCGGGCGATCCGGCGGGTAGCACCGCGCCTGGCGGTGCGTGGCAGGAAGGGGCGGCGCCACGGGCTGGCACCGCGCCTGGCGGTGCGTGGCAGGAATCGGCCGCGCAGGGCGGGCGCGGGCGCGGGGCGGGCGAGCGCCGGCCCGCGGCTCAGAACGTCACGATCTGGCGTGCGGCGCGCCCGGCTCGGAGCCGGTCGAAGGCGTCCTCGAGATCGGCGAGCGGCAGGCGGCGGTCGATGAGGCGGTCGATCGGCAGGCGGCCCGCGAGGTACGCCTCGGCATAGGCCGGGAAGTCGATCGCAGCGACAGCCGAGCCGTAGTTCGAGCCGAGGATCCGGCGGCCGCCGTCCACGAATGGGAACGTCTCGACGCGCGCGTGCTCACCGAACCGAGTGAGGCCGACGAGGACCGCCGTCCCGCCCGGCGGCAGCGCGGCGACCGCCTGCTCGATGGTCGCGGGCAGGCCGATCGCCTCGAACACGAACTCGGGGCCGCCGTCGCCGGCCGCCTCGCGGATGGCGTCGATCGTGTCGCGGGGCTGGTCCAGGTCGGCCGCGATCGCGTGCGTGGCGCCGAGCGCCGACGCGAGCTCGAGCTTGGCGGGATTGACGTCCACCACGACGATCCGCCGGGCCCCGGCCAGCACCGCGCCCATCACGCACGACAGCCCCACGCCCCCCAGCCCGATGACGGCGACGGTCGCGCCGGCTGGGACGGCCGCGGTCTTGACGACAGCCCCGACACCGGTCGAGACCCCGCACCCGATCAGCGCCGCGATCTCCGCGGGCACGCCGTCGGGCATCGGCACCGCGGCGGTTGCCGGCACGACCTGCGCCTCGGCCATGGTCCCGATCGAGAGATACGCGAGCACCGGCGATCCGTCCGCGCGGGCGAGCCGCGTGGAACCGTCCGCCTGCGCGTGACGCAGCGATGGCGAGCCCGAGCACAGCCATTGCCGGCCGCGCTGGCACTCGCGGCAGTGCAGGCACGGCGCGTACCACGACAGCGCCACGGATCGCCCGACCAGGGCGATGTCGCCGCCCTCGCCGACCGCCTCGACCACCCCCGCACCCTCGTGGCCCATCACGATCGGGCCGGGTCGCTCCCAGTGGCCGTCGCGCACGTGGAGGTCCGAATGGCAGACCCCGGCCGCCGTCATGCGCACAAGCAGCTCACCCGGTCGCGGATCGGCGAGCTCGAGCTGCTCGATCACCGTTGGCACGCCGGCACGCTCGATGACCGCCGCCTGGATCTGGTGCATTCGATCGGTCTCCCTCTACCCGGTGTTCTGGACGCCTGCGGCGATGCCGTTGATGGTCGCACCGACGACCGCGTGGAGGGCCCGCGAATCGGCTGCCGACAGCGCGGGATCCCGGAGCCGGCCCAGCAGCTCGACCTGGACGGCCGACAGCGCATCGACGTACGGGTTCCGGAGCTCGATCGAGCGGGCCAGCGTCGGGTGCCCGGCGAGCAGACGTTCGCGCCCGGTTACCAGCAGCAGCAGCCGGACCGAGCGCGCGTACTCGGCCTCGATCATGCCCCGGATCGCGATCGCATCAGCGCCGTCCGCGAGATCCGCGTAGCGGCGGAACGTGCCCAGGTCCGCCTTCGCCAGCGACAGCTCGGCGTTGTCCAGGAGGGAGGTGAAGAACGGCCACCGGCGGTACAGGTCGGCGAGGTGCTCGACCGCCTCGCGTCCGCCGCGGGTGGCGACCGCATCGAGGGCCGTGCCCAGGCCGTACCAGCCGGGCAGGTTGGCCCGCGACTGCGACCAGGCGAACACCCACGGGATCGCGCGCAGGCCGGCGATGTCCATCGTCGGCGCGGCACCGGCGGGCGCGGCACCGGCAGGCGCGGCACCGGCGGGCGCCCCACCCGCGGATGCGCCCGGGCGCGACGTGGGCCGCGACCCCAGGCCGAGCCCCGCGATGAGGTCGATCGGGGTGGCCGCGCGGAAGAAGGACGCGAACTCCGGCCGCTCGACGAGCGCGCGGTAGGCCGTGGCCGAGATCGCCGTGAGCTCGGTCATCGTGGTCATGCCCGTCGCCGCCGCGGCCGCGGTCGCGCGCTCGTGCTCCGGCGTGGAGGCGATGACCGCTGCCGCCGTCACCTGCTCGAGATGGCGCTGCGCGATGGACCCGTCCGCGAAATGCGCGGCGATCACCTCGCCCTGCTCGGTGAACTTGAGGCGACCGCCGACCGACCCCGCGGCCTGGGCGAGGATGCCCCGGTTCGCCGGCCCGCCGCCGCGGCCGATCGCACCGCCGCGGCCGTGGAACAGGACGAGCGTGACGCCGTGGTCGCGCGCCGCGGCGACCAGCGCCTGCTGCGCCCGGTAGAGGAGCCAGTTCGCGGCCAGGAAGCCGCTCTCCTTGGACGAGTCCGAGTAGCCCAGCATCACCTCCTGGGTATCGCCTCGCTCGCGGAGGTGGGCGCGATACGCGGGATCGGCGAGCAGCGCGTCGAACAGCGCTCGCGCGCCATCGAGCGCCTCGGCCGATTCGAGCAGCGGGACCACGTCGAGGACCGGCAGCGCGGCGGGCAGCCCGGCCAGCTCGGGCGCTGGCGCAGGGAATGGGTCCGGTGCGGCCGCACGCCGGGCGAGCTCGAGCACGCTGGTCACGTCATCGACCGTCGTCGTGAACGAGATCACGTACCGCCGGCAGGCCTCGACGCCGTATCTCGACTGGATCCTCGCCACCGCGCGGAACGTGGCCAGGACCTCGCCCAGCGAGACTCCGGCGGCGATCTCCGTGTCGGGCCCGGCGTCGCCGTCGAGCGCCGCCAGCGCCTTGCGGTGGACCGCGGCGTGCTGGCGCACCTCGAGCGATGCGAGGTGGAACCCGAACGTGCCCAGCTGCCAGCGAAGCTCCGCGACCTCGCCCCAGGCCACCCGGCGCAGCCCGTCGGCGGCGAGCGCGTCCTGGACGACGACCAGCTCGGCGTCGAGCGTCGCGGGATCGCCGTAGCCCCCGGATCTCGGCGCGGTCTCGTCGGTCAGCGCGGCCCGCGTGCGCCGCAGGCGCTCTGCGATCGCCCCCAGGCGCTGGCGGTAGGGCTCGTCCGGGAACCGGCGCCGGAGCTGGCGCACGATGTCGGGGAGCTCCTCCGCATCGCGGGCGAGCGCGCTGCCCAGTGCCCGGTCGAGGCGATCCGGCGGCACGCGTCCGGCGATGGTCTGCATGAGCCGCCCCGCGACCGCCTCGTAGCCACGCAGCAGGTGGTCGGCCTGCAGCCTCGCGGCGTGGAGCGTCGTCTCGGCGGTCACCCCCGGGTGGCCATCGCGATCCGACCCGATCCATGACCCGAGGCGGAGGATCGCAGGCGTGGTCACAGGCCGGGTGCCGGTCCGTCCGTCATCGGTCGCGAGGGGCTGTCGGGCATCATCCGGATCGCCGGACCGCGCCGCATCCAGCGCCCGATCGACCGCCCGGTGGAACCTCGGGACCACCGTGAACAGCGTCTCGTCGAAGATCGCGAGCGCAGACCGGACCTCGTCCAGCGGCGCGGGCACGACCGTCCGCAGGTCGCCGGTGTGCCACAGGATCGTGATCTCCTCGCGCAGGCGCCGGCGCAGGTCCGCGTCCTCGTCGGGGGTCGTGAGCGGATCGTCGAGCGCATCCAGCAGCCGCCGGATCCGGCGCAGCGCGACCAGCAGGGTGCGCCGGCGGGCCTCGGTCGGATGGGCCGTCAGCACCGGGTGGACGACGACGCGCCGGAGCATCAACTCGACGCCCGCGGCACCGTGCGCCGGAAGGAGCCGCACGACCGCCTCGGCGATCGAATCATCGATCGAGCCGCCTCGCGCGGCGCGTGCCCGCTTCCGCAACGTCCGGATGCGCTGCCGCTCCTCCGCGAGGTTGACCAGCTGGAAGTAGAGGGTGAACGCCCGTGCCACGGCTGCGGCGTGGTCGAGGTCGAGCCCCGCGATCTCCGCGGCCAGCCGCTCCCGCTCGACGTCCGGCTCGACCCTCGGCTCGCCGGCCTGCCGGAGCGCGATGGTCCGCCGGCGGATCCGCTCGACCAGCGCGAACAGCTCCGGGCCGCCCTGCTCGGCGATCACCTGGCCCAGCAGCGCCCCCAGCAGCCGGACGTCGCGGGCGAGCGGGTCGCGGGCACGTCGCAGCCCCGGTCCGGGGGGCTCGGCGGCCACGGCCGGGAACGCGGAGCGGCGGCCGCGGACGGCAGGAACGCGGGCGACACGCGCGGGACGTGGGTCTTGGGCAGGCACGGGCTAAGGATCGCCGACGAGGGGAACCCCCGTCACGCTCCGGACGGTTACGGTTCGACTGCACGGGCACCGTCCCGGTACCGCCTCGCAACCGTGTTCGGTAGCGCCGCGGCCTACGCTTGTATGGTGATCCCGATGTCGACGCTCGAGAACGCGCACCGCGCCGCGGATCCTGTCGAGGACCTGCGGTTCCTCCACGGGATCCTCAAGCTGGCCACGACCGCGAGCACCTGGGAGGAGCTGCTCGCGACGGTCGTCGACGGGACGCGAGACGCGCTGCGCGCCAACGTGTCATCGCTGTACCTCCTCGACCGCGACGGTGCGACGCTCACGCTCGCGGCGACGACCGGCCTCGACCGCCACCAGATCGGGCGCGCCCGGGTCCCGTTCGGGGAGGGGATCACGGGCCGGGTGGCTGCCGCCCGGCAGCCGATGGTGATCGCGGACGTCCGGTCGGACACCCGGTTCCTGTGGGTCCGGGGTCTCGACCAGCGGCGCTTCGTGGCGTCGATGCTGTCCGTCCCGCTGATGTGGGACGACCAGGTGGTGGGCGTGCTCAACGTCCAGACCGAGCAGCCACGCGAGTTCAGCGCGGCCGATGCGGACCAGCTGTCGGCGATCGCGGACCTGCTGGCCGGGATCGTGGAGAAGGGCCGGCTGCGGCGCGAGGCGGAGGCGCAGGTCGAGCAGCTCAAGGCGCTCGACCAGGCGCGGAGCGAGCTGATCGCGCTGGTGACCCACGAGCTTCGGACGCCGCTCGCCGTGGTTCGCGCCTACACGGACCTGCTGGCGGAGGAGCCACCGCTGGCCGGCCGCGCGTCTCGCGACCCCCTCCGGCGCAAGACCCGCGCCGCCTGGCACCAGGGAACCCTGGAGCAGATCGAACGGCTCAACCGGCTCGTGGATTCGATCCTCGAATCCGTGCGCGTCGTCCCCGACCAGGCGCCGGCGCTCCAGACGGTGGACCTGGACACGCTCGTGGGCGAGCTGCTGGCCGAGCTGTCGCCGCTCCTCCATCGCCACCAGCCGACGCTCATCCGCTCGCCCAGGCACCACGTGGTGGCGGATCCGTCGCGGCTGCGCCAGGTGCTCGAGCACCTGCTCGAGAACGCCGTCAAGTACGCACCGCCCGACACGCGGGTGATGGTCGAATGGTCGCTCGTCGAGGAAATCGTCCGGATCGCGATCACCGACGAGGGTCCCGGCATCCCGCCGGAGTGGCGCGCCCGGATCTTCGAACCATATGCCCGGCGCGAGACGCAGACGGCGCGGGGGTCCGGCATCGGGCTGTACGCCGCCCGCCGGCTGGCGGAATCGATGGGGGCCCGGCTGTGGTGCGAGCCGGCGCCCGCCGGCGGGGCACGGTTCGTGCTCGCCCTGCCGGCCGCGGTCGCAGTCTGAGGGAAGGGAGTCATCCGATGATCGGAACGAGACCGCTGCGGATCCTGGTGGTCGACGATGACCCGGCGATGGTCGGGGCGATCACCGCGCTGGTGGGCACCGAGGGCCACCAGGTCATCACCGCCTACGACGGCCTCACCGCCGTCAAGCGTTTCCGCGAGGAACGGCCGGACCTCGTGCTGCTCGACCTTGCGATGCCGGGTCCCGACGGGTTCACCGTCATCGGCCAGCTGCGGGCGACGGGCAACGTGCCGGTGCTCGTGGTCTCGGGCGAGAGCGCCGAGGCGGCCAAGGTCAAGGCCCTCGGGATCGGCGCCGACGACTATCTCGTCAAGCCGTTCGGCAAGCAGGAGCTGCTGGCCCGGATCTCCGCGGTCATGCGTCGGGTGGACCTGGCCGGGACCGGCCGGGCGCCGGGCGAGGGCAACCCCGGGATCCTCACGGCGGGCTCGCTGGTGCTCGAGCCGGCCCGCCACGAGTCGCGGGTCGGGGAGATCAGCCTGAGCCTGACGCCGACCGAGTTCCGGCTGCTCGAGGCGCTGGTCCGCGCGGGAGGCGACCTGGTCGCGCATCACCGGCTTGCCCGCGCCGGCTGGCCGGCCGAGCCCGATCCTGACCTGCTGTGGCTCAAGCCGCACCTCGCCCGGCTTCGTTCCAAGCTCGAGGCGGTCGGCGGGCCGCGGATCGTCGCGGTCAGGTCGGTGGGCTACCGGATCGAGGCGGACGAGCCGGCGTAGCGCGGGCCTCGGCTGCCGCTGCGGCCGCGCCCGAGCGCGCCGTCCGGCCGGCGGCAACCGGCGGCACCGGCCACCGCCGGCAAAGTGCTGCCAGCCACCGCCGGGCGTGGTGGTAGTCCGGGTTCTGTCACGTTTCGGCCGGGTTCGCGGTTCCGCGCCCGCACGAGAGGGCTTCGATCCGGGCTCCCGGCGCACGTCGCCTCGGACTATCACCACTGGCCGCGGTACCTGACAGGACTTCGGGGCGATTCGGCGGTTAACACCGCCCGTCGCGGTGCGTGGCAAGGGTTAGGGGCGATTCGACCGTTAGCACCGCCACTCGCGGTGCGTGGCAGGGGTTCGGGGCGAATCGACGGCGACGCAGCCTGGCCCGCCGCCCAGAATCGAAACGACCCCGGGGCGTGGCCGGGGTCGTGTCGGTGTGGTGGCCGGAGGGTGGCCGGCGGGAGAGCCCGATGGGTCAGGCGGCAGCGGCGGTCGCGGCTCGACCCCTCGAGTCGTGGACCGCGTCGGCGCAGGCCACGCGATCGCCGCGCGCGTCGCGACCGTTCATCGGCGCGAAGTGGAACCAGCCCTCGATGCCGTTCGCGGCGGAGTGCTGGAGGCGGCAGCCGCACGCAATGCAGGTCACGGGACCGCCGCGCAGGTCGGCGGCCTCGGCAATGCCGCTGGTGTCATAGCCCGGGTACGTCAATGTCGGATCCTCCCGTTGCTGGGTCGAGCCGGCGCGCCGCGCCGGGTGGGTGAACGGGCCGGGACGGACCCGCGAGAACGGCACGGTGGGGGCACGACGCCGAGCCTGAATCCTGCTCGCGAAGGGCAGCAGCTCGCGACACCGATCAGGCGACGGCGCGGTTGCGGTTCGGTTGCATGCCAGCAGGCACTCCCGCGGGGACCTCCACGGGAATGTGCACGTCTGCGCCGGGCGCAGCAGCCGCCGTCGCGACGCTCACCGGTTCGACGAGCCACACGTCGGCATCGGTCGCCGCACCCGCATCCAGCAGACGGCCGGCAAGCGCGGAGCCGGCGTCGCGGTGCGCCGCAAGGAGCCGTCGCAGCTGCGCAACGACCTGTCCGCCGTCGGGACGGGTCGCGGCCTCGGCGACCCGCGTCGCACGGACGCTGGGCGCATGGAGCGCCGCCACGTGCCGGCCGGCCGGGTCCCAGAGATACGCGCGACCACCGGTCATCCCGGCGCCGAACGATTGCCCGACGGGGCCCAGCACGACGACTGCGCCGCCGGTCATGTACTCGCAGCCGTGCGGTCCGATCCCCTCGACCACCGCCTCGGCGCCCGAGTTCCGGATCGCGAACCGCATGCCCGCGCGCCCGACGACGTGGAGCCGGCCCGCGGTCGCCCCGTACAGGCATGTGTTGCCGGCCAGCGTGAACGGCCGGCGCTGCGCGGGGGATACGGCCGGAGAGGCGGCCGGAGAGGCGGCCGGAAAGGCGGCGGGGGATGTCTTGAGCGACGGTGTCGATGGCGTCGGCTCCGCAGGCTCCGGCGGCCGGATCACCAGCGTGCCCCCGGACAGCCCCTTGCCGACGTAGTCGTTCGCCGTCCCCTCGAGGACAAGCGAGACGCCCGACCCTGCCCACGCCCCGAAGCTCTGGCCCGCAGCGCCACGGAACGACAATCGGATCGGTCCCGCGACCTCGCCGCGCTCGATGGCCCCGGTCAGCACGGCGCCCAGCGACCGCTCGGCCGTCGTGACCGGCAGCATGGACGATGGAAGCGCCTGCCCGTTTCGAAGATCCGCGAGCAGCCGTTCGGCGAGGGGTGACGCGGGCTGGCGCACGACGTCGGCGGATGCGGCCCACGGCTCGAGCCGCCGGGCCGCCGATGCCCGCCAGGCGGGCGCGAGCAGCGTCGCCAGGTCCACCGTGGAACCGGGCGCCTCGCGGAGATACCGCCGCCCCTCGCCGACGACCTCGGCCACGGACCGCGCCCCGACCTCAGCCAGCGCGACCCGGAGGTCCTCGGCCAGGCGGAGGAAGAACCGCACGACCATCTCGGGCGTGCCGGTGAACTTGGCGCGCAGGTCCTCGCGCTGCGTCGCGATCCCCGTCGGACAGGTGTCGAGGTGGCACTGGCGCGCCATGTCGCAGCCGATCGCGACGACGGCCGCGGTGCCGAACGCAAACTCCTCGGCGCCCAGCAGAGCGGCGATCAGCAGGTCACGGCCGGTCTGGAGGCCGCCATCGGCACGCAGAGCGACCCGGTCACGGAGGTCGTTCCGGAGCAGCACCTGGTGCACCTCGGACAGGCCGAGCTCCCACGGCGCGCCCACGTGCTTGATCGATGACAGTGGCGACGCGCCCGTGCCGCCGGCGTGGCCGGAGAGGTGGATGTAGTCGGCCCCGGCCTTTGCGACGCCCGACGCGATGGTGCCCACGCCCCGGGTGGCGACGAGCTTGACGCCGATCCGGGCGTGAGGGTTGATCGCGCGCAGGTCCGCGATCAGCTGGGCGAGGTCCTCGATCGAGTAGATGTCGTGGTGCGGCGGCGGGCTGATCAGCGCCTGCCCCGGCTGCGCTCGCCGGAGCGATGCGATGTACGCGGTCACCTTGCGCCCGGGCAGCTGGCCTCCCTCGCCGGGCTTGGAGCCCTGCGCCATCTTGATCTCGAGCTGCCGGGCGCGGGCGAGGTACGCCGCGGTCACCCCGAACCGCGCGGAGGCGACCTGCTTGATGTGGGCGTCGGTCGCGACGCCGTCGGCATCCGGGGCATACCAGGCAGGGTCCTCGCCGCCCTCGCCCGTGTTGGCCGAGCCGCCCAGGGCCTGGATCCCCAGCGTCAGGACCCGGTGCGCCTCCGGCGACAATGCGCCGACGCTCATCGCGCTGACGACGAACCGCCGGGCGATCGATCGTGCGTCCTCGACCTCGTCGACCGGAACCGCCCGGGTCCCGCGCGGACGCGAGACGCGGAACCCGTCGCGGATGACGGCCGCCTCCCGCGCGAGCCCGGCGCGGTACCGGGCGAGCGCCGCCTCGGTCGAGTCCTCGGAGGTCGCGAGGTCCTGCACGGCGCTCGCGATCGCGGGGCTGTACAGGTGGAGCTCGCCGTCGCCCCGGAACCGGGCCAGACCCGGATCGGGGAGCCGGTCCGGCCGGGCGGCAGCGGCCTGGGCGCGGGCGGCCGCGAGCCGCGACAGCTGCACCGCGGCGAGATCGCGCGCCTCGAGCCGGCCCGGCCACGACGCCGCGGCCGGGAAGCACTGCGCAACCAGGTTCGGGCCCAGCTCGAGCGTCTCGAACAGCTGGCCGCCGATGTAGCTGGCGACGGTCGAGATGCCCATCCGTGCGAGCACCTTGCGCACGCCCGTGTCCAGCGCGGCCAGGGTGTTGGCGACCGCGTCACCCGGCGTCACCTGCTCGGCGCCCCGGCTGCCCGCCTGCTCGCGCACCAGCTCGAGCAGCAGCCGGGGATGGACGACCCGCGCGCCGGCAGCCACGGCCATCGCCAGCCCGTGGACGTCGAGGATGTCGCCCGAATCGAGGATCAGGTCCGTCCGGCCGCGGACGCCCGCGTCCGTGAGGGCGGTATTGACCGCGCCCGCCGCGAGCACCGACGGCACAGGCAGGCGTCCGGGCTCGGCCAGCGACGCGGCCGAGTCACGCAGCACGATGACCTCCGCCCCGGCCCGCGAAGCCGCGAGCGCCGAAGCGGCGAGGCGCTCAAGCGCGACACCAAGCCCCGCCGGTCCGGCGGCCTCCAGCCACGTCGCGTCGAGGATCCGGACGGTCCGGTGCGGTGACCGGGAGCCGGCGCGGACCTCGGACAGCAGGCGCTCCAGGTCCACCACCACGGGCCGCGTGACCCGCACGGTCGCGGGCCGCGCCGGGACGCCGCCCAGGAACGCCGGCCGGCGGCCGAGCTCCATCTGGAGGTCCATGACGGCGCGCTCGCGCTCGGGATCGATCGGGGGGTTGGTGACCTGGGCGAACGACTGGCGGAGGTGATCGACGACCGAGCGCGTCACCCGGCCGCGGCCGGCCAGTGGCGTGTCATCGCCCATGCTCCACAGGGGCTCGTGCGCGTCGAGCGCCATCGTCCGCACGTCGAGGCGGAGTCGCTCGGCGTCGAGCCCGAACAGGTGGCGGAGCCCGGGCTCGGTGGCCGGTACGGCGGAGCCGATGTCCGCGCTGGCGGCGCCCAACGCCGCGGCCCCCAACGCGGCGCCGCCGAGGTCCGCCCCGGCGGCGCCGATGTCCTCGCTCGCCGGCGGGGTGTCGACCCCGGCCATCGCCGGATCGTCGACATCCGCGAACGGGACTCGCGACGCGTCGTGGAGCGGCAGGCGGCGCAGCACCCACGACTTGGCGTCCGAATCGCCCAGCACCCGGCGCGCACCCGGGTCGACCAGCAGCAGCTCGCCCGGGGCCAGCCGCCCGCTGCGGACGATCTCGTCCGGGTCGAGCGGCACCGCCCCCGCCTCGGAGGCGACCGCGACGACCCCGTCGGCCGTCTCCGACCAGGCGGCCGGCCGCAGCCCGTTGCGGTCCAGGAGCGCGCCAACCCGGCGTCCATCGCTGAACACGAACGCGGCCGGCCCGTCCCAGGGCGCCACGAACCCGGCCACCCGCCGGCGGAACGCGGCCACCGCGGGATGCGGGGTCCGGCGCAGCGCCGGCGCCTCGGGCACCAGCGCGAGCAGCGCTGCCTCGAGCGACCAGCCGGTGCTGACCAGGAGCTCGAGCGCCTCGTCGAGCGACTGCGAGTCGGACACGCCGGGGGTCAGCAGGGGCCCCGCGGCGCGCAGCCGGTCGGCGGCGGCCCGGCGCCGGGCGGGGATCGGGCCGTCGTGCTCGCGACCCCGGACGGCCTCGCGATTGCCGCGCACGGTGTTGATCTCGCCGTTGTGGGCGACGAACCCGAACGGCTGGGCGAGCGACCATGTCGGATGCGTGTTGGTCGCGTACCGCTGGTGGAACACCGCGAGCGGCACGTCGATCGGCGCGCGCGAGGTCCGGGAAGAACCGGCCCAGCCGGTCACCGGCCACCAGCCCCTTGAACACGATCGTCCGCGACGATGCCGAGACGATCGCGAGCCCGGGCAGGCCGCCACGGCTGGCAACCTCGGCACGGCGGCGCACGCAGGCGAGGGCCAGCTCGAACGCGGCGTCCGTCGTGTCGGCCGGGCGCGGAACGAGGCAGTGGAGGATCCGCGGCATGGACGCCGCGGCGTCGGGGCCGAGCTGGGCAGGGTCGACCGGCACCGGCCGCCAGAGCGGCCGGCCAAGGCCCTCGGCCGCCAGCGCCGCCTCGACGATCGAGCGCGCATCCGCCGGCGCGCCGCCGCCGGCGCGGCTGCGGGCTCGGGACCGCTGTGCGGGAGCGAACACCGTGAGCACGCCCGGCCGCGCCCCGGCCCGTCCCCGGGGATCGATCACGGCCAGCAGCGACGGGGTGATCGGCAGCAGGATGCCCGCGCCATCGCTCGAGGCGCCGTCCGCCGCGAACGCACCGCGATGTCCCAGCGAGGCGAGCCCGCCCAGCGCGAGGGCGAGAACGCGGCCCTCGGAGCGCCCGACCGCGTCGGCCACGAACCCGACCCCGCAGGCATCGTGCTCGTCGCGCGCGTCGTAGAGCGCCGGCTCGGGGCGTGGCGCGGGCGAGGGCGTCGCTGTGGCGCGACGGCGGTGCTCTGTGGCATGTGTCGGGTCCCTCCAGCGGTGCGAGAGACGGCAACAGCCCGGAGCGGAGCGGAGACGCCGGTCCGGGCTGTGCCCTCGCGGGAGCCGGCCGCTGGCCGGCGGGGTTGGACGGGTCAGACCTGGTAGGCGACTTCGCCGTGGACCGAGAGGTCGAGGCCGACCTCTTCCTGCTCCGCCCGGACGCGCAGCCCCAGGAGCAGGTCCACGACCTTCACGATCACGAAGGTCGAGACGACGGCGTAGCCGATCGTGGCGCCGACCGCGAGCGTCTGGGTCGCGACCTGGCCCGCGTTGCCGTCGATCAGGCCACGACCGGCGGCATTGATCGCGGTGGTCGCGAACACGCCGGTCGCGATGGCGCCGAACGTGCCGCCGACGCCGTGGACCGCGAACACGTCGAGCGCGTCGTCGATCCGCAGCCGCTCGCGCAGCAGCGTCGCGCTGTAGCAGATCGTGCCCACGGCCAGCCCGATGACGAGCGCGCCGCCGGCCGTCACGAACCCGGACGCGGGCGTGATCGCCACCAGCCCCGCGACCGCGCCGCAGGCGGCCCCGACGACGCTGACCTTGCCCTTGTGGAGGTAGCTCACGAGGACCCACGTGATCGTCGCGGCGCCGGCGGCGGTGTTGGTCACCAGCAGCGCGTTGGCGGCGATGCCGTTCGCGCCCAGCGACGAGCCGGCGTTGAACCCGAACCAGCCGAACCACAGCAGGCCGGCACCGAGCACGGTCATCGGGATGTCGTGCGGCTCGCGGCTGTCGCCGTTGACCGCGCGATGGCCGATCAGCAGCGCGACGATCAGCGCCGACACGCCGGACGAGGCGTGGACGACGGTGCCGCCCGCGAAGTCGAGCGCCCCCAGCTTGTACAGCCAGCCGTCCGACGCCCACACCCAGTGGGCGATCGGCGAATAGACCAGGACCGACCACAGGATGGTGAACAGGACGAAGGCGCCGAACCGCTTGCGCTCCGCGAATGCGCCGGTGATCAGCGCCGGGGTGATGGCCGCGAACATCAGCTGGAACGCCGCGAACAGCACGAACGGGATCGTCGTCCCGTAGGTCGAATCGGCCGTCAGGCCCACGTTCATGAAGCCCACGAAGTCGAGGCCGCCCACGAGGCCGAAGCCGCCGACGTCCTTGCCGAACGCGAGCGAGAACCCGACCAGCACCCAGACCACGCTGACCAGGGCCAGGCCGAAGAAGCTGTGCATGATCGTCGACAGCACGTTCTTGCGTCTGACGAGCCCGCCGTAGAACAGCGC
Organism: uncultured Chloroflexia bacterium; assembly: GCA_963835335.1. Classification (GTDB taxonomy): domain Bacteria; phylum Chloroflexota; class Limnocylindria; order Limnocylindrales; family CSP1-4; genus CAIXZV01. Next base: position 41,582 of record CAWIFB010000026.1, on the reverse strand, counting down.
GAGTCCCGGCAGCATCACCATCACGAGCGCGGTTGCGACCAGCATCCAGGCCGTGTCGCCGCTGTCGATGGGACCCCCGTCAGCCGCGGCAGCGATGCCCGGGACCCCGAGCAGCAGGGAGCCGGCCGCCAGCCCGGCATGGATCAGCCGTCGTCGAGCATCCATCGCGCGATCCGTCCTCCCTCGTCCTCCGGCCCGGCGGCACCGGGACCTCGATGTGGGGAGGTTGGACACGGAACCGGCGCCGGTCAGCGCCCCCGACCGGTGCAGGCTGGATGCGATTGGGTGGCGTCCGGTTGCGAACCGGTTACGGGCTGCATGCTGTGAATGGCCGCGGCCGCCGCCGGCATCTCGCGTGCGCCGCCGGCACGCGTCATCGCGTCGCTCAGGGGGTGGCCGCGTCCGTCGGCACGCCCGATCGGCGGACGATCGACCCGGCCTTGGTCCCCTGGATCAGCAGGGTCACGAGCACCACGCCGTAGACCGCGCCGGTCAGCAGGTCGTGCTGCGGGACATTGGCGGGGAGCGCGAGCGCGAGGGCGATCGCGACCGCGCCGCGCAGCCCGGCCCAGAACATCACGTGCAGGAACGACACCGGCAGCAGGCTCGGGCGCGGCAGCAGCCGCTCGCCGCCGCCGACCACGACGTACACCACGAACGCCCGGGCGGCGGTGATCGCGACGACCCCGGCGACGATCGTGGGCGCGGCGTCGAGCAGCTGCTCGACGCTGATCGCGAGGCCCATGAGCAGGAACGTGAGCGCGGTGAGCATGAACGCGATGAACTCCCACACCACGTCCAGCGCCTCGCGGGTGCTCTCGAACAGCGGTTGGCGTGCGTTGCCGTTGCCCAGCACGATGCCCACCACGACCGTCGCGATGATCCCCAATTCATTGAGCCGGTCGGCCAGCAGGTAGGTGCCGTATGCGGCCACGACGGAGATCGCAAGCTCGATCAGGTTGTCGTCGGCGTAGCGCATCAGGCTCCGGGCGAGCCGCCCGGCGATGAGGCCGATGACGCCGCTCACGACGACCGTGACGACGAACGACCAGACGCCGGAGGTCAGCGACACCGGCTGCGACACCGCGCGCAGCGCGATCGCGAACAGCACCACGCCGGTGCCGTCGTTGAGCAGGCTCTCCGACTTCGACCGCGGTCGCGAGTCGCTTGGGGACACCCAGCTGGCGAAACAGCGCCACGACCGCGACCGGGTCCGTGGCCGAGATCATCGCGCCCAGCAGGAAGGCGAGCGAGAAGTCGAGACCGGTGGTGGCCGAGACGACGACCGCCACGGTGCCGGCGGTGATCAGCACGCCCGGCGCCGCGAGGACGACCACGATCCCGAACGTTTGTCGCAGCTCACCCAGGTCGATCTTGTACGCCGCCTCGAACACCAGGCCCGGCAGCAGCACGGCCAGGATCAGCTCGGGAGTGACGCTGAAGCTGACGTCGGGCAGCAGGACCGCGATCCCCAGGCCGGCCAGCACGAGGCCGACGGAGTAGGGGATCGCGCTGCGGCGCGCGATGAGCGCGACGGCCACGGCGACGATGACGAGGCCGACGAACAGCTCGATCGCGAGGAAGCCGCCGCTGATGTTGTCCTGCATCACACCTCCCGCGCCGGCGCGACCGGAGCGCCGGCTGCGAGAGTAGCCCACCGCACATCGGCGCTACGCTGTCGGCTCACGGAACGGGAGGCACGGATGGATCTCGGGCTCGATGGCCGGCGGGCGCTGGTCGGTGGCGGCGGATCGGGGATCGGGGGCGGGATCGCAACGGTGCTCGCGGCGGAAGGCGCGCGCGTTGCGCTGATCGGGCGGACGCGACAGCGGATCGAGGCCGCGGCCGAGCGCCTGCACGGCGTGCCCGTGGTCGCGGACCTGGCCGAGCCTGACGGACCCGCGGCGGCGGTGGAGGCGGCCGTCGGCGCCCTCGGCGGGCTCGACCTGCTGGTCGTCAACACCGGCGGACCGCCGGGCGGCACGTTCGACGCCGCGGGCGAGACCGAGTGGGAGCAGGCGATCGCGGGCACCCTCCAGTCGACCCTCCGCCTGGTCCGGGCGGCGCTGCCGCACCTGCGCGACGGCCGCGAGCCGTCGATCCTGGTCGTGCTCTCGTCGTCCGTGCGCCAGCCGATCCCGGCGCTGATCACCTCGAACGTCCTGCGACCGGGCCTGGTCGGGCTGATCAAGTCGCTGTCGTCCGAGATCGCGCCGGTCCGGATCAACGGCCTGGCGCCGGGCAAGATCGCCACCGATCGCGTCGCGCTCGTCGATGGCCGGCGTGCCGTCGCCACCGGGACCACCGCCGAGGAGGTCGCACGGCAGAACGCGGCAACGATCCCGCTGGGCCGGTACGGGGATCCCGAGGAGATCGGTCGTGTCGGGGCGTTCCTGCTGTCACCCGCAGCGTCGTACGTGACCGGGGCGATCGTGCCGGTCGACGGGGGGATGATCCGGGCGCCTGCCGTGAGGCGCGCCGGGCGCGGCCGAACAACCGCCCGAAAGCCGCCCAACCGCCCGAAAGCCGCCCAACCGCCCGAAAGCGTCAGATAGCACTCAGGCGGCTGCTTGTCCCGAGATCCGGGTCAGCTATGCGCCTCAAGGCTTGCTGACAGTCATCGCTGCGACCGCCGAGCGTGGGGTCAGGGACAGGCCGGGACTACCAGCCCTGGAGCGGCTATTCGACACAAACTCCAGTTCGACGACCCGTCATCGCGGGGGCTGCCTCGTTGCGCCGGCGCGACTGCCCGCTGCGCAGCGTCCCCTACGCGCGCCCGCCGCCGGATGTGAGCAGCTCGCCCAGCAGCGACCCCCCGGCCATGAACCCGTCCAGCCCTGTCCGGCGCAGGATGTCGTCGAGATCGGCGATCGTGCCCGGATCCGCCGGCACGCCGGGCGCGCGGACGGTGGCGTGGGCGATCGCGCCGCGGCGCTGGTACACGAGCTTGCGGATCGGCAGGTTGAGCAGCGCCTGGTTCTCGAACCGGATCACCGTCGCGTAGCGGTCGAAGATCGCCGCGGCCCGGTCCCGGTCCCCGCCGAACCAGCGCCGGACCACGGCCACCAGGATCTCCGGAAACCCGAACCCGGTCATCGTCCCGTGGCTGCCGCGCCGCAGCTCCTCGAGCAGCATCGCGCCGCCCAGGCCGCCGAGCACGACGACGTCGGGCGAGCCCGTGACGAGGATCCCGGCCTTGGGCGGCGTCGGCTCCTCTTCGAGCTTGATCACCCGGCACTGCGGCGCCTCGGCCGCGAGCGCGAGCAGGAAATCGGCGGTCATCCGGACGCCCGAGCTCGCGGGGTGGTCCTGGACCACGATCGGCAGCGTGATCGCGGACGCAACCGCGAGGTAGTGGCGTCGCAGCGCCGCATCGGTCGGCCGGGCCAAGCGGCGGCGGCGCCAGCATCACCGAGTGCGCGCCCGTCGCCTCGGCGTGACGTGCGAACACGACGGCCCGATCCGTCGACGCATGGGACACGCCGACGCACACGGGGATCGCGCCGTCGGCAGCGGCGACGACACCCTCGATCACCCGCGATCGCTCGAGGTCGCCGAGCCGCCCGGCCTCCCCGAGCACGCCCAGGATCGTCATGCCGTCGACACCCGTGGACCGCACGAACGCGACGAGGCCCGGCAGCGACGCGTCATCGAGCGCGCCGTCGGGCAGGAACGGTGTCGGCACGATGTTCCAGACGCCGCGCAATGCCGCGATGTCGCCCATGGCTCCTCCTGTTCGCTCGACGACCCGAGGCTACACGACCGGCGCGGCGCCGGACATGACGAGCCGCCGGCCTGCGGAGCGCGACCGGCGGCTCGTGGCGCGACGGGTGGGTGGACTACATGCTGTCGCCCACGTGGCTCAGGATCGTGCTGATCTGGCCGCCCAGGAAGATCAGGGCGATGATGGCCACGATGGCGATGAGCGCCAGGATGAGCGCGTATTCGGCCAGCCCCTGGCCAGCCTCGTCGTCCCCGTTGTGCAGGATTCGGCCGACGATGTCGATGTGTCGCATTGGGCAATTCCCCGTGAGGACCCCGGACCGCGGGGCCGGGCCCGGGGCATCCCGGGCACACGCCACGATCCGCGTCGCAAGGCCCGGCCGACACCGGCGATCCCCCGCAGCGCCGCCTGCGGGTCGGACCCCTGCGCCCGGGAGCCATCCCGGGCGCGCGACCCGGGGAATCCCTCAGCCGGGCCAGGTGAATCGGATCGACGTTCCCCGGCCGTCGCGCCCGCGCCCGACCTCGAGCGCCGCCCCGCACGCCCGTGCCTCGGCCCGCATGTCGGCGATGCCCCGGCGGCCGCCGCGCGCCGCGGCAGCCTCGTCGACCGGCGCCCCGTCGCCGTCGTCCTCGACCGCGAGCCGGACCGACGCCGGCTGGACCTCGACGGCGACGGTCGCCGAGGCGCCCGGCGCATGCCGGATGACGTTGTCGAGGGCCAGCTGCGCGATCCGGAACGCGGCCCGCTCGACCTCGCGCGGTGGCCGCGTCGCCGCCACCCCGGGTGTCGCGTCGGCATCACCCGAACCCGGTCCGTCCGCACCCGAACCCGGTCCGTCCCCACCGACCTCGATCTCGATCCGGACCTCCGAGCGCTCCTCGACCCGCTCGGCCAGCCACTCGACCCCCGCCAGCAGCCCGATCTCCTCGAGCACGATCGACCGCCGGGAGAGCAGCAGCGATTCGACCTCGTCGACGGCCGTCCGCAGGTCGGCGGCCAGCCGCTCCACCGTGCCGCCGGCCTCGGCTTCGGCCAGCGCGCGCCGGAGCGACGGCAGCACGTCGGCATGGAGGTCCGCGGCGAGCCGGCCACGCTCGGTCTCGACCGCCTCGGCACGGCCAGCCTCGCGCCCTGGCACCAGCTCGTCCACGAGCACGCGCATCGCGGTCAGCGCACCCCCGGTCCGGTCGCCGCGAGCCTCGCCGGCGACGAGCCGCGCGCGCGACCGCGACAGCGCGGGCCCGAGGTCGCGCGCCAGCCCGATCGTCGCGAGGACGGCGACGGTCAGCAGCCACAGCCATTCCGGCATGCCGCCGTTGTCGATGCCCAGCGTTCGTCGCACGAAGTTGGCACCCAGCACCGCCGCCACGGCGAGGACCGTCGCCCAGGCGGCCGCGCGGACCGCGACGGGTCGCCGCCCGTCGGCCGTGGCGTAGGCCGCCGCGATCATCACGGGGACCACCAGCGCGAGGACCACCCAGGCGTCGAGCACGGGCACGCTGCCGTCCCCGATGGCCGCCCGGACCTCGCGCACCAGGCCCACGGCACCCAGCGCCGCGGCCGTCGCGCCCACGAGGCTCGCGGACCACGCCAGCGTCGGCGCCCAGCTCCGCGTGAGCACGAGCACCAGCAGCGCGCCGATGCCCCACAGGTGCGGCACCAGGTCCGACGGGCTGGGGGATGGTCCGCCGAACGGGTTGGCGAGGCGTACCAGCAGTGACCCGCCGACGAGCGCAGCCGCGGCCACCGTGGCGAGGCCCAGCGCCCGGCTCACGGCAGCGGCTTCTCGGCCACCCAGCCCTCGCGCATCGCGAGCACCGCGAGCTCCGTCCGCGACAGGACGCCGTAGCGGTCGAACAGCCGCCGCAGGTGACTCTCGACCGTCTTCTCGGTGACCCCCAGCTGTGCCCCGACCTCGTCGTTCGAGGCACCCGCGCAGACCAGGGTCAGCACCTCGATCTCGCGGTCGGATGGCCGCCGGGGAGCGCTCCGGATCGCGCGCAGCATCGCCGCCGAGAACGCCGTCCCGCCGCCCGCGACCGTGCGCACGGCGTCGAGGATCTCGGTCACCTCGCTGGTCTTGCGCAGGTACCCGGCCGCCCCGCGCTCGAACGCGGTCCGGATCAGCGGCGGCTGATCGAACGACGAGAGCAGGAGCACCGCCGGGCCGCCGGGCGCGACGCCTTCGAGCAGGCGCAGCCCCTCGGCCTCGCCCGCGAGCTGGACGTCGGTCACGATGACGTCCGGGGCGACCGCCGATGGCCCCGCCAGCAGGGCACGGGCCTCGTCGAGCGTGCGGGCGGTCCCGGCAACCTCGAGGTCTGCCGTCGCACCAACGGCCGCGGCGATGGCATCGAGGATCGCGGGGTGATCGTCCACGAGCACGATACGGATCCGCTGGGTTCCCACGTCCCGCAGCCTAGCGCGTGGGCGCACCGGCGCGAAGGGCCGGGCGTCGGGCAGGCCGGGTACGTCGATTGCGGGATTCCCCGCATACTCGGTGCGAACGAGGACGAGGGACGATGGACGACGACGCGACAGCACAGGACGCGGACACGGCTGGAAGTCCCGCGCCGCCGCCTGCGGCCACGCCTCCTCCACGACCAGCGCCCCCGCCTCCACCGCCCCCGCCGCCTCCGGCTCCGCCGGAACCGCCGGACGGCCGGGCCGCGCCCACCGTCGGCTGGGTCATGCCCGCCGATCTCGGCCGCCCGACCATCGAGGTCGGCTCCGTCGTCGGTCGCGCGTTCGACACCCTCGGCCGCGAGTGGTCGCTGTTCCTCGTCCTGGCGGCACCGGCGGGTCTCGGAGCGTTCATCCAGTCGCTGCTGGTCGGGTCCGGGGGCGCGACGACGACCGGGGGACGCTTCAGCCTCTACGACCTGGGACCCTTCCTCGGCGCCTCGCTGGTCAGCGCGGCATTCGGGCTCGTTTCGTCCGTCGCCATCACCGTCGCGGCGGACTCGCTGTGGCAGGGCCGGCCGATCGGCGAGGCAGGCGCGTTCCGGACCGGGATCCGGGCGCTGCCGCGATACCTCGGCGTGATGCTCGTGATCGGGCTGGTCGTCGGCGGGATCGCACTCGTCATCGGGCTCGCGATCATCGCCGCGGCCGCCGTGGCCGGGCCGGCGGCGGTCCTGCTCGGCGTGCTGCTGGCCGTGGTCCTCGTGCCGGTCGGGATCTACGTGTCGGCGCGCATGGTGCTGCTCGCTCCCGTGATCGTGCTGGAGCGCCAGGGTGTGCTCGGGTCGATCGTGCGCGCGTGGGAGCTGTCGCGCGGTCACGCGCTCGTCCTGTTCCTGCTGACGATCGTGGTCGCCCTCAGCGCGGCGCTTCCGCTGTGGGGTGGATCGCTGTTCGCCGGGTCCGTCGACAACTCCCTGATCGCGGCGATCGCGCTGGGGATCGCGACCCTGCTGTTCGAGCCGCTGCCGGCGATCGCGGTCGTGCTCGCGTGGGGCGACCGGATCGGTGACCGCCACCGCGACTCGGAGCTGATGGCGCGTGGCCGGGGGCGCGGCATCGCCGCGCTGCTGGTGTTCGGGCTCGGCGGAATCCTGTTCTTCGCCGGCATCGGGGTCGCCGCGCAGGTGATGTCCGCGACTCCCTGATCCGATCCCGTCCGCGCCCGGCGCCCGGCGGCCGGCGACCCGGCGACCCGGCGACCCGGCGACTCACGGTGCGCATCAGGTGCGAGGCCAGGCTGGCGGATCGCGGCGAGATGGAGGCGATATCGTCCGGAACCCGGTCTCCGGGCGCCGATTTGATGCACGACGTGAATGTCATGAGTCGGCGCGGCGCGACGCGACACGAGTCGGCGCGACGCGACGCGACGTCGTCGCGACCGGCAGGACGTCGTCGCGACCGGCAGGACGTCGTCGCGACGTGGCACCATGCATCCATGGCCGCCGTCGCCCTCGCCATCGCGTTCGCGCTCGAGCTCAATGCCATTGCCGCCGTCGCGATCTGGGGGTTCCGTGCCGGCGACGGCGGGATCCCGGGCGCGGCCTACGCGGGTGCGGCGGTCGTCGTGCTGGTCGTCAACTGGGCATGGTTCATCGCGCCCAGATCGACGCGGAGCCCGATCCCGATCCGCTGGCGCACGCTGGTCGGCGCGGCCGTGATGCTCCTGGCCGCCGCGCTGCTGGCGGCCGCGGGCGAGCCACTGCCGGCCGCCGTGTTCGCGGTGGCCGTCGTCGTCGATACGGCCGCGCTGTACGCCCTCGGCGCGACCGACCAGGACTGGCCGATCCTGCCGCCCGCGGCGCGCCCGGAGGCGCGGCCGGCGCGAGGGACGGCGGTGCCCGACAGCGCGGCGCGGGCCGCTTCGGCAGCGCGTGCCTCGGCGAACGACCGCACGCGTCGCGCATCGTCCGGGAGCACGAAACGACGGAAGCGCCGCTGACAACCCGGGGATCGGTCAGGTTCGGCTGCCCGCCGCGAGCCCTGCCGGATCCTCAGCCGCCCGAACGGGCAACCACCGCGTCGGGCTGCAGCTCGGAGCCCAGCGCCAGCCACCGGCGCAGGCTCGCGCGCCACAACGCGCGGCGATGGAACGGACCGGACTCGCTGAGCCCGTCCATGCCCCCGGCCGCCACGAGCGCCTCGAGCAGCGGCGCGAGCTGCGACCCGTACACGTGCATGCACGGTTCCGGCCGCACACCCGGCCACGAGTAGCAGGAGACGACGGTGCGCCGGGTGTCGTGCGGGATGACGGCCGGCACGTCATCCCAGGCCGGATCGTCCGGTGGCAGCTCCCAGCGGTCCAGGTTGCCCTGCGGGATGCCCTCGATCCCGCGCACCACCTTGGGTTCCGCGTCCAGCAGGTAGGGGTCGACCACGAGGTCGCACACGACGCCGTGGCCCGGCATCAGGGCCAGCCAGTCGTTGAGGATCAGCGGCTCCGAGGCGTCGTGCCGCTGGGTCGCGTCGACCAGGATGTCGGTCACGGTCAGGCGGCCGCGGATGTACTCCGGGTCCCGGGTCAGGTTCCGTCCCGTCGTGACCACCTCGACGCCCGGCAGGCCGCTGCGCATGAACGCCTCGTTTCGGGCGTCGTCGCCGTACTTGGTTGCGAACTCGACCGCGTGCTTGCCGATCTGCCCCGCGCCCATGATCGTGACCCGCACGGGGGGTCGACCCGGGACCGACAGCGCCGGCCACTGGCGCTCGAGCGCGGTGAACGCCGCGCCGACCCCGTTCCACGACACGCTGCGCAGGTTCTCGACCAGCCGGCGCCCCTCGTCGTTGGTCACCATGTCCATCGAGATCGCCTCGAGACCGAGGTCGGCGAGCATCTGCACCCGTGCCGGCCGGGTCTGGAAGTGGAGCATCGAGACGAGGATGGCGCCCGGGCGCATCAGCTCGTACCTGCCCTCGGGTGCCCGCAGCACGACGACCACATCCTGTCGATAGGTCGTCTCCTCGTCGGTGGCGTGGACATTGGGATACAGCAGGTAGTCCATGTCGCTGTAGCCCATCGCGGACCCGATCCCGGACTCCACGTAGACCTCGGCCCCGACGCCGGCCAGCAGCCCGATCAGGGGCGGCAGGAAGTCGCGGCGCTCGGCCGTCTCCTTGTGCATCCGGGGAAAGCCGATGCTGATCGGGCGGGGCTGCGTTGACACCTGGCATCCTCCTGCGTCGTCGTTCGACCGTACCCGTGATCTCGATGCGACGCGAAGGTCCGCTAGGCCCCATCGATGTAGCCGGCAGTCCCGATGTCCCGGGCTCACTCGCCGACGGGCTTGCCGCCTGCGTTGCATGATCGACGCTACGGAAGCGTGCGACCTCTCGACGCCTCGACCCGCCACCATCAAACGTGGGATCTGTGATCGTGCCCCTCGTCTCCTTCCCCGAGCATGCCGTACCGCCTGACCTGCGACGCCAGGTCGTGCGCCTCCAGGGTGAGGCCTGGCCTTCGGATCGGTCGACGGATCTGGCACCTTGGCACGATCCGTCGCTGCGACCGCTGTCCGTCCTGTTGCTGCACGACGACGGCCGGGTGCTCTCGGCGCTCGACATCCTCTCCAAGGACATCGTCCATCGAGCCCAGCCATACGCGGTCAGTGGGATCAGCGCGATGGTCACCGACCTCGACGCGCGGGGCCGCGGACATGGCCGGCGGCTGGCCGCGGCCGCACTCGAGATCATGCACACGAGCGGCGCCGATCTCGGCGTCTTCACCTGTGATCGGGACCTGCAGCAGTTCTATGAATCAGCGGGCTGGACGCACCTTCCCGGAACGGTCCTCGTCGGAGGCACCCCAGAGCGTCCATACCCGAGCGATCAGCTGGACAAGGTGACGATGGCGTCGTTCTTCTCGGCGCGAGCCAGGGCGGCGGCGTCATCGTTCGTCGGTTCACGGATCGAGCTGTACCCGGGGCTGATCGACACGCTGTGGTGAACATCGACCCCGTTGAATCTGTCGAGTCGCCTGAATTGACTTGACAGTGCAACGTCGCACTGTCATGATCTGCCCATGCCCGACGATCCCTACGCCCTGACCGACCTGGCCCGGCTCGCGGATGTCACCCCCCGGACCATCCGCTACTACGTGGCGCAGGGCCTGCTGCCGTCCCCGGATGGCGCTGGTCGCGCGGCGCGCTACTCGGACGGCCATCTCGCGCGACTGCGCCTGATCCGGCGACTCCAGCGCGAGCACCTGCCGCTGGCCGACATCCGGGCTCGCCTGGAGCGGATCGGGGACGACGACGTGCAGGCCGCGCTCGATGCCGCAGACCAGCCCGAGGCTGGACCCACGCCAACGGGCACGGACGCCACGCTCGCGTTCGTCCGCGGCCTGATGGCCAGGGCCGGCGTCTCGCCGCGGTTCTACGAGCCGGCCCCCGACGCCGCGACGGAGCCGTCGCAGCACGAGCCATCGCGCCCCGGAGCCTCGCTCCTGCGACGTGTCCCCGACGAGTTCCCGCTCCGCGACGAGCCCGGAGCGGAGCCCGATCCGCAGCCTCCCGCAGCCCGTATCCGCCGCGGCCGGCGCCCTGGCTGACGCCACCCGCACCCGCACCCGTGTCCGCACCACGCTCGACCACCGGCGACCGGAGCACGTGGGAGCGGCTGGTGATCACCCAGGACGTCGAGCTCCATGTCCGGCGCCCGCTCGACCGCGCGACCAACAAGCGGGTCGACCGGCTCGCCCGCATCGCCCGCGAGCTGTTCGACGACGAGGCCTGAGCGCCACCCGCGACGAACGCTCGCCCAAGCCAGATCCGCAGACCCGCCCCATCCGGGCCTCGGCAACCAGCACTCGAGGAGGCCCAGCATGACCAGCTCCACCGACACCAACCCGACCCCTGCCCTGCCCGACCGCGATAGCCAGCCCCCGGCACCCCTCACCGGCCCGCGCCTGGGCGTTCGCTCCGACCGCCGTCTCATCCGCGCGCACGGCCGCAGCGAGCGGTTCCTGCTGATCGATGTCGTCGCGCCGTCCGTCGCGCCGGATCCGGCACGCCGCCGGCCGCCCGTCAACCTCGGCTTCGTCCTCGACCGCTCGGGTTCGATGGGCGGGCTCAACAAGCTCGGCCTGGCCAAGCAGGCGGTGCTCGAGGCCGTCGAGCGGCTCGATGCGCCGGATCGGTTCGCGGTCGTGACCTACGACGACCGGCTCGACGTCGTCGTCGGCAGCGTGCTGGCATCGCCCGAGGCCCGGCACCTGGCGGCCGACCGGCTGCGTTCGGTCGACGCGCGCGGCAGCACGGATCTCCACGGCGGCTGGCTGGCCGGCTGCGAGCAGGTCGCAGGCGGTCTCCAGCCGGAGGGCGTGAACCGCGTCCTGCTGCTCACCGACGGGCTGGCCAACGTCGGCATCACCGACCGGGACGAGCTCACCCGGCTGGCGCACGACCTCCGACGGCGCGAAATCTCGACCAGCACGTTCGGCGTCGGGACGGACTTCGACGAGGCGCTCCTGCAGTCGATGGCGGACGCCGGCGGCGGCCACTTCTACTTCATCGGCGACGTGGCCCAGATGCGCGACCACATCACCAGCGAGGTGGGGGAGACGCTCGAGGTCGCGGCCCGCGAGGTGGTGCTCGAGCTGACCGTGCCCGAGTCCGTCCGGGTCGATGCACTGTCGCCGTTCCGGCTCGAGCAGCGCGGCGGCCGGGTCCTCGTGTACCTGGGCGACATGGTCTCGGGCCAGGTGCTCTCGATCGCGCTCCGCGTGACCTTCGACTTCGGCGAGGTCGGGCGCGAGATCGGCATCCTCGTGGACGTCGGCGATCGGGACGGCGCGTTCGAGCGTGCCGTGCCGGCGATCGGGACCGTCAGCGTCGCCTGGACGTACGACGATCACGCGGCCAACGATGCCCAGCCCCGCGACCGCGAGGTCGACCGCGTGGTCGCCCGGCTGTTCGCGGAACGGGTCAAGCAGGAGGCCGTGCGGCTCAACCGCGAGGGCCGGTTCGAGGAGGCGGGACGCGCGCTCGACGGTGTCCGGCGGCGCGTCGCGTCGTACGCGGGCCGGGACCTCGCGCTCCGCGACATCGTCGCCGAGCTCCGGGACGAGGCGCCGGTGTACGCCGCTGCGATGCCCGAGATGGCGCGCAAGCAGCGCTACTTCGCCGCGAGCAACCTGTCCCGGATGCGGACGGTCGAGGGCAGGTCGCGCAAGGCCTGACGCTCCACGCCGGCCGATGACCCGCGGTCAGGCGAGCGTGCTCCACGGACCCGCTAGTGCGTCGCTCCCCGTGTGAGGCGCGGGTCCGCGGCCTGCGTGCTCCACGTATCGCGGACCCACGCGTGCGCGGGGTCGTCGGTGATCCTCCACGCCCGCTCCGGTCCGGGGCCGGCCATCACGTTGAGGTAGTACATGTCGTAGCCGGGGGCTGCCATGGCCGGCCCGTGCCAGCCGTGGGGGATGAGCACCAGGTCCCGGTCCCGGACCTCCGCGAGCAGGTCCAGCGGCCGGTCCGGCGTCCCGTACACGCGCTGGTAGCCGATGCCGGGCCCTGCCGGACCCGCGGCGATCTCGTAGTAGTAGATCTCCTCGAGAATGGCCTCGCCCGGCCGCTCCTCGTCGTGCTTGTGCGGCGGGTACGAGGACCAGTTGCCGCCCGGCGTGATGACCTCGACGGCGATCAGGCGCTGTGCCTCGAACACAGCCGGGGCGGCAAAGTTGCGGACCGCCCGCGTGCAGGCGCCCGTGCCGCGCAGCTCCACGGGGACCGCGGACGAGGGGCCGTAGCGGAACGGCAGCCGCCGTTCGGCGCGCGCCGTGGTGACCGCGAAGCGACCGCCGCCGGCGCTCTCGAGGACCACCGCGGCACCTGTCGGGACGTACGCGAAATCGGTCGGTCCGGCGAACACGCCGGTACGGCCGGCCAGGTCCAGGGTCTCGCCGTCGCAGGTCACCCGGACGGCGCCTGACAGCGGCAGCACGATCGCCTCGTCGCCGCCGGTCGCAAGCTCGATCCGGCCACCTGCGGGCAGGTCGGCGATCCGCAGCCCCGTGTATCCCCAGCCGGCGTCGTCGGGCGTGACCACGAGGCTCCAGCCGTCGCGCGCGGTCGTGCCGGCCCGGCGGAACAGCCCGTCGGGCGCGTCGGGCGTGGTGCTCATCGCTTCTTGTCCGGGTTGGGGATCAGCGCGTCGGTGACGTGCTGGAGAAGCTCCTGGTACGAGCCGATGAACCCGCGCAGGGTCCGGGCCGTGGCACCGAAGCTGTCGAACTCCGCGGGCGTGAGCCCGTCCGGCTCCCAGGCGCGCACGAAGTCCGGCAATCGCGAACGCAGCTCGTCGAGGTACACCGGCGCGACGGGGTCGTCCATCCGCGGTCGGACCTCGACGCTCGAGGCGTTGAACCGGCGCTGCCAGGATGCCGGCAGGGCGAGCACCACGTCGCCGCCGATCAGCTCGGACCAGTGATAGTGGTGGCGGATCGCCGCGCACAGCAGCCGCGCGCGCAGGCCGCGCTCGCGGAAGATCCCGTAGGCGCGCTTGAACACCGCGATGCCGCTCCACGGGAGCGCATCGGGATTGACGCTCAGACCGTCGCGGTCCACCACGACCTTGAGCCAGTCCTCGATGCGGCCGGCCATGATCGTCACCACGGGTCCCATGTCGTGCGTCGGCAGGCCCTCGGCGTCGCGCCGCCGCAGGCCGCGTTCGATCGCCTCACCGGTCGCGAGTGCCTGGGCGACGGTGAAGCTGACGGTGACGTTGACGCTGACGCCGCGGTAGGTGGCTTCCTCGATCGCGTCGATGCCGGCATTGGTGGCGGGCAGCTTGACGATGATGTTGGGGGCGATCGTCGAGAAGTGGACGGCCTGCTCGACCATCGCGGGCCGGGTCCGGAACAGCGTCGGATCGGTCTGCACCGACAGCCGCCCCTGGCGGCCACCCTGGGCCTCGAACACGGGCTCCAGGACCTTCGCGCCCCGGATCGACATCTCCTCGACGACGGCCCAGCCGAGGTCGGTGATCGTCGCGGTCGGCCGCTCGACGGCGAGGGCTGCGACCCGGTCCCGCCAGAAGGCGGCCTGCTTGTTCCACACGTCGACGACGATGGTCGGGTTGGCCGTCGCCCCGACTGCGCCGTAGCTGATCGCGTACTCGAGCTCGTCGACGGCGCACGAGTCGTTCCACACGTCGGTATCGGTCTGGGCGATCGTGCGCCCCAGGGGGGTGTCGGCGAGGGGGAGTCCCGGAAGACCCGTCACTGCGGTCACTGTGTCCATCCTCCTGAGAGCGGCACCGCCGCCGGCCGTCGCTCGTTCGCTGCCCGTCGCTCGTCCGCTGCCCGTCGACGCTGCCCACCATGGTGCGAGGCGCCGTCGCCGTCAACCGCGTAACCGATTACATGGTGGCACACGAGCCGGCGCAGATCAAGGTGCCGCCGCAACTGGGCCGAGGGCCGCCGAGGGGCCGAGGCCCCGTGGCAGCGGGCTCCCGGTCAGGCGCCGATCGAGCGCAGATACTCCCGGTTGCGGCGCGCGCTCTCGCGCGGGCTGCCCATCCCGGGCAGCACGTCCTGCTCGACCACGATCCAGCCGTCATAGCCGATCTCGTCCAGCGCACCCAGCATGCCCGGGAAGTCGACGCATCCCTTGCCCAGCTCGCAGAACACGCCATGGCCCACGGATTCGGGGCCGTCCCACTCGTTGTCCCGCGAGGCGGCCATGACCGCCGGCTCGGCGTCCTTGAAGTGGACGTGCCAGATCCGGTCACGGAGCTCGCGCACCGCGGCCACGGGATCGCCGCCGGCGCCGAACGTCCAGTGCCCGGTGTCGAGGCACAGTCCCAGCACGGACGGATCGGTCATCTCGAACAGCCGCCGGGCCTCGGCCTCGGTCTCGATCAGGGTCCCGATGTGCTGGTGGATGACCGTCCGGATCCCGGCCTCGTCCATCACCCGCCGCGCGACGTGGTTGGCGCCCTCGGCAAACACCCTCCACTGCGCGTCGGTCATCGCGTCCTGGGGTCGCACCCGCCCGGCGATCTTCGTCCTGTGCGGATTGCCGTAGGGATCGTTGCCCAGGACGACCACCGCATCGGGGCCACCGACGGTTGCCAGCTGCTTGCCGGTGCGGACGGCGTCGTCGGCGGATGCGTGATGGCGAGATGCGTCCTCGAGGTTGACGCTGACCCAGGACCCGACCAGGGCCAGGCCACGGCGATCGAGCTCGGCGCGCAGCTCGTCCGGATCGGTGGGCATGAACCCCCAGTCCCCGAGCTCGGTCCCGCTGTACCCGGTCTCCTGCATCTCGTCGATCACGCGGACGTAGCCCGCCCGTTCGCCCTCGATGCCCTCGATCACGCCCCACGAGCAGGGGGCGTTGGCGATGCGAACCATGGTGTGGTCACTCCTCTGAGCGTCGCGGTCGTGATGGGCCCGCGCCGGAGCGCGAGCGGGACGCTGTCGTGTTGCGATTGGTCGTTGCCCGCCGCGCCCCGATCGGGCGTGAGGCGGTCGCTCCCGGGCGAGCCCTATGTCGTGCCCGGAGGCGGTGCCGTTGATTCGCGGACGCGGAGCGTCATCGGGAGGCGGATCGTCTGGGGCGGCGCGGCGGTGGAGGGATCCTCGATCGCGGCGATCAGGTGCTCGACGGCCAGCCGGCCCATCTCCGACTTCTGCTGGGCAACCGTGGTCAGGGCGGGGACGACCCAGGACGCGGCCGCGATGTCGTCGAGGCCGATGACGCTGACGTCTGCCGGCACCCGGTGGCCCGCGGTGCGCAGCGCCCGGAGCGCGCCGATGGCCGTGATGTCGTTGTAGCAGGCGATCGCGGTGACGTCGGTGCGGTGGGCCAGGAGCTCCGACGTGGCCTGCTCGCCGCCGTCGAACAGGCCGTCGCTGGGGAGCTCGGGCGTGTCGGCCGCGGGCAACCCGGCATCCCGGACCACCGCGCGGAAACCCGCCAGCCGGGGCGCGTCGGCGGTGTACGAGTCCAGGCCGCCGATGTAGGCGATCCGCCGGTGCCCGAGCTCAACCAGGTGCTGCGCGGCGAGCCTGGCGCCGCCCTCGTTGTCGCTCGTGATCACCGTCACCGGCAGGTCGCCCATCTCTGCGTTGGCGACGACCACGGGGACGGGGGAGGCCAGCAGCCACTTCCAGCTGGCGTCGGACACCTGGCTGGACGAGATGATCAGCCCGTCGACGCGCCGGTCCACCATCAGGTTGAGGTAGTGCATCGCGCGTTGCTCGTCGTAGGCGCCGCTGCCCAGCAGGATCGAGTAGCCGAGCGCTCGCGCCGCGACGTCGGCCGCCTGGACGAGCTCCGGGAAGAACGGGTTCTGGATGTCGGTGACGATCAGCCCCAGCGTGCTCGTGCGCTTCATCCGCAGCGACCGGGCGACGCCCGATGGGCGATAGTCGACGGCCTCGGCCGCCTCGAGCACGGCGGCCGCCGTCGCCGGCCGCGGATTGCCGATGCCCGCCAGGACGCGGCTCACCGTCGCGGTCGAGACGCCCGCGCGCTGGGCCACCTCGCGGATCGTCGCGGGAGGCCGGCGGTCGGTCATCCGGGAACCCCCGGAGCACACCGAGCGCCCAAGGCTGCCTCCGATCTCCTGCACGCGGGTCGTCGACCCACCCGGGGGTCGCCCGACCGTGGACGTAATCGATTGCACACGGTACTGGAGCCTGTTGTCGGCGTCAAGATCGGGCGGGCGCTGGGTGGGCGCTGCGTCGGCGCCCCTGACAGATGCCCAGCACGCGGGCGATCGCCACCGCGGTCCGGCAGCGCGGTCGGGAAACGTGCTGCGCCAGAGCGATTCGCGCGTCGGAAGGCGTCGAATCACTGGCGAGCGCCCGGCAGGCGGTCTCGTGGCATGGAGAGCGTCACCCGCAATCCCCCGACGCCGGCGAACGCTCGCCAGGCGGTCATCTGGCAGGCAAGGGGAGCCTCGGACGGCCGGCTCGCGAGCCCGGGATGGCCGGCTCACGGCAAGGGACGGCGCCGCTCGCGGCAAGGGATGGCGCCGCTCGCCGAGCAAGGGATGGCGCCGCTCACGGCAAGGGACGGCGCCGCTCGCGGCACGGGACGCGCAGGCGTGGGAATCCCTCTTGACTGCGGTCGCGGGGCAGGTCAAGATAGCGTGTAATCGATTGCGGGCGTATTCCGACTCGAGTCGGTCCCGGCCTCCGCTGGGGGAGGGCTCCGGGGCGCCAATCGCCGGATCGGGTGCGAAAGGGGGCCGTCGCGCACTTGAGCGTCCGGGCCGCGTCCGGACAAGATCGGGTGGCGTTCGGCCACAGGGGATCGAGATCCACCGGCACCCACGGATGGACGCCGGGATCTCACAGGAGGAGTCGTAGATGAGACTGTCGAAATGGGCGATCGGGCTGTCAGCAGTCGCCCTGGTGGCGACGGCGTGTTCGTCGTCCCCCTCAGCCGCTCCGAGCGGTGGCGGGTCGGGTGATCGATCGGGCATCAGCATCGAGGTCGTGACCCACGGCCAGGCCTCCGACCCGTTCTGGTCGATCTTCAAGAACGGCGTCGAGCAGGGCGGCAAGGACATGGGCGTCGCCGTCAACTACAGCGCCCCCGACACCTTCGACATGGTGAAGATGGGCCAGCTGATTGACGCAGCCTGCGCAAAGAAGCCGTCGGGCCTCGTCATCTCGCTTCCTGATGCGACGGCGCTCGGTCCCAGCGTCACCAAGTGCATCACCTCGGGCATCCCCGTGATCTCCGCGAACTCCGGCTCCGATGCCTACAAGGCGCTCGGTATCCTGACCCACGTCGGGCAGGATGAGGCGCAGGCAGGCAAGGCGGCCGGCGAGCGCATGGCGGCTGCCGGCGGCAAGGTCGCGATCTGCGTCAACCAGGAAGTCGGCAACGCCGGCCTCGACGCCCGCTGCAACGGCTTCGCCGAAGGGTTCGCCCCCGGCAAGTCGACCGTCCTCCAGGTCGACCTGAAGGATCCGACGACCGCACAGCAGAAGATCGCCGCGGCCCTCACGGCCGACCCGACGATCGACACCGTCATGGCCCTCGGCCCGACCGGCTCGACGCCGACCATCGCCGCCCTCAAGCAGATGGGCAACAGCTCGATCAAGGTCGGCACGTTCGACCTTTCGCAGGACGTCCTGGCCGCGATCTCCGACGGCTCCATGCTGTTCGCGATCGACCAGCAGCAGTACCTGCAGGGATATCTGCCGATCACGTTCCTGACCCTGTACCACCTGTACGGCCTGATGCCCGGCGGCGGCGAGCCCGTCGCGACCGGCCCGGGCTTCGTGACCAAGGACAACGTCGCAACAGTGCAGGCAAACACGGGTACCACCCGCTAGCCTTACCCGTAACCGAACAGCCAAGGCCGCCCACCTCGGGCGGCCTTGGCCGTCGCGCTTGAGGGTCGCGCATGACGACGGTCGAGGGCACCCCATCCGAGGCGACGCGCCTTCGTCGCGCCAGCCCCGTACGCCAGCTCCTGACACGACCCGAGTTCGGGTCGATCGTCGGGGCGATCCTCATCTTCGTGGTCTTCTGGGCCCTCACCGGCTTCACGGTCGGCAAGGGCTTCATGTCCTGGCAGGGCTTCGCGGCCTACATCGAGGTCGCGGCCCAGGTCGGCATCCTCGGCGCCACCGTCGCGCTGCTCATGATCGCCGGCGAGTTCGACCTGTCGATCGGCTCGATGGTCGGCGCGGCCGGGCTCATCCTCGGCCTGTCGATCACCCAGTTCGGGCTGCCGTTGTGGCTGGGGCTGGTCATCACGTTCGCCTTCGCGCTGGCCGTCGGGGCCGCAAATGGCTACATCGTGGTCCGGACGGGCCTGCCGTCGTTCATCGTCACCCTCGGCTCGCTGTACATGCTCCGCGGCGCGGGCCTCGCCCTGACGCGGCTCGTGTCCAACGGCCAGACCATCGTCAGCGGCGTCGGCGCGGCGGCCGCGGACGATCCTGTCTCGAAGCTGTTCAACGCGGTCCTGTTCAACGTCGGGGGCGGCGACTTCAAGGTCGAGCTCCTGTGGTGGATCGCCGTCGTCGGCGTCTCGACCTGGATCCTGCTCCGGACGCGGTTCGGGAACTGGATCTTCGCGGTCGGCGGCAACAAGGAGGCCTCGCGCAACATCGGCGTCCCCGTCAACCGGGTGAAGATCCTCCTGTTCATGGCGACCGCGGCGTCGGCCGCGCTGTTCGCGTGCATCCAGGTCCTGAGCGTCGGCAACGCCGACGTCCTGCGCGGCACCGGCAAGGAGTTCGAGGCGATCATCACGGCCGTGATCGGCGGCACGCTGCTGACCGGCGGCTACGGATCGGCGCTCGGATCCGCGTTCGGGGCGTTCATCCTGGGCGTCACCCAGCTGGGCATCTTCTTCGTACCGGGCTTCAACTCCGACTGGTACGCGTTCGTCCTCGGCGCACTCCTGCTGATCGCCGCCCTGGTGAACAACTTCATCCTGCGCCGTGCCTCGGGAGCCCGATCATGACGACGGAACAGCCAACCACGGCCACGGCCCAGGCTGCGAGCTCGGACGTTCCCGTGCTGGAGGCGCGCGGCGTCTCGAAGTTCTTCGGCCGCGTGGTCGCCCTCAAGGACGTGTCGCTGTCGGTCAAGGCAGGCGAGGTCAACTGCCTCCTCGGGGACAACGGCGCTGGCAAGTCGAGCCTGATCAAGACCCTGTCCGGTGTTCACCGTCCGGACGAGGGCTCGCTGTTCATGGACGGCAAGCCGATCACGCTGTCATCGCCCCGCGATGCGCAGAGCCGCGGGATCGCGACCGTGTTCCAGGACCTCGCGGTCCTGCCGCTGATGAGCATCTCGCGCAACTTCTTCCTGGGCAACGAGCCGACCAGGGGTTCCGGCCCGTTTCGGCGGTTCGACATGGGCTATGCGGACCGGATCTCCCGGGAGCACATGCACGAGATCGGGATCGACGTCCGCGACACCGCGCAGCTGGTGGGAACGCTGTCCGGCGGCGAGCGCCAGACGCTGGCCATCGCCCGCGCCGAGTACTTCGGCGCCCGTGTCCTCATCCTCGACGAGCCGACGTCGGCGCTCGGGGTCAAGCAGGCGGCGATCGTGCTGCGGCACATCCTGCGGGCCCGGTCGCGCGGCCTCGCGGTCATCTTCATCACCCACAACGTGCAGCACGCGCTGCCGGTGGGGGACAAGTTCACGATCCTGAGCCACGGCCAGAGCCTGGGCGTGTTCAAGCGAGGCGAGGTGGGGCTCAACGAGCTGCTCGGGCTGATGGGTGGCGGCTCGGAGCTGGACGACCTGTCGCGCGAGCTCGAGGAGCTCCAGGCATCCCACGCAGCGGGTGATCAGCCGGCGGCGCAGCCCCCGGCCTGACCCGGGCGGCGGCCCCGGTTCACCGCGCGGCCGGCCCCGGCCTGACCGGGCCGGCGGTCCGGGATCACTGCGCCGTCCAGCCTCCGTCGACCGACAGCACGGAGCCCGTCACCAGCCCCGCGGCCGGCGACGCGAGGTACAGGACCGCCGCCGCCACGTCGTCTGTCGTGCCGATGCGGCCCACCGGGATCCGGGCCAGCACGCCCCGGCGGAAGTCGGGATCGTCGAGCCGCTCGGCCGTTCCCGGGGTGTAGATCCAGGTCGGCGCGACCGCGTTGACCGTGACGCCGCGCGCGCCCCATTCCATCGCGAGCGCCCGCACCAGGCCGTTCACGCCCGCCTTGGTGGCGCAGTACACGGCCGACCCCGGCAACCCGACCAGGCTCGCCTGCGAGCTGATCATGATCACCCGGCCATAGCCGCGTTCCAGCATGTGGCGCGCGGCCGACTGCGTCGTGAAGAAGGTGCCCTTGAGGTTGACCTCGGCCAGGGCGTCCCAGTCCGCCTCCGTCACCTCGAGGGGATCGTGCTCGGCGCCGATGCCGGCGTTGTTGACCAGGATGTCCAGGCGACCCAGCGCGGCGACCTGCTCGTCGATCACCCGACGCGTGCCCGCGATGTCGCGGACGTCCATGACCAGGGGGCGGATCGGGAGACCGCCGGTGTCCTCCGGGGCATCCTCCGGGCGGCGAACGCCGGCCAGGACCGTGGCGCCGGCCCGCGCCAGGGACAGGGCAAGGTCGCGCCCGATCCCACGCGAGGCGCCCGTCACCAGCGCGACCTGCCCGACAAGCTGAACAGCGGCTCCATGTGCATCTCTCCTGTCCTGCCTGGGACGCCGGGGAAGTCAGCCGAGGATCCTGTCGGGCATGATGTAAGCGATTACTCTACCTGTCCACGGGCCCCGCCAGCGTCGAGATCACGGTGCCGCGACCCTTTGGGAGAGGAACGATCCCGTTGCTTGCGCTGAGGGGCACGGCCTGGCTCCTGATGGCCTGTCAGGGGTACCTCATCTACGCGGTCGGGTTCATCACGCCGTTCATCCGCGATGACCTGGGGGTGCCGCCCTGGGTGGCGGCGCTGCCCAACGCGGCGATGGCGGTCGGCCTCGTCGGAGCCGCAGGGCTGTCGAGCTACGCCAATCGTCGTTTCGGGCCCGGTGTCGCGGTCCGCGCGTGGGCCGGCCTCATGGCCCTGTCGGCGGTGCTGCTGGCCATCCCGCTCACGATCGTGC
The DNA here is from genome assembly GCA_963835335.1 of uncultured Chloroflexia bacterium. GTDB lineage: Bacteria > Chloroflexota > Limnocylindria > Limnocylindrales > CSP1-4 > CAIXZV01. The sequence continues at coordinate 19,858 of CAWIFB010000026.1, read as the reverse complement.
CCATCCTGCTCGGGGCGTTCCTGTTCGGCGTGTCGATCGGTGGCACGCTCGTCCACGTCAACAGCGCGCTGGGTGGAGGCCGGCACGGGGGGACGCAGCTGGCCCGGGCCAACCTGTTCGCGGTCGTGGGCGGATTGGTCGGACCGATCGTGCTGTCCAGCGCGGCAACCGGCGTCGGCTGGTGGATCGGGATGCTGGCCCCCGTGCCGCTGCTCCTCGTGCTGGTGTTCACCCTGCCCCCGTCGCCCGCGCGCGACCGGCCGGCGATCGAGCGCGGCGGCGAGCGCGGCGACGAGCAGGGCGGCGAGCGCGGAGACGAGCGCCGCCTGCCACGCGAGTACTGGCTCAGCTGGCTGTTCCTGACGTTGTTGATCTGCGCCGAGTTCTCGTTCGTGGTCTGGGCCTCCCAGGTCGTGGCTGCCCGCGCCGGGATCAGCATCGTCGCGGCAACCGGGCTCGCGTCGCTGTACGTCGCCGGGATGGTGGTCGGTCGGCTCGCCCTGTCCACCGGCCTCGCGTCCGAGCGGCGCCGTCTCGCGCTGCTGCGGGGCGCGACTGCCGTTGCCCTGGCGGGCGCAGCCCTGACCCTGCTGGCCACCGACCCGGTCGTGGCCGGGATCGGTCTTCTGCTCGGAGGCCTGGGGATCTCACCCGCCTACCCGCTGGGGGCCAGCCTGGCCATCGCCCACGCGCCCGGGTCACCCGTTCGCGCCAGCACGCGCCTGACGGCGGCCTCCGGCCTGGCCATCTTCTCCGCGCCGCTCGGGCTGGGCTTCGCCGTCGGCGCCGTGGGCGTCGTCGGGGCGTGGCCGATCGTGCTCGCGCTGCTGGCGGCGGGCCTGGTGGTCCTCGTTCGGATCCGGCCCGCGACGGCGGTCGTCGACGACATCGAGCTCGACCTCCCCTGAGACCGGCGCATCCCTGCTTCGCGGGCCTCAGGCCGCCTCGACCGGTGGCGCAGCGGTGCTCGCGCGGATCACGAGCGTGCACGGCAGCTCCACGATGGCGGCCGCGCCGTCCGCCGCCCCCGGGTCCGCGCCCTCGAGCGCGGCGACGATCCGCTCCACGGCCCAGGTGGCCATCTCGGTGACGGGCTGGGCGACGGTGGTCAGCGCCGGCTCGACCATCCGGGCCAGCGGGACGTCGTCGAACCCGATCACGCTCAGGTCGCGCGGCAATTCCAGCCCGGCGGCACGCGCGGCCTTGAGCGCGCCGGCCGCCACCAGGTCGTTGTAGCAGATGACCCCGGTGGGGCGGGGTGCTCGCGACAGCAGCTCGGCCATGGCCAGCTCACCGGACTCGAAGTCGCCGTCGCAATGGGCGACGGCAAGATCGTCGGCCGCGATTCCGGCGGCGGCCAGCGCGTCCAGCACCCCGAGATGACGGTCGGGCGCCGCCGCGCTCCGGGCGGGACCGGTCACCTCGGCGAGGCGCCGGTGGCCGAGCGTGAGCAGGTGCTCCGCGGCCGCGCGCGCCCCGTCGCGGCTCGCCGAGAGGATCGCCGGCAGTGACACCCCGGCGGCGCGACAGGAGACCAGGACAACCTCGACCGGGGCCCGCACCAGCCAGTCCACGTGGCGCTCGGTGATGCCCCAGGAGGCAACCAGGATGCCGTCGACGCGCTGCTCGGCTAGCAGCTCCAGGTATCCCGCCTCGCGCCGGCTGTCGCCCGCCCCGTTGGCCAGGACGACCGTGTAGCCGTGCGCACGCGCGGTCGCCTCCACTGCATGGGTCAGCTCCGCATAGAAGGGCTGGGCGAGGTCGGTCATGACCAGTCCCAGCGTGTGCGTCCGGCTCCGCGCGAGCGCGCGAGCCGGGCCCGAGGGCCGATACCCGAGCGCGGTGACCGCTTCGAGCACGCGGTGCCGGGTCTCGGGGCGGACGACCTTGGCATTGGTCAGCACGCGCGAGACGGTGGCGATCGACACGCCGGCGTGGGCAGCCACGATCTCCATCGTCACCGGCGGGCGACCGGATCGAAGCGCGCGCGCCCGGCGCCGCCGGCCCGGATCCGCGACGGGCTCGGCGCCGCCGGTCTCCGCGAGGGGCTCGGCGCCGTCGGTCTCCGCGACAACGCCACCGATGCCGGTCAACGCGGCACCACCGCCGGTCATCGCGGACGGGGCGTCGCGCGGCACGGTCGGGCCCTGAGCGGTCGTGCCCGGTGGGGGCAGCACGACCGTCGAGATTGGCTCTTGCCGTCTGCGCTGTATTCGATTACATTCAGCATCGACACCAAGTGTAAGCGCTTACCCCGGCCGTTGTCGATCCACAGGCCGACGCCTCGCGGGGTTCCGCGCCGCCATTGCTGCACGTGAGCGGAGGGCCCAGTGAGCACGGTTCGCCTGACGGTCGGACAGGCCATCGTCAAGTTCATGGCACAGCAGTACGTCGAGCGGGACGGCGTCCAGGAGCGGTTCATCGCCGGCGTCTGGGGCATCTTCGGCCACGGCAACGTTGCCGGGCTGGGGCAGGCCCTCGAGGAGCTGGGTGACGAGTGCGCGATGCCGTACTACCGGCCCCAGAACGAGCAGGCGCAGGTCCACCTCGCCTCCGCCTATGCCAAGCACAAGAACCGGCTGCAGACGTTTGCCTGCATCAGCTCCATCGGCCCGGGCGCGACCAACATGATCACCGGCGCCGCGCAGGCGACCGTCAACCGGCTTCCCGTCCTGCTGTTCCCGTCGGACTACTTTGCCAACCGCCTGCCGGACCCGGTGCTCCAGCAGATCGAGCACCCGGTGGAGCACGACGTGTCGGCATCCGACGCGTTCCGGCCGGTCTCCCGCTACTTCGACCGGATCTCGCGTCCCGAGCAGCTGCTCTCCAGCCTGCCCGACGCGTTCCGGGTGCTGACCGACCCGGCGGACACGGGCGCGGTCACGATCTCGCTGCCGGAGGACGTCCAGTCCGAGGTCTACGACTGGCCGGAGCGCTTCCTCGAGCGGCGCGTGTGGCGGGTTCGCCGGCCGCAGCCGGAGCCAGAGGTCGTGGCCGAGGTCACGAGGCTGGTGCAGGCGGCGAAGCACCCCCTCATCGTGGCCGGCGGCGGGGCGATCTACGCCGAGCGCCGAGGAGGCGCTCGACGCGTTTGCGACCGCGTTCGGGATCCCGGTCAGCGAGACCCAGGCGGGCAAGGGCGTGCTGCCCTGGAACCATCCGATGAACGTCGGGCCCGTGGGCGCCAACGGCGGCCTGGCGGCGAACCGGCTGGCCCGCGAGGCCGACCTCGTGATCGCGATCGGGAGCCGGCTGGGCGACTTCGTGACCGCGTCCAAGTCGATCTTCCAGAACCCGGACGTGACCGTCGTCGGCATCAACGTCAATGCGTTCGATTCGATCAAGCTGCGCGCGGTGCCGATGGTCGCCGATGCACGCGAGGCGCTGACGGCGCTCACCGCCGCGCTGCATGCCGGCGGCCACGCGGGCACCGACGCCGCCTACCGGGAGCGGATCGGCGCCCTCAAGGCGGAGTGGGACGCGCGCGTCGACGTCCACCGGACGCCCAACGGCGAGACCGCAGACCTCGCGCAGCCGGAGGTGATCGGCATCGTCAACGACGCGGTCGGCGGCCACGCCACCGTGGTCTGCGCCGCGGGCAGCCTGCCCGGCGACCTGCTCAAGCTGTGGCGGCCCGAGGACAGCAAGGCCTACCACCTCGAGTACGGCTACTCGTGCATGGGCTACGAGATCCCCGCCGGGCTGGGCGTCAAGATGGCCGAGCCCGAACGGGAGGTGGTCGTCGCGATCGGCGATGGAACGTACCTGATGCTCAACTCCGAGATCGTGACCGCGGTCGCGGAGGGCCTGGCGATCACGATCGTGGTGTTCGACAACCACGGCTACCAGTGCATCCGCGACCTCGCCCTGTCCGTCGGCGTGCCGCAGTTCGGCAACGAGCTGCGGTTCCGGGAAGCGAGCACCGGGCGCCTGACCGGCGGCTACATCCCCGTGGACTTCGCCAGGCATGCCGAGGCGATGGGGGCGATCGGGGTCACCGCGCGGACGGAGCAGGAGATCCGCGACGCGATCGCCGCTGCCCGGACCGCCGACCGGCCGACCGTCATCCATGTCTACGTCTCGCCCGACAAGCGGGCGCCCGGGTACGAGGGCTGGTGGGACGTGCCCCCGGCCGAGGTGAGCACCTCGAAGACCGTGACCGCGGCGCGCGCCCGGTACGACCGCGAGGTTCGCCTCCAGCGTGAGGAGATGGCATGAGGATCGCGACGGCCGTCGTCAACTGGAACAACCCGGACATCCCCGATGTCTTCCCGTGGATCCCGTACGGCGAGGCGATGGACCACTTCGTCGAGGCGGGCTATGACGCCACCGAGTGGGGGCCGTCGATGCCGACGGATCCGGAGGTGCTGGGGCGAGACCTGCGCAGCCGTGGCCTCGACCTCGTCGGCGCGTTCGTCGGCCTGGGCTTTCGCGACGCGGAGAAGCGGGACAGCGAGATCGAGCGGGCGCTCGGAATCGCCCGGTTCCTGGCCGTCAACGGCGGCACGCGCCTGATCGCGGCCGAGGCCGGCGACGACCGGCGGCGGGGCGAGGCCGGCCACGTGGACGAGACCCGCGGCCTGAGCGACGCGCAGTGGCGGAACCTTGCCGAGGGCCTCGACGAGCTCGGCCGCCGCCTCGTGCCGTTCGGGATGGAGCTGGTGTTCCACAACCACGTCGGCACGTACGTCGAGACCCCGGCCGAGACCGCGCGCCTGCTCGACGAGACGGATCCGGCCCTGGTGGGCTGGTGCCTCGACATCGGGCACCTCGCCTACGGCGGCGGAGCCGCGATCGACATGCTGCCCGGGTACGCGGACCGGGTGAAGCACGTCCACATCAAGGACGTGGACGGCGAGATCCTCGCACTGGCGAAGGCCGGCGGCTGGAGCTTCGGCCAGGCCCTGGCCCGGTACATCTTCCCGCCGCTGGGCGAGGGGATCGCCCGCATCCCCGAGGTGGTCGCCGCGCTCCATGACGCCGGCTATGACGGCTGGTACGTCATCGAGCAGGACACGGCACCCGGCGACCCCACCGAGACCGCGCGGGCGAACCGCGAGTACCTCGAGCGGCTGCTGGCCGTCGGGGCCGCCGCTCGGTGAGCGGGCCGGTCGGGGGCGCCGGTCCCACCGGCGGCGACGGCGCCGGCACTGCCGCCTCGGGCGCAGACGGCGACCTCGAGGCCATCGCCCGGCGCGGGCGCCTGCTCGTGATCGAGAGCGTTGCCGCCGCGGGCGCCGGCCACGTCGGCGGCCCGCTGTCGGCCATGGACCTCCTGGTCGCGCTGTACTTCCGTGTCATGCGGATCGACCCCGAGCGTCCGGCCTGGCCGGAGCGCGACCGGTTCATCCTGTCCAAGGGCCACAGCGCGATCGGGTTGTACGTGGCCATGGCGCTGCGCGGCTACCTCCCGGTCGAGGAGCTGCAGACGTTCGACGCGGCCGGGTCGCGGCTCCAAGGGCATCCGGACATGACCCGGCTGCCCGGGCTTGATGCGTCGACCGGATCGCTCGGGCAGGGCCTGTCGATCGGTGTCGGGATGGCCATGGGTGCCCGCCGCCTGGGCCTCGACAGCCACACGTGGGTGATGCTCGGTGACGGCGAGATGCAGGAGGGCCAGGTCTGGGAAGCCATCCCGGTGGCCACGAAGTACGGCCTGGGCAACCTCACGGCGATCGTCGATCGCAACGGTATGCAGCAGTACGGCTGGCCGCTGCGACCGGGGGAGCGCCACCGCGGCGACCGGCGCGACCCGTTCGGCGAGGCGGCGGTCCGCCAGGCGTTCGAGGCCTTCGGGTGGCGCGTCCTGGAGATCGACGGGCACGACTTCGGCCAGATCCTGGCCGCCTGCGCCGACGCGCGGGCCGCAGGCGCCGGCGACGTGCCGACCGCGATCCTCGCGCGGACCGTCAAGGGCCGAGGCTTCAGCTTCACCGAGGGCCGCTTCGAGTGGCACAGCCGGGTCGCCACGGCCGGGGAGGCCGGCATCGCGCGCGCCGAGCTCGGGGAGCCCCTGCCGTGAGCAGGGCGCAGCGCGACGTCTGGGCGGACACGCTGATCGACCTCGCCGCCGAAGATCCGCGGCTCCTCGTCCTCGACGCCGACCTCGCCACCTCGACGCGGGCGGACCGCTTCGCCGATGCCCATCCCGACCGCTTCTACGAGATGGGGATCGCGGAGCAGGGGATGGTCGGCACCGCCGCCGGCCTCGCGCTGATGGGCTTCGTGCCCTGGCTGTCGTCGTTCACGGTGTTCTTCACCCATCGCGCCGCGGACCAGGTGCGGATGGCGGTTGCCCAGACCCACGCCAACGTCAAGATCGGGGCCGCGTACTCGGGCGTCCAGACGGGGTTCACCGGCAAGACCCATCTCGACGTCCAGGACCTGACGATCATGCGGGCGATGCCCGGGATGACGGTGCTGGCGCCGGGTGACGCGACCGAGTGCGCGGCGATGACCCGCTGGGCAACCGCGACGCCCGGTCCCGTGTACCTGCGGCTGGGGCGCGAGGGCGGCCCGGACATCGTCGGCGAGGACTACGTGTTCGAACCCGGCCGGGTGATCCGGCTGCGGGAGGGCGGCGACGTCCTCCTGGTCTCGACCGGCCAGCAGAGCGCCCGGACCCTCGCGGCCGCGGAGCTGCTCGCCGCCGGCGGCATCGAAGCGGGTGTCCTCCACGTCCCGTGCCTCAAGCCGGTGGATGCCGCCGCGATCGCCGCTGCCGCCGCGTCCGTCCCCCTCGTCGTCACCACCGAGGAGCACACGGTGATCGGCGGCCTGGGCAGCCTCGTGGCCGAGATCGTCACGGGATCCGTGCCACGCCGCGTGGCCATGATCGGGATCAACGACACATGGGGCGAGTCAGCCCCAAACCAGTGGCTGCTCGACAGGTTCGGCCTCACGCCGGACCGGGTGGCCGACAGGGTTCGCCAGGTGCTTGCCGCGTCCGCTCCGGCTTCCGCCTGACCCGCCCGCCCAGGGAGATTCGATGAGCAGCTTCACACCTCGGGACCCCGGCAGCATCGGCGTCGCGTTCCTCGGTGCCGGCCGGATGGGCCAGACGCACGTCCGCAACATGGCGGGGATCCCCAACGCCCGGACGATCGTGGTCGCGGATCCCAACCCGGACAACGCCGCGATCGGCAAGGAGCTGGCGCGGGCCCAGCGCGCGTCGACGGATCCCATCGAGGCCATCCTCGACCCGGAGGTGGAAGCGGTCGTCATCTCCACGCCAACCGATACCCACGCGCTGCAGATCGAGACCGCGCTGCGTGCCGGCAAGGCGGTGTGGAGCGAGAAGCCGATCGCGCAGGAGCTCGCCGAGACGCGGCGGATCGTGGACCTGTGGCGCGAGGTGGACGTCCCTGTCCAGCTCGGGTTCATGCGCCGGTTCGACCCCGGCTACGCGCGCGCCAAGGAGCTGATCGACGCGGGTGAGCTGGGCCGGATCGAGCAGTTCCGGGCCCTGTCCCGCGACACGTACCCGCCGTCCGTCGAGTACCTGCGGTCGTGCGGCGGGTCGTTCCTCGACATGTCGGTCCACGACCTCGACCTCGCGCGGTTCCTGGTCGGCGAGGTGGAGGAGGTCCACGCCTGGGCGTCCGTCCTGTTCGACGATCGCTTCGCCCAGGCCGACGACTGGGACACGTCGCTGACGGTCCTCAAGTTCCGCAATGGTGCGCTGGGCGTGCTCGAGACATCGCGCCACTCCGCCTGGGGCTACGACATCCGGACCGAGGTGGCGGGCGCGAAGGCGAAGGTCGTGATCGACGGCGCCCAGAAGACGCCCGCGACCGTGTCCCGTGCGTTCGGCTGGGAGGGCGACCTGTACGAGAGCTTCCCGGACCGGTTCGAGGTCGCCTACCGGCGCGAGCTCGAGGCGTTCTTCGAGAACCTCGGTGCCGGACGGCCGGTCACGCCCGGTCCGGACGAGGCGCTGGAGACGCTCCGGCTGGCGGTCGCGGCCACGATGTCGTGGCGCGAGAACCGCGCGGTCCGGCTCGACGAGCTCGCGGACTGAGAGCCTGCCTCGGAAATAGCCGGCCCGTTACCTGCACCGACAGGTCGCCGGCGGCTGGCCCGCCGCTACGAGGGCACGTCCGACAGCGCTCGCGCCTAGCTCGAAGTCGTGGCGCTCGCCGCACCTGTTCGTCCGGTTGCGGGTCGAGCTGCCATGAGTCCGGACAGGGCGGTGCGGTCAGTAGCCACCAATCCAGACGTCGGCCGACACCACCTCACCATCGACGTTCAGGCAGATGGCGTCGTCACGCCGGAGGGGAAACGGATCGGGTGGGTAGGTTAGCCGGAAGTCGGCGGCAATCGGCAGGTCCAGTCCGCTCGAAAGGTGCAAGGTTGGCGGCCCGTTCTCGTGAAGCTCCTCGTAGGCACCTTCTCCCTCATCGAACCACCGGTGCAGCCAGCAGGGTTCGTTGGCGCCCGGCCAGTCGTCCTTCCACGCCGCGGAGCGGACGGCCGCGAGCCAGGGCTGCCCGTCATACGCTCCCCAGAGCACAAGTGGCCCGGGACCCGTGTCCGGTCGCGGAGAGGCGCCGTCCTGGACCCACGGCTTCCCGGCGTCGGCCCCACTGGTTAGACGGAGGCTCGGGCCTCAGGCGACCTTGACGACCCGGCCGGTCGCCACGCTCTCGGCGGCCGCGTTGGCCAGCACGAGCGCCGCCCGGCCATCGGCAAAGCCCACCGACGGCTCGCGGCCCTCGTCGATGGCGGCGACGAACTCGGCGAGCTCGGCCTTGTACGCCGGCATGTAGCGCTCGAGGAAGAAGTTGAGCGCCGGGCCGGAGGCTGCCGTCTCCGTGGCACTGGAGGCGCGAACCGCGGTCGCGGTGAGGTTCTCGGCGTCGAGCGCGCCCAGGTCCCCGAACGCCTCGAGCCGCTGGTCGTAGCCGTAGGCGCACGAGCGGCTGTTGATGATCGTGCACAGGGCGCCCGATGTCGCGCGCATCACGATCACCGCCTGGGCGTGGTCGGCCGCGTCCCGGAACGCCGCGAGGCCGTTGTCGGATCCCATCGCCTGGACCTCGGCGATCTCGCCCAGCTGGAACCGGGCCATGTCGAAGTCGTGGATCGTCATGTCGCGGAACATCCCGCCCGAGATCCCGAGGTACGCGGCGGGGGGCGGCTCCGGGTCGCGGCTGGTGATCCGCAGCGCGCGCACGGTCCCGATCTCGCCCGCCTGGACGCGCGTCCTGACCTCGCGGAACGTGGGATCGAACCGCCGGTTGAAGCCGAGCATGATGAACGGCTTCAATGGCTCGATCTCGCGCCACACGGCATCGATCCGGTCCAGGTCGAGGTCGATCGGCTTCTCGCACAGGATCTTCTTGCCCGCGATGGCCGATCGACGGATCAGGTCGACGTGGGTCGGGGTCGCCGACGCGATGAGGACGGCGTCGACCGAGGGGTCGTCGAGCGCGGCCTGCGGGTCGGCCGCAGATCGGGCGCCGAAGCGGCCGGCGATGTCGCTCGCGGCGGTCTCGATCGGGTCGCAGACCCAGGCGAGCTCGGCGCCGCCGTGCTCGGTGATCGAACGGGCATGGACCTGGCCGATTCGGCCGGCCCCGAACAGTGCGACGCGGAGCATGCGTGCCTCCCCAGCGGAGCGTATGGATCAGGTCCTGGATGCCGGTGCGGACGGCCCTGCGACTTGCGCGCGTAACCGATTACATAGTAGGGTGTCAGGCGTGCCGGCGCAACGCCGAGCAACGCGAATCGAAGCCCCAGCCACCCCCTCCGACGCGCCCCGAAAGGACCCGACATGGCCACGCCCATGTTCCCGCTCGCGGTCACCAGCGAGATGCTGTTCCTCGACCTGCCGTACCTGGATCGCGTCCGGCGGATCAAGGAGCTGGGGTTCCAGGTCGAGATGTGGGACTGGACCCAGAAGGACCTGCAGGCGGTCGCCGAGATCGGCGCGACATGGTCGACGATGACCGGCTACGTGCATGGCGACCTGTACGACCGCGAGGGTGGCGAGGAGCTGGTGCGCACCGCGAAGCTCGCGACCGAGGCGGCCCGGATCATCGGCTGCCCGCGGCTCGTGGTCCACGGCGCGGAGCTCGACGGCACGCGGAACGGGCTGCCGTTCCGGCCCCAGGCGGTGACCACCGGGCGGATGTGGATCAACGCGTATCGCACCCTCGACAGGCTCGCCGACCTGGGCGAGGCGAACGGGGTGGTGTTCTGCCTCGAGAACCTCAACCTCGTGACCGATCACCCGGGCGTGCCGTTCGGGCGGGCCGAGGACACGATGGCCCTGGTGGGCGCGCTCGACCGGCCGGGCGTGCGGATGATGCTCGACCTGTACCACGCGCAGATCGGCGAGGGGAATCTCATCGAGCTCATCCGACAGGCGGGTCCGCTGATCGGCGAGATCCAGGTCGCGGACGTCCCGGGGCGGATGGAGCCCGGTACCGGCGAGGTCAACTGGCGAGGGGTGGCGCGAGCGCTCCAGGAGATCGGCTATCGCGGCGTCGTCGGCCTGGAGTCGTTCGCCAGCGGTGACGACGAGCTCGCGCTGCAGCGCTTCCGGGCGGCGTTCAGCCGCGACTGACAGAATGGACCGGTCCCGGAGCCTGCCGGCGACCCAGCCGAGCCGGCCGGGCCCAGCCGGTCCACGCAGGGAGACGATGCATGGCTGACCTTGCCGCTCTGACCGAGGCCATCGAGGCGGGCAACCGGACGGTCTCCGTGGAGACCACGCGCGCGGCACTCGATGAGGGGACCGATCCGCGCGTGGTCCTCGGGGCGATGACGGCGGCGATGGACGTGATCGGCCGGAGGTTCCAGGACGGCGAGATCTACGTCCCGGAGATGCTGATCGCGGCCCGCGCGATGAAGGAGGCGCTCGTCGTCCTCGAGCCGGTGCTCGTCGCCGCCGGCGTCACACCCGAGTATCGGGCGGTCATCGGGACGATCGCCGGCGACCTCCACGACATCGGCAAGAACCTGGTCGCGATGATGTGGAAGGGCGCCGGCTTCGAGGTCATCGACCTCGGGGTCAACGTCCGCGCCGAGCAGTTCGTGGAGGCGGCCAGGGAGCACGACGCCGATGTCATCGGGGTGTCGGCGCTGCTGACGACGACGATGCCGGGCATGCGCGGTGTGGTCGAGGCGGTGCGAGCGGCGGGGCTCCGCGCGCGGGTCGTCGTGGGCGGCGCGCCGACCACGCCCGAGTACGCGGCCGAGATCGGCGCCGACGGCCAGGCGCCCGACGCCGGGTCCGCGGTGGAGCTCGTTCGCCGCCTCATCGCGTGAGCGAGGCCGGCCCGCCGGCTCCGGAAGCCGGCCCGCCGGCGTCGGGGGTCGGCTCGCCGGGACCAGGTTCGTCCGCGCCGGCGGCACCGGAAGCCGGCCCAACCGCACCGGGCCTCCCACTCGCACCCGAGGCGGTCATCCACTCGCGCCCCGCGGCGCTGGTCCTGCTCGCGCTGCTGATCCTCATCTGGGGCGTCCACTGGGTCGTGGTCAAGACCGGGCTCCAGTACATGCCGCCACTGACGTATGCGTCGCTGCGGATCGGCTCGGGCCTCGTGACGATGATCGGGCTGCTTGCGGTCACGGGACGGCTTCGGCGGCCCGATCCGGCGAACCTCCCGATCATGCTCTCGGTCGGGCTGGGACAGATCGGCGCCGGCGTGGCGATCCAGGTCCTGGCGCTCCAGGCGGTTTCGGCGGGTCGATCGTCGGTGCTGCTGTACACGATGCCGCTGTGGGTCGCGCTGCTGCTCGCGCTCGTGTTCCGGATCCGGCCGCGCCGCAACGAGCTGGTGGGGCTGCTGCTCGGGATCGGCGGGCTGGCCGGGCTGCTCAACCCGGCGGTCATCGACTGGCAGTCGGGCGCGGAGCTGCTGGGGACGTTCGGGCTGTTGCTCAACGCCGTGATCTGGGCGGCGGTCACCATCCACGTTCGCCGCCATCGCTGGACGCAGGCACCGCTCGAGCTCCAGCCGTGGATGCTCCTGTTCGCGCTCGTGCCGATGGTCGTTCTGGCCCTCGTCCTGGAGCCCGGCCGCACCATCCGCTGGGAGCCGATCACAGTCGGGATCCTGCTCTACAGCGGCCCGCTGGCCACCGCGCTCGGGTTCTGGGCCAGCCAGGCGATCACCCGCTCGCTCGGTGCGCAGGCGTCGGGGACCGGGTTCCTCGCGACGCCCGTGGTGGGCCTCGCAGCGGGGGCGCTGCTGCTCAACGAGTCGCTGGGGATCGCGGACCTGATCGGCTTCGGGCTGATCCTGGCCGGGATCGGCGTCACGACGCTGCTACCCTCGCGTGATCCGGGGACGGCGGTCGCGTCCAGGGCTGCCGATCCGGGGGCGCAGGGGAATCCGGGTTGACCAAGGGCCGGATCGAGGCATTCAGCGACGGCGTCCTCGCGATCATCATCACCATCATGGTCCTCGAGCTGCGACCGCCGGAAGGCAGCCGTATCGAGGATCTCCGGGCCCTTGCCCCGGTGCTGGTCAGCTACGTCTTGAGCTTCGCCTACATCGGCATCTACTGGAACAACCACCACCACCTGTTCCAGGCCGTGCGCACCGTCGGCGGGCGGGTGCTGTGGGCGAACCTCCACCTCCTGTTCTGGCTGTCGCTCATCCCGTTCGGGACCGCCTGGATGGGCGAGCGCGAGTTCGCCAGCGGTCCGGTGGCGGTCTACGGCGCCGTGCTGCTGCTCGCCGCGACCGCGTACTTCATCCTCGTGCGTGCATTGATCGCGATCCAGCCCGACGACGCCCCGCTCGCCGCCGCGATCGGGACCGACACCAAGGGCAAGGTCTCGCCGCTGCTGTACGCGCTGGCGATCCCGATCGCGCTCGTCGCACCCTGGGTCTCGTTCGGGATCTACGTCCTCGTCGCGATGATCTGGATCGTTCCTGACACCCGCATCGAGCGCACCATCGCGCGCTGAGGTCGTCGGCGCCCCCCGCCGGCCGCCATGCGCAAAGTCACTGCCGTTCGTGATGAGCGTCCGCGCATCACCACGACTCTGGCGCCAGCCTCGATGGCACGGAGACGCCGGGTGATGCGGCGACACTCATCGCGGGTGGGTGTGTGAGCCCAAACGCCGCCGCCGGTGCCGGGCCGCGCCCTTCAGTGGCGGGCGCGCAGCACGAGCAGCGAGCCGAGGTAGGACACGGCGATGACGACGCCCATGAACCCGTAGGGCCGCCAGTCCCCACCGGTCGCGTCGGCGACGACGAATGCCGCGAGGACGACGATGGCGCTCACCGCCAGGGCATAGGCGCAGGCTTCGAGGTTGATGTGCTCCCAGCGCTCGTCGACCGGCCGCCCCGCCAGGACGCTCACGGTCTCGCTGCGTCGACCCAGGACGGTGACCAGGATCGACCACCCGAGGATGATCGCGACCGATACCCCGGCCCGTAGCGCTGATCCGCCGCCCGCGAGCTCGGCGGCCCCGAACGCGATGGCGATCACCGTGCCCGACACCAGGACCGGGGCCCTACGCAGGATCTTCATGGAATATCTCCTCCACCGCTCGCTCGAAGAACCGTCCGATGGCGATCGCGAGCGGGAGCGACGGCAGGTACCGTCCGGTCTCGATCGAGTTGATCGTCTGGCGGGAAACCGACAGGCGCGCTGCGAGGTCTCCCTGACTCAGGTTTCGAGCCTCGCGGAGCCTGCGCACCTCGTTCTGCATGCTGTAAAGGTAACTTTACAGCTGACCCGTGTCAAGTGTGCTTGTCATGCCCTCCGGCAGAGTCAGGGCGCCTCGACGTGGTCCGCCCAGCGATGCGCCGGCTCGTAGCCCAGGACACGGCGGGCCCGGTCGATCGAGAGCAGCGTCTCGCGGCCCTCGACGCGGGCGGGTCAGTGGCACCTCCGGGAACACCTCGGCCATGAGGTCGGCGCTCGGACGCGGCATCACGGTATCGGCGGCGGCGATGATGCACACCTCGGCCCCGGTCGTGTCCGCCTCGAGCCCGAGGCGGCAGGCCAGGGCGACATCGCGGCAGTCGACGTAGCCCCAGAGGTTCCAGCGCCGGAGCTGGGCATCGTCCCAGTACGAGGGGAACGCCGCGTAGTCATCGGGCTCCATGATGTTCGAGATCCGCAGCCCGACGAACGGGATCCTCGTGCGCCGGTTGAACTGGCGAGCCATCTCCTCGCCCAGGACCTTGGACAGCGCGTATGACCACTCCGGGTCGAGGCTCGATGGTCTCGTCGATCGGGGCGAACAGGGGAGGGGTGTCGAACGGGAGGCCCAGCACGGTCTCCGATGACGCCCACACGACACGCTTGAGACCGTTGGCCTCAGCGGCCGCGAACACGTTGTAGGTCGAGAGCGTGTTGATCCGGAACGTCTCAGCGGGGGTCCGGATGTCGGGCGCGGGGATGGCGGCCAGGTGGACGACGGCGTCGGCTCCACGCAGTGCTTCGTACGCCTGGCCGTCGTCGGCGAGGTCCGCGACGAGGCACAGGCCATGTGCGCTGCCGTCGTGCCTCGCGTCCACGTTGAGGACGTCGTACCCGTGCTCGCGCAGGTCCCGCACGACCCAGCGCCCGGCCTTGCCACTGCCACCTGTCACGACGATGCGCATCGCGCTCTCCCGGCCTTGCCACTGCTGTCCGTGATGAGCCTCCGCGCATCACGAACGTGATTCTCGCGCGGATCGGGTCGAGCCGCTCACAGGTCCATCGAAGGACCGTCCGGCTCTGGTCGCGATGGCCGGACGGTCACACGATCGAGCCATCGATCGGAAGGAGGTGACGGAGATGCTGCGTACGCGCCGGGCCGCGCAGGTGCTGGAACTTGCGATCCTCGCGTTCGTCGTCGGGACCGTCGTGATGGGGGTGTGGATCGCCGGCCTCGTCCTCGGCGTCGTCGAGTCACCTCAGGTCGACGACATGATGACCCTGCTGCTGGTTCTCGGTCCCCAGGGATTCACGATCGCCGTCGGGATCGCCGCGATCGTTTCGCTTCGCCGGAACGGACCGTGGGGGCCGTTTCTCGGTGGGCTGTGGGCGGTGCTCGAGACGATCTTTGCCCTGCTTGCAGCGTCGCGGTTCCTGATCCTCGCCTCGCGCGTCGTCCTCGACGGTTGGACCGCGACGTGGAGCACCACCGACGCGGGGTTCCTGTTCGCGCACCAGGGCAGCACAGCGCCCACGTACTGGACCGACCTCGGGGCCGTCGGGATGCTGGCGGTCGCGATGATCGGGTTGATCGCGGCGGCACGGTTGGTCGGGAGCTCGGACCGAGGTTCCTCAAGCGTTGCAAGCACGACCCCGGGGCTCGCGAACCGGCCGGGGTGATGTGCGGGGGCTCATCACGGATGGGGGTGGTCGCAGGCGGGCAGGGCACCGCGAGCTGCCGGCGGTATCGCCGAGCGGACGGCGATCGCGGGCGCGCCGGAGGATCAGCGCCAGAGGTGACCGTACGAGTGCTCGCCCTCGAGCGGACGGCCGGCGGCGAACCGGGAGAGCGCGTAGGGCGAGATGTCGACCGTGGTCGCTCGCCCGTCGAGGATCAGCTCGCTCATGCAGGCGCCGATCGCCGGCGCGGTCTTGAACCCCGTGCCCGAGAACCCGCACGCGACGTAGAACCCCTCCGGACCGACGCGGTCGAGGATCGCGTGCTGATCCGGGGTGATGCCGTCCTGGCCGCCGTGCGCGGTCCGGTATGTGCCCTGCTCCATCCACGGAACGCGCGAGCACACGCCGTTGACGAGGGCGTCGATGGTCGAGCGGGCGAGGGGCTCCTCCGGACGGTCGGGTGAGCCGCCGACGACGTTGTCGGTCTCGAGCCCGACGAGCATCAGCTCCTTGCCCTCGGGGCGGAAGTAGATCCCGGCGGCGTTGTCGATGACGACGGGGAAGTCGGCCGGGCGACCCGTCGGGAGGCCGAAGTAGGCGGTGGCGTGGCGCCACGAATCGACCGGGAGCTCGACGCCGACGGTGGCCGCGAGCGGCGCCGCCCAGGCACCCGCGACGTCGACGACGACCGGCGCGTCGAAACGCCCCTTGTCGGTGTCGACGCCGATGACCCGGTCGCCGTCGGTCGCCACGCCGCTGACGAAACACCCGCCGACGTAGCTTGCGCCGAGTCGTCGGGCGGCGGCGAGGAACCCCGACGCGGTTCCGGTCGGATCGGCATAGCCGGACTCGGGCTCGTGGGCCGCGATCGCCACGTCGTCGACGCGGATGCCGGGCATCAGGGCCGCGACGTCATCGGCGCCGATCGTCGTGGTCGGGATGCCCACGCCCCGGAGCATCTCGACGTTGGCCCGCAGCGCATCGGCCATCTCCCGCGGAACCAGCTGGACGAAGCCGGTCCGGACGAACCCGCAGTCGCCGTCGCCCACGATGTCCGCCCAGTCGCGGAAGTACCGCGTGCGATGCCCAGGCAAGCCGGGCCTCGCTCTCGAGGTCGTAGTGCATCCGGACGAACCCGGACGACCGGCCCGTGGCGCCCGCGGCCACGGTCGAGCGCTCGAGCACGAGGACGCGGACGCCGCGACGCGCGAGGTGGAACGCGAGGCTCGCGCCCTGGACGCCCGCTCCCACCACGATCACGTCCGCGGTCTGCGCCATGTTGCCCGGGCCTCCGTCCAACGCCGTCACGTGCCCGGTCGCATGCCGGGTCGCGACAAGTCTGCCCGAAGTCCGGCCGGCGCTCGGGAGATCCGCGCACGACTCGGCGATCCGCGCACGAAAAAGGGCCCGGGCAGTGCCGCCCGGGCCCCTGGATGCCGGCGCTCCTCCGCGCGGGCGGTCGTCAGTCGATGAGGAAGGTCACCGTGACCTGGATCGTGACATCGGTCGAGCCGGCCATCACCGGCGTGGACGCGTCCGCGGCGAGGGCCCCGGCCGCGTACTCCTTGCCGTACCAGATCGGCGTGGACACGGACTCGCTCATCGACGCGACGCCGGTGATCCGGACGTTCACGCCGGCCGCCAGCGTGTCGGCCTTGGCCTTCGCGTCCTTGACGGCGGCCTCGCGGGCGCTCGCCTCGGCGGCGGCCCGGTCGGCGACGTCGAACGAGATCCCGTCGACGGACGAAGCCCCGGCGGTGACTGCGTCGTCGAGGACATCGGACACGACATCGAGCTTGCGCACGGTCACGGTCACGATGTTCCGGAGCTGGTAGCCGCGGATCTTGGGGGTTGCGTTCTGCGGGTAGTCGTACACCGGGCCGAGCGAGACCGAGGACGTCTGGATGTCCTTGTCGTCGATGCCCAGCTTCTTGATCGCGGCGACGACCTTGGTCATCGCGGCCGCAGCCGCATCACGCGCGGCCTTGGCGGTCGACTTCTCGGTGACGACGCCGAGGCTGATCGTGGCCATGTCGGGGCTGACGACCACCTTGCCGCTGCCGACCACCGAGATCGTGTGCTCGGGCGGCTGGTCCGCGGCGCCGGGCGTGACGGTCGTGGTTCGCCCGGGAACCAGGACGCCGGCCAGCGCGGGCCCCGCGAGCAGTCCGACGAGCAGCCCGCCGACCGCGGCGAAGGCCACCCAGGTGCCGATGCGACGGCCCCATCGAGAGAGGATCGAGTCGTTCATGTCCGTGTCCGTCCCCTGGTCGTATGCCGCGGCGGGCTTTGGTCGCCGTCCGGTCATCCAGGGGTCAGACGCCGCAGGGGCCTGATTGGTTGCCTCACGAGATCCCGGGTGAATCCCGGAGCTCGGGCGGCTCGGGCGGCGCTGCTCGTGGCCACGAAACGACCCCGTCGTTGCTATCCACGTGTTTGCCAGGCTCGTCGCCGCCGTGATGCCCCAGGACGCGCAACCGATCGCCGATCCGTCCGTGAGCTCGGCGCTGCTCGCTTCCGCCATCACCTGGTCACCTACCGATGACGTGCGTCAAAGGCCAGACGCACCTGGCCGAGCACGCGCTCCATCGTTGGGTGGCAACGAATCCCCGCTTGCCCGTCGACGATCACGCGCCCTATCCGTATCTGGCCAACTCGTGGACCGATGCCATGCCGTACGACGCACCGTGTCGTTGCGTGGCCAGCTGATGACGCCGTGGACCCGGCGGGTCGCGAGACGCGGTGGCTTCGGCGTCGGCGGTGCCCGACGCCGCCTGCGCCCGGACCCTTCGCCCTGTTAGGCTGGAGGGCGCGTCCTGGAGCGAGAGGATGGGGGATCGTGGGGGACCAAGCCGAGCGCCTGGTCGAGACGCGGCTCCGCGGCGCGCTGCCCGATGGCGCGCGCCTGTACGCCAACGTCAGATTCGTCGCCAGGACGCATCCCGGCGGGCCGGCACACGACGGCGAGGCGGACATCGTCGTGGTGCATCCGGACAACGGAATCCTGGTGATCGAGACCAAGGCCGGCACGCCCAGCCGCGACGGTCAGGGGCGCTGGTTCATCGGCAGCCACGAGCTCACCCGATCGCCGTTCAAGCAGGCGGAGGACGCCAAGCGCGACCTGGCCCGCGCGATCGAGGCGCTGCCGGCCTGGCCGTCCGGCAAAGAGCTCCGCGCCGGTCACGCCGTCGCGTTCCCCGACGCCGACCTCGCGAGCCTCCCGTCCGGCCACCCGTTGCTCGGTCCGGACGCGCGGCGCGAGATCATCCTCGACGCGGACGCGCTCGCGACCCCGGAGACGGCGCGCCGGGCCCTCGACCAGGTGTGGGACTTATGGGTCGGCGACGGCAGCCGGGGCGATCCACCGGGTGACGATGGCGTCGCGCTCATCGACCACTACCTCGCCCCGGCCGCGGAGCTCCGGCGCCTGCTGCGGCACGGCATCGAGGACGATCGGGACCGGCTTCTCCGCGCATCGAACGCCCAGCTCCTCGTCCTCAACCACGCGCGCCACGTCGAACGGGCGAGCATCGTCGGGCCCGCGGGGAGCGGCAAGTCCCTGGTCGCCGTGGAGCAGGCGCGGCGGCTGGCGAAGATGGGCTATCGAACGCTGTTCGTGTGCTTCAACCAGCCGCTCGCGAGCGCCGTTATCCGGGAGCTCGACCGCGACGGCGAGCCAGAGGACCGCCGGCCACGGGTGACCACGTTCCACCGGCTGTGCGAGACACTCGGGCGCGCCGCCGGCACGCTCGCACCCAAGCCACCGGAGCCGATCCCCCAGGCGTGGTGGGACGAGGCGCTGCCGGCCGCGCTGCTGACGGCCCTCGACGCGCTGCCCGACGAGCGGTTCCACGCCATCGTCGTCGACGAGGGCCAGGACTTCGAGCTGGGCTGGCTGGAGTCGCTCCAGTTCCTGCTGTTCGAGCCCGAGACCGGCGTGTTCTGGGTGTTCCACGACCCCGGGCAGGCGCTGTTCCGCGACGATCGGGTGGGGGAGCTGGCGGGCCAGGTCGAGCTCGAGCTGTTCGAGGACTACCGCTGCCCGGCGCCGGTCGCCGAGCTCGCGGCGAGCTTCTACCGGGGCCCGACGGAGCCGGTCTCGATGACCGACGGAGGCGGCGATGCGCCGAGGCTCATCACGGCCGACCCAGGAAGCGGCACCGTGGATTGCGTCCGGCGCGAGCTCCACCGGCTGGTCGCCGGCGAAGGTGTGAGACCGTGGCAGATCGCTGTGCTCTCGGGGCGTCCGGCGTACCGGAGCGAGGTCTGGCGCCAGCGGGTGTTCGGCAACCTCGTCCTGTGGAATGGCGCGATCGACGAGGACGGGCATTCGATGGGCCTCACGGCCGACCAGGTTCCCGACGAGCCGCCCGACGGCGCGATCGTGCGGTTCGAGACGATCCGCCGGTTCAAGGGCCTCGAGCGCGAGGTCGTGATCCTGTGCGAGCTCCCCGACGAGGGCCCGCGCCTGGACCAGCTCCTCTACACCGCCCTCACCCGCGCCACGACACACTTGGTCGTGATCGCGCCACCGGCGCTGAAGGATCGGCTGGAACGGGTCTCGTGA
>CAWIFB010000025.1:0-193213 GCA_963835335.1 uncultured Chloroflexia bacterium | reverse complement strand
TTGACACGCGCGGCGCCACGCATGCGGTGCAGAATTGGGACCTTGTGATTATGGTGCAGCGCGCATGATCGGATCTGCCGACCGAGCCATCCGCCGTTCAGTCTTCGACTGGCTGACCGATCAGCGCGCGGAGCACGGCGAGGCGATCTCGCGGTCCGTGCTTGAAGGGTTCGAGCTCGGCGGGCGCCGCATCCCGTTGATGGGTCCGCAGGGCATCTGGAAGCCGGCGGTGTGCGACCTGCCACTCTCAATCACGACCGTGTCCAACGGTCCGTACTCGGACACGTTCGACGTCCGATCCGGAACCCTCGAGTACGCCTATCGCGGAACCGATCCCCAGCATCGCGACAACCGCGGCCTACGTCAGGCGATGATCGAGAAGGTGCCGCTCGTGTATTTCCACGCAATTGAGCCAGGGCGCTACGTTGCCGCGTACCCGACGTTCGTGGTTGGTGATGATCCGGCGCGACTGATGTTCACGATGCAGGTCGACGACATCTGGGCGGCGCTCGCCGAGCACGCGGACGACTACCCTCGGGCAGACGAGAGCGTCGATTTGCGCCGCGCCTACGTGACCAGGACGGTGCGCCAGCGACTGCATCAGGTCGCATTTCGCGAGCGAGTCATCCGGGCCTACCAGCAGCGCTGCGCGCTGTGCAGCCTCCGTCACCAGGAGCTCCTCGACGCGGCGCACATCACGCCGGACAGCGATGCCGAGGGTGAGCCGGTGGTCAGCAACGGCCTCGCGTTGTGCAAGCTCCACCACGCGGCCTTCGATCGCTTCTTCTTCGCGATCCGACCCGACTACGTGATCGAAGTTCGACCATCGATTCTGGCCGAGTCGGACGGCCCAATGCTCGTCGTCGGTCTGCAGCAGATCCACGATCGACGGATCTTCCTGCCTCGACGGGCGGTCGATCTTCCGGACCAGGACCGGCTGGCTCGCAGATATACGGAGTTCCAGCGCGCCTCGTAGGAGCGCGGTTGAGCGGTATGGCCCGACCCCCGCTCTCACCGTGATCGCCGCCGATGAGCGGACGTTCCGAAGTGTTGCCGTTGGCTACGGCACGCTCGTGTGGCCCGGCGACGTGGACATCGCCCCCGAGGCGTTGATCTGGGACGGCCCATCACCTGCCGACGAGGTTGTTCGGCGGCCTGAGCCCCACCTCCGGCCCCAGCCGCCGCGCTGAGCTCCGCGCCGGGGACCTCGCGGCCGCGCGGGCCGACCAGGTGAGCCCGACGTAAGCGGGGCTCGATACCGTCGCGCAGCGTCCTTGACACCCGCGTTGTGTCTGACATAATCAGAGGATGCAGTGGCTATCGTCTTCCGCCAGTCGGCTGGGAGGCATGGGATCAGTCGCGAACGAGCCACGTTCGTCGTGCACGGATGCCCGTGCCCCCTCTATCCCGAGGACGATGCCGACGCGCTGGATCAGGTGGTCTTCCTCGGCCCGGACGCCGGAGGGGTTCCGCTTGAGGTCGTCGGGATCGAGCTCGAGAACGGCGACCTTGTCATCATCCACGCCATGCGGTTGCGATGGCGGTATCGACGTGCCTATGCGGAGGTCATGAGATGCCTGTGACCACCCGGAGCGGCCGACAGTTGACCGACGATGACCTCGATCACCTGGCCGATGAGGCGGAGGCAGGGTACGACCTGTCCCGGTGGCGTCCTCACCGCGGGCGACCGTTCCTGGACGCGGATGCCGGGGGGCACGCTCCGCGGATCTCTGTTCGCGTTCCCGCGAGCCTGCGCGACCGGGCGGTGGCGCGGGCGGCAACGGAAGGGCGCAGCATGAGTGACGTCCTCCGGACCCTGCTCGAGGAGTACGCCGGCCAGCCGCCCACAGCACGCGGGTCCTGACGCCGGAGGCCCGTCCGAAGGTCAGGGTTACCGTACGACCGGGCGTCATCGAAGATCCGGTCGCCGGGCCAGCGTCTCCGACCCGCCGCTGAGATTCGAACGTGGGGGTGGGGTGGACATGGCGGACACGGCGAGGGTTCCCGCCCGCGTCCGGGTGCGCCGGCTGCTGATCGTCGCGCTGCTGGGCGTGCTCATCGGCATCGGCATCTACATCGCCGTCCGCGAGATCACGACCCCGCGTCGGACGACCCCCGTCTACGACCCGCCCGTCCTCGCGGGCCAGCAGCTGTGGGGCGCATGCGCTGGCGGGTTCTACGCTCGCAGGGGCGACACGATCGTGCTCACCTCGACCGGCCACTGCACGACCGAGGGCACCGTCGCCTACGACCCCGACGGCACCACCGTGCGCGGGGTGTTCGGCCCGGCCGCCCGCGACGCCACGTGCCCGTATCCGGACCACACCTGCGCCTCGTCGGACATCAACTACCTCGTGGTCGCGCCCGACCGCATCCCGTGGGGTCATCTCAACGTCGTCGACCTCGGTACGGCCGGCTACCGGGTGATCGAGCCCGGCACGAAGCCGCTCGCGTGCGAGGACATCGCGATCGGCGACCTGGCCGAGATCGACGGCCGCGCAATCTACCGCAGCGGGCCGGTGGCCGAGAAAGGCGAGAACCTCAAGCCGGTCGACGAGGACGGCTCGTACTTCCCGTGCATGATCGCCGCGCGGATCCCGGTGGATACGGGAGATTCGGGCGGCGCCGTCCTCGTGCGTGGGATCCCGGCCGGTGTCACCAGCCGCAGCTTCGGTGGCTGGCTGGGTTTCACGCCGCTTGCCGAAGGGCTCGACCAGCTGGGGCTGGAGCTGTGCACCACACCCGATTGCGGGCTCACGCCGCCCGCGCCGCCCACGACAGGAGCGATCCCGTGATCAGGCTCGATGATCCAAGCCTGCTGTTCGTCGTGTTCACGGCCGACCATGACTTGACACGTTTGGCGAGTTGGTCATAGTTAGAGATACGAAATAAGCGAAACAGGCGAAGCATGGCGATGGGAAGCGCAGCCAGTGGGAGCACCCAATGACGCTCGCATCTGAGCGGGACACCGAGCCGGCCCTCGTGCTGGACAAGCCGTTCTACTCTCCGGCGGAGGTGGCGGATATCGCGCAGGTGACGAGCGCGACGATCCACAACTGGATCCGCGCCGGCAGGCTCGCCGCGGTCCGGCTGTCGGCGCGGACCTATCGCATCCCGAGGAAGTCGGTAATGCGGCTGATGGGCATGGAGACGACACCGCCGGTGTTCATCTCCGAGCCCGATGCCGTCATCGACCAGACCTGAACGGCTCGTTCTCACCTGCCTTGGGGTTGCCTGGGATCGCTTCGCTCACACCCGGGGCGCTCTCTGAACGGTTGCACCGGCTCGCGGACCACCTCGACCATTTCGGAGATGTCCGGGTCACGGACAAGGGTGAGCGAACAGGAACGCGACGGGTCGAGTACCTCCTTGCCGCGCCCGGCGTGCCGGGAATTCACGACGAGGTCGTGGGGCTCTATCGGAAGACATTCGCCCGCGCTGGCCGCGACTGGCGGTTCATCGGGTACACGTACGAGTACCTCGACAAGATCCACGACAAGCGCCTCGCCTATCACCTGCATCCACTGGAGCGCGGTGGACTCTCCGTTACCCACGCGCATTGCGGGGTCCTCTCGATGGGCGCTCTCGACCCGTCCCGCGAGGGCGAGACGCACGATCATCTGCGGGCCGTCGCGGTCGCCCTCACCGAGGCCAACGCCGAGTTCATGGCCTGCTACATCGCCCGCCGGCCGCCTGACTGCGCCGCCTTCCGCCCGCTCGAGGTTTCGCGCGAGTAGGGCGGACGGGTGCGCCCGACAAGGCGCTCAACCGCCGGGGTCCCCTACGCGAGCCTCCGGTCGCGTTAGCTACGTCTCAGTCCGTGTCCGCGAGCACGGCCGCCCGGCGCACGATCGCGAGCAGCATGCCCGATTCGTAGGCGCCCGCGAGCTCGCCCTCGGAGAAGCGGTCGCCGCGGATGATCGCGGTCAGGAGCTTGCGCAGGTCGTCGGCGCTGGCGCCGGCGACCAGACCTGGGTCCGCGATGAGCCTCCGCGCATCGGGCGTGGCGACCCAGGCCATCCAGTCGAACGGCACGACCCATCCGTTCGATGCCGCGATGCGCCGGAGCTCATCGGCCGCCGGGCTGTACTCGAACCACGGCATCTGGCGCACGCCGTTTTCATCGGGCTCGGTCGTGACCCAGTGGCCGATGGTGAAGCCGGGCGCGGTCAGCACGGGCTCGAAGGCCGCCAGTGCCAGCAGTCGATCCCGCTCGCTCGCCGTCATCGCCGTCTCGTCAGCCGGTGGTCGCTGCCGTCGGTCACGACGCATCGTCGGTCACGACGCATCGTCGGTCGGCGCCGTATCGCCGGTGCCCGCCGGCGCGTCGCCGCCGTCCGCCGGACGCATCATCGGTCTCCGGCTCGCCCTCGTCGTCCGCCAGCAGGCGGTACGCCTGGCGGCGGGCATCGGTGAGGATCCGGGTGGTCTCGGACCGGGCATGCGGCGAGCCCACGCGCTGCACCTGCATTACGGCGCCCATCAGCTGGATGGCGAGGCTGCGCAGGTCCGGCTCATCGTCCGCGGCTCCCTCGCTCCACCGCTCGGATGCGGGGTTGGCATCGGCGGCCGCGAGGCCCTCGTCGGTCAGGGTGTAGGTGCGCCGGCCGTCGACCTCGTCGCTGGTGACCAGGCCCTCGTCGGCGAGCTGCTGGAGGGTGGGGTAGACGGACCCCGCGCTCGGCCGCCATCGACCGCCGCTCTGCGCCTCGAGCTCCTGGATGATCTCGTAGCCGTGCATCGGCCGGGTCAGCAGCGTGGCCAGGATCAGCGGGCGGATCTCGCCGCGCCGGAGCCGGCCCCGGCCCCAGCCCCCACGGCCGAGCATGGCGCGGAAGTCGATGGGCATGCCGTCGGGTCCGGGGCCGCGCCGGCGACCGGGGCCGCGGTGGTGGTGACGCACGTCGGCATGCCGATTGGTGTTGCCGTGGCGACGGGCGTCGACCTCGTGGGCGGTGTCGCCCTCGAATGTGTTTCGGAACATGGGTGTGTTCCCCCTTGTTGATACGTTGCGCGGTATCGCGCGCCATCACGATATATCGCTAACTCTGTGGCGTCAAGCCCTGCTGGAGGCCGGCAAATAGGGCTACCTGCGCCGATACGTGCTCTCGTTGCGGCGCGTGACCTTGAGGACCACGACCACGCGTATCGCATCCTCGATCAGGTAGACGATCCGCAGGTCGCCGACGCGCAGGCGCCAGGCGTCGGTCCCCACGAGGGGTGTCGCACCTGGCGAGCGGGGGTCGATTCCGAGCGCGAGGATCGGGCCCCGCAGGCGTGCGGCGTCACCCGGCGGCAGGCGACGGAGCTGGCGCGACGCGGCCGGCGCCAGGTCGACCCGGTAGGGGAGCCCGGGCATCAGCCGCCGGACCCGTACTCCGCACGCGCCTCGGCGGCCAGGTGCTCGAAGAACTCGGCGGCTGCGGTCCCGCCGTCCCGCCGGTACTCCTCGAGGGCGGCCGCTGCCGATGCGCGGTCCTCCTCGTCCTCCTGGTGCTCGAGCCAGCCGGCGATGGCATCGGCCACGACATCGCGGATGCTCCGGTCCGAGCGCGCCGCCTCCACCTTGAGCGTCCGGTACAGCTCGGGATCGAGATCGAAGGTCACCTTCATCGATGCAGCATACCAGCATGCTGGGTTGCTGGATCAGCGAAGCGATCAGTCGGAGTGGCGGCCGATCAGACCTGCACCTGCGATGAGCCTCCGCGCATCGGAGGGGCAGCCGACTGGACGTGGCTAGACCTGGACCTGTGATGAGCCTCCGCGCATCGGAGGGGCGGCGAGGGCCGTTGGCATCGGGCGTGGCGAACCGAGGGCCGTTGGGCTCTGGCGTCGCGCGCGCGACAGGCGGATCGTCTCAGACGCGTTGAAGCGAACGGCCGAGGGGTTGGGCCATCGTCGCTCGACCCGGCCTTCGTCACGAGGGTGGCGAGATGGGCGCGTGGGATCGGGACCGCACGTCACGCGGCAGATCGACATCGGCGGGCCTCCTGGTGATGGCCGCCCTGGCCCTGGCCCTGGCCGCGTGCGGCACCGCGATCCTGACCTCCGGACCAGGCGCGAGCCCCGGCCCTTCGGCATCGGCGGGTGTGCCCTCGGCGGCCGTGCCCCCGGCGTCGCGCCCGTCGGCGGCTCCGACGGCCGTCCCGACCGCGACCACGGCGCCCGCGCCCACGACGCCCGCGCCCACGCCCCCGCCCACGCCAGTTGTCCTGCCCGCATCGCTGCCGCCGACGACGCCGGTGCCGATGCCGACACCCGTCTCCTCGTTTGGCCCATCTGCCGAGCCCACGGCCACGCCGCTGGCCCCGTACGACGATCCGCGGTCCGACGCGCTCCTCGCCCAGGTCCAGGCCGTCCTGCGGCCGATGAACCTTCGCCTCGAGGGCAAGGTCATGGTCGACCCGCCGATCCCGCATCCGCTCATGTTCGCCTTCGAGATGGTCAATACCTCGTCGACGACGCTCGCGGTTCCGCGGCTCCCGGGCGGCGAACAGCCCGCGGCGTGGTTCGGGACGATCCAGGCCTGGCTCGAGCCGCTGGGAACCGACGACGACCTCTCGACGTGCCTGCCATGGGCGGAGCGCAAGGGGTCGTGGTACGCGATGGGCGGGTCGCCGTCCGTCCTTCCCAGGTACGTGCTCGACCACGGGATCGCGCCCGGCGAGGGGACCACGATGTACCGGCCGGTGCCCTCGGAATGGACCGCCTGCGCTCCGGCCGGCAGGTACCGCCTCCACGTCGAGCTCCGGCCCCTGGTGAACGTGACCGCCGGCGACGCGATCGCGACGACCTCGGTCGACTTCGAGATCACTCGGTCGCGCGAATGGGTCACGACGCTCGCCGAGGAGGGGATCTCCGGGACGGCGTCGCTCGACCTGTCGCCGGCCGGCACCGGCGGCACCAGCGTCCTCACGCTCGCGCAGATGACGCGCGGCACGACCGTCAGCTCCGAGCTCCGCGCCGACGACTGCCTCACGACCGGGCCGCTCCTGGTGGCCCCGCCGCCGTTCACGACGACCAGCGGGGGAACGTACCGCCAGCGGTGGGTGTTCACCGTCCACTCATCGTCCGCCCGCCGGGCGATCGCGGCCGGCAGCACGATGTCGATCCGGGTCACGGTGGGTGACCGCACGGCCTGCGCGTTCTACACGGCGGTGACCCCGGCCGCCGGCTCGACATCGATCGCCCCGACCGCCGGCGCCGGCCCGTTCCTGGAGACCCGGCTGGCGGACGGCCGCGTCGTGCGCGCGTCGTCCGAGACGTACGGCGGGTTCCTCGGCGACGCGTTCGACGGGGACACGAACCGGATCTGGAACGCCGGACGATCCCCGGTCGCCTGGATCGAGGTCGACCTGGGCCGCGACGTCGAGATCGCTGCGCTGCGGCTTGATCCTGCCCAGACGCCGACCCCCGGCGACACCGTCCATCGCATCTATGGCCGCGCCGACGGGGACACGGCGGAGATCCTCCTGGCCGAGCTGGCGGGCACGACCGAGGATGGGGTCTGGGTCATGGCCAGGCTGGATCACCCGCGTGCCGTCCGCTATGTGCGGATCGAGACCGTGGTCAGCCCGTCGTGGGTGGCCTGGCGCGAGATCGAGCTGCTCGACGCCGGCGGGCGGATCATCGGCGGCTGATCGCCGGCTGATCGCGGGCTGAGGCGGCTCGAGCGGACCGGCCCTACCCAAGCGCCTTGCGCATCGTCACGTCCGTCTCGACATACCCGGACGTGCGGTAGAGCTCGCGCGCAACGTGGTTGTCGCCGAACACGTGGAGCCCGATCCGGTCGTATCCCAGCGACCTCGCGAGCGGCTCGAGCGCCGCCAGCGCCGCCCGGCCGTAGCCGCGCCCCCGGGCATCCTCGTGGATCACGATGTCGTAGATGAAGCACTCGCCGCTGCCGATCTCGTCCTGCGGTGCGAACCACAGGGTGCCGACGACCTCGCCGGACTCGGTGACGATCGACCTGAGCTGGTGGCCGGGAGTTGCCAGGCCGTCGGGAAGGAGACCGGCGAACTCCGCCTCCGAGCGTGCCTGCGCCTCGTCGGCCGTCCACGTTCCGGCGCGGACCTTCTCGAGGGCGTAGCCGCGGACCGAGCTGTCGTGCCAGGCGTCCCAGGCCTCGGGGTTCATGGGTTCGAGCGTGACCATCGGCGGAGGATACGCGACGGGCCGGGCTCCGCGACGCTTGGTGCGCGCGACACGACGGCGAGCGCGACACGGCAGACCGGCGCGCCGCGACACGGCACACGGGTGCGTCGCCGGCCCGCACCGCGGTCGCCCGAACGGGCACGGTGGGTTGCCCGATTGTCCGCCCCGGATTCCTCGCCCCGCGGACGGACCGGGCGCCACGATTCGCGGATGGGAACGGGGTCCCGCGACTGACCATGCCTGATCGCGCTGCGCTGGCAGAGCGCGAGCAGCTCGAGGCCCTGCGCCGGTCCCGGGCCGCGGGCGTCGATGCCACGGTACCGGTCGCGGACGAGGCCGCGCTCCTGCGCGAGGCCGCCGCCGCGCACGACGCCACGGTCACCCATCCGTCGCTCGCCGGATCCGGCAGCCCTCGGATCGGCGCCGGCCTGCCGCGCGGCATGAGCCCCGCGATGCTGATGTCGATGCAGCGGTTTGCCGGCAACCGGGCGACCGTGCAGGCGGTGGGGCTGTTCCAGAAGTCGGGATCCGCCGGGACGAAGAAGCCCGAGGAGGAGAAGGAGCCGCTCGAGGAGGAGGCCTCGCCGGGCCTCGAGACGAAGCCAGCGCCGAAGGAGACCAGCGCAGCTGCCGGGCCGCCCGACGGTGGCGGCTCGCCGGGCGGAACCCCGCCGCCGGGTGGTGGCGCTGTCGGCGGCGCGACCGGCGGCGCGACGCGGCCGGTGGCGCGACCGGCGGCACGTCGGGAGGCGCCGGGAGTCCGGGCGGGCCCGGTGACTCGGGGAGCGCCAAGTCCGGCACGGAGCCGACCGTCAAGCCGCCGGCGCTCGAGCCGGAGACGGCCGGCAGCAGCAAGTCCGGCACCGAGCCCACGACGAAGCCCACGACCAAGCCCGCGACCAAGCCAAGCCCGATCGGCGGCGTCGTCGGCGGATCGGCGGGTGCGACGACCGGGGCGGGGGACGCGACGTCCGGCACAGAGCCGGCGGCCAAGCCCAGCCCAGAGTCGGCGGCCAAGCCAAGCCCGATCGGCGGCGTCGCCGGCGGATCCGCGGGCGCGGCGACCGGGGCGGGGGGCACCACGTCCGGCACTGGGCCGACGCCCGGCGCGACCGCCGGTCTCAAGCCGGGCGCAACGGGTGCCGGCACGCCCGGCGGCCTCGGCTGGGGACCGACGTCCGGTGGCGGCGATCACGTCGTCCCGCCCGGACCGGCCGGCCCGACGGGCCCGACCGGACCGACGACGCCGCCCTCGGTCCCGCTCGGACCCCACGGCCTGCCGGACCCCGAGACCGCGAAGTCGGGCATCGACTGGAACCAGATCCTCAGCGACTACGGTCCGCCGGTCCGGACCGTCCTCGAGGTCGGGCGGCTGATCCCGGGCTGGGGGCTGCTGGCCGGGTTCGGCGCCGACGCGCTCAACTTCCAGAGCGACCTGGCGTCGATCCCCAAGTCGGAGAACGCTGACCTCGCGACCGGCCTGATCGTGTTCCGCAACTTCGTGAACATCGGCAACAACGGGCTCGGCCACATCCTGTACGTGAACCAGCTGATCCAGGACGGGCTCGCGGGCTCCGTGGTCGGCGCCGAGTTCACGCCGTTGACGGCGGCCGCGAACGAGGTGCTCAGCGGCGTCAAGGTCGGCCTCGACGAGGTCCAGATGGGGACCGACATCGTCATCGAGGTCGAAGCCCTCTACGAGTCGAACCACGCCCCGACCTCCGCCGAGGCCGAGCAGTGGAAGCAGCTCGCCGACGGCTACGCCGCGAACCTCCTGGGCGATGTCGTGAACATCACCCTCGACATCATCAGCCTGGCCAGCCTTGGCGCCGCGAACACCGCTCCGGTGCAGCAGGCGAGGGAGCCGCTGTCGCTCGCAGGCGCGTTCATGAAGAGCGCCGTGCCGAACATCATCGGCGGCCTCAACGGCGTCATCGGCGTGTGGCTCGGCAACCTGATGACGGCCGGCCGGCACGCGTACGAAGGGTCGCCGACCGAGCTGCGCGAGCAGGCGCTCATCTACGACATGGCGGGCGGGTTCGTCGACCACGAGGCGGGCCAGGCTCGCATGACGTATAGCGCGGTCGATGCCGTCATCGGCGCATTCGAGGCGTATGCCGACCAGCAGATCGAGCAGCTCAACGCCGTCACGGCGGCGCTGTCGGGCGGCAAGACGGCGTTCCAGCTCATCCGCGATGCCGTCCAGTCGGGCCTCGAGGACATGCACAACAAGCTGTCGATGGTCGAGCAGCTGGGCTCGCTGGCGTCGAACGCCCAGACCAACGCCGCGGCCATCTCGGGCGCCTGCGACACCATCCTGGGTGCGCTCGACAGCCTCGTCATCCCCAGCTACACCCTGCCCCAGGTGGAGCTCGGGGACAGCGTCCTGGCCGACGCGACCGAGTACCTCGCCAACCAGGCCACCGCAGCCGCCAACGCGCTCATCCGGCGCACGATCGCGAACGTCCAGTCGCGCATCGACGGCATCAAGGACGAGGTGCGCGGCCCGGTGGAGGCCGTGCAGGACAAGGCGGACAACCTGGGCGAATGGCTGGCCCTGCTGGCCACCGAGAGTGCGGCCATGGCCGGCACCATCAACGGCTACATCACCAGGTTCAGCGAGGGGCTCGGGAAGTGCACCAACGCCGAGCAGGTGATGGACCTGATCATCGGCCAGATCAGTGACCTGACCGGGATGCCGAAGTTCACCGTCCAGGACATGCGCGACGGCTGGCACGGCATCGGGACCTACATCGACGGGTACGTCGCGCTTGGCCAGAGCCTCCACCAGCGGGCCACCGACCTGCGCCAGCACGCCGATGCGCGCGAATCCGGTATCGACGCCGGCCCCGATTTCGCCCCGCCGCCGCCGCTCCTGCCGCCCGGATCGGGGACTGGCGCGGGACCGGGAAGTGGGGCACCGGGCGGTGGGGCGCCGGGCGGTACGTCGCCGCCGGCCCAGCCCGAGACGGCGGTCGCGTAGGGTTTCTCTCGGCGACGGTGTGCCGCGCGGCGCTTCGTCATCGGCTGGCGCCGCGGCTCGTGGCTCCGCTCGTGGCTCCGCTCGTGCGTTCGCTCGTGCGTCCGCCCCGGTCTCCGCCGGTCGCCGTCCGCGCGTCCGTCGCGTGAACCAGCGCGTCGTCGAGTCCTCCATTCGTCGCGCGTCGCCCCACCTCGTGTGCCGTGGCGCCGCTGGGTGCGATTCTGCCAGCCACCGCCGGTGCCGGTGATAGTCGGAGTTCTGACACCCTTCAGCCGAAGTCTGCCTCGATCGCCGCGGATCTGCGGACCGGATCACGCACGATTGCACCGCGCGAGCCCCTCCCGGGCGGCTCGTCAACGGTTGCCGTGTGCCTCGACCTGGACTATCACCGGCCGGCGCGGTGGCTGACGCGACTTCGGGGCGATTGTCCGGTTGGCACCGCGTACCGCGGTGCCTGGCAGGAGTCGCGGTCGGCCTCGTGTTTGGCGCAAGTCACTGCCGTCCGCGATGAGTGTCGGCGCATCGCGATGAGCAGCGACTCATCGGGAACGTAGGTGGTTGTCGGCGGCCCGGGCATGACCGTGATGCGCGGACGCTCATCGGGAACGTAGGTGATTGTCGGCGGGCGCGGGCTGGCCGCGGCCGGGCGCGCTACGCTTTGATCCGCTGCCGCTCCGGGTCGTACATCGGGCGGAGCGAGGCACGCGCGGGATATCGCACGCCGGCGATGTCGATCTCGAACCGCCCGTGCTCGATCGTGTCGCGCGGCAGCCCCGCAGGGTCCTCGAGCATCGCCAGCCCGACCGCGCCCCCGAGCGTGTGCCCATACGCGCCGGCCCGCACGGTGCCAACGATGCGATCGTGAAGGTGCACGGGCTCGCCGCCGTACAGCAGCGGCTCGGCGTCCTCGACCAGGACCTGGACCAGCCGGCGCCTGGGCGGCCCGGGAGCCGCACGCGCGGCGAGGAGCGCGTCGCGCCCGACGAATCCCCCCGGCTTGTCCCAGGCGACGGTGAACCCCAGCCCGGCGTCGAGCGGGGTGTCGGTGTTCTCGATGTCCAGCGCGTAGTCGCGGTACGCCTTCTCGAGCCGCAGGCTGCCCAGCGCGCCCATCCCGACGTTCCGGTACCCGAGGTCCTCGCCGGCCTCCATCAACGCGTCGTACACGGTGAGCCCCAGCTCCGCCGGCACGTGGAGCTCCCAGCCCAGCTCGCCGACGTAGGTGACCCGCATCGCGAGCACCCGCCCGTACCCGAGGTCGATCTCGCGCGCGGTCAGATAGGGGAACGCCTCGTTCGACAGGTCGGCGCCGGAGAGCCGTGACAGCAGCTGCCGAGACCGCGGGCCCTGGACGGTGAGCAGCGTGGTCCCGGAGGTGACGTCGGTGACCGTCACATGGGCATCGTCCGGCGCATGCCGCTCGATCCAGGGCGCGATCCGGCGGTGGATGAGGTCGGTGACGACGACCAGGAACCGCTCCTCGCCCAGTCGGGTGACGGTGAGATCGGCCTCGATCCCGCCGGCCGCGTTGAGCCACGGGGTGTAGACGATGCGCCCGATGGGCACGGACACGTCGTTGGCGGACACGAGGTTGAGGACCCGCTCGGCGTCCCGGCCCTGGACGATGAGCTTGGCCATCAGCGACATGTCGAGCATGCCGACGGCATCGCGAACGGCGTGGTGCTCGGCCGCCTGGAGCGGGAACGACGCGTCCCGGCCCCAGCCGTGGGCGATACGTGGCTCGGCACCGGCCTCGGCGAACCACTCCGCGTACTCCCAGCCCGACGACGGCGCGAAGTGCGCGCCGGCCGCAGCGAGCCGGTCGTGGATCACGGAGCGACGGACGTTCCGCGCGGTGCGGGGATGCCAGTTCGGCCACGACGAATCGCCGAACAGGGCGCCCAGCAGCTCCGTGGTCCGCTCGGCGCGGAAGCGACGGCTCGTCTCGTAGGTCTGCGTCCGGTCCACGGCCATCCCGGTGACGTCGGCCTGGGGCACGCCGTCCGCGATCCACTGCGCCATGAGGCTGCCGACGCCGCCGCTGAGGATGATTCCCAGCGAGTTCATGCCGGCCGCAACGAAGTAGCCGCGCAGCTCCGGGGACTCGCCCAGCTGCGGCATGTTGTCCGCGGTGAACGACTCGGGACCGCAGAACATCGTCCTCACCCGCGCGTCGTGGAGTGACGGGAACCGGTCCATCGCGCGGGTGAGAAACGGCCCGATCCGGTCCCAGTCCGGCGGCAGGCTGGCGAACGCGATGTCCGCCGGGACGCCGTCCAGCGACCA
The DNA here is from genome assembly GCA_963835335.1 of uncultured Chloroflexia bacterium. GTDB lineage: Bacteria > Chloroflexota > Limnocylindria > Limnocylindrales > CSP1-4 > CAIXZV01. Next base: position 179,790 of record CAWIFB010000025.1, on the reverse strand, counting down.
CGGCGCCGCCGTCGGCTCGAACAGTCCGACCAGGATCCCGCCGCCCTCCTCGCGGTAATAGCCGTAGCGGTCCGGCTCCTCGACGATCGGCAGGTCGGGGTGGGCCCAGTCCACGGTGTCGGTGATCAGGTAGTAGTGCTCCGCGGCCTGGAGCGGCACCGACACCCCGCTCATCGCGCCGAGCTCGCGCGCCCACATCCCGGCGGCGTTGACGACGTGCTCGGTGCGGATCGTGCCCCGGTCGGTGACGACGCCGGTCACCCGCCCGCGCGCCGACGTGACCCCGGTCGCCGCGACGTGTTCGAAGATCCGGGCGCCGCCCATCCGCGCCCCGCGCGCGTAGGCCATCGTGAGGTCGGCGGGGTTCACCCGGCCCTCGTCGGCCACGTAGAACGCGGCGAGGACATCGTCGGTCCGGGCCGCCGGCCATAGTGCCCCGAACTCCGACGCGGAGATCTCCTGGTCGTCGACGCCGTGCGCCCGGGCAAAGGCCGCCTCGCGACGCAGACCCTCGAGCCGCTGCGGCGTGGTGGCGAGGTGGAGGTGGCCGATCGGACGCCACCCGGTTGCCTGCCCCGTCTCCTGCTCCAGCGACATGCACAGCTCGCGCGTGTAGCGGGCCATCCACAGCAGCGTTTCGTGCGCCATCCCGGCCGAGGTGATGAGCCCCGCCGCATGCCACGTCGTGCCCGAGGTCAGCTGGCGCCGCTCCAGCAGGACGACGTCGCGCCAGCCGAGCTTGGTGAGGTGGTAGGCGATGCTCGCGCCGATCACGCCGCCGCCGATGATCACGACCCGCGCCTGGTCCGGGAGCTCGATCGAGCGTCCGCCGGTCGCCGCCTGTGCTGCCGATCCCTGTTCCGTCACCGCGACCGCCTCCGGTCTGCTGCGTGCTCCGATCCCGCCGGGGCGCTGGGGGCCGATGCGTCTCGACTGATCGTAGCCCGCGGCGGAGCCGCTGCCGGTGCGGTTGCGCGAGCCGGTGTCGATGCTCCCGACCGGATGGTCCTGTCGCCGGGGTGACGTTTGGTCAGGTTCGGGGCCGGGCAGGGGGGTCGTATACAGATGCTCCACGTATGGGGGATCCGCGCGAGGGTATTCGCCGACCCATGTCGAGTGACCAGTTCGAAGCCGGGGCCGTCACGCCGGCCGACCCATCGAGCGCCGATTCGCTTCGCCTCGTCCGGCTGCGCCTCTACCTCACGCTGACGGCGGCAGCCATCCTGCCGATGGCCCTGGGCTCGCCCCTGATCCGGGTCCTCACCGGTGGCGGGGGTGGGATCCAGCCGGTCCACATCGTGGCCCTGGTCGGGCTCGGTGCGTTCCTGGTGGTCCTGATCCGCTGGATGACCCGGGAGATCCTGCTGCCCGCCGCGGAGCTCGAGGCGTCGCGCTCCGAGCTCCATCGAGCCTACCGCGAGGCCCGCGAGCACGCCCTCATCGACGGCCTCACGGGGCTCGGCAACCACCGCGCGTTCCAGGAGGAGTTCAAGGCGCTCCTCGACCAGGCGCAGCGATACCGGCACGACCTGTCACTGGTCCTCCTCGACCTCGACGAGTTCAAGCTCGTCAACGACAGCCAGGGGCACGGCGTCGGCGACACGGTGCTCGCGGAGGTCGGGCGGCTGCTCCGCCAGCAGACCCGGCTCGCCGACCGCGCGTTCCGGATCGGCGGTGACGAGTTCGCGATCCTCCTGCCACACACCGGCTCCGCGGGCGCCGCGCAGCTTGCGAGGCGAATCCTCGCCGCGGGCCTCGAGGTCCGGCCGGCTGCCGAGTACCCGCGCCCGATCTCGTTCTCGGCCGGCGTCGCGACCTGCCCGGCCCACGCCAGCACGCGCGAGCAGCTGCGCCTGTACGCCGACTCGGCGATGTACCGCGGCAAGCGCGCGGGCCGGACGACCGTGACCATCGTCGACCCCGCCCTCGACGGCGAGCACGTGGACGAGCAGAAGCGCACCGAGCTGTCGCATGCGCTGGCACAGGTCATCGACGACCGTGCGCTGCGACCCGTGTACCAGCCGATCGTCCACCTAGATTCCGGCCGGATCATCGGCTACGAGGGGCTCATCCGCCCCGCGTCCGATACCCCGTTCACCAATCCGGGCGCCCTGTTCGCGGCGGCCGAGATCAGCGGCCATGTCGTGGACCTCGACGTGGCCTGCCTTTCCGTCGTCCTCGCCGGCGCCCGCGCGATCCCGGATCCGCTGCTGCTCGCGATCAACGTCTCGCCGCGCACGCTGGAAGCCCCCGAGTTCGGTGCGGCCCGGCTGCTGCGCATGGTCGCGGCCGCGGGTCTGCCGGCCGACCGGGTCATCCTCGAGGTCACCGAGCGAGACGTCATCCACGACATTCCGCGCGTGCTCGCCGCGCTCGACGGGTGTCGCGCGGGCGGCATCCGGATCGCCGCCGACGATGTCGGCGCCGGGAATGCCGGGTTGCGGCTGCTCAGCCAGTTCCGCTTCGATGTCGTCAAGATCGACCTGTCGCTCGTCCAGGCGGGGACCGGCCAGGAGACGGTTCGCAGCGTGCTCGGCTCGCTGGTGGACCTGGCCGGACGCTGGGATGCGCTGGTCGTGGCCGAAGGCGTGGAGACGCCGGCCCAGCTGGCGCTCACCCGGGAGCTCGAGATCGGGGCCGGTCAGGGGTACCTGCTGGGGCGGCCCGGCACGGACGTCAACCGCGAGACGGTTGACATCGAGGCGCTGCTGCAGCCCTCGACGAACCCCTACGTCCGGCTCGGCCTGGAAGGGTTCACGGTCGAGGGCGACATCGCCGGCCGGGATGGCGCCTCCGACTGGCAGCTGCCGGATTCGACGTCGTGGCCGGGCACGCCATCGAGGGCCTCGGTGGCCGGGTCGTAGCAAGCTCGTCGTCGACCTCGGGCCGCCGGCATCGGGCGCAATCGTCGAAATCGACGGCAATCGCCATCGTCCCGTGGTTCCCCGACAAAGGTCCCTTGTCCGGCGGCCCGCGGCTCTCGATCCTCCAGCCATGGCCCTGCGAGACCCCCGGATGCTCGTCGAGGAGCCGGTGCGGCGCGAGCTCGCCCGGCTGGTCGTTCGCGGTGTCGCGCTGGTCGGGGTGATCGCGGCGCTGGCCGTGCTGCCCGCCGTGATGTCGCTCGACGTCGCCACCCGCGACGAGATCGCGACCGCGGCCCCGATCGTGCTCCTCGCGTACGCGCTCGCGTCGAACGCGCTCCGCCTGGCACGCGGCCGCTCGACCCCCGACGAACGGCTGACGGCATGGGCGCGCGCGCGCGAGGTCGACGCCGACGATGCGCTGCTGGGCCGGATGGTGGCGCTGTGGGTGCCGATCGGGCTGCTGGCGGCGCTGAGCCTGCTCGTCTGGCCGCACATCACTGATCCCAACCCGGCGCTGGCGTGTGCCTGGGTCGTGCTCGGCCTGCCGCCGATCGCGGCGGCCTGGGCGTTCGCGAGCACCACGTGGCTCGACTCGTGTCGCGACGGGCTTGCCCACGCCGAGGACGAATCCACCGCGCGGTTCCGGCGCTACTGGGCAAACCCGGGACGCTGAGGGTCGGGATCGTCGACGACCGATACCATCAGCCCGTGCGACACCAGACCGACAACCTGGCCGGGGCCGATGCCCGGCCGAGCCTTCGCCCTGCGAGACCCGCCGCGTGACCGGGAGACCCGCCGCTTGACCGGGATCCCGCCGCGCCGGGTGTCGCTGATCGTGATCGACGGTGCGGGCGATGTGCTCGGTCGCCTGCCGGAGTTTCCCGTCGCGACACCCTGGTGGCAGGAGGTCCGGCCGGTCGTCGAGGGAGCCCGCGAGCGGTTCGGGCTCGACATCGTCGTGCTCCGCCTGTTCGATTCCGAGCTGCCCAAGCCACAGGGCGGCGGCGTGATGTACGTGGTCCAGGCGCAGGGGCCGCTGCCCGAGGGCGCGGCGGCCGTGCTGGAGCCGTTCGACGGCGTCCTCGGGGACGACCCCCGGCGGTTGCGCTGGGCCGAGCCGGGCGGGCCGGGCGCCGACCTTGCGTGGGCGGAGGACGTGCTCCGCGTCCGGCGCCTCGAGCGGACCGGTCCCGCGGAGCAGCTGCGGTGCTGGAACCTGTCGAGCATCTGGCGGCTGCCGCTCGTGGATGGCGCCGCATGGCTCAAGGTTGTGCCGCCGTTCTTCGCGCACGAGGGCGACATCCTGCGTCGATTGCAGGGCGGCCCGGTCCCACGCCTGCTCGGCCACGATGGCGACCGGATCCTGCTCGAGGACATCCCGGGCGTGGACCAGCACGGCGCCGAGCTTCCCGAGCTGCTCGAGATCGTGTCGTCCCTCGTTGACCTGCAGGCTCGCTGGATCGGGCGGTCGGACGAGCTGATGGCGATGGGGCTGCCGGACTGGCGCGGGGCCAGGCTGGCCGCATCGATCGAGGCGGTCGTCGAGCGGCGGGCGAGCCAGGTCCCGGATGGTGCCCGCGGTGCGCTGGCCGCGTTCGTCGCGGGCCTGCCCGCCCGGTTCGAGGCGCTCGACGCGTGCGGGATCCCGCCGACCTTCGTCCATGGCGACTTCCACCCCGGCAACGTGCGCGGCGGGGCCGAGGCCGGCGGTGGGGCCCCGGGCCTGACTGATCACGCCCCGGGCCCGACCGATCGCGTCCCCTTCACGATCCTCGACTGGGGGGACTGCGGCGTCGGCAGCCCCCTGCTCGACATGTCGGCCTTCCTCGACCGGGTGCCGCCGGCCGCGGCACCGATCCTCCGCGACCACTGGACGTCGGAGTGGCGGCGGCACGTGCCCGGCTCGCATCCCGCCCGCGCAGCCGAGCTGATCGCCCCGGTCGCCGCCGCGCGCCAGGCGGTGATCTACCAGCTGTTCGTGGACAGCATCGAGCGGGTCGAGCGGCGTCACCACGACGCGGACGTCGTCGAATGGCTGACGCGCACGGCCGACCAGACGCTGCTCGAGGCGACCGCCGTCCACTGAGGTCGACGCCCGCGTAATCCACGGTGGAGCCGCCGCTGCTACCGTCAGTGCGTGCCACGCGTCGAACCCGACCAGCTGCTCGCCGACCTCGACCCGGAGCAGCGCGCTGCCGTCCTCGCGACGCGCGGCCCGGTCGCCATCCTGGCCGGCGCGGGCACCGGCAAGACCCGCGTCATCAGCCGGCGGACCGCCTACGCGATCGCCACCGGGGTCGTGCCCGCGGACCAGGTGCTGGTCGTGACGTTCACCGACAAGGCCGCGGGCGAGATGGTCGAGCGCCTGCGCGCGCTGGGCCTGCCCGGCGTGACCGCCCGCACGTTCCACGCCCACGCGCTGCGCCAGCTCCGTCACTTCTGGCCCGGCCGCCACGACGGGTCGCCGCTGCCGGGCATCCTGGACTCCAAGCTGCCGATCCTGGGACGCATTGCCCGCCAGCTCCCCGGTCACTACCGGTTCACGCCGGCCAAGGACCTTGCCGACGAGATCGAGTGGGCCAAGTCGAGGCGGATCTCGGCGGAGACCTACCGGCGCGAGGCGGTCACGGCGGCCGGGCGCGAGCCGCCGATCCCGGTCGACCTGTTCACCCGGGTGTTCGAGGGCTACGAGGCGGCGAAGGCACGCGCTAACCGCATCGACTTCGATGACCTGCTGGTCGAGACGGTCGTCCTGCTCGAGACCGACGCCGACGCCGCAGCGACCGTGCGGGCGCGCAAAGGCTGGTTCAGCGTCGACGAGTACCAGGACACCAGCCCGCTCCAGCAGCGGCTGCTCGAGCTGTGGCTTGGGGAGCGGCGTGAGCTGTGCGTCGTCGGTGACGAGGACCAGACGATCTACTCGTTCACCGGCGCCTCATCGGACTTCCTGACCTCGTTCGCCGCGCGCTGGCCGGGCGCCACCGAGATCGCGCTCGTCCGCAACTACCGCTCGACGCCGCAGGTGCTGGAGCTCGCGAACCGGCTCATCGCCGCCGAGGGGCGGACGAAGCGACTGGAGGCGACGCGGGATGCCGGCCCGGAGCCGGCGATCACCCGCCACGTCTCGGCGGACGCCGAGCTGGCCGCGCTCGTTGCCGGGATCCGCGCCCGGATCGCGGACGGCGTCGCTCCGGCCGAGGTCGCGGTCCTCGTCCGGATGAACGCGCAGCTGGCGCCGATCGAGGAGGCGCTGACGCGCGCGGGCGTCCCGTACCAGGTCCGCGGGCTCCGGTTCTATGACCGCCCCGAGGTGCGCAGCGCCGTCGCCAGCCTGCGCCGTCGCGGGCTCGACGCTCGCGGGTTCGAGCTCCGGGCCGCCATCCGCAACCGCTGGGCCCAGGATGTGGGCTACGAGGAGCAGGGCATCCCCGAGGGTGACGAGGCGCGCGAGCGCCAGGCCTCGCTCGAGACGTTGCTCGCGATCGTGGACACCGTCGTCCGGGCGAGCGCGTCCGCCGACGCGGCAAGCGTCCTCGCGGAGCTCGAGGCACGCGCTGCCCACGAGCACGCGGGCGCCGCGGACGGCGTGAACCTGCTGACCTACCACCGCGCCAAGGGCCTCGAGTGGGACGCGGTGTTCCTGCCGGCGCTGGAGGAGGGGAGCCTCCCGATCCGCCAGTCGCGCGACGACGATGCCGCCCTGGCCGAGGAGCGCCGGCTGCTGTACGTCGGGATCACCCGGGCGCGGACCCATCTCGCGCTGTCGTGGGCGGAACGGCGCGAGACCCGCGGCAAGGAGGCCAAGCGCCAGCCCAGCCGGTTCCTCCTCGACCTGCGGCCCCGGCCGAAGCGGACCGTCCGCAACCTGCCCGGGCCGCCGGCGTTCGTCCGGGCGCCGCGCGCCGGGACCGACGAGGATCCGCTCTTCACCGCCCTCCGCGAGTGGCGGACCGGGCGCGCGCGCGACGAGGCGGTCCCCCCGTACGTCATCGCCCACGATGCGACGCTGGCGGCGATCGCCGAGACGCGGCCGCGCACGATGGCCGGGCTGCGCCGGGTCAAGGGGATGGGTCCGGCGAAGCTGGAGAAGTACGGCGACGAGATTCTGTCGGTGATCGAGGCGTTGGAGGCGTCGAAGGCCCCGTCGCCGTAGCGGGCGGGGCCGTCCCGCCGCCGGCGCCGAGGCCGTCCCGCCGCCCGGGCCCTCACGCCGCCGCGCCGAAAGCCTCAGGCCGCGAGATCCCTCCGACGGAACGCCCACAGGGCAGCGACCCACGCCGCGACCGCGATGCCCGCGAACAGAGCGAGGTCGCCGATCGGGAACACGCCCTCGTCGATCAGCGGGGTCGTCCGGAAGTGGCTCCATGCGGACAGCGGCCCGATCCACTGCCAGTCCGGCGACGCGCCCGAGATCACGAACAGCACGTACATCAGGATGAGGACGCCGCCGACGATGCCGACGCTCGTGCCCCGGCTCAGCGTGAGCACGGAGATGAGGCATGCGGGCCCCGCGATCGCGCACCCGAACGCGAACGCGAGCACCCCCGCGAGGGCGAAGGTGACGAGATCGAACTCGGCGCCGACGAGGCGCCCCACCGCCCACACGCCGAGGACCGCGGCCAGCGCCAGCACCGCCATCACGACGACCTGCCCGGCGATCGACGCCAGGAGGTACCTGACCCGGGATGCCCCGGTGGCCAGCGGCAGGTCCAGGAACCCGCGGTCGAGATCGGTCGCGACGGCCCGCGTTCCCAGCAGCAGGCCGGCGATCGCGGCGATGATCGGCCACAGCCAGCTGGCCACATAGGTCGTGAAGAAGACGCCGGGATCGGACAGCAGCCCGGTCATCCCGAACGCCGCGAGGAACTCCTTGGGGAAGGTTTCCATGTACGCCGAGAACAGCGCGTCGTTCTCCTTCATGATCGGGTACATCGCGCCCATCAGCGCCCCGTATCCCAGCAGGACGATCCCGAGCCACAGGGTCAGCGAGCGATTGCGGCGCATCTCGAGCCGGAACGCGGTCATGCGGGCACCTCCACGGGCCCGCGCGCGGGGCCGGCGGCGGGGTCTTCGGCGCGGTAGTAGCGCAGGAACAGGTCCTCGACGTCCGGCGTGGTGATCGCGATGTCGCGAACGTCGAGGCGGGCGATCGCGTCGAGCAGCGGGTTCACGTCGCCGCGGACCATGAGGTGCACCTCGCGGCCCGTCATGGCGGCCAATTCGACGTTCGGGAGGTCGAACGCGTCGGCCGGCGGCGGCGCCGCCAGGACGAGGTTGATCGACCGCCAGTGCGCGCCCATCAGCTCGCCGACCGTCGAGACATCGACGATCCGGCCGTCGCGAATGATCGCAACCCGGTCGCACACCCGCTCGACCTCGACCAGGTTGTGGCTGGATAGGAACAGCGTCCGGCCGTCGGCGCGCGCCTCCGCGGCCAGGGCGAGGAACTCGCGCTGCATCAGGGGATCGAGGCCGCTGGTCGGCTCGTCGAGGACGAGCAGCGGCTCGTGGCCCATGAATGCGGCGATCACGCCGACCTTCTGGCGATTGCCGCGCGACAGGCGCCGGATGCGGACGGTCGGATCGAGCTCCAGCCGCTCCGCGAGCGGATGCCAGGCGGCGCGCGGCAGGTTGCGCAGGCGGGCGAGGTAGTCCAGCTGCTCGGCGCCGGTGAGCTCGCCCAGGAACCCGGGATCGCTGCCCAGGTAGCCGATCTGCCGGTGGATCCGCGGCGCGTCCTCGAACGCATCCCGGCCGAGGACCCGGACGATGCCTCGGGTCGCGCGCAGGAATCCGAGCAGGAGGCGGATCGTGGTCGTCTTGCCCGCGCCGTTGGGGCCCAGGAACCCGAACGCCTCGCCCTCGTGGACGCCGAGGTCGACATCCTCGATGCCCCGTCGGGAGCCGTAGTACTTGGTGAGACCGGTGGTCTCGATGACCGGTTCGGCCATCCCGTGCCTCCCTGAATCGTGCGGCCCTTCGCCCGGTTGCCCGGGTTCATCGTCGGATCGGCCGACGACACGACGAAGGGTCGTTGGGCCCGATCGGAGCGTCCCCCGGTCCTGATCGACTCGGGGACATGCCGGTCCTGATCGGACGCCACCGGTGCCGCCACCGCCTCCGCCAGCCCGCCTCCGCCAGCCCGCCTCAGTCGGCCACATAACGATGTGGTGCGTCGTACGGCGCCGTTCGCCGCCGCTCGCACCACCGCGGCTGCGCGCGTCCGCACGGGGCTCGGCGGCGACTTTGCCAGCGAACGATGACCTGCGTCATCGGCCAGGCGCACCTGGCCTACGACGCACCCGGTCGTTGCCCGGCGAGGATTCGCGTCGATCCGTTCGGGTAGCACGCACGCAGCCGTTGCCTGGCCAGGTCCGCCGAGATTGCACGCACCTCATCGTTTGGTGGCCAGGTACGGCGATGTGGTGGCCAGGTACGGCGATGTGGTGGCCAGGTACGGCGATGTGGTGGCCAGGCACGGCGATGTGGTGGCCAGGTACGGCGATGTGGTGGCCAGGTACGGCGATGTGGCGGCCAGGTACGGCGATGTGGTGGCGAGCTGCGCCGGTGAGGCGCCGACGCCCCGGCCGGCCGCCCGACGCGCGCCCTACGCGACCGTGTCGAGCGGCTCGATCGCATCCTCGAACTGGCTCGTGTACAGCTCCTGGTAGAAGCCCTTCGCCGCCAGCAGCTGCTCGTGCGTGCCGCGCTCGACGATCCTGCCCTCGTTCATGACCAGGATCATGTCCGCGTCGCGGATCGTGGACAGCCGGTGTGCGATCACGAACGACGTCCGGCCGCGCATCAGCCGGTTCATCGCGCGCTGGATCAGCACCTCGGTCCGCGTGTCCACCGAGGACGTCGCCTCGTCGAGGATGAGGATCGGCGGGTCAGCGAGGAACGCCCGCGCGATCGTGAGCAGCTGCTTCTCGCCCGCCGAGACGTTCGTCGCATCGTCGTCGAGGACGGTCTCGTAGCCATCGGCGAGGGTGCGAACGAAGTGGTCCACGTGGGCCGCCTCGGCAGCCTCGACCATGTGGGCATCGGCGACCTCGACGTCGTCGGCGCCGTACTCGATGTTCTCGCGGATCGTGCCGTTGAACAGCCACGCATCCTGGAGCACCATCCCGAACGTCCGCCGCAGGTTGTCACGCGTCAGCTGCCGGGTATCGATGCCGTCGACCGTGATCCGTCCCGCGTCCACCTCGTAGAACCGCATCAGCAGGTTGACCAGCGTGGTCTTGCCCGCGCCGGTCGGCCCTACGATCGCGATCGTCTGGCCGGGTTCGACGACCAGGTCCAGGTCCTCGATCAGCGGCTCGTCCGCCGTGTACCGGAACGAGACGCCCTCGAAGGTGACACGTCCGGCGGCCGGCTCGGCGAGCACGGCCGGGGTCACCGGGTCGGGGATCTCCTCTGTCTCATCGAGCAGCTCGAACACGCGCTCGGCCGATGCGACCGCGCTCTGGAGGACGTTGACGATGCTCGCGGCCTGGATGATCGGGAACGTGAACTGGCGTGAGTACTGGATGAACGCCTGCACGTCGCCCAGCGACATCTGGCCGCTGGCCACCCGGACCCCGCCGATCACCGCGATCGCCACGTAGCTGAGGTTGGAGATGAACATCATCGCGGGCTGGATGAGCCCGGAGATGAACTGCGCCTTGAAGCTCGACTGGTAGAGCTCCTCGTTGCGGCGGTCGAACTCGTCGATCGCCTCCTCCTGGCGCCCGAACAGCTTGACGATGGCGTGCCCGGTGTGCATCTCCTCGACGTGGCCGTTGAGCGACCCGGTGCGCTCCCACTGGGCCGCGAACTGCTTCTGCGACCGGCCCGCGATGAGCACGGTGACGATGAGCGACGCCGGCACCGCGAGCAGCGAGATCACGGCCAGCAGCGGGCTGATGGTGAGCATCATGATCAGCACGCCGACGACGGTGAGGACCGACGTGATGAGCTGGGTCAGGCTCTGCTGGAGGGTCTGGCTGATGTTGTCGATGTCGTTGGTGACCCGGGACAGGATGTCGCCGCGCGACTCGCGATCGAAGTAGGCGAGCGGCAGCCGGCCGAGCTTCTCGTCGACCCGGCGGCGCAGCCGGTACACGGTGCGCTGGGTCACGCCGGCCATGATGTACGCCTGCCCCCAGCTGAACACGGAGCTCAGCAGGTAGATGGCGGCCACGATGGCCAGGATCAGGGTCAGGCGCCCGAAGTCGACGCCAACCCCCGGCACGACGTTGGTCATGCTCGCGAGCATGTCCGCGAGGTTGCCCTGCCCCTGCGCGCGGAGCCCCGTCACGATCTGGGACACCGGCACGTTGGTCAGGCCCTGGTCGCCCAGCATCTTGCCGACGACGCCCTCGAACAGGACATTGGTCGCGTCGCCCAGCAGCCGCGGCCCGAGGATCGCAAGCGTGACGCTGACGACGCCCAGGGCGAGGACGAACCCGATCAGCAGGCGTTCGGGCCGGAGCTCGCCCAGCAGGCGCCGGAACGAGCCCTTGAAGTCCTTGGACTTCGCCGCAGGCATCTGCATGAACATGTGCCCCGGACCGCCGCCCGGACCCATCGGCCGTCGTGCGGGGGGACGGGCCCCGCCGCCGAACGCCCCGTGCCCGCCGCCGGGTCCCTGACCGCCGCCGGCGCGGGCGGGTCCGCTGCCGCCACCCGCGCCCGCCCCGCCGGCCGCGCCGCCGGAGCTGCCGGAGCTGCCGCCCGGCCGGCCCATCGGCCGGCTCATGCGACCTCCTCCTCGGTGACCTGGGACAGCACGATCTCGCGATACGTCTGGCAAGTCCGCATCAGCTCGTCATGGGTGCCGATGCCCGCGATCCCGCCGGCCTCGAGGACCACGATCTGATCGGCATGAAGGATCGTCCCCACGCGCTGCGCGACGATGATCACGGTCGCTCCCGCAAGCTCCCGCGCGATCGCGGCCCTCAGACGGGCGTCGGTGCGGAAGTCGAGCGCGGAGAAGCTGTCGTCGAACACGTAGATGTCGGGTTTGTGCGCGAGCGCCCGCGCGATCGCCAGCCGCTGGCGTTGACCGCCCGACACGTTGGTCCCGCCCTGCGCGATCGGCGCCTCGAGCTGGTCCGGCATCTCGGTCACGAAATCGCGGCCCTGCGCGATCTCGAGCGCGCGCCACAGCGCCTCGTCGGTGGCGTTGTCATCGCCCCAGCGGAGGTTGCTGGCCACCGTCCCGCCGAACAGGAAGGCGCGCTGCGGGATCATCCCGATCCGCTTCCACAGGTCCGCCCGGTCCATGTCGCGGACGTCCACCCCGTCGACCAGCACGGTCCCGCCGGTCGCGTCGTAGAACCGCGGCAGGAGGTTGATCAGGGTCGACTTGCCGCTGCCCGTCGAGCCGACGATGGCGGTGGTCTCGCCCGGCCGTGCCGTGAACGAGATCCCGCTGAGCACGGGCTCCTCGGCGCCCGGGTACCGGAACTCCACGTCGCGGAACTCGACCAGGCCGCCGCGCTGCGGGGAGATCGGGATCGGCGGGTCGATGATCGCGGGCTGTGTGTCGAGCACCTCGCGCACCCGGCCGGCGGAGACGGCGGCACGCGGGACCATCACGAACATGATCACAGCGGTCATGACCGAGAACAGGACCTGCATGATGTACTGCAGGAACGCGGTCAGGTTGCCGATCGGCATGCCCCCGCTGTCCACCCGGTAGGCGCCGAAGAACAGGACCGCGACCGTGGTCAGGTTCATGATCGCCATCAGGCTGGGGATCGTGACCGCGAACAGGCGGTTGACCGTCAGCGCGGTGACCATCAGGTCCTCGTTCGCCGCGTCGAACCGCTCCTCCTCGTGACGCGTCCGGACGAAGGCCCGGATGACGCGCACCCCCGCCAGCGTCTCGCGCATCACGAGGTTGATCCGGTCGAGCTTGCGCTGCATCGCCTGGAACAGGGGCACCGCACGGGTCATCACGAACCCGATCAGGAGGGCCATGATCGGCAGGATCACGAGCAGCAGCCCGGACAGCGGCACGTCCTGGCGGAGCGCCATGATCACGCCCCCGACGACCATGATCGGTGCCGTGATGATCATGTTGAGCGCCATCAGCACGAACATCTGGATCTGCTGGACGTCGTTGGTGTTGCGGGTGATCAGGCTCGCCGCGCCGAACTGGTTGACCTCGACCTGGCTGAACGTCTGGACCTTGCGGAAGATCGCGCTGCGCACGTCGCGGCCGAAGGCCATCGCGGTCCGGGCACCGAAGAACACGCCGATGATCGCGGCGATGCTCAGCGCGAAGGTCACGACCAGCATGAACGCGCCGGTGCGCAGGATGTAGTCGGTGTCCCCCTTGACGACGCCGTTGTTGATGATGTCGGCGTTGAGCTCGGGGAGGTACAGGTTGGCGATCGCCTGCACGAGCAGGAGCGCGAGGACGAGCACGATCGGCCACCGGTATGGGGCGAGATACGTGCGGAGCAGTCCGATCATCGAGGTGCCTCGGCGGGGGGGTGGGGAAGGGTCGCATGGAGTCGTTCGCGCGCGCGTCGGAGGGCGCGAGAGCCGCGGAGGAAGCCCCGGAGCTCGTCATCGGTGAGCTCATCGAGGACCTTCGCGAGCCGTTCGCGGCGCTCGGTCGCGAGGCCCTCGATCATCTGGCGGCCGGTCTCGGTGAGGGCCACCCGGATGACGCGCCGGTCCTCGTCATCGCGCCGCCGTTCCACGAGGTCGCGCTGCTCCATCCGGTCGACGATCCCGGTCGCGCTGGCCTGCGAGACGTCGAGCGATTCGGCAAGGGCGCGCATGGCGATGGGGCCGTCGACGTCGAGCACCGCAAGGACGTGGAGGTGGACCAGGCTCAGGGGTCCGGCCGGCCAGCGGCGCATGAAGCGCATCATCGAGGACGGGGTATGCGACGTGAGCTCGCCGACGACCTCGCCCAGGAGCTCTGCACGCGTGAGCGACGCCTCGGTCATGCGCTCAACGTCAGGTAGATGGTCAACACGGCGTGAAGCATATACATCGCGGGTCCGGCTGTCCAGCGTCGACAGGTCCCGCCATCCACCGCGAGGTGCGGTGAATGCGTCGAAGACCCTGTCAGGCACCGCGAGGCCCGGTGATAGTCACGGTTCTGCCACGTGGGGCGGCTCGTCCGCTGTCTCCGCGGCCGATGCCACGATCGGCTGATGCGGTCTGCCCGCGCTCAGACGCGGATTCCCTGTCAAGACTCGGACTTGCACCGGTGGTCGCGGTGCCTGGCAACCGATTCGTCGATCCGGAGCGATAGCACCGCGACGCGCGGTACGTGGTGCTGGTTTGGGGGACGGGGGCCGGCGGCATCGCCGGCTCGAGCTCAGCCGGGCGCTCTCGCGGCTCGAGCTCAGCCGGGCGCACTCGCGGCGCGAGCGCGGCCGGGCGGCACTCCCCGGCGCCCCGGCACTCCCCGCGTGCTACGCGCGCTTGCGCGCCTTCCAGATCTCCTCGCACGGCCACTCCCGTGCCCACGCGTAGGGCATCCAGGGATAGCGCGTCGTCGCGCCCTCGGGGACCTGCGGCTCGACGAGGTCCTCGACCTCGAAGCCGTTGGCGGTCAGCAGCCGGATCCAGTCGCCGTGGCTGGGGTGGAACTCGATCGCGCCGTCCCCGTCCGGCCACTCGGTCCGGCCCATCCCGAACATCGGGCGCAGAAGCCGCTCCGTGACCGGCTCCTCCTCGAGGTCGGGGCTGCACAGGTACGCCAGCACGTGGTTGGTGAGAAACGCCAGCCGGCCGCCGGGTCGGAGCAGCCGCGCGGCCTCCGGGACCCACGCGGCAGGATCCGCCCACAGTGCCGCGCCGTACTCGCTGATCGCGAAGTCGAACGAGCCGTCGGGGTAGGGGACTCGCTCCGCGTTGCCCAGCAGGAGCGGGAAGTCGATGCCGTGCTCGCGCTGCAGGCGGACCGCGGTCTCGAGCTGGCGCGGCGAGTTGTCGATGCCCACCACGCGGGCGCCGCGCCGGGCCAGCCACGCCGACACGTACGCGGTCCCGCAGCCCAGCTCGATGGCGTCCGTCGCCGGCAAGGTCGTCGGGCAGCATCCCCACCGAAGCCTCCGGGACGCTGTAGATGCCCCACGTCTCGTCGCCGGGCGCGACCGCCCAGGCACGCTCTCCCGACGCAACGTACTCGGCGGCGTAGCCATCCCAGGCCACCCGGTTTGCCGCGACGTGGTCCGGGAGCTCGCCCTGGTCGCCGGCGCCGGGCGTGCTCACCGCTCGCCGAGGTGCTTCGCCCGGGCGGCAAGCAGGATCTCGATCGTTCGCTCCGCCGCGGGACGCAGGTCCACCTGGACATGGCCGACGCCCAGGTCCCGCCATGCATCGAGCGCACGAGCGACCTCGTCCACATCCGAGCGCAAGCGAATCGGCCGATCCCGGCCGACCCCCGGCGGCGCGCTCCGAGTCCAGGGTCAGGCCCACCGTCACCTCGAGCGTCGCCGGGTCGCGACCCTCGGCCTCGCATGCCGCGACGAGGTCCGCGCGGCGCTCGTGGAAGCGATCGGTCGGGAATCCGAACCACGCCGCATTCCACGCGTCGGCATGACGGGCGGTGAGACGCAGCACCCGCTCCCCCCGTGCCGCGATCAGGATCGGGATCCGGCCCGGCAGCCGCGCCGGCCTCGGCGGCGGTGGGATCAGGACGGCATCCTCGACATCGTGCCAGCGCCCGTGGAGGGTCACCCGCTCGCCGCGCAGCAGTGGGAGGATGATCTGGAGCGCCTCGTCGAACCTGCCCGCGCGATGGTCGAACGGGTAGCCGAACGCGGTGTACTCGGGCTCGTGCCATCCCGTGCCGAGGCCGAGGATCAGCCGGCCGGCGGCGACCTCGTCGAGGGTCGCGGCCATCTTGGCCAGGAGCGCCGGGGGACGGAACCCCGTGCCCAGGACGATCGTGCCCAGCTCGGCTCGTTCGGTCGACGCGGCGAGCGCGGCGAGCAGGGTCCACGCCTCGTGGATCCCGTCCTCGTCCTCGCCCGGCATCCGGAAGATGAAGTGGTCGTAGACCCACAGGCTGTCCATCCCGCCTGTCTCTGCGAACCTCGCGAGCTGGCGAATCCGCGGCCAGCCGACGGCACCCGGGCCGTCGGAATCGTTCATGGGGAGCACGATTCCGATCTTCATCCGGCCATGGTACGGCGCGAGGCGGGCGAAAGAGTGCGGTGGTTGCGGGTCCGGTGATCTTGACGCGCCATCGATGCTTGGAACTGCCGACGCCCGGCTCGGACCGGGCGCTGCGGCGTCGATGCTGCCGGGGCCGGGTTCTCGATGAGGCCCAACGGCGCATCGAACGCAATCCGACGGCCGGCGGCGACGCCGGTCGTCGCGATTCCCGACAATAGCCGCGGCGCTGCCCGCGACCGGATGCCGTCGCGCCGGGCCGGACACGCCGGGACCGCCTGCCACCGGCCAGGCCCGGATTCGCCCGGCGCCCGCGCGATCGAAGGGGATCGATGACGCTCCAGCTCCAGCTCCCGCGCCGCAGCCCGCAGCTCGTGGCCGGCATCATCGTCGCGGTCCTGTTCTGGGTTGCGGTCATCGCGCTGTCGGACCCGGCGATCGACGTCAGCGATCCGTTCTCGGGCCGGGTCGTCACGGCCCAGGACGCCCGCTCGTACTACGGGTTCGACCTCGGCGACCTGTACGCGGGCCGGACCGACTGGAACACGATCGGCGCATACCCGTACTCGCCGGCCTTTGCCCAGCTGGTCTACCCGCTCGACCTGCTGCCGTGGCCGGCGTTCGTCGGGGTGTGGACGGCGATCCTGATCGCGGCCGTGTTCGTGCTCACCGGTCCCGAGCTGTTGCTGCTCGGGCTGGTCGTGGGTGCCATGGAGATCGCGGGCGGCAACGTGTCGCTGGTGCTGGCCGTGGCGATGGTGGCCGGGTTCCGCTGGCCATGGACATGGGCGCTGGTGCTGCTGACGAAGATCACCCCCGGCGTCGGGCTGCTGTGGTTCGTGCTCCGGCGCGAGTGGCGGCAGCTCGCGATCGCGCTGGGAGCGACGGCGGCCATCGCCCTGGTATCGATGGCGTTGATGCCCGATGCGTGGCGCGACTGGGTCTCGCTGCTCGCCTCGAACACGGGCAAGGGAGGGACGTGGGCGGCGGTGCCGATCCCGCTGCTCGTCCGGGGGCCGATCGGCGTGCTGCTCATCGCCTGGGGCGCGCCGCGCAACCAGCGCTGGGTCGTGCCCGTGGGCGCGATGCTCGCGCTGCCGGCGCTGTGGTACGGATCGCTGTCGATCCTGCTGGCCGTGATCCCGCTCACCACGCCGGCCGAACGGGCGCGAGCCTGGGACCGGGTGCGCCGGCTGGGCCGCGCGCCGATCTGCCGCCTAGGTACCCAGGACGCTCCGCAGCGCGTCGGCGAACGGCTCGAGGTTCGCCTGGGTGAACCCGGCGACGTTGATCCGGCCGCGGCCGACCACGTACACCCCGTGCTCCTCGCGCAGGCGCGCGACCTGGTCCGTCGTCAGCCCCAGCAGCGCGAACATCCCGCGCTGGGTCGCGATGCCGCCCCAGTCGCCCGGGATCGACCGGGCCTCGAGCGCGGTGACGAGCGCCTGCCGGTTGGCCTTGATCCGGTCGCGCATCCCGGCCAGCTCGACCTCCCAGCGCGCGCGCAGCTCGGGGTCGGCGAGCACCGTCCGCACGATGTCCGCACCGTGGGCGGGCGGGTTCGAGTAGTTGACCCGGATCGCGATCTTGACGTGGCTCTGGACCGCCGCGGCGTCCTCCGCCGACCGGGCGATCACGAGCATCGCACCGACCCGTTCCGCGTACAGCGAGAACGTCTTGGAGAACGAGGTCGAGACGAGCAGCTCGGCACCGGGTCGAACCAGCTCCATGAGCCCGGCGGCGTCCTCGGTCAGGCCGTCGCCGAAGCCCTGGTACGCAAGGTCGACGAGCGGCAGCAGGCGGTTGGCCTCGATCACGTCGCCGATCCGGCGCCACAGATCGGGAGAGGGGTCGACCCCGGTCGGGTTGTGGCACGCACCGTGGAGCAGCACGATGTCGCCCGGGGACGCCTGGCCGAGCGCGTCGAGGAGCGCCGGCTCGTCGATCCGTCGCCCGGTGGGGTCGGTGTACGGATAGGTCCGGATCCGGAACCCCGCCGCATGGAACAGCTGGGGGTGGTTGGGCCACGTGGGCTCGCTCATCCACAG
The DNA here is from genome assembly GCA_963835335.1 of uncultured Chloroflexia bacterium. GTDB lineage: Bacteria > Chloroflexota > Limnocylindria > Limnocylindrales > CSP1-4 > CAIXZV01. The sequence continues at coordinate 161,744 of CAWIFB010000025.1, read as the reverse complement.
CGTGCCCCCGGCACCGGTCTGGCGGAGCAGGTCGGCTGCCACGCGGAGGCCGCCGGTGCCGCCCGGCGTCTGGGTGACGAGCGCTCGCCCGGACGTGACGGCCTCGTGGTCCGCCCCGAGGACGAGGTCGCGAACGACGGTGCGGTAGGCGACATCGCCGTCGATCGGCCGGTACAGCTTGGTGCCCGCGGCCGCGGCCAGCCGCCGTTCCGCCTCGATCACGGTGTCCAGCACCGGCGTCGTGCCGGTCGCATCGACGAACACGCCGGACGAAAGGTTGATCTTGCCCGCCCGCGGATCGGCGCGGTACGCCTCGGCAAGGCCGAGGATCGGATCCGGCGGGGCGGGAATGCGGGCGAGCGACGGCAGCGACACGATGGACCTCGATCGACTCAAGCGGTTCAGGGGCGCCGGAACCGACGATACACGCCCGAACGGGTTGCGGGCCGGTAGCGAGCGGGTCGGGCGGATCCCGGCCGCGCAGGTCAGCAGGATCCCGGCCGCGAGCGGGTCAGCCCGATCCGGCCGCGAGCGGGTCAGCCCGATCCCGGCGCGCCGCTCAGCCGGATCCCGGCCGCGCCGGCCGGCAGCACTCCTGCGTCAGCAGCAGCCGTCGGTCAGGATCGGCAGCGCGCGCGCCGAGCGCAGCGACGCCGGGACACCCCGGATGGCCGCGCCGGTGGTGACCTCGCCGACCTCGCCGGCCGCAGCACGACGCGCCCGGATGATCGCCCCGTACATGCCGTCGGCGACCGCGTGCGTGGCGGTGATCTCGACATCGACGAGGCCGGCGCGCTCGAGCCCGGTCGCGTACTCGCTGAACGACAGGGCACCCGCGATGCAACCCGCGAACGAGCCGCGCGCCTCGCGCTCCGCGTCGGACAGGCGGTCGTCGGCCACGACGTCGCTCACGCCGACCCGGCCGCCGGGCCGGAGGACGCGCGCGATCTCGGCGAACACGGCCGGCTTGTCGGCCGCGAGGTTGATCACGCAGTTGCTGATCACGACGTCCACGCTGGCGTCTGCCAGCGGCAGGGATTCGATCGTCCCCTTCAGGAACTCGACGTTGGCTGCGCCCGCCGTCGCGGCATTGCGACGGGCGAGCTCGAGCATCTCGTCGGTCATGTCGACGCCGATGGCGCGGCCCGCCGGCCCGACCCGCTGCGCGGACAGCAGGACGTCGATCCCGCCGCCCGATCCGAGGTCGAGGACGGTCTCGCCGGCGCGCAGATCGGCGACGGCGGTCGGGTTGCCGCAGCCCAGCGACGCGAGGACGGCCGGTCCCGGCAGGGCGGCGAGCTCGACCGGCGCATACCGGCCGGCGCCCCATCGCCCGGAGTCCTCGGTCAGGGTGACGGCCGCGTCGCCGCACTCGCAGCCCGAGGCGCAGCACGCGTCATCGTTCGACGCCTCCAGCACCTCGCGGGCGGCGGCCGCGTAGTGGTCACGGACGGTGGCGTGGATCTGCTCGGTCATGGTGTCCTCGTCAGGGTAGCGATTGAGGGGGGCGATGGAGTGCCGCGGGGTCGCCGGTCAGCAGGCGACCGGCTGGCGACGACCGACGCGGACGGCGTCGACGAACAGCCGGATGGTGCTCGGTGCGTCCTGGGCCTGGCATCGCCGTGCCAGCTCGACGGTCCGGGATTGCCGGCTTCGTGCGGCTTCGGCGAGGATCTCGCGCTGGCGCGCGATTGCGTAGGTTGCGTCGTACATGGTGGTCCTGGTGCTCCGTGTGAGGCTCTTGCCATCGGTCGTGATATTTATACTTGTCAATATCGATGGTTGTCAATAGGCTTGTCCACATGAAGCGCGCAATCGACCCTGACATCCGGCTGCTCCAGGCGGCCGCCGACCCGACACGGCTCTCGATCCTCCGCGAGCTGCGCGGCACGGATTCGGTGTGCGCCTGCGACTTCACGGCGTGCTGCGACGTCGCCCAGCCGACCGTCTCGCACCATCTCAAGGTGCTGCGCGAGGCAGGGTGGGTGACCAGCGAGCGGCGCGGCAGCTGGGTCTACTACTCGCTCAACCCGGAGGCGTCGGAGCGGTTCGGCGCGCTGGCCCGCGATGTCGCGCCCGCCGAAGGCGGCCGAGGCACCGGCGATGACGGCCGGCGAGCTCTCCGGCCGGGCCACGGCTGCTGCCCGTGATCGAGCAGGCGTAGCAGGCGTTCGGCGCGGCGCCGGCAGCGCGGCCAGCGCGGCCAGCGCGACCGGCGAAATCGACGGCCTGCCCGAGAATGGCGTCCATGCCCGACACCCACCCGCTCCCGATCCCTGATGTCGTCACCGTCTACGGGGCCGACTGGTGCGCCGACTGCCGGCGAGCCAAGCGGTACCTCGAAGCCACGGAGATCCCGTACCGGTGGATCGACGTCGACGCGGACCCGTCGGCGCAGGCGCTCGTCGACGCCGCGGGCTATCGCGCGATCCCGGTCGTCGTCACGCCCGCCGGCCAGGTGCTCATCGAGCCGTCCAACGACGAGCTCGCGAACGTGGTCGGGTCCGCGGCGTAGACCACTATCGGGCGACGGGCGGCAGGGGCACGACGCTCGACCTCCGGCCTCGGGGCGCGCCGGCGGGGCGTCCTGCGCACCGAATACCGGCCCGATGCTGGCCCAGATTCGCGCTCGACGCGTACACTCGTCCTGCCGAAGGCCTTGCCGGGCCCGGCAGAACGAGGTGTCCGTGACAAAGCGATCGAGGCGTGAGCGCGAGCAGCGCGCTCGTGAGACGGGACGGGTCAAGGAGATCGAGGCAGCCTGGTCGGCGAGCGTGCCGGCGGACGTCGCCAAGGCATTCGCGGCCTCCGTGGCAGCTGCCAAGGAGCGGGGACCGCTCCCGCCGCGGCCCGACATGGCGCCCGGGACCGCACCCAACCCGCCGCGCCGCGAACCCCGGCCCGTGAAGGTTGAAGAGCGTCCGAGGAGAGGCCGCTAGGTGGGGGCCAAGAAGCGGCGGGTGTTCATCCCGCCCAAGCGGACCCCGCCGAGGGTGCAACCCGGAGGCGAGATCCTCGGCCGGCCGGCGGCACTGTCCATCAACCTCACGGCGCTCGAAGGCCGCTCCGGCCTCGCGGTCGGCGACCGCGTCCGGATCCTCGGTTCAGGGCTCTATGCCGGCGAGGTCGCCACCATCGAGCGGATCGCCGGCGGCGTCGTCCCGGCAGCCGCAGTCAGGACCGAAGCCGGCCGCACGCGCACGGTTCGCACGATCGACCTGGAGCCCATCGCCGCCAACGCCTGAGGGCCCCGTCGGGCGAGAAGCCCCGGATCCGCGACGGCTCGGTTGGCGGCAACGCCGATCGGGTTGCCGGCGTTTTCCGCCATCCCGCCCGGACGCGCGCTACTCGATCGATTCCTCGTCCAGCCGGACCAGCAGCGCGTAGGCCTCGTCGCCCAGGAACGCTCGAGCGGCGGCCTCGGTCTCCGATGCCGCCGCCTCGCCCTCGGCGTCCTCGGCCTCCACGTCGCCACCTGCCAGGACGCTGAGCACGCGCGACGGACCGGGCTCCACGGCCCATTCATCGCCCGTGTCGGGATCCACGTCGAAGAACGTGACCGATTCGATCTCGTACGTTGCGCCATCCGGCCGCGCGAGCGTGCACGCCCACGCACCATCCTCGTCGTCGGCCGCTCGAATCGTGAGGGACAGGCCGAGCGAGCGGAACAGGTCGCCCAGCGAGTCGGGGGTCGCCGATGTCATGAACGTCACCTCGGGGAACGTGGGTCGGCTGCAACCGTACTCCCCGGAGGCGACGCGCGAGCGGCCACCGCACGCCGGACCGGGGCTCCACTATCCTGAGCCGCATGACGAACGACACCCGGGTGGCCGTGATCGGTCTCGGCTATGTCGGGCTGCCGCTCGCGATCGCGTTTGCCGAGGCCGGTCTCGACGTCGAGGGGCTCGACGTGCTGCCCGCCCGCGTGGCCGAGCTCAATGCCCGGCACTCGCCGATCGACGACGTGTCCGATGACCGCCTGGCCGCCGCGCTCGACGGCAGGCTGCGGGCCGTCGGGCTGGACGACGCGCGGCTTGGCGAGGCCGATGCCGTGTTCGTGTGCGTCCCGACGCCGATCACGGGCACCAAGGATCCCGATCTCGGGCCGGTGCTCGCGGCAGCCGCCGTCATCCGTGGGTCGCTGCACAGCGGCCAGCTGGTCGTGCTCCAGTCGACGACGTACCCGGGCACGACCAACGGGCCCTTCCGGGCCGTGCTCGAGGAGACCGGGCTGGTCGCGGGTCGCGACTTCGACCTCGCATTCGCCCCCGAGCGCGTCAACCCGGGCGACCCGGCCAGCGCAGCGCGGGACGTGCCGCGGCTGGTGGGCGGCCTGACTCCGGCGGCGACCGCGCGCGCCGCCACGCTCCTGCGCCACGTCAACGACCGGGTCGTCGAGCTGTCCTCGCCGGATGCCGCCGAGATGGCCAAGCTGCTGGAGAACACGTTCCGCAACATCAACATCGCGTTCGTCAACAACCTCGCCCTCCTGGCCGAGCGCATGGGCCTCGACATCTGGGAGGTCATCGACGCGGCCGCGACCAAGCCGTTCGGATTCATGCGCTTCACGCCCGGCCCGGGCGTCGGCGGCCATTGCATCCCCGTCGACCCCTACTACCTCTCGTGGCGTGCCCGCGAGTTCGATTTCACCGACCGGTTCATCGAGCTCGCCGGTGACATCAACCTCGCCATGCCGCGACACGTCGTCGAGCTGACGGCGGAGGCGCTCAACGATCGAGGTCTGGCGCTCAAGGGCGCCAGGGTCGGGGTGCTGGGCGTGGCGTTCAAGCCCGACGTCCACGATGACCGCAACTCGCCGGCCGCGGCGGTGCTCGCCGGGCTGGGTGCGCGGGGTGCCGAGGTCCGGTTCCACGACCCGCACATCGGCCGGTTCAAGGACGAGGACGCGTTCGTGCGGGAGAGCACGCCGCTCGATCCGCTGCTCGACTGGGCCGACGTGATCGTCATCGTCACCGCGCACCGGGCCATCGACTGGGACCGGGTCTTCGACCGCGCGGACCTGGTCGTGGACACGGTCAACCGCTCGGCAGGCCGGGTCACGCGTGGCCGCCAGGTGCTCCGGCTGGGCGCCGGCTGGCTGGCCCCTGCGATCCGCGGCTGACGGTCCCGCCGCGACCGGGAGGCGCCCGGAGGACTGCTCCCCGGGTTCTCCCTGGCTCCGTGACCGCGCGCCGCAACGACGATCGCGGCGCACCCGGCGGTCGATACCATGCTCACGTGCGCGACCCCGCCTCCATCTCCTTCTGGCTCGAGACCTCAGGCGACGACCTGACACCACGTCCCTCGCTGGACAGCTCCATCGACGCCGACGTCGCGATCCTGGGCGCGGGCCTGACCGGCCTGTGGACGGCCTACTACCTCAAGCGCGGTGACCCGTCGCTCGACATCGTCATCGTGGAGCGCGAGGTGGCCGGGTTCGGAGCGTCCGGGCGGAACGGCGCGTGGTGCGCGCCGGACTTCAACATCTCGATGGCCCGGCTCGCGCGGCTCCACGGGGAGGACGCCGCACGCCGGTTGCAGCAGGCGACATACGACGCGGTCGACGAGGTCGGCCGGGCGTGCGCCGAGGCTGAGATCGACGCGGGGTTTCACCGGGGCGGCCAGATCGAGGTCGCTCGCGGCCCGCAGGGCATCCCCGCCCTCGAGCAGGCGCTGGAGGAGTACCGGCGGTTCGGGTTCGGGGATCGCTACCGGCTCGTCGACGCCCCGGAGCTCTCGCAGCGGATCCGGATCGCGGGAGCGGTCCGGGCGCTCGTCTCCGAGGACACCGCGGTGATCCATCCCGGTCGCCTCGTCCGCGGGCTCGCGCGCGCCGTCGAGCGGCTCGGGTGTCCGGATCGTCGAGGGCACCGCGGTGACCGGGTTCCGGCCGAGGGATGCGTCGGGCACGGCCGTGCTCGTCACCCCACGCGGCGACGTCCGGGCGCCGGTCGTGGTCCTCGCCGGCGAGGCGTACCTGACCGAATTGCCGCCGTTGCACCGCCAGCTGGTCCCGCTGTGGTCGCTGATCGTGCTCACCGAGCCGCTGTCCGACGCCCAGTGGGCGGAGATCGGCTGGGCAAACCGCGAGGTCGTGGCCTCCACGCGGCTGTCGGTCGACTACCTGTCCCGCACCGAGGACGGACGCATCCTGTTCGGCGGTCGCGGGGCGCCGTACCGGTACGGATCACCGATTCGCCCCGAGTACGACCGCCATGCTCCGACCCACGATCGGCTCAAGGCGTTCGTGCGCGAATGGTTCCCCGGGCTCGCGGGGATCCGGTTCACGCACGAGTGGGGCGGACCCCTGGGCATGCCGCGCGACTGGCATCCGACGATCGCGTTCGACCCCGCGTCCGGGATCGCGACCGCGCGCGGGTACACCGGGCACGGCGTGTCGGCGACCAACCTCGCGGGGCGGACGCTGGCCGACCTCATCACCGGGACCCCGAGCCCGCTGACGGAGCTGCCGCTCGTCAATCATCGGTCGCCCGACTGGGAGGTCGAGCCGTTCCGCTGGATCGGGGTCCGGTACACGCAGTGGGCCATGGGTCGGCTGGACGACCAGGCCGCGCGCACGGGACGGCCGCCGACGGGGCGCAGCCTCGCGGAGCGCATCGCCGCGCACTGAGGGCATCGCCCCCTCGCGGCGCCCCTGACAAATGCCCGCCATGCGAGCACTGGCCACCGGGCCCGCGCCAGGAGACGCCACGGGCCTGCCTACCAGTCCCACTCCGCATGACGGGTGCTCATGGGATGAGCATCTGGCGTGCTATCGACCCGCCTTCGACCCGCCAGCGGCGCGCCGGGCCGCCCCCGACTCGCGATGCGGTGGCGAACGCCCGCCTCACGGGCAAATGACATGGGGCGGCGACGGGCGGCGGCGAGGGGCGGGAGCGGGGAGTGGGCAGCGCCGAAGGGGCGGCGGCGAGGGGCGGCGGCGGCGAGGGGCCGGGAGCGGGGAGTGGGCGGCGAGTCAGCGGCAGCAGGTGCGGATACGGCGGCGACGGGGGGACCAGACACCGAGGCACACGCGACGGTCAGGCCGGGTGCGTGAGCTCCGCGATCAGCCGGCGCTCCGCCCGGCGCACCAGCGAGTCCGGCGCCTCGCGTTCCTTGGCGCTCGCCCAGCCGAAGCTGAAATGGACGAGGCCGCGCACCTCGGGGATGCTCCGCGGAGCCGCCTCGCGCACGCGCTCGACGAAGTTGATGGCTGCGATCTCGTCGGTCTCGGTCAGGACGATGCCGAACCGGCATACGTCGATCCGCGCGCAGTAGTCGCTTGCCCGCGCCTCGCGCCGCAACACCTGCGCCACGTGCCGCAGCACCCGGCGCCCGACATCCTCCCCGTTGGCCTCGACGACGGCGTCGATGCCCTCGACCTGGACCACGCACACGGTGAGGTCGCGTCCGTACTTGGTGGTTCGCGCGATCTCGGCAATGAGGACGCGCTGCCAGAACACTGGCCCTTCGAGACCGGTCAGGGGGTCGTCCCAACCGGTGGGCATGGGGACGAGGGTGTCATCCACGGATGATGCTGGCTCCTGGGGCGCTGTGGCAGGGTGCGACGTGATCGGCGATCAGCGTCGCGCAACTCGGTCCCCCGTGTCGAATGGTCCCGGTGGTGGTGCGGGGGCGCCACGGGCCGAAAGGGCCCCGGCCGACCGGCGAAGGTCACCCTTCCCGGACTCCTCCGCCATGGCACGTGGCTCCGTAGGCGTGCCTGCGCCGGTCGTCACCCGGCCGACCTCCGAACCTCGTCGATGGCCGCGTCGATGCCGGCGGTCCAGGCCTCCCCGTGGCCAGGCAGCACGTACGCTGCATCGAGACCGGCGAGACGATCGAGCGATGACACCGCCTGGGCCGGGTCCGCCGTGAACGGTGCGATCCTCGGCCCCTTCGCTCCTGTCGTCACCGCGTACGTCGCAAAGGCATCGCCCACGAACAGCGCGGAATGGCCGGGGACGTGGAGCGCGGCATGGCCCGGCGTGTGGCCCGGGACGAGGATGACGCGCGGGCTGCCCGGCACGTCGAGCGTCGCGCCGTCACCGAACGTCGCCACCTCGGCGACGATCGGCCGGCGAAGCCCGCCCCGCATGAGCCCGAACCACAGGAACCCGAGCAGCGGCGCGATCCGGATCGATCCAAACCCCTGCGACGGGTTCGGCACCTCGCCCCGGGCCAGCGCCGCGTCCGCCTCGCCGACCCAGACCGGTACGCGTCGCTCACGGCGAACACGGTCGGCGAACCCGATGTGGTCGGAATGCCCGTGGGTGAGGACGACCGCCCGCACGTCGCCGATCGACCGGCCCATGCTCTCGAGCTCCGCGGGCAGGGCCTTGTACAGGCCCGGCATCCCGGCGTCGACGATGGTGACCTCGCCGCCGTCGTCGATGAGATACGCGTTGACGATGGGGTTCGATCCGAGGCGATGAAGGCCGGGGGCGATGATCATCGAGCAGCTCCCGTGGTGGGCGTGCGCTGGCGCTCCGACGGGGGCCACCCGCGCCGCGACCCAGCGCAGGATACCGTGCGCGATCAGCCCCAGCAGCCGGCGAGCCAGTGCAGCGCGGGCGCGATTCGCACCGTCTTGGACCGGCGGGCCGCGGGATGTTGGGCATGTGTATGAAATCCCAAAACACTGCGTCCGAAAAGGCATCCCCTCAAAATCTGAGAACTGGTGGCTCAGCCCGCGCGCTGACCTCGTGCATAATCACCCATGCGGCGATCCGACACCCCCAACGAAATCGGTGGGAAAACCGGGCAACTCGCAACGACGCCTTCCCGCGGCACGCACCATCGGCGATGCCGGGCAAGGTGCCAGCACATTCCCGTTCGGTCCGATCACGACCGGATGTGCCTTGCCGCCATCTGGATTTCCCCTCGTCCCGCCGCTACCTTCTGCCGAACGCGCTCAGCAGAAGGAGTACCGGCGTGAAGATCCTCAACACCGACGGCATGGTCCTCTTCGGACCGGGGTCGGAGTGGCTCTGGTTCATGCTCCAGTTCCTGGCCCTGGCCACGACGTTCTATGCGATCTACCGCCAGTTGCGACTCCAGGCGAGCCAGGGGGCCATCGAGCAGATCAAGGACTTCACCCGCGAGTACGAGTCCGAGCGGATGCTCCGCTACCGGCTGGCCATCGCGATCGCCCGGCGCGACGAAATCGCGTATCCGCAGGGTGCCTCAAGCACCGTCGTGAATTTCTGGGAGGGGCTGGGGGCGCTGGTCCGAAAGGGGCACCTCGACGCCAACCTCTACTGGGAGTCGTTCGGCAACCTCTGCCGGGCGGCATGGGCAGACCTCGAGCCATTCGTCAAGCAGAACCGTGCCGACCTGGACGATCCCTTGACGGGGGAGCACTTCGAGTGGCTGGCCGCGAAGATGACGTCGCTGGATCGCCAAGCCGCCAGTGGCATCGTCATCGATCAGGCCTTCGTGGCCTCGTATGTCGAGCTATCGATCGCACGCCTGGAGGAGAAGCTCCGTGTCGAGGAGGCGCTCCGCGCCGTCGTCACCACGCCGACCGTCCCGGCGGCGGCCTCTCTCGCTGCCCAGTCACCGGCTCCCGCCGCGGAGGGCTGAGGGTTTTCCCACCGATTTCGTTGGGGCCGATCCGACCGAGCCGCGTGCAATTGGGTGGTCTTTGACGATGCGACGACCTCGTCGCCTAGTGCGACTGGGCGGCCGCCTGACACACGCGATGGGCCTCAACCCCGCTGAGAATCGTCGAGCCTCGGCTCAATTCCGTACCCGAAGGTGGTGAGGCATCAGTAAGGCGACAGCCCATGGGCGGTAACGACGAAGTGCGGGGCGTCTGACGAGATCGACTCGGGAGGCAGGAGCCGCCAGAACTCGTCTCCCCGCTCAGCCGAAGTGGCCTGATTGACGAAGGTCTCGAGGATGCACCCGTCTGCGAAGTCGATTCGCAGGTCGCCCGCCTCGGAGCCGGCGGTCGCCGCGACCGTGTGCGCCTCGGGACCATGCGCAAGCCAGTCGTCACGGAGGTCATCCTGGCGGTTGCGGGGTTCGTCGGACGCATCGAAGTCGTCGTACAACGCCGTGGATCCCCGCGGCGGGTAATGCCAATCGGCGTAGCCAAGCAGGACCCGTCCGAGGTTCGTGATGCGCCACGTCTCCTGGACGTGGAGCCGGTACTCCGGGATCTCGACAAGACCGCGCCGAGCCTGCCGTTCGATCTGTCGCCCGAACCCGAACGTCGCCATGTCCACAGCCCGGCCGGCCGCACACACCGGAAGGCCAATGAGCCGCGAGAGTTGTTCCTCGATCTGAACCTTGATCCTTCGGTCCTCAGTCTGGCTGTCCGCGCTCGGCAGAGCGTGTCGCGACATCATGATGGGTCAAGCACCGCGTCGGTCTCAACTGCCTTGCGCTTCCCGCGACGGTGTGTACCTGATCTTGGGCAGAGTCGGCGAGCCGTTGATCGTCTTGTAGGTCGTGGCAGGTTCCGTCCGGATCGGGGAACGCGTGGCCATCACATTCTGACAAGCGGCGTCACAACCGTGAGAAATGGCGGCAGGTCCGCGGGAGCGCTACCGGTCAGTTCCGTGGGATTTCATACATGTGACCGCCATCCCCGCCGGCGTCCGGCTCTTGACATCGAATTCTTGTCAACCCCCTGGACCCGGGGTACCCTCGGCTGCGCGCGGCCTGTCAAGTCTTGACAGGCCCTCAGTCGTCCCCGCCGGGCCTCCCGGACGGGTCGGGACAGGAGCAGCATTGGCCGTCGGCGTCGTTGCCGAGATCAAGGGCAGGCTCCCCGTCGCGGATGTGGTGGGGGAGACCGTCCAGCTGAAGAAGGCGGGCACGACCCTCAAGGGCTTGTGTCCGTTCCACGGCGAGAAGACCGCGAGCTTCGTCGTGACGCCCGCCCGCGACACGTGGCATTGCTTCGGCTGCGGCAAGCACGGTGACATCTTCACGTTCCTGATGGAGCGTGACGGCCTGTCGTTCCCCGAGGCGCTCCAGGCCCTGGCCGGTCGCGCCGGTGTCGAGATCGACGAGCGGACCAAGCGCGAGGACGCGCACAACGCACGCCTGCGCGAGGTCCTCGAGGCAGCGATCGCCTTCTACCACGCCGTGCTGATGAAGTCCGAGGCCGGCGCGCCCGCCCTGGCCTACCTCCGCGGCCGCGGCTTCACCGACGAGACGATCGAGAAGCACCAGCTCGGCTGGGCGCCCCGGGGCTGGGACCAGATGACCCGCCAGCTGGCGTCCAAGCGCCAGATCACGCCCGGCGAGCTGCTCGAGGTGGGCCTGGCGAGCTCGCGCCAGCGCGGCGGCGGGGTGTACGACCGGTTCCGGGAGCGTGTCATCTTCCCGATCCGCGACCAGAACGGCCACGCCGTCGGGCTCGGCGGACGCGTCCTGGGCAAGGAGGGCGTGGGCGAGGACGGCGTCGATCACGGGCCCAAGTACCTCAACTCGCCGGCCACCCCGCTGTTCGACAAGAGCCGCACGCTGTACCTCATCGATCGTGCCAAGACGGCGATCCGCAAGACCGGCCAGGCGGTGATCGTCGAGGGCTACACCGATGCCCTGATGGCCCACCAGGCGGGCTTCGACAACGTGGTGGCGAGCCTTGGCACCGCCCTCACCCCGTTCCAGGTCGCGCTGCTCACCCGCTACGCGAAGCGGATCGCGCTCGCGTATGACGTCGATGCCGCGGGGCAGAAGGCGGGCACGTTCGGCGCAACGGCGCTCGAGGAGCTGATCCGCCAGCTGGCCCCGGACGATTCGGGCGTGGAGCTGGACGACGTCCGTGTGGTCGGGCTGCCCGAAGGCCGGGATCCCGACGAGGTCCTGCGGGACGAGCCGGACCGCTGGCGCGAGGAGGTCCGGAGCGCCCGCCCGATCGTCGACCACCTGATCGACGTCCATGCCCGCGCGCAGGACCTGCGGACGCCCGGCGGGCAGGCGCGCTTCGTGGATGCGGTGCTGCCGATCATCCGCAACCTGCCCAACCCCGTCCTGCGCGACGCGTACCTGGGCCAGGTCCACCGCATCTCGGGGGTCGAGGAGCGCACCCTGCTCGAGGCCATGCACCGGCGTGCCGGTCGCGAATCGGACGGGCGCGACGGGCGCGACCGGTTCACGGCCCAGGCAGTGACCGGCGCCCCCGACGCGCTGCCGGTGACCGAGATCCTGCGCGGCGTGTCCCGGACAGAGCAGGAGCTGCTGCGGCTGGTCCTGCTCGTCCCCGAGACCCATGACACGGTGCTTGACGGCGTCGGACCGGACCGGCTCCCGTCGCAGGTCGCCCGCGAGCTGTACCGCGCGATCGTGGTGGCCCGCGCCCGCGACGAGCACGGGGTCCGGCCCGCGTGGGCGCTGCCGGCGATCCTCGACGGCGCTCGACGACGAGAGCCGCGCCCTCGGGCAGGCGCTGGTGTCGCGGCCCGGACCCAATCCGCGCCAGCTGGGCGATCACGCCCTGGCCTACGAGATCGAGCGCCTGACGCTCGAGCTCGATGACGCCGAGTGGCAGGAGCGAAGCGCCTGGAACCACGACGCGACGGCCGAGGCCGAGCGCGACGGGGACCACGACACCGCGGAGCGCCTGACCCTCGAACGCCGCCTCCTCAACGAGCAGCGCCGGTCGCTGGACCGGCGCCGCGACCAGACACGACTCCTCGCCCGGACGGCCGTCGCCGCCGGCTGAACCGGACACACGACCCGCAAGCCGAAGCCCAACGGAGGTACCCGCGGACATGGCCGATCCCCTGGACAAGCAGCTCGTCGAAGCGGTCCTCTCGTCGCGTCCGCGGCGCACCCGGCGGGAGCTGGAAGAGGCGAAGCTGGCCTCGATGCGGCCGCGCAAGGCCGGCGTGGCCGCGATCGCCGACGATCCCGCCGCCGATCCGGATCTCGACCTCGACGACGAGGACGAGGATGACGACGACGACATCGACCTGGAGCTCGTCGTCGACGACGGCGCGACACCGGGCGTCGGCGTCCTGAGCATCGAGGTCATCGAGGAGACGGCGGTCGAGGGCGTGCCCGTGCCCACTACCGACGCACCCGCCAAGCTCAGCGCCAAGGAGGTGGACGAGCCCACCGCGGAGGAGCTCGAGGCACTGTCCGCGGACATGATCGGGATCGACGACCCGGTCCGCATGTACCTCAAGGAGATCGGCAAGGTCGCCCTGCTCACGGCCGAGGAGGAGGTCGTGCTGGCCAAGGCGATCGAGCTCGGCGAGCAGATCATCGTCGAGCCGTGGAAGGCCGTGATCTCGCTCCATGAGTGGACCCTCCACGACACCGAGCACAGGACCCGGACCACCAAGACCCAGCACCTCCTCCCGTTCGGGCCCGAAACCCACCGGATGGTCGGCGAGGCACTGGCCTGGGAGGGCGTCTCGGACCTGCTCGTCGCGTCGGCGGACTTCCACCTGATCAAGGCCGCGCGCGAGGCCCAGTCCGATGGCACGCACGCCCTGATCAAGGAGGGCCGCGCGCTCGTTGCGACGTACAACGAGCAGCTCGACCACGCGTCGTTCCAGACCCTGCTCGACTGGGCCTACCTGGCCGTCCACAACGGCGACCTGGACTCGCGCGACAATCCCGGACTCCGTGCGATCTACGACTGGACGCGCGACGAGGTGGCCTTCCCTGCGCTCCAGCGCTGGGTCGAGGCCGGCTACGACACCGACCTGCTGCGCCGCATGGGCTTCGACCCGGAGGTGCCGCCGCAGACCAAGATGCGCGACCGCAAGGGCGAGGTGGTGCGCATCGGGCGCGACGCGCGCGAGCAGCTGACGTCCGCCAACCTTCGCCTGGTGGTGTCGATCGCGAAGAAGTACATCGGGCGCGGGATGTCGTTCCTGGACCTGATCCAGGAGGGCAACATCGGCCTGATCCGCGCGGTCGAGAAGTTCGACTTCGAGAAGGGCTTCAAGTTCTCGACCTACGCGACGTGGTGGATCCGCCAGGCGATCACCCGGGCGATCGCGGACCAGGCGCGGACGATCCGGATCCCGGTCCACATGGTCGAGACGATCAACCGGCTGATCCGGGTCTCCCGCCAGTTGCTCCAGGAGCTGGGCCGCGAGCCGACCGTCGAGGAGATCGCGGAGGCGATGTCCAAGGGCCAGGAGGTCGTGGTCACGCCCGAGAAGGTGCGGGAGATCATCAAGGTCAGCCAGGAGCCGGTGTCGCTCGAGACGCCGATCGGCGAGGAGGAGGACTCGCACCTGGGCGACTTCATCGAAGATCGTGGCGCGCTCGCCCCGGCCGAGGCCGCCTCGCACCAGCTGCTCAAGGAGCAGGTCGAGGCGGTGCTCGACTCGCTGACGGGTCGCGAGCGGCGCGTGCTCCAGCTCCGGTTCGGCCTCGAGGACGGGCGTGCCCGGACGCTCGAGGAGGTGGGCAAGGAGTTCAACGTCACCCGCGAGCGGATCCGCCAGATCGAGGCCAAGGCGCTGCGCAAGCTGCGCCACCCGTCGCGCAGCCGCAAGCTCAAGGACTACCTGGAGTAGGGGAGAGCCGCCAGGTGACCGAGGGCGTGCCGACCGCCGCCCGGATGCCCATCCAGGGATCGGTCGATCCGCGGTTCGAGCCGGTCGCCGCGGCGTTCGCCGGCGTGGTCGCGGGCCAGGCCGGGCCGGGCGCGTCGCTGGCCGTGTGGCACGCCGGAGCCTGGGTCGTCGACCTGTGGGGCGGGAATGCCGATGCCGGAGGCCTTCGCCCCTGGCAGTCCGACACGATCGCGATGGTGTACTCGGTCACCAAGCCGTTCGCGGCCGTCTGCGCCCTGGTCCTCGCGGACCGCGGGCAGCTCGATCTCGATGCGCCGCTGACGACGTACTGGCCGGAGATGGCCGCCCGGACGACGATGCGCCAGGTGCTCGCCCACCGATCCGGCCACGTCCTGCTGGATCGGGCTGTTCCCGAGGCGGCCTGGTACGACTGGGATCGGATCTGCCGCCTCCTCGCCGAACAGGTTCCGGCCTGGGAGCCCGGCACGGCGCAGGGCGAGGCGGCGCTGTTCTATGGGCACCTCGTGGGCGAGGTGGTCCGGCGCGTCGACGGCCGCACGATCGGCCGGTTCCTGCGCGACGAGGTCTGCGACCCGGTCGGCCTCGATTTCCACGTCGGGCTGACGGACGCGGAGCTGGCGAGAGCGGCGGACCTCGGCGGGTTCGGCGACGCGTTCCAGCGCGCCAACGCGGGCGGGACGGATCTCTACCGGCGCGCGCTCGGCAACCCGCCGGGAGCGCGCGACCCCCGCGTGGTCAACGGCGAGCGCTGGCGCCGGGCGGAGATCCCGGCGATCAACGGCCATGGCACGGCACGCGGCGTGGCGGGGCTGTACGTCGCGCTCAAGGACGGCGCGATCCTGTCACCCGCGATGCTCGCGGAGGCGACGGCGGTCGCGGGCTCGGGCATGGACCTGGTGATGGGCGACGAGCGCGAATGGGGCCTCGGGTTCGCGCTCGATCCCGATGGCTTCGGGATGGGCGGGCTGGGTGGCAGCGTCGGCTGGTGGAGCGAGGCCGGGCAGTACGCGCTGGGCTTCGTGACCGGGGAGATCGCCGGTTACGACCGCTCCGAGCGGCTCGAGAACGCGGTTCGGGAGTGCCTCGGCCTGCCGTCCCTGTAGGTACGAGCCGCCCGCCGGCCCGGAGCGCGGCGGCGATCTCAGGAAGTTCTCAGGGCACGGTCACAACGTGCAGGTCTCAGGGTCCTGACACGCGGACCCCTCGCCGCTCCCACGGATTGCTGGTCATCGACGATCGCACCGAGAGGACGACCGCGACACGACACCGATCCCGGCCGACACAACCCCGGCCGCGATCGACCGCCGGACCTGGATCCGTTGGCGCAGGAAGCTGCAACCACGCCCGATCCGGGCCGCCCACGCCGCATTCGCGTGGCTCGGGCCGTACCGCCGCGGATCGCGGCTGACCCTGCCTGAGACGGTGGCCGCCCGATGGCGGCGGTGTACGCGTGACGTTGATCGGAAGGGGTGCGGTGCGACCGTGCTCCGGTGGTAGATAGGCGGTGCGCCGAGATCGTTTCGATCGACATTGCCCCGCCCGCCGGCAGCCAATCTCGCTGCGTCGGGCCATGGCGGAGCTCCCGGCTTTCCAGTGGAGAAACAGACAGTGAGAAGTCGTCCCATCACCCTGTCCGTCGTGGCGATGATCTCGATCATCGTCGCCGCGTGCGGTTCCTCAGCCGCAACGCCGTCACCCTCGGCCGCGCCCGCGTCGAGTGCGCCGGCCAGCGCGGCACCCTCGGCACCGGCCTCCGAGTCCCCGTCGTCGTCGCCGTCGGCGCTGGGCGTGGATTCCTTCGATTCGACCTTCTCGGCGATGGCCGACCTGGCATCGGTGACGGCCGCGGGAAGCGGCCTCGTCGGCGTGATCCTTCCGGACGCGACGACGTCGGCCCGCTACACGAGCTACGACCTCCCGTACCTCAAGCAGGCCTTCGAGGCTGCCGGGTATTCGGCCTCCGACTTCAAGATCGACAACGCATCGGGCACGGCGACGACGGAGCTCGCCCTGGCGCAGGCCGACATCACGGCCGGCGCCAAGGTCCTGCTGGTCGACCCGCTCGACAGCACGACCGGCAACCAGATCCAGACGGCCGCAGCAGCGGCCGGCGTGGCGATGATCAGCTACGACCGCGCCACCTTCCAGGGCACGAACACCTACTACGTGAGCTTCGACAACGTCCAGGTCGGCAAGCTGATCGGCCAGGGCTTCATGCAGTGCGTCACCGACTGGAACGTCAGCAAGCCCCAGGTGTTCACGCTTGACGGGGGCCAGGACACCGACCCGAACGCGATCGACTTCGCCAAGGGCTACAACTCGGTGATCTGGGGCCAGGAGGTCGCCCAGGTCGCGAAGGGTGCGACCAACAGCGCCGGCATGACGCTCGCCGACGAGCAGCTCGCCCCGGCCTGGAACAACAAGACCGGCGGCACGATCTTCCAGCAGGCCTACACGGCAGACCCGTCGATCAACGCCACGGTCGAGGCCAACGACGGCCTGGCGGGTGCGGTGATCGGCGTGCTCAAGGCGGCCGGCGTCCCGGCCAAGACAGTTCCCACGACCGGGCAGGACGCGACGCTCCAGGGCATGGAATACGTGCTCCAGGGCTACCAGTGCGGCTCCGTGTACAAGCCGATCTACCTCGAGGCCCAGGCGGCCGTCGCGCTGGCCACCTACCTGCGGGCCGGCCAGACGCCTCCCGCCGCGTTGATCAACGGAACCACCACCGATCCGACCAACTCGGCTGCCACGCAGCCGGCCGTGCTGCTGACCCCGGACTGGGTCAACGCCGCCAACATGGAATCGACCGTCATCCACGACAAGTTCGTGTCGGTGACCGACCTGTGCGCCGCCGTCGGCGCCGACCTCTGCCTGGCCTCGGGCATCAAGTAGCCCGAGCCACCGGCGACGGCAGCGGCCCGATGGCATGCAGCCGTCGCCGGGGCACCTCCACCACCCTCCACCACCCTGCCCACAGAGGACGCGCCCCATGGACCTGATGACGCAACGCGATGCCGCCCCTGGTGGCGCGGCCGGCGCGGTCCCGGATCCGCCTGTGGCGCCGGGGCCCGAGCCGTTGCTCAGGCTGCGCGGCATCAGCAAGCACTTCGGGGCGGTCCAGGCGCTGTACCGCGTCGACCTCGACCTGCCCAAGGCCCAGGTCACGGCCCTGTGTGGTGACAACGGCGCGGGCAAGTCCGTCCTGACCAGGACCATCGCCGGCATCCACCAGGTGGACGAGGGCGAGATCTTCTGGGAGGGACGTCCGGTCCGCATCCGGAACCCCAATGATTCGGCGGCCCTGGGGATCGAGACGGTCTACCAGGACCTCGCCCTCGCCGACAACCTCGACATCGTCCAGAACATGTTCCTCGGGCGGGAGCGCCTCACGCACGGCCTGCTCGACGAGGACAGCATGGAGCGAGCGGCCGCCGAGACGCTGGCCAGCCTCCGTGTCACGACCGTCCGCTCGATCCGCCAGCCCGTCGCCACGCTGTCCGGGGGCCAGCGCCAGGCGGTCGCGGTGGCCAAGGCGGTCATGTGGAACTCGAAGCTCGTGATGCTGGACGAGCCGACCGCAGCCCTCGGCGTCGCGCAGACCAGGATGGTGCTCGACCTGATCCGGCGGCTGAAGGACCACGGCCTGGCGGTCATGGTCGTCTCCCACAACCTCAACGATGTGTTCGAGGTGGCCGACCGGATCGTCGTGCTCCGCCTCGGACGGATGGTCGCCCAGGATCGGATCTCCGCATTCGATCGCGAGAGCGTCGTCGACTACATGACCACCGGCAGGTCGAACCGCGACGTCGCGACGGCTGCCACCAGCGATGGACCGGACTGAGCCCATGACCCCCAACGAGCCCGAGCCGGCGGCCGCGGCCGCCACCGATGCAGATACGCAGACCGACGATGGATCCGCCCCCGACCTGACCGCTGCGGCGATCGAGGCGATCCCCGCGGCGATCGCGGCGCAGTCCCTGGGTGAATACCTGCGGGCGTGGATCGCGCGGGTGCGCGGCGGCGATGCCGGGGTGCTGCCAGTGGCGATCGCGCTGCTCGCCGTGGGCATCGTGTTCACCGTGGTCAGCCCCAACCACGTCTTCCTGTCGGCGCGCAACCTGGTCAACCTGTTCGACCAGAGCGCCGTGTTCATCGTCCTCGCGATCGGCGAGGGTTTCGTCCTGCTGCTGGGCGAGATCGACCTGTCCATCGGCTACGTCGCCGCGATCGGCGGGATCGTGGCGGCGCTGCTCGTGCAGCCCGGCATGGGCTGGCCGTGGTGGGCGGCGATCATCGCCGCCCTTGCCGCCACCGGGGCGATCGGCGGCATCCACGGCTTCATCATCACCAGGCTGGCGATGCCCTCGTTCGTCGTCACCCTGGCCGGCTACCTGCTCTGGTTCGGGGTCATGATCGTGATCCTCGGTGCCTCGGGACAGGTCAGCATCACCAGCGAGGTGCTGGCCGACCAGCGGGCGCTGTACGGGATCGTCTACAGCTACCTCGACCCGACATTCGGCTGGATCGCGCTCGTGGTGGTGGTGGGCCTGGTCGGTGCGACGATGTGGCGCCGCGACCTGGGCCGCCGCAGGAGCGGGCTGGTCGCGCCGCCGCTGGGCCTCACCGTGGCCAAGATCGCCGCCGTGGCCATGGCCGGGATCGCGGTCGTCGCCATCTGCAACCTCAACCGGGGCAGCTATCTCCCGGTCACAGGGGTGCCGTGGGTGGTGCCGCTCGTCCTCGGGGTGCTTGCGCTGTCGGCGACCCTCCTCGAGCGGACCCAGTTCGGGCGCCACGTCTATGGGGTGGGCGGCAATCCCGAGGCGGCCCGCAGGGCAGGGATCAACGTGCCGCGCGTGCGCACGCTGTCGTTCGTGTTGTGCTCGATGACCGCGGGGATCGCCGGTGTCATCTACTGCTCGCAGCTGGGCGGCATGACCACCAACATCAACGGCGGGCAGCTGGTGCTGTACGCGGTCGCGGCCGCGGTCATCGGTGGCACCAGCCTGTTCGGGGGCCGCGGCCGGGCGATCCACGGCCTGTTCGGCGGCCTGGTCATCGGTGCGATCTACAACGGCCTGTACCTGCTGGGGCTGCCGATCCAGTACCAGCTGATCGTGACCGGCCTGGTGCTGCTCGCCGCCGTCAGCGTCGATTCGCTGTCGCGCCGTGGCGCCGGCTCGGGGAGCCTGGTCCGCGCCTGACCGGACGGCCCGGCGAACGATCGGCCGCCGCGAGGCTCGCCACGCCGCCCGTTCGTGCGATCGGGGCTACATTCGCGCCATGCCCCCGCAGGCCTATGCCCTCGTCACGCTGTTCGCGCTGTGCTCGGTCGCGCTCGGCTGGATCGCGGTCCGGATCGTTGCCCGCGTCGGCGGTCCGGCGACGCGCCCGGCGTACCTGATCCCGGTCGCGGCGGGCTTCCTGGCCTTCTACCTGATCGGGCACAAGCTGGGGATCTCGGTCGGGCCGGAGATCCCGCTGTTCGGGTTCCAGGTCGCGCTGTTCGGGGACCTTGCGATCGGGTTGGCAGCTGCGCTGGTGGCAGCGCTGGCCCAGGCGGGCTGGCTGCGGGTGCGCGCGTCGCAGCGACCGGATCCCGCACGCTGACCGCGCCGGGACGGCGTCAGACCCGCAGCGACCGCGGAACCCCGCCCGGCTCGTCGCCGATCGCCACGGGCAGACCGGACCGCGACCAGTCGCTGTACGACCCCGGGTAGAGCAGGGGATCGGGCAGCCCGGCGACCCGCATCGCGAGCGCGTTGTGGCAGGCGTTGACGCCGCTGCCGCAGGCGACGACGACCTCGTCGCCCAGTGATTCGAAGCGGGTGCGAAGCTCCGCGGCAGGCAGGAGTCGCCCGTCGCCGTCGAGGTTGCCCCCGGTCGGCAGGCTGAGTGCGGTCGGGATATGGCCCGCGACCGGATCGATGGGCTCGATGTCGCCCCGATAGCGCTCCGGCGCGCGGGCGTCGACGATCGTGACGTTCCCCAGCCGCGTGATCAGCGCGGCCCGGTCGATCGTCCGGGACCAGCGTTCGCGCAGGTGGAGCCGCCCTCGCACGGGCTCCGGCACGGTCGTCGTGAGCGAGCCACCGGCGGCGACCCAGGCCTGGATCCCCCCGTCGAGCACCTGCACCCGGGGGTGCCCGAGGTCATCGAGCATCCACCACAGGCGGGCGGCGACCGTGCCGCCGGCGTCGTCATAGGCGACGATGTGGCTCGCAGCATCGAACCCGAGCGCCTCCATCCGGCGCAGGAAGGCGGCCGGCTCGGGCAGCGGGTGGCGGCCGGGCCCCTCGCTCGCGACGAGGTCCGTGTCGAGGTCGACGAACACCGCACCCGGGATGTGCCCCGTGTCGTAGTCGCGGCGGCCCCTGGCGGGGTCGGACAGCCACCAGCGAACGTCGGCGAGGCGAAGGTCCGGATCGTCGATCCGGGCGAGCAGCGCCCCGGCGGAGATCAGGCTCATGGCCGGACAGTCTAGGGGAGGTCACCGGCCGAGTCTGCGTTGGAACGCGCGCGCCGGCTCCTGATATCCTCTGCCGCGGCGCCGCGACGGCGCCTTCGGCGGCCGGGCCTCGCGCCCACCGCCCTTCGCTCCGGCGTAGCTCAGTGGTAGAGCGGGTGACTGTTAATCACTTGGTCGTAGGTTCGAATCCTACCGCCGGAGCCAACCTGAGCCTACATGTGACTGGTTCACGGCGGCGGCGGCGGCCTCCGGCGCGACGGCATCGCCGTCCGCGAACGGCAGGGTGATCGTCTGGCTGATGTCAGGGGTCGTCATCCAGGCCCGATCATCGGCGCGCGCGTCGATGGCCCATCGGTTACGTTCGAGTACGATCTCGGAGCAATGCGGATCGCCCGAACCCTGCTCATCGTCGCCATGGTCATCCTCGCGATCGGGCTGATGGCGGCCACCTCCAGCCCAAGCTGTTCGCCGGTCACCGTGAGTACCCCGCCCGGCGTGCACTATTACCCGCCCGTGCTCGCCTGCACCGATACGACTTCGGGCACCGCGCTGGCCCCTCTCGCGGGGGGCGCAGCGCTGCTCGTTCTGGGTCTCTGGCGCGCCCGGGTGACCCACTAGAGTCGGCACCGCGCGGCTCGTCGTGTTCTGCGCCAACGATCCGATCGAGGAAGCCTCGATGACCGGCGCTGCCGAGCGGATTCGGATGCATCTGAACGCGTCGCGAGCACGTGACATTCGGTAAGGTCGAGCGATCGCCATGGCAATGCAGGCGTCCGACGTCCCGCGCGCAGTGGCTGCGGCCACGTCGACCGCCTCAGCACTCGGCCTGAGGGTCGACGAGGCAATCGTTGTCCATGTCTCGAACAGGCTCGCGTTGCGCCTGCTGCCATCCGACGTTCTTGCGCGTGTGGCTCTCGCAACGCACGAGGCCGCAGAGCTCGAAGTCGAAGTTGCAGCACGGCTGGCCGCAACGGACAGTCCCGTCGCGCGTCTCGATCCTCGAGTGGCGCCGCGCGTCTACGAGCGCGACGGCTTCGCGATCACGCTCTGGACCTACTACGAGCCCCAGCCGGCTGGCGAGCTCTCACCAGCCGATTACGCTGACGCGCTCTCGCGGCTTCATGTCGGTCTGCGGCACGTCGACGTCACCACGCCGCATTTCACGGATCGCGTCACGGAAGCTGAGCGACTCATTGGGAGCCGCGACCGGACTCCGAAGCTCGGCGATGCGGACCGTGACCTTCTCGCGGACACGTTCAGTCGCGCGATGCGCATGATCGCCGGGCGAGGCGCCGCGGAGCAGCTGCTGCACGGGGAACCACACCCCGGGAACGTCCTCAACACCAGGCACGGCCCGCTGTTCATCGACCTCGAGACATCCTGCCGCGGTCCGGTCGAATTCGACCTCGCCCATGTCCCGGAGGAGGTCAGCGCGTGCTATGCGGGCATCGATCAGGCTCTGCTCGCCGAGTGCCGCGTCCTCGTCCTTGCGATGGTCGCAGCCTGGCGGATGGATCCCGACGACCAGTTCCCAGGCGGACGACAGGCGGCCCTGGAGCTCCTCGCTGCATTGCGGGCTGGTCCACCGTACCCGGCGCTCGGCGCCATCTCCGGCCTCAGCTGAGGCCGCGGTGAGCAGGGTCCGCCGCGAGGAAGGCGAGGACCCGACCCGTCATCAACGCCGTCGCCGCCGCGTCGTGGGTCGGGAGCGACGAGTCCGAGAACAGGTGCACGTTGCCCGGGTAGAGGAACAGCTCCGCTGAATCGGTGGACGCGACGAGCGCCCGTGCGGCGTCGAGGTCGCCCTCGCCGGCGAAGATCGGATCGGCGTCCATCCCGTGCACCTGAACCGGCACGCCGGCGGGCCATTCGTTGCCGAACTCCTCGACCGGGAGGCAGGCGTCGACCAAGACGGCGCCCCGGGCACCGGCGCGGGTCTGCGCCAGCTGCTGGGCGGGCATCACGCCCATCGAGACGCCCATGTAGACCAGGTTCGGTTCAAGCGTCTCTGCCGCCCTGACCCCGCGCTCGAGGATGGCCTCGAACCCGACGGCTTTCGCGTGGGCCATGCCGTCGTCCAGGGAGTCGAAGGTGAGCCCGTCGAACAGGTCGGGCGTGTGCACCGTGTGACCGGCGGCGCGCAGGTCGTCGGCGAACCTGACGACCCCCGTGGTGAGGCCCTGGACGTGGTGGAAGAGGATGACGTTGGCCATGGGGCGAGGCCTCCTTCGAGTATTGATCCGATATTCTGGAACAATCGGAGATGATAGTCTGATTGGCGATGGCACGCCAGCCTTCTGTCCCCGACTACGCGCTCGCGGAGACGGTGCAGCTCACCAGCGCAGCCCAGGTCCAGGCGATCGGCCACCAGCTGCGGACGACGATCCTCGGCCTCCTGCACGAGCGGGCCGCCTCCGTGACCGAGCTCGCCACGGCCCTGGGCAGGCCCAAGAGCACCGTCGCCTATCACGTCGCCGTGCTCCACGATGCGGGCTTGCTGCAGGTCGTCCGGACGCGCCGCGTGAGGGCCATCGAGGAGCGCTACTACGGTCGGACGGCGCGCATGTTCTACGTCGGCGTCGGGGAGACGTCGGATGATGCGGTCCTGCCCCTCGACTTCAACGATTTCGACGTGGCCGCGAAGGAATCCCAGGAGGCGTACCAGGCCCACCGTCTGCTGTCATTCATCCGGCACGCCCGCATCCCGCCCGAACGAGCGGCGGAGTTCTGGACACGGGCGATGGGACTGGTGCACGAGTTCGACCTGCTCCCCCGAGCGGGGGACCTGGCCCACGGGTTCGTGATCGGGCTCTATCCGATCCCGGACTATCCCGTGCTACCCGCCGCCGACGATCCCGAATAGGCCAGCTGGACGCAGCTCGACCTCGGTGCCGGCATCCTGCGGGATGCGGAGTCCCATCCGGGCCGCGACATGCGGGCCATCGATGGTCGGTCCGAGCAGGGTGGCCGACGCCTGGCTGTGCTGCCACAGCAGCCCGATGAAGGACAGGCCCGGGATCTCGCTCACGCCCCGGTCCTGGCGCGGAATGCCCTGGGCATCGATGATCGGTGCATCGATCCAGGAATGGTCCATCCGGTATCCGGTGGCCCACACGATCGACGTGATGCCTGCCGCCCGCAGGTCGAGCTGGGTGTGCTCCGGTGGGTCATAGGGTTCGTGATCGAGCACGGCGGGCGGCGCGTCGATGCCCGCCCGGGCGATGTAGGTGTCGATCGGCGGCCGCATGAGCTCGTCAAAGAACGCCTCGGAGCGGCGCAGCCGCGCGCCGAGATCGGGCGCGATCGACAGCCGATGCCCGTCCACCGCCTCGAGGTGGCCCAGGAGGGTGAGCCCATCCTGCGCTGCCATCCGGCGCAGGCTGACGTCCCGCCCGCCGTGGTGGCCGGACAGCTGCGGCGTCCCCATCAAGCGCCGGCGCGGATCCGGCAGGGTGTCCGCCTTGGGCGTGAGGACCCCGTAGGCCTCGCCGTCAAGCTCCAGCGCAGCGAGCCACCCGAAGATGTCGCGACCGCGATAGCGCCGCGGGGCCCAGCCGTTGCTACCGATGGCGAGGTAGACGCGCCGACCGGCCGCCAGCAGCTCGTCGGCCACCTGGACCCCGGTCTGGCCGGACCCGACCACGAGCACGGCGCCGGGCGGCAGCGAGCCCTCGTTCCGATAGGCATGCGAATGGACCTGGTGGATGTCCGCCGGCATGCCCGCCGCGATGCCGGGGACGCGGGGGGCGTGGAAGCTGCCGGTGGCCACCACCACCGTCTGCGCGGTCATCGGGCCCGCGCTGGTGTCGAGGCGGAAGCCGCCGTCGTCGGGCGTCAGGCGCTCCACCGTTGTCCCGGTCATCACCGGTGCCCGGACCTGCTCCGCGTACCGCGCGACACGGCCCACGATCTCGTCCCGCGGCATGTACCCGTCCGGGTCCGCTCCGTCATACGGCTGGCCGGGGAGGGACGCCACCCAGTTGGGCGTGACGAGGCGGAACGAATCCCAGCGGTCCTGCCAGCCACCGCCCAAGCTCGTGCGGCGTTCGAGGACGATGTGGTCTCTTCCGGCAAGGGTGAGGAGCCGGCTCATCGCAAGGCCGGCCTGGCCGGCGCCAATGACGATCGTTGGTGTTCGGCGCGTGTCATCCATGGCCGGCACCCTACGCGGCGGTCGGTGGCAAAGGAAGTCTCGATCTCGAACTCGTGCCGGTTCGCCATCGGTGGGAGAATCGGTCAATGGGCGACTACTGCTCGTTCTCCAAGGCCGTCGAGCAGCTTGGGGATCGATGGAGCCTCGTGATCGTCCGGGAGCTGCTCCTGTACGGGTCTCGCACATACAGCGACCTCCTCGCGGGAGCATCCGGGATCAGCCGCTCGGTGCTCGCGTCACGGCTCCGAAAGCTCCGTGACCTGGGCCTCGTCGAGCGCGTCCGCCCGGCCGGTGACGACCACGCGCCCGAGCACTACGAGATCACGTACGCCGGGCGGGAGCTGCTGCCCGTGCTCGAGGCGCTCCGCGGCTGGTCGGAACGGTTCGTGCCGGAGGACCCCGCCATGGCCGAGCGGGATCCGGACATCGTCGTGCGCTGGCTCGGCGAGCGCGTGAACCCCAGCCGGCTCCCGTCGCGACCCGTGGTGCTGGACATCGCGCTCGTCGGTGCCCGGCGACCCCGCTTCTGGCTCGTGCTCGAGCGCGGCACCGGCTCGTCGGTGTGCATCGAGGATCCCGGGATCGCCGAGGACCGCTACGTGTTCCTCGAGACATCGGTCGGCGCGCTGATGCCGCTCGCTCGCGGGGCGGGCGACTGGCGGCGGGCGATCGAGGACGACGCGATCGAGGTGTTCGGAAACCCGCAGCTGGTCACCCAGCTGCCGGGCTGGTTCGGCGGGTTGCCTGCCACGTAGCCAGACCGCGGCAACCTCATGTGGTGCGTCACGGCGCGATAGCGGCCGGAGCGACGTGGCCGAAGCGAGGTCCAGCGCCCGCGGCCGTCAAGTAGACTCGGCCCAAGGGCCGAGCGGCCGCCAGGGGCCGCGATCCGACCGCTCGAGGAACACCTTGGCCACGAATCCTGTCGACGACCGCCCGGTCATCGAGGTCACCGACCTGCGCAAGCGCTATGGCGACGTGCAGGCCGTCGACGGCATCAGCTTCGAGGTTCGCCGGGGCGAGATCTTCGGGCTGCTCGGACCCAACGGCGCCGGCAAGACGACCACGGTCGAGATCCTCGAAGGCCTCCGCAAGCCGGACACGGGCAGCGTGCAGGTGCTGGGCATCGACGCCGAGCACCAGCCCGCCGGGATCAAGGAGCGGATCGGCGTCCAGCTCCAGACGGCCGCGCTGTACCCGTACCTCACCGTCACCGAGCTGCTGGACCTGTTCCGCAGCTTCTTTGCCCGGAGCCGGCCGACCGAATGGCTGCTCGATGCCGTCGACCTCGGGGAACGCCGGGATGCGCAGACGCGCCACCTGTCCGGCGGCCAGCGCCAGCGCCTGTCGGTCGCCCTGGCGCTGGTCAACGATCCGGAGCTCGTGTTCCTCGACGAGCCGACCACCGGCATGGACCCCCAGGCGCGCCGCTCGCTGTGGGACCTCGTCCTGCGCCTCCGCGGCGACGGCTGCTCGGTGCTCCTGACGACGCACTACATGGAGGAGGCCGCCCAGCTGTGCGACCGGGTGGCGATCATGGATCACGGCCACGTCCTGGAGCTGGGCACGGTCTCGGAGCTGGTGAGCCGGCGGTTCCACGAGCGCGCCGTGCATTTCGATACCATCCCCGAGCTTGGGCTCGACCAGCTCGGCGCGCTGCCCGCCGTCACGCGGGCGATGGTCGAGGACGGCGAGACGGTCCTGTATACGGGTGACGTCGCGGCCACGATCGGGGCGCTGATCGAGCTGACCGAGTCGCTGGGCCGGGAGCCCGGCAACCTCGGGATCCGGCGCGCCACGCTCGAGGACGTGTTCCTCGACCTGACCGGCCGGGCGCTTCGGGAGTGACGGGATGCATGCCCTCGCGACGCTGACCGTCGCCAACATCCGCAGCTTCGTCCGGGATCGGACCGCGCTGTTCTGGACGCTCGCCTTCCCGGTCATCTTCATCCTGCTGTTCGGCGCCATCTTCTCGGGCAACGGCGCCACCACGTACAAAGTCGGCTGGGTCGACGAGGATGGCTCGCCGGCGGCGGGCCAGCTGCGCCAGGTCTTCGCGCAGGTGCCGCTGCTCGAGCTCGAGGATGGCTCCCTGGCCGGCTCCCGCGACGCGATGCAGAAGGGCGACCTGCGCGGGATCATCGTCGTTCCGGCGGGCTACGGCGATGCGATCGCGGCCGACCAGTCCGCCGGGAGCTCGTCCGGTGACCCGGCAGTCAGCCTCGAGGTGTACACGGACCCCAGCCAGCAGACGAGCAGCGGCACGATCGGCCAGGTCGTGTCGCAGGTCGCCTCGTCGCTCAACGTGGCGATGACCGGGCGATCGCCGATCCTGGGCGTGACCACCCATTCGATCCAGACCCAGGACCTCACCAACGCCGCGTTCCTGGTCCCCGGCATCCTGGGCATGGCGCTGATGCAGCTCGGCATCTTCGGGGCGGTGCCGCTGGTTGCCCAGCGCGAGAAGCTGATCCTCAAGCGGCTTGGCGCGACGCCGCTGCCGCGCTGGACGCTGGTCGGCAGCAACGTGCTCCTGCGCCTGCTGATCGGGCTCGTCCAGGCGGCGCTGATCGTCGGGATCGGGATCGTGGCCTTCGGCGTCCAGGTCCTGGGCGCGCTGTGGCTGATGGCCGCCGTCGTCATCCTCGGCGCGCTGTCGTTCATCGCCATCGGCTACCTCGTGGCAGCGTTCGTGCGCACCGAGGAGGCGGCCAACGGGGTCGTCCAGGTGATCCAGTTCCCGATGATGTTCCTGTCGGGGGTGTTCTTCCCGATCGAGATCATGCCCAGCATCCTGCGCCCGGTCGCGGCGTTCCTGCCGCTGACCTACCTCGGTGACGCGCTCCGCCAGGTGATGGTGAGCGGCACGGCCTTCGCGCCGCTGCCGGTGGACCTCGCCGTTCTCGGCGGCTGGCTGGTCGTGTGCCTCGCGATCTCGGCACGCTTCTTCCGCTGGGAGTAGCCCCGACACGATCGGCGCGTCCGCCGGAGCCGCGCCGCCGACGGCGCACCAGCACGATCACCGGCGGAAGCCATGCCTGTGCAGCCGCCGCGGGTCACGCCGTGCCTTTCGTCCCCGCGTTCTCCGGCGCACCGTGGCCCGCGAAGCGCGCGGCGAACGCCCGGACCGCGTCCGGGACGCCGGCGCCGGTCAGTGGCGACCCGTGGCCACCCGCCACGATCCGAGCGTTGAGCTGCGCAAGCACGGCGACCGATTCCCGCGCCGACGCCCCGTTCCACGTCGTGTACCACGGGGGCCCGGACAGACCCTGTCGTTGCACCAGCAGGCCGGAGAGGGAGTTGACCTCGAGGGTCACGAGCGCGTCGCCGGTGATCAGGATGCCGTCAGCGGGCCGGTGAAAGGACACGTGCCCGGGTGTGTGACCGGGCGTGTGAACCCACCGCCAGCCGTCCAGGCCCGGGACGTCGGCGGCAGGCGCGAGGGGGCGCGCCACGCCCTCGAGGCTCGCCCGGGCGAGCACCGCCTCGCGCCGGCGTCGACCCATGGCGCGCATCACGGGCAGGATGAGCCATGTGTCGAGCGGACCGCCACCGGCGCAGATGGCCGCAAAGTCGCCGCATGCCTGCGCGATCTCGTCAGGGTGAACGTAGACCGGGCAATCCCATGTCCGCGCGAGGCCGAGCGCGGCGCCGCTGTGATCCGGATGCACGTGGGTCAGCAGGATCTCTGCCGGGCGTGACGCGGACCCGAACAGCTCGGCGGCGGCACGACGGATCGTCGGGCCGTCGTTTGCCCAGCCGGCGTCGATCAGGACCCAGGTCGCGGCGGTGCCGACGAGGTACACGTTCGTCTGGGTGCGGCCGCCCAGCCCCAGGCGGTGGACATCCGGAGCGAGCTCGCCGATCGCGGCGGCGCTCGCAGCGCGCGACGTGCTCAGCCTGCAACCCGCCGTCCACGGTCCGGTGCCATGTCGATCCGGAACCGCATCGTGCGCAAACCGAACAGGGTGCCGACTGCGGCGCGGCGGAGCCCCTCGAACCTGGTCGGACGCGTTTCCGCCGCGTGGACGCGCGCAGCTGGATCGAACACCAGGCGTATGCCCATGACCGTGGCGATCGCCGCGACGGACGCTTCGAGCCACAGCATCATCGCCGGCCCTCGGCGCAGCCGACCTGGGGCTCCGACCGCGATCATCGCCACGTCTCGCGTGAGCAGGCCGGCGACGATCACCTCGACCAGCAGCGCGTCTCCACGTCCGCCACGGCGCAGCACACCCTGCGTGAGCGGGAACCCCATGCCGCTCACAACGAGCACGATCTGCCCGATTCTGTGCGACATCCGGTGGCTCCTCGCGCTGCGGCTCGGGCGGTGGGCTCGAATCGTCTGCCCGGGCGGCAGCGACCAACAGGGCCGCGCAGATCACAGGCCCGGGACCAGCGTCACCCATCCATTCCGACCGCGCCCGCCCTGGGGGCCCCCGGCGACGCACAGACGTCAGCGTGGCGTCACCGACACCTCGCTCGCCCCGCCCAGGACCTCGATCTCGTACCGGTCCGGCTGATCTCCGAAGCCCTCGCCCACGAACCGCTGGTCGCCACCGACCGTCGACCGGCGCTGGGCATCGAACCGGACCCGCGACACCCCGCCCGCGACCCGCAGCGCCACCGGGACCCCTCCCGGGCGCCGGAACTGGGCGCTGCTGACCACGCCGCCGATCCGTACCGCGGCGGTCCCGGAGGGCGCCGGCAGGTCGAGCCGGATGTGGTTCGCGCCGCCTGCGACATCCAGCCGCTCCAGGGCGACACCCTCCAGGGTGCCGGTGAGGTCCGTGATGCCGCCCTCGAGCTCAATCGTCCACGGGATCGATCCGTTGAGCATCAGTCGTGCCGTGCGGGTCGAGAACGCGTCGATGGCCTGGCGCCGGTAGCGGACCGTGATGGTGCCAGCCGTCGCTCGAACGTCCGGCCGCGGACCATCGAACGTCGCCACGACCAGCTCGCCGCCCGTGGTGGCGCCACCGAACTGGAGCCGTGACGCGCTGGTCTCCACGATCATCCGGGCATTCGCCCTCGGGCCGAGCGGCGCCACGTTGAGCGCGAGCCGCGGCGCACCCGAGACGAACACGAGCCGGCCCCGGCCGACCCCACCGAGCGGTGCCCGAAACTCGCCGCCCACGAAGCCGCCGCGGGCGTCGGCATTGAGCCGTGACGTCGCATCGGCGACGAGCCGGCCGGCCGTCGCGATGAAGCCGGCGATCGCGGCTCGCTCGGGGGCCGAATGCGCGTCCAGTGCGCCGGCCAGCGCGGCATCGAGCGGGGACACGAGCTCCAGCAGCCGGGCGGCCTGCGCCCCGACCGGGTGAACGCCGACGCTCCGCCGGTCAGCCGGATCGGGCCGGCGCACGACGTACCCGGCCTTCTCGAGACGGTCGACGACCCCCGTGACGGCGCCGGTGGTGAGCCCTGACAGGGTGGCCAGGCGACCGGGCGTCACCCCGGGCTCGGCGATGACGAGCTCGAGGCACCGCACGTCCGTCGGGTTCACTCCGAGATGGGCTGCCAGGGCCTCATCGAACTCCGGGTTTCGCACCGCTTGACGGATGGCGTCGATGTCACTCATGATGGATATATCTTAGCACGCGAGATACTTAGGAGAGCCAGATGTCCGATCGGGATCATACACCTCCCCGCGCAGCGATCGAGGCGCGGGATCTGGTCAAGGTGTACCCGGGCGATATCCGGGCGGTCGACGGGATCAGCCTGGACGTCCCACCCGGGTCCGTGTTCGGGCTCCTCGGTCCGAACGGGGCAGGGAAGTCCACGGTGGTCAGGATCCTGTCGACGCTGTCCCGGCCCACGTCGGGCGTCGCCTGGGTTGCCGGCCACGACGTGCTCCGCCATCCGGACCGCGTGCGCCGTTCGATCGGCGTCGTCGGCCAGCGGTCGTCGGTCGACCCGACGGCCACCGGCCGCGAGAACCTGGTCCTGCAGGGCCGGATGTACGGCATCGATCAGCGCGAGCTGACGACCAGGATCGGGGCGCTGCTGGAACGATTCGACCTTGCCGACGCCGCCGGCCGGATCGTCGGGACGTGGTCGGGCGGCATGCAGCGCAAGCTCGACATCGCGATGGGGCTGATCAACCGGCCGAGCGTCCTGTTCCTGGACGAGCCCACGACCGGCCTCGACCCCGATGCCCGGGCACGCCTGTGGTCCGAGATCGAGGCGCTCAGCCGCGACGGCGGGCTCGCGATCCTGCTGACCACCCACTATCTCGAGGAAGCCGATCACCTGGCCGGCCGTCTTGCCATCGTCGATCGTGGGCGGATCGTCGCCGAAGGCGCGCCTGACGACCTCAAGGCGGAGCTCCGGGGCGATGCGATCCACATCGACCTTGACGGCTTCGAGGACGGACCGGGGGCCGCCGGCGTGCTCGGCCGCATCGAGGGCATCACCAGCCCCCTCGTCCTGGGCAGCCGGGTGTCGGCCCGCGCCGACCGTGCCGCGACACGGGTTCCGGCAGTCCTGTCGGCGCTCGACGGGGCGGGGATCGCGGTGGCCGCCGTGACCGTCGCCCGCCCGTCGCTCGACGACGTCTACCTGCGCCACACCGGCCGGTCCTACCGGCCCGAAGTCATGGAGTCCGCCCGATGACCGCAATCGCCCAGACCGCGTACATCTCCGGCCGCCACCTGCGCTGGTTCGCGCGCCAGCCATGGTTCGTCGCCATGGGCATCGTCCAGCCAGTGATCTGGCTGCTCCTGTTCGGGGCCCTGTTCCAGAATGTCGTCCAGATCCCGGGATTCGCGACGTCGGGCAGCTATCTCGACTACCTGCTGCCGGGAGTGCTCGTGATGATCGCCCTGTTCTCGTGCGGGTGGAGCGGGATGTCGATCATCGAGGACCTGGACCGCTCGATCATCGACCGGTTCCTGGTGACCCCGGCGCACCGGAGCGCGATCATCGCCGGGCTGACCATCTACGAGCTGGTGACGCTGCTGATCCAGGCCGTGATCATCGGGGGTCTGGCGTTCCTGCTGGGCGCCCATCTCGATGGCGGCATCCTCGGCTTCGGCGTGCTCACGCTGTGCGCGATGCTCGTCGGCGCAGCCGTCGCCTCGTTCTCGGACGCCATGGCGCTCATGCTGCGCCAGCGCGAGTCCGTGATCGGGATCAACACCCTGATGACGCTGCCGCTGACCTTCCTGTCGGCCGCGTTCATGCCACTCGCACTGGCGCCGGACTGGATCCGGAGCGTCGCCCAGGTCAACCCCGTGAACTGGGCCGTCGAGGCCGGCCGCGAGGCGATGACCGCAACGCCCGACTGGGCGTTCGTCCTGCCGCGGATGGGCGCGCTGCTCGTTCTCGCGCTGGTCGCGACGGCGTGGGCGACGCGCACGTTCAGGTCCTACCAGCGGTCGATCTAGCGCTGCCCGGCCTGAGTCATCCGTGCGCCGAGGTGCAGCGCGACGACGTGGATCGGGAGTGGGTCGACCGCGCCTCGATCCCGAACGTGAACGGGTGGCCGCTGGTCGGGAGATCTCCTGAGCGCTCCGACCGGCCCGTCCGATCGAGCGGGTCAGCCCTTCAGCGAGGCCCTGACGTGGTGCACCGTGGTGCCGCGTCCAGACCGCACGTAGCCCGGTGTGGGCGGGAGATGGGATGGCTACCGTGAGCGGCCAGGGCGCCGATCGTCGCACGAGGCCGTGGCTGAGACCTGTCGCGGCGGCCATCGCCTGCGCGACGATCGTCGTCTGCAGCCAGGCGGGCGGAGCTCGCGTGGCGGGCGCGGGCGTTGCCCTCGAGGCGATCGACGCGCACGTCCGAGCGTTCATCGAGCAGAGCGCGATCCCGGGCGCCGCCTACGCCATCGTCCGCGATGGCGAAGTGACGCACCTTGGTGCCGCTGGCACGACCGGCCGCGATGGTCGCGCCATGACCCCGCAGACGCCGATCGTGATCGGGTCCGTGGGCAAGTCGATCACGGCCCTCGCAATACGCCAGCTCATCGACGGCGGCCGAGTCGACGTCGACGCCCCGGTCACCCGATACCTGTCCTGGTTCACGCTGGCCGGACCGGCGACGGCGACGGGCGCCATCACGATCCGCTCGCTGCTCGATCACACGAGCGGACTCTCGACCGCCGATGGGCAGGACCCTCGCTGGTACGAGCCCGGTCGCTCCCCCGAGGACGTCGTCCGCGGGCTCGCAGGAGTGGCGACCGACCGACCCGCCGGCAGCTACGAGTACTCGAACCTCAACTACGTGATCCTCGGCATGGTCGTGGAGGCCGTCGCCGGGCAGACGTATGGAGACTACGTCCGGGACCATGTCTTCGGGCCCCTCGGAATGACCCGCAGCTTCACGGAACTCCCGGAGGTATCCGCGACCGGCCTGGCCCAGGGCCACCGGTACCTGTTCGGCATTCCCGTTCCGTTCGACGAGCCCTATCCCAGCGCGATGGTTGCCGCGGGCTACCAGGTGTCCACGGCCGAGGATATGGCCCGCTTCGTTGCGGCCCTGGCCAACGGCGGTGTCTACGGCGGGATCGACATCGTCGGCCAGAGGGCGCCCGAAGGTCCACCGCGGAGGATGGCTACGGACTGGCAGCCCATCGGGAGCCTGGGTGGCGGCGCGACGATCGGGCAGAGCGGCTCCACGCTGAGCTCCAACGCCGACATTCTCGAGCAGCCGGACCTTCGGATGGGCGTCGTCGTCCTGCTCAACGCCAACCCCACGCAGCTGCTCGGCGTGCCGGCCGGTGCGGCGGATCTTGCCCTTGACCTGCTTCGGCTCGCGACGGGCTCGTCGGTCGTTGCCGTCGCACCGGACGTGAGAACCGTGTACGTGGTGGTCGATGTGCTCCTCGCCGTGCTGGTCGGGCTGTTCGCGGTGCACCTGGTGAGGGTCGGGACCTGGCGCCGCCGCTTCGCGTCGACCGGGCACCGGAGGATGTTCCTGGCGCGCGCCGTCGCAGCCGACCTCGCGGTCCCGCTGTGTGTGCTGGCCGGCGTGCCGCTCCTGATCGGCGCCTCCGGGTCGAGCCGCGAAGGCGACCCGATTGCGGGCTGGGCGTTCGCGCTGTGGACGCTTCCGGATCTCGCGTCGGTCGCCTTAGCCCTTGCGGTTGGCGGGCTGGTCCTGGGCGCGGTCAAGCTGGCGTGGGTGCGGTCCGGGCCTCGGCACCGCGCCGCGTGGTCCGGCACTCGCCCGGCGGTGGCCGGTCATGGGGCATGACCGGCACAGATTGGCGCGGCTCGCGGCCACCAACGCCTCGGCGCGGTGCGTCAGCGGCGCAGCGGCTCGTCGTCGGGCGGGGTGGGGTGGCGCCTGAGCCCGGTCGCGGCGCGAATGGGGTGCGTCGTCATGTCGAACGCGAGATCCTCCTCGCGGACGACCGCCAGCTCGTCGACCAGCGTCCGGTTGAAGATGATCGTCCCGACCCACTGCGCCGTGCGCCGCCCGGCTGCCCAGTGCTCGAGCCAGCCCATCGACAGCGGGACCATCGCGGGCCGCTTCGCGAGCTCATCGAGTGGATCGATCCCGGCACCGGCATGGAGGAATCCGCCGATCAGGAGCGGGCCTGACTGGACCACGACCGGGTGCGTCCGGAGCGACTGGCGGCGCGACGGGTCACCCCTCGGGCCCCCGGCCCGGACCGCACGAAGGCGGTCGCGGTCGAGAACCAGACGTTCGTGCCACTCGATCCTGTCGTTGGAGAACCGCTCGAGCCGCACGTTGACGAGCGTGAGCTCGCGCTGCTCGTTGAGCAGGTCGGTGAGGCGGTCGGCCGCAAGGCGGACCCAGCCAAAGACCCGATGGCCGTCCATGAACGCGTCGAACGCAACGAGCGGCGCATCGGCCACGAAGTCGGGTTCGCACGGCGCCTCTTCGAGCGTCTCCAGCACGAGGATCGGCGGATCCGGTCGGTTCGC
Source organism: uncultured Chloroflexia bacterium (assembly GCA_963835335.1). Lineage (GTDB taxonomy): Bacteria > Chloroflexota > Limnocylindria > Limnocylindrales > CSP1-4 > CAIXZV01. The sequence continues at coordinate 126,704 of CAWIFB010000025.1, read as the reverse complement.
GAGGGTGCTCATGCGCCCGACCCTAGCGTCCGAGCGGGCGGGCGCCATCACCGGTTGGTACTAGGCGGCGCCGGACCGGCCGCGAGCGCGCGTCCGGCCGCGTAGCTCAGGACGGGCTCTTGGGCGAGAGGTAATCCGGGCCGGGTGCTTCGATCATCCTGTCGTCCTCGGACCATTCCACGTTCGCGTTGACGGCGATGACCCCGGCGATCATCTCGACCATCGGCTCGATCATGGCCGCCGTCGACCGGCGCTGCACGCGCCCCGTTACCGTGGCGATGCCGTCCGCGACCTCGACCGTGAACCCCGCCGGATCGATCCACAGCGCACGCACGAGCACCTCTTCGCGGATCGCCTCGGCCAGCTCCGCGTCGGATCGCACGAAGGTCCTGACGACATCCGCACGGGTGACGATCCCCACCAGGCGTCCGTCCTCGGTGACCGGCAGGCGGTTGACCTTGCGTTCGACCATCAACGTCGCCGCGACGTTGATCGGCCGCCCGGCGTCGATCGTGATCGCGGGGGTGGTCATCGCATCGCCGGCGGTCCGAGCCTCCGCCTTGGCGAGCACCTGACGGGTTTCCTCGGACTCCCCGAAGATCCGCGCCAGCGGCCGGTGGTGGACGGCACCGTGCTCCTGGCCTTTCATCAGGAGGTCGCCCTCGGATACAACGCCCAGGACCTCGCCGCTGTCGTCCACGACCGGCAGGCCGCTGATGCGGTGGTCGATGAGCAGGCGGGCAACCTGCTTGAGCGGCGTCTCCGGTCGGACCGATTGCACCGGGTGGGTCATGACGTCTCGGACCGTCTTCATCGGCAATGGGCTCCTGTGGCAGGGCGTGTCAGTCTCGCGTACTTCGAGGATCGATCGTACGGCGGCCTCCGGGCGGAGGCAATGGCGCGAGCCGGGGCTGGTCGCGAACGATGCCGGGTGACCTCCGGCCCTCCGCGGCCGCACAAACTAACAAGGGACGCCATGACCAGCTGACATGCCGGCACCTGTTGCCCTCCGTGACCGATCGCCTTCGGCGCGGTCACCGTGTCATCCTGTCCACCCATCGCGCCGTCGTCAACGATCGAGGTGAGCCAATGGGACCCGGGCGGGCACTTCTGGGAGATCGCGAAGCAGCCGGATCAAGCACCGCACGCAGTCACTGAGGAAGGTCTCCATGGACGCAACCCCGGTCATCGAGATGCTTGGCCGTCCGCTCCGCCTGGCCGTCATCGGTGGCGGGCCGGGCAGCTTCATCGGTGCCACGCACCGCACGGCCGCACGGCTTGACGGTCGCTATGCGCTCGTCGCCGGGGTGGTCTCGGCCGACCCCGAGCGATCGCGGACGGCGGCGGCCGGCATGGGGATCGATCCCGATCGTGCCTATACCGATGCGATCGGGATGCTCGATGCCGAGCGCGGACGCGCCGACGGCGCCGAGGTCGTCGCGATCATGACCCCCAACGACAGCCACCACCGCTATGCCGTGGCGGCCCTGGATCGCGGGTTCGACGTCATCTGCGACAAGCCCATGACGAACACCCTCGACGAGGCCCTGGACATCGTCCGGCGGGTCGAGGCGGCCGGGCTGGTCTTCTGCCTGACCCACAACTACACGGGCTACCCGATGGTGCGCCAGGCCCGCGCCATGGTGGAGGACGGACAGCTCGGCGACATCCGGCTGGTCCAGGTCGAGTACGTCCAGGGCGGCAAGGCCGACGAATCCGACCCCGACCCGGCGGACGGGCTGCCCTGGCGCTACCACCCCGTGCGAGGCGGCCCGTCGCTCGTGATGGGCGACATCGGGACGCATGCGCACAACCTGGTCCGCTTCGTGACCGGTCGCGAGGTGGTGGAGGTTGCCGCCGAGATCGGGCACGTGATCCCGGAGCGGCCCGTCGACGACTACGGCGCCGCGATGCTGCGCTTCGACAACGGCGGCCGCGGGACCTTCTGGGTCACGCAGACGGCCGCCGGGGTGGAGAACAGCCTGGGGATCCGGGTGTCGGGCACGAAGGGCAGCCTGGAGTGGCACCAGGAACGGCCGACGCGGCTCACCTTCAAGCCGTTGCAGGGACCGGTTCGCGTCCACACGCCCAACGGGCCGGGTGCGCTGCCGGCGGCGGCGCGGGCATGCCGGCTCGTCGCCGGGCATCCGGAGGGCTTCCACGAGGCGTTCGCCAACATCTACTCGGACGCCGCCGAGGCGATCGCCGCGCGGCGTTCGGGCCGGGAGCCCGATCCGCTGGCCCTGTGGTTCCCGAACCAACGCGACGGCGCCATCGGCGTCAGGTTCGTCGAGGCGGCGGTCGCGTCGAGCCGTGCTGGCGGGGCCTGGACCGACGCCAGGCTGCCACTCGAGGAGACGCTGTGATGGGTGCACGCAGGGAGATCGGACATGCCGAGGCTCGCAGCCTGGTCGCGCTGGTCGCCGACCGGCTCGACGCCAACGGACAGGACGCCGCCGTCGCCGTCGTCGACGCCCACGGTGAGCTCGTCGCGTTCCTCCGTACCGACGGGTGCGGGCTGGCGTCGATCAACATCGCCATCCACAAGGCGTTCACGGCGGCCCGGGAGCGGGTCGAGTCCAGCGTCCTCGGCGAGCGATCCCGAACCGAGGGCTTCCCGATCACCAACTTCGGGGACCCGCGCTACGTCGGCTGGGGTGGCGGGGTCCCGATCCGGGTGGCGGGCGAGGTGATCGGCGCCGTCGGCGTGAGCGGCCTGCCGGAAGCGGACGATGCCGAGCTCGCCCGCTGGGCGGCCGCGAGCGTGGCCGGCGCCGGCTGAACCGGACGAGGCGGGGGTTCAGCGCCGCGGGCGTGCTACTCCAGCCACTCGAGCCCGAACTGTCGCGAGAGTGTCCCGTGGAGCGCGTCGTCCAGCGTCCCGTCGGCGTTCGCCGCCGCCAGCGCATCGAACCAACGATCGAGGCCGCCGGGGACGGCCATGAACAGGTACCGGGACGTCGTCTCGCCGGGGTTGCGGAGGGCATGGGGCAGGTGCTTCGGCAGGCGAACGACGCCGCCGGTCTCGAGGGTGGCCGTTCGATCGCGCAGGCGGACCTCAAGCGAACCTGCGAGCACGTAGCCGATCTCGTCCTCGCGACTGTGGACGTGGAGCCGGTTGCCATCGCCGGGCTCGAACATTGACTCGAAGATGTAGATCGAGCCACCGGACTGCTCGCTCGTCAGCCGGTGCGTCACCGCCAGGAAGTCCAGGATCTTGCCGGAGCCGGGCGGGACGAACACCGGCTGCAGATCGTCGGGCCTCATGGCTCCGGCTGTCGTCCGGTCGTGGCGAGCGCAGCGTCGAGCCGATCCCGCCAGTCGTCGTTCTCCAGGCCCGCGCTGACCAGCGTGTCCCGCCAGTCGATCTCGGCCGCCGCCGCGGCTTCGATCAATCGATCGATGTCGCCGTCAGCGATGATCGCGAGCGCGCCGCAGATCCGCTCGGCGCCCTCCGGAGACGTCCCGCCGAGATCGAGCGAGGACAGCAGGTCCAGGGCCTGGGCGGCGTGCTCGCCGCGAAAGTCACTCGCGATGCGGCCGGCGACGCGTTGCGAGACGTGCATCGGCTGGAATCTAGTCCGCCGGAACAGCCGTGAGCGCCTGCCGGGGCGTCATGCGCGCATATGCCACGAGCGCGAGGAGCGCCGCGAGGCAGCCCAGGATCGAGTTGACGGTGACCACCGGCACGAACATGACGTTCGATTGCGTCGACGTCCCGACGATCGTCGCCAGGAGCGTGACCAGGCGCGCGATCACGCCGAGGGGCAGCGCGATCGCGAGGAGTCCCCAGAAGGCCTGCGGCGCGTCCGACTCCAGCCACGCCGCGACGGGCACCCACACGGCAGCGGCCGCGGCCGCGGGAACGAGGATCATCAGGGTGCTGTCGTAGGCATCGAGCGTTCCAGTCCCTGCGCCGATCAGGAAGGAGGCAACGCTGATCCCGACGTACACCCCGATGATGGTGGCGAGCACGGGCAGCCGCATCGGTCCGGCGCGGAGCCGCAGCAGCCCGAGCCCGATCAGGACGCTGCCCGCGGGCGCGAGGAGCGACCACGCGAGACCGAAGACGGTCCGTGCTCCGTCGTCACCCAGGAACAGCGGCCACAGCTGATTCGTGGCCAGGACCAGCCGGTCAGCTGCGATCAGCGCAAGTCCCGTGAGCAGCAGGGCGTGGGTGCGCATCGCATCGTGGGCTCGCCACAGCAGGGCGGCGGGCAGCAGGACGACGACGACCGCCTCGACCGCCGAGAACAGGATCTCCGGGACGATGTCGAGCGGCGCCCCACCGAGCGTGCGCAGGCGGACGGCGCCGACGACCACGGCGACCACGACGAACACCCAGCCGAGCGGAGGCAGCCCCAGGCGGGCAAGGTCGATCGTCGGCCACGATCCGACCGCTTCCGTGGGGGTGTCGGGATCGTCAACCCCCGGTGCCGCAACCTCGGTGCTCATGTCGCGGATCATCGCCCCGGCGACCCGCCTGTCAAGGGTCTCCGGGACCGCGCCGTCGTGGCCGGCCGGGCTCGCTCAGCCGGCGATGATCGCGTCGGCTTCGATCTCGACCCTCCACCGGGGATCGATCAGCCCGGCGACCACGATCATCGTGCTCGCGGGGCGGATATCGCGGAACACCTCGCCATGGACGCGTCCGATGGCCTCCCAGTCGTCGCGCGCAACGAGGTAGGTGCGCGTGCGCACGACGTCGTTCATCGTCGCGCCGGCCTCGAGGAGCGCGCGCTCGACGATGGCGAGGCATTGCCGCGCCTGGGCGGCCGGATCCGGATCGCAGGAGCCGTCCGGCCAGATCGGGGCGGTACCCCCGACCGAGACCTGGTTGCCGGTGCGCACCGCGCGGCTGAAGCCGATGACGGACTCGTACGGCGATGCCGATGAGACTCGAACCCGTTCCACCGGTCTCTCCTGTCGTGTCAGCGATCGCGATAGCGCCAGGGTGGCGGCGGCTCGGCGCGGGATCGGCGGAAGATGCGGATCATCCAGGCGAGGCCAATCACCGGGACCGCGACCGCGATGATCCGAGAGAGCATCAGCGCATCGAACGACACGGGGCCCACGTCCACATTCACCCTACTGAACGTGTCCGGGATGATGGCCGTGACAACGCCCCAGGCGACGATCACTGCGACGGACACGAACCCGATGGCCAGCAGGATGCGCATCGGCCAGTAGGCGGGTGATGTTCGCTGCCGCATGCGGCCATCGTAGGCCCGGCCGGCAAGCGGCGATCCGCCCACGTCTTCACGCCGAGCCCGATCGGGCATGCCACGCCGGTCGCCGTGTGGCAATCGTAGCCGTCCGGGTTAGCCAACGGCTACTTTATGACGGCCCACCGCTGGCAACGGTTCGCGGCCTCTCCGCCTCGCAGTGGTAGCACCGCTCGGTGACGTCGTCGTGGTTATGCCACTCGTGGTCCCCGCAATCCCGAGCCTTCGGAATGGCGAGGCCCAAGCCGTGGTAGAGAACGTTCGGCGTGTTCGCGCGCAGCCATGTCCGCCATCGCGAGTGACGCAATGCGAATGTCGGGCTCATGCCCGGCAGTTTAGTCGGAGACGGACGTCACGCCGAGCCCGATCGGGCACGCCACGCCGGTCGCCGTGTGGCAATCGTAGCCGTCCGGGTTCTTCGCCAGGTACTGCTGGTGGTACTCCTCGGCGAAGTACAGCTCCGCCGCCTCGACGATCTCCGTCGTGATCGCGCCGTGGCCGGCCTTCGCGAGCTCGCCGGCGTACACGTCGCGTGATGCGAGCGCTGTGGCCAGCTGCGCAGGGCCGTGCGCGTAGATCGCGGATCGGTACTGCGTGCCGACGTCGTTGCCCTGCCGGTAGCCCTGGGTCGGATCGTGCGACTCCCAGAACGTCTTGAGCAGGCGCTCGTAGGACACGACCGACGGATCGAACACGACCCGGACGACCTCGGCATGGCCGGTGTGCCCGGTGCAGACCTCGCGGTACGTCGGGTTGGGCGTCCCGCCGCCCTGGTAGCCGACGGCCGTGACCCACACGCCGGGGATCGGCCAGAACTTCTTCTCGGCGCCCCAGAAGCAGCCGATCGCGAAATCGGCGACCTCGAACCCGTCGGGGTAGGGGGGCGCGAGCGGATGGCCGTTCACGAAGTGGGTGCCGGGCTGGACGATGGGATCGGCGCGGCCGGGCAGCATCTCGTCGACGCGCGGCATGGATGGCGTGTGGAACAGGAACTGCATGGGACCTCCGTGTGCCCAGAGTCTACGGCCGGTCGGTGACGCGTCGGTGACGAGCGCCGGCGTGCGGGACCGATCGAAGGTCAGGCGGGTCCGAGCTCGGCGGACGGCCGTTCGCGCTCGTCCTCATCGGTGGCGAAGAAGTCGGCGGGCAGCCAGCCGAACGCGCCCGCGAGGAGGTTCGCGGGCACCTGCGCGATCCGCGTGTTGTAGCGGAACACCTGGTCGTTGTAGAGCTCGCGCCGGTCCGCGATCACGTCCTCGAGCCGGGCGATCTCCGCCTGGAGGGCCTGCACGTTGGCGGCGGACTTCACGTCCGGGTAGCGCTCGACGACGGCGAACAGGTGCCGGACGGCCGCGCTGGTCGCGGCGCTGGTCGCCGCCTGGCGCGGGATCGGGTCCCGGTCCGAGTAGGCGGCCCGGCGCTCGGCGACCTCGCGAAGGACGTCCTGCTCGAAGGCCATCACGTCGCGGACGGCCTCCACGAGGTTCGGCAGCTCGTCGTAGCGCTGCTTGAGCGCGACGTCGATGTTGGCCCACGCCTTCTCGATCCGCAGTGTGAGCGCGACGATCGCGTTGTAAGTCGTGACCGCCAGGAATCCCACGATGACGACGAGCAAGACGACGGCGAACAGGGCAGCGACGGCGGACGAGCTCATGACCGAGCCATCATCGGCCATGGGACGGCCCGCGGCACGCTCAGGCGCCCGACAGCAGGGTCGCGGCCGCCACCGCCGAGCCGATCGCCAGGAGCGCACCCAGCAGCCCGACCAGGAACTGCCCCTCCTGCCGCTCGGCGGCCACCCCCGGAGGACCGGCGGCGACGAGCAGCGGCCGGTCGGGCATCGTCGCGATCACGAGCAGGTCGGGCTCGAGATCGAACGTCCGACTGATCGTCGCAGCGTCGTCCGCGCTGGCGAGCTCAGGCGCGCGGACCCCGGCATCGAGCTCGGGCGTGCTCACGGGCCGTCCCACCCCGAACCCCGGGATGGCCGCGTTGCCCCATGCCTGCTCGGGGGTGAGCAGCTGGCCGGCGGCCCGCGCCTCCGCGATCTCGGCCGCGACCGTCGGATCCTCGAGACCCACGCTCGGGTCGTCCCAGTGGTCGAGCAGGTCCGCGCCGTTGGGGTCCTCGAGGTGACCGAACGGCAGCGCGGTGCCGACCACGGTCACGATCTCGCCCGGCTCGAGCCGCGCCTCCCGGTACCGGCGCGCGTTCGATCCGCCGACCAGCGCGGTGGTCACCACGCCGCGGAGTGCCGACTCCGGATCGGGACGGCGCACGGTCAGCAGCTCCGCGATCGCCGCCTCGCGGTCTCCTGCCATGCCGTTGCCGAAGGCCGGCCCTGTCCGCATCTCGAGACCGGGCGGCGTCTCACCGAACGTCCCGGTCCGGTCGTCGAACCGGTCGGGAGCGTCCATGCGTGCACCGCGCGGGAAGACCCGGATCGTTCCGGAGCCGTCCCGCACCCGGAAGCCGACCCCGCGCTCCTCCCTGAACGCGTCGTCCTGGCCTCGACCCCCGGACGAGACGCTGGCCCGATACCACACGCACTCGCGGCTCTGGAGCGGCGAGCGGAGGGTCACCTCGGCTGGCTCGATCGTGCCCGAGACGAGGACCTCCCCGGCGGCAAGACTGGCGATCCGCGACGTCGACGTATCGCCGATGCGCACGGCAGATCGGAAGCCTCCGAACCCACGCCACAGCAACGCCAGGCCGCCGGCGATGCCGGCCACCGTCAGCGCGAGAAGGGATGGATCAGGGTTTGTCACGGGACGCGATGATGACCGATCCGGGAGGTCAGCCGCCGGGCGGCCTGTTCCTGCGCATCGCTCCGACCATCAGCACGACGCCCAGGCCGATCACCACGACCGGCCACAGCAGGTTCCAGTCGACGTCCACGTACTGGTCGACCAGGAACCATGCGCCGAGCAGGATCAGGACGGCCCCGAACACGATCCCGGCGTTCCCCGAGTCGACCCTGCGCGGCGTCCAGTGAGGCGCCGGCTGGGCCCCCGGACCCCAGGAGCTGCCCTCGCCGGTCTGCCAGCCGGGAACGGCGCCGGGTTGCGGCGCCGACGGCGGTGGGCTGCCCGGCTGCCAGCCCGAGGTTCCCGATGGCCACACCGGCCCGGAGCCTGCGCGTGGTCGCGGCACCCATCCGACCGGTGGCAGCGGCACGACGATCATCATCACGAAGTACACGAGCACGAAGATCCCGCCCGACAGGATGGCGAGCAGGACCCAGGCGATCCGCACCAGTGACGGGTCAAGGTTCAAATAGACCGCGAGCCCGCCGGCCACGCCGGCAATGACGCGGTCCGTGGGTGAGCGATAGAGCCGATCAGCCACAGCCGGCCTCCGGGTTGAGGGTGATGCTGCCAGCGTTGGCGCTGGTCGCGAGATCGATGCGCACGGTCGCGGTGTCGTAGCCCGGGCTCGTCCAGGTGTGCCCGTTCTTCACCAGGCCGCGCTGGTCGAAGTTGTTCGATGACAGCGGGTTGTCGGATCCGCGCAGCCGCAGCGCGACGCCATCGGGGACGCAGACGTCGATCGAGCCCGCGTTGGCTGAGATGCTGCCGGTCAGCGAGGCGGCCGGCAGGCGCAGCTTGAGGGACCCTGCGTTGGCCGAGGCATCGAGCTGGCCTACCTGTGCGGCGTTTGACAAGTCGAGCTTGATCTCGCCTGCGTTCACGCTCACGGTGACGTCCGGGACATGGGCGTTCGCGAGGTCCAGCCGAGCCGACGCGGCATTGACGGCCACCTTGAGCTCCGTCACCGGGTCCATCGGGAGCGTGACGTGCCACTGGTCGCCACGACGGGTGAACCCGATCCCGGTGCGATTTCGCGACCGGACCTGGAGGCGATCGGCGGACGCCTGGACGACCGGGCCCTGCCCGTCGTTGTCGCTGCCGGCGATGACCCAGCCGGTGCCCTCGCCGGTCACGACATCCAGCTCGCCACAGTTAAGCTCGATGTCGACGGTCGGGCTGGGCCCGAGCGCTCCGGTCTGGGACGAGAACGCCGTGCCGGCAGTGCCGTCACCAAAGCTGCAATTGGCAAAGCCACCTTCGACGCCGACGCTCAGGATGCTGCCACCGATCAGGCCGAAGGTGATCGACACCACCAGCCCGCCGACGACGGCGAGCTGCGTTCGCTGGAGGAGCAGCCCGAGCCCGATCCCGACCAGGATCAGGGGCCACAGCTCCCACGCCCGGCGGACGGTATCCGTATCGAGATAGCCCGCACGGACGGCAAGCGGAACGGCCCCCAGGACGATGAGGAACACGCCCCACCGCAGCAGGCCACGGTCAATTCGCATGGTCACACCCTCTCATCCCTCGACGCGCGCCCATCATCGCGAATTCGCGCGTCCGACGACAGTCCCGTTGTCACCTCGATGTCACGTCCATGACCCTGCCGGACCGGCCATCCGTCCTCCGCGGCGGCGGGCGCATACTGTCGAGCGTGGCCAGCCCTGCGGCGACCGGTCCCGTCCACCGGCCATACCGCTTCCGATTCGTCCGGGTCGTCCTGACCGCGGTCGTGCGGCTCATTCTCAGGGTGCGTGTCGAGGGCCGGGCGAACCTCGCCACCGGGCCCGCGATCTACTGCTTCAATCACCTCAACTGGTCCGACCCGATCATCCTGCTGACCGTCCTCCCGGGACGCCCGAAGCTGGCGATGTTCGGCCCCAAGGAGGCCGACATGCGCCGCGGCGCGAGGAACCGCCTGATCATGTGGGCAGGGTTCGGGATCCCGTACAGCCCTGACAAGCACGACCTGATCGAGATCACCCGCCGCGTGCAGCGCATCCTCGAGGGGGGGTGGGTGATCGTGATTGCCGGGGAGGGCCGGATCCATCGTGGTGAACGCGAGCTGCTGCCGCTGGCCGACGGCACCGCCTATTTCGCGCTGCGCGCGAACGTCCCGATCATCCCCGTGGCCATCAACGGCAGCAGCTGGCTGGGGTTCCGGCGGCTGGTCCGGATCCGGATCGGCGAACCGATCGCCCCGGAGGGTCGACCGACCCGCGGTCACGTCGCCGCCATCACCGCCCGGACGGAGGCGGCGCTCCGGGCCATGACCTCGGACTTCGCCGATCCGGGCGAGCCCGGCCGGTTCGGCCGGTGGCTGACCGAGCTGTTCAACGACTGGCCGGAGGGCGCCCGGCCGGCCCTCGGGGCGGGTGATGCCGCCGGGACGGGGCAGGGGAGCGCAGGCTGACTTCCGGCTGACCCCCGGGTGTGGCATCCTGCTGCCGACGACGCGACGCAGGAGGACCCGTGGAAGCTACCGGCCTTTCAGCCGACGCCAAGGAGTACCGCGCCCGACTTGCCGAGCAATCGGACGCCCAGATCGACTCCTGGGCCGCGGAGCTGATGCGCGACATCGCCATCCGCCGCGGCGTCGTGCGCGTCGTCGAGGACTTCCGGGCCGCGGCCGGGCTCGATCCGCGTGAATTCGAACGGGTGTTCGCTTCCGGCGGCGGGCCGCCCGACGTGGTGGGACGCACGGCCGCAGGCAAGCTCATGGTCCCGGCGACGACCCTGTGGGCGCTGGTCCCCGGCATCCGGACGCAGGTGGCCGACGGCCGCGAGCGCCTGATCGCCTACCTCGTCGCCAACTTCGACGAGCTCGTCTACGTCTGACGAACCGGTCGGCGCGCTCGACGCCATCGAGATCGCGACCGACCTGCCGTCCATCCCGGCACCGGCCCGCCTCGCGGGCGCATTAAGGCTGGTGCACCCGTTCCCCTCGGCGCTCAGCGGCGTGGTCGTGGCGCTGGTGGCGGCCGTCGCCGGAGGAACGCCCGACGTGGCAGCCGTGCTCGGCATCTCGATGACGTTGCTGCAGTTCTCGATCGGGGCCCTCAACGACGTGGCCGATATCGATCGGGATGCGGGGCACCGGCCGGACAAGCCCATCCCGGCAGGGCTCGTGTCCGAGCCGGTCGCGCGAATGGTGGTCGCTGCGTGCGCCGCGTCCGGCCTCGGCCTCGCCCTCATCGGCGGCCCGCTGCTCGTGCTGCTCGCGCTGGCTGGCCTTGCCATGGGCGTCGTCTACGACCTGCGGGTCCGTGGCACCACGCTGTCGTGGCTCCCGATCGCGGTCGGGATCCCGCTGCTCCCCGTGTACGGCTGGTTCGGGGCGACCGGGACGCTGCCGGGCGTCTTCCTCGTGCTGGTGCCGGCGGCGGCGAACGCGGGGACGGCGCTCGCGATCGCCAATGCCATCGTCGACATGGAGCGCGACGAAACGGCTGGGAACGGCTCGATCGCCCTCGCACTCGGGGCCGGCCGTGCGTCTCTGCTCGTCCTCGCCCTGCATGCCGTCGTCGCGGCGCTTGCGCTCGGGACGGCCATGGTGCTCGGGGCTCCCGGAGGCTGGCTGGCGGCGATGCTGCTCGCGGCAGGGACACCCGTCGCGGGGGCGCTGCTGGGGCTCGCCGGCTCGGTCCGCCGCAGCGCCACGCTCCACGAGCTTGCCTGGGAGATCCAGGCGCTTGGCACCGGGCTGCTGGCCGTCGCCTGGCTGGGTGCGCTCAGCGCCTCGAGCGGCACGATGGCGGGGGCCTGAGGCGGGCTCGGCGCGGCGCGCTGATCGCGCACTGGCACCACGCGCGCATGCCGCCGGTCGGGTGTTGCCTGAACGAGCACCCGACGCCGGTCGGGTGTTGCGTGGACGCGCACCCCGTCGTCCGGGGTGCGCATGACCGATGTACCCCTAACGATGTTCGCGGCTGGTTCGTTACCATGAGCACAGCCACCCTTTTACTGAGGTTTTCCATTGATGACTGACCTGACTCGCCGCTTCCGTGGTCTGGGGATCGCGTTCGTTGTCCTGGCTCTGTCGGCCGGCGCCGTGTTCGCCACCTCGCCGGCCCTGCCGTCCCAGGCAAACGATCACGCGAAGACCGCAGTGGACCAGACCGGGGCGGACGACGGCAGCGAGGCCCCCGAGTCCGAGGCGCCCGAGTCCGAGGCGCCCGAGTCCGAGGCGCCCGAGTCCGAGGCCCCCGAGGTTGACGCCCCCGCCTCCGACGCTGCGCCCAGCGACAACCACGGCACCCTCGTGTCGACCGCGGCACAGATGGGCACCCCCGACGGGTTCCCGAACCACGGCGCGTTCGTCTCGTGCGTCGCCCACATGAAGGACGTGGCGGCCACCGGGTTCGACTGGACCACCGTGACGCCGGAGCTGTGCGGGATCACGACCCCTGACGCCCAGACGCAGGCTGACAGCCAGACCAAGGCAGACGCCGGCAAGGCGAAGGGTGCCGCGGGCAAGGCCAAGGGCCAGGCGCACCGGGCCGCGGCCGCAGCCTTCGCTGCCTCGCACCACTGACCCCGGGCCTCCGGGCCGAAGCCATCAGAGAATCGACGAAGCCGGCGCCGATGGCGCCGGCTTCGATCTTTCCCGCGTCGCCCGCCTGGGCTAGCGATCGCCGTCCCCGCTGCGGACCACGGCAATGGCGTTCTCGAGCCGCAGCTTCGCGATGGTCAGGTACTTCGCGAGGTTGCTCCGGTCGATGGGACCGATCGCCCCGAGGATCTCCGGGTTGCGCAGGATGTCGAGGAAGTCTTCGACCGCTTCGTTGAGCTGCTGCTTGGCGGCGACCAGCGAGTCATCGCGCATGGGCGTCGCGGGCCGTGTGCCGTGTCCCGCCCAGTCGCCGGCATCCGCGTCCGGGATGTCAGGGGCTGCGACGTCAGACTGGTCCGGCACGTCGGCCGGCGGCCGGGTCGGCCGGCCCTCGATCCGCTCACGGAGCTTGACCAGGGACAGCTCGTTGCGGGCGACCTGGTCGGCAAGCCGGCGGCGCTTCCTGGGGTCCTGGACCTTCATCAGCTCGTAGGCGTGGGACAGCGTGTCCTTGCGCAAAGACACGAGCTCGCGGACCTCGGGTGGTGCGTCGGCGAGCCGGAGCCGGTTCTCGAGATAGCCCTTGTCCTTGCCCAGCTTCTCCGCGAGCTTGCGGATGCTGTATCCGTGGTCACGGATCATGCGGTCGTACATCGCCGCCTCGTCGAGCGGTGAGATGTCCTCCCGCTGGAGGTTCTCGATGATCGAGATCTCGAGCGCCGTATCGTCGTCGATGTCCTCGACCAGCGCGGGGATCGTCGCGCGCCCCGCGATCTTCGAGGCTCGCCAGCGGCGTTCGCCGGCGATCAGCTGGTAGCGCCCGTCGTCAAGGGGACGTACCAGGATCGGCTGGAGGACGCCGTGCTCGCGGATCGACGCTGCCAGCTCCTCGAGCGTCGCCTCGTCAAATGCGAGGCGAGGCTGCTCCGGATTGGAATCGATGTGATCCGTCTCGATCACCTTCACGCCGGTCGACCTGCGGTTCATGTCCGGCGACAGGAGGCTGACGATCGCGGGCGGAAGCTCGCGATCCTCGGACAGTCGGCGGGCGGCGGCGGCGCGGAAATCAGGCCTGGCCAAGTTCGATCACCTCCCGGGCGAGTTCGCGGTAGCTGCGAGCGGCTTCGGACGATCCGGCGTACGACGTGATCGGACGCCCGGCAAGTGGCGCCTCGCCCAGCTTCACGGTGTTGCGGATGATTGTCGTGAACACGTGGTGGTCACCGACCACGCGCAGCTCATCGAGCATGTCCCGCGCCAGGTTGGTCCGGCCGTCGTAGAAGGTCGGCAACAGGCCGAGGATCCGGAGATCGCGGTTGAGCTTCAACCGGATCGCGTTGATGACCTTGACCAGGTTGTTGAGGCCCTTCATCGCGTAGAACTGCGTCTGGACCGGGATGATCACGCTGTCCGCGGCGGCCAGGCCGTTGACCGTCAGGAGACCGAGGTTGGGCGGACAGTCGATCAACACATAGTCATACGCGTCGATCGCGTCGCGCATCGCCTCGCGCAGGATCTGCTCACGACCCAGCGCCGTGAACAGCTCCCCCTCGGTGCTGGCGAGGTCGATGTGTGCGGGTGCCACGTCGATGCCGGCCGTCTCGGTCGCGAGGATCACCTCCGGCAGCGTCGAGCGCCCGTCGGCCAGGACATCGGCCATGGATCGCTGGACGGTGTTGAGGTTGACACCCAGCCCGGCGGTGAGGTTCGCCTGCGGATCCATGTCGATCAGGAGGACCCGGCAGCCCTCCTCGGCAAGCGCTCCCGCAAGGTTGATCGCGGTCGTTGTCTTGCCAACGCCACCCTTCTGGTTGGCGATCGCGATCACGTGCGACAAGGACATCACCTCGAAATGGAAGAAGTGCGGCGGGGCCGGCTTGAAGTGGGGTGGTGGGAATGCTACCGCGAGGGGGTCGACCTGCGGGTGCGAGGTTGTCCACACATTGACCCAGTTGTGCACCGTTCTGTGGATATCCACGGTCTCCGCATGCGTCATTGGCGGATGTCGACATGCGCCTGTAACACGTCGTTCATCCAGTGGAAACACGGACCGTCCATCGGTCGCGCTCCGGGCGCAGGGTCGATGAACGCGAGGCCGCGAGCCGCGACGTGCGCGAGGCCTATGATTGGGGCGTCCCGCCGTCTTTGCGCAAGGACGCGCGGTCACGCCATCGGAGGAGTCCAGCGACGTGCCCAACAACGCGGATCGGATCGCCCGGCTCGAGCGGATGCGCGCCGAAGCGCTCCAGGGCGGCGGCCCGGTGCGGATCGAGCGGCAGCACGCATGGGGGAAGCTCACAGCCCGGGAGCGGCTCGACCTGTTGCTCGACGCGGGTTCGTTCGTCGAGATGGACGCCTTCGTCATGCCTCGCACGACGGCGACAGGTCTCGACCGCCAGCAGTTCCTGGGCGATGGCGTGGTCACCGGGCACGGCACGATCGACGGGCGATTGGTGTTCGTGTTCAGCCAGGACTTCACGGTGTTCGGTGGGTCGCTGTCGGAGGCGTACGCCGAGAAGATCTGCAAGATCATGGATCTCGCGATGAAGGTGGGCGCACCGGTCATCGGGCTCAACGACTCCGGGGGAGCGCGGATCCAGGAGGGTGTCGCGTCGCTCGGCGGCTACGCGGAGATCTTCCTGCGCAACGTGATGGCGTCCGGGGTCGTGCCCCAGATCTCCGTCATCCTGGGGCCGTGCGCGGGCGGTGCGGTGTACTCGCCCGCGATGACCGACTTCACCGTGATGGTGGAGGGGACCAGCTACATGTTCGTGACCGGCCCCAACGTGGTCAAGGCGGTGACCCACGAAGAGGTCGACTCCGAGGCGCTGGGCGGCGCCGCGGTGCACACGGGTCGGAGCGGGGTCGCGCACCTTGCGGCACACGACGAGGCGGAGGCGATGGACTACGCCCGGCGAGTCCTCGCGTATCTGCCGCAGAACAATCTGTCGGACCCGCCGCGCGCGGACCCGCGCGATCCCCGGGACCGCATGGACCCGGAGCTCGACGCCATCGTTCCGGACGAGCCCTCGCGGCCGTACGACATGCACGACGTTCTGCGCCGGGTCGTCGACGACGGTGACTTCCTCGAGATCCAGCCGGCATGGGCAGGCAACATCATCGTCGGGTTCGCGCGGCTGGGCGGCCGGTCCGTCGGAATCGTCGCGCAGCAGCCCGCCGTTCTTGCCGGCGCCCTGGACATCGATGCGTCGAACAAGGCCGCTCGATTTGTGCGGACCTGTGATGCGTTCAACGTTCCGCTGGTCACGTTCGTCGACGTGCCAGGGTTCCTGCCGGGCGTCGGCCAGGAGCACAACGGGATCATCAAGCACGGGGCGAAGCTGCTGTACGCGTACTGCGAGGCGACGGTCCCCAAGGTGACCGTCATCACGCGCAAGGCGTATGGCGGCGCCTACGACGTCATGAGCAGCAAGCACATCCGCGGCGACATGAACTTCGCGTGGCCAACGGCCGAGATCGCGGTGATGGGCGCGGAGGGCGCGGTCAACATCATCTTCAAGGACTCGATTGCCGGAGCGGACGATCCGGCGGCCGAGCGCAGGCGCCTGGTGGCGGAGTACGAGGAGGAGTTCTCCAATCCCTACATCGCCGCGGGCCGCGGGTACATTGACGAGGTGATCCTTCCGCACGAGACGCGACCACGCCTGATCCGGGCGCTCGAGGTCCTCGCCGACAAGCGCGACACCAACCCGAAGAAGAAGCATGGCAACATCCCGCTCTGACGACGACGCGGTGTCGTTGCGCAAAGACGCTCGCGTCGAGCCCGGTCGATGACCGGTAGGGAACGACCCTTTCGTCGCGTCCTGATCGCCAACCGCGGCGAGATCGCGGTCCGCATCATCCGGGCATGCCACGAGATGGGGATGGAGGCCGTCGCGGTGTACAGCGACGCCGACACGACGGCGGCCCACGTCCGTCTCGCCGATGTCGCGGTCCGGATCGGGCCCCCCGCGCCAACGGAGAGCTATCTCCGGATCGATGCGGTGGTCCAGGCGGCGATCGACACGGGTGCCGAGGCGATCCATCCGGGGTACGGCTTCCTCGCCGAGCGCGCGGCGTTCGCGCGGGCCGTCGAGGACACGGGCCTGGCGTTCGTGGGCCCGGCGTCGGCCACGATCGAGGCTCTCGGTGACAAGCTGCACGCCCGACGGCTGGCGGCACGGATCGACGTCCCGTCGGTGCCCGGCACCGTCGAGCCGGCCCCCGTCGACCGGCCCGACCAGGTCGCGGACATCGTGGCGACCGCGCGGACCATCGGCTTTCCGCTGCTGGTCAAGGCGGCTGCGGGCGGGGGAGGGCGGGGGATGCGCCGCGTCCTTCGCGCCCAGGATCTCGCCGCGGCGCTGGTCTCCGGGTCGCGCGAGGCCGCATCGGCGTTCGGCGACGGCTCCGTGTACCTGGAGCGCGAGATCCTCCCGGCGCGGCACGTCGAGGTCCAGCTGCTCGGCGACGCGCACGGCAACGTCGTCGCATTGGGGGAGCGCGACTGCTCGCTTCAGCGGCGTCACCAGAAGCTCGTGGAAGAGGCCCCGGCGCCGGGCCTCACCGCGGACCAGCGCCGGGAGCTCCACGACCGCGCGGTGCGTCTGGCGCGCGCGGCCGACCTGCGCAACGCCGCCACCTGCGAGTTCCTGTACGACACCGACGGCCGGTTCTGGTTCCTCGAGGTCAACACGCGGCTCCAGGTGGAGCACGGCGTGACCGAGCTCGTCGCCGGCGTCGACATCGTCCGCGAGCAGCTCTGGATCGCCGCGGGCCGGCCCCTGTCGCCCGAGGTGGTTGCGGCCGGCGAGCGCGCCGTGGCGCCGTCGAGCCACGCGATCGAGGTCCGGATCGCGGCCGAGGATCCGTCGCGCGCGTTTGCACCCACGCCCGGCCGGGTCGGGCGATGGGTCATGCCCGCCGGCCCCGGGATCCGGGTTGACACCGGGATCGAGGCCGGCGACCTCGTGCCCCCCGACTACGACAACCTGATCGCCAAGCTGATGGTCCACGCGAACGACCGTGACGCGGCGATCGACCGGTTGGCACGCGCGCTCGACGAGACCGAGATCGGCGGTCTCCAGACCACGGTGCCGTTCCACCGGTTCGTCGCGAGCAGCGACGTCTTCCGCGACGGCGCGCTGTCGACGGGCTGGGTGGACGCGCACTGGGACGGCGAAGCGGCCCGCGCGCAGGCGGTTCGGGCCGCTCTGCTCGCCGCGGGCCTGGCCGCGATCGCCGACGACGCGGACGGCATGGCACCGGCCGCATCGTCGCGGGGGCTGCTCGGTTCGGCTGCCGGGCTTGCCGCCGAGTCCGACGGCGGCGCGCCGGCATGGCGTCGGTCGGGCCGCGCGCACGGGGTTGATCGATGGCCGAGCTGACGGCGGCCGCGCCCGCGGGGGGCCGTGACGAGGGCGACGGGGCCGCGCCGCCGCCTGCGCCGGTCGCCGCTGATCCCCGGGCGGTCCGCGTTCGGCTTGCACCGGGATCGCGATTGGCCGACGAGCCGGTTCTCCGGGTCGCGCCGGCGGCCGAGGCGCTTCGCCCGTCGAACCCGACCGTCGGCACGGGTCCGCTCGGTGGGGTCATAGCCCCGTCCGCTCAGCCCGACGACGGTGCTGTCCGTGCGCAAAGACAACCGGTGCTGGACGGCGAGCCCGCCGACGCCACGATCCGGGCCGTCGGTCGAGGACGCCACATCCTCGACGAGGCAGGTCGACGGACGCGCGTGGTGCTCGAGCCTTACCAGGCAGGGTCGGGCCGCGTCGTGACCCAGGAGGTCCTGGTCGACGGCTTCCGGTTCGAGGTGGAGCTGGAGCCCGAGCGGATCGCCGCCCTCCGCGAGCGGGCGACCAAGGGTCGCGAGTCGAGCGCGCACAGCGGGCCGCTCGAGATCCGGGCGATCATCCCGGGCAAGGTGGTCGCGGTGTCCGTCGGTCCCGGTGACGAGGTCACGGCGGGCCAGCAGCTGCTGGTGGTCGAGGCGATGAAGATGCAGAACGAGCTTCGGGCACCACGGGATGGCACCATCGACCGGGTCAGGGTTGCGCTCGGCGTCAACATCGAGGTCGGCGACCTGCTCATGGTCATCAGCTGACGGAGGTACGGGTGAGCGACGAGGCAACGGTGGATCCGGCGGTCGAACGCTGGCGTGCCACGACCCGCGCCCGCGCGCTGGCCGCGTCGCCCGAGCACGGGCCGTTCGCGACGACCTCGGAGATCCCGATCGCCGACGTCTATACGCCTGCGGACGTCAGCGCGCTGGATCCCGCCCGGGACCTGGGCCTGCCGGGCGAGTACCCGTTCACTCGCGGCGTCCAGCCGACCATGTACCGGTCGCGGCTGTGGACGATGCGCCAGTACGCCGGGTTCGCGACGGCGGCCGAGACCAACGAGCGGTTCCGGTACCTCCTGTCCCAGGGGCAGACCGGGCTGTCCGTCGCCTTCGACCTGCCCACCCAGATGGGGTACGACGCCGATGCCCTGGAGGCGGAGGGCGAGGTCGGCCGGGTCGGCGTTCCGGTCTCGTCGCTCGCGGACATGGAGGTCCTGTTCGCCGGCATCCCCCTGGGCGAGGTCAGCACCTCGATGACGATCAATGCCACGGCCCCCATCCTGCTCGCCCTGTACGTCGCGGCCGCGGAGAGGCAGGGCGTCGCGCGCGCGGCCGTGTCCGGGACCACCCAGAACGACATCCTCAAGGAGTACATCGCTCGGGGCACCTGGATCTACCCGCCACGGGTGTCGATGCGGCTGGTCACCGACGTGTTCGAGTTCGCCTCCCGTGAGCTGCCCCGCTGGAACACGATCAGCATCTCCGGCTACCACATGCGCGAGGCCGGGGCGACCGCCGCCCAGGAGCTGGCGTTCACGCTCGCCGATGGCATCGCCTACGTCGAGGCGGCCCTGGCTCGTGGGCTCGCCGTGGACGACGTCGCTCCCAGGCTGTCGTTCTTCTTCGCCGCGTGGTCGGAGCTGTTCGAGGAGGTCGCGAAGTTCCGGGCCGCCCGCCGGATGTGGGCGCGGATCATGAAGGAGCGGTTCGGCGCATCGAACGCCCGTTCGATGATGTGCCGGTTCCACACGCAGACGGCCGGATCCTCGCTGACCGCCCAGTCCATCGACAACAACGTGGTGCGCACCACGCTCCAGGCCCTCGCCGCCGTGCTCGGGGGAACCCAGAGCCTGCACACGAACTCGCGCGACGAGGCGCTCGCGCTGCCGACGGCCGAGGCCGCGCGGCTCGCGCTGCGGACGCAGCAGATCATCGCGCACGAGGCCGGGGTGATCGAGACCCCGGATCCGCTGGCGGGGTCGTACTTCGTCGAGTCGCTGACCAGCGAGCTGGAGGCGGCCGCGACCGCGTACCTCGACGAGATCGACGCGATGGGCGGCACGCTGTCGGCGATCGAGGGCGGCTTCCAGCAGCGGCAGATCCAGGAGTCGGCCTACCGGGTCCAGCGAGAGATCGAGCGTGGCGACCGCATCGTGGTCGGCGTCAACAAGTACCGCGACGAGGAGACGCCGACGCGACCGGCGCTCCAGCGAATCGATCCGGACGGCGAGCGACGCCAGGTTGCGGGCATTCGCGCCGTTCGCGACGGGCGCGACCCCGGTGCGTGGGACCGGGCCATGCGCCGCCTCGAGGACGAGGCCCGCGGGGAGGCCAACCTGCTGCCCGCGATCATCGAGGCCGTCGCGGCCTACGCCACGGTGGGCGAGATCGCCGACCGCCTGCGGACGACCTGGGGTGTCCATCGCGAGCTGATCACGGTCTGAGGAGGCCTCGCATGCCCGACCTGCCGGATTCCACGCACGTGCCCGCCGAGATCCGCCGCCTTGGGCGCGTCCATCACGTCGCGGTCATCGTCGCGGACATGGACCGGGCGCTCGGCTTCTGGCGCGACGGGCTGGGCCTGCCGGTCGAGCTGGTGCTGCCGATCGAGACCGACGGCGTCACGATCGCGTTCCTGCCGGTGGGGGAGTCGAAGGTCGAGCTGGTGATGCCGACCGATGACACGACGGGCGTGGCGCGGTTCCTTGCGAACAAGGGCGAGGGGTTCCACCACGTGTGCTTCGAGGTCTCGAACCTCGCCGAGACGCTGCTGCGGCTCGAGGTCGACGGCATCGAGATGATCGACAGCGCCCCGCGGAAGGGCGCCGAGGGTCCGGTCGCCTTCCTCCACCCGAGATCCTGCCACGGCGTGCTGGTCGAGCTGATCGAGGCGCCCGGCGGGCCTTCCTGGCCGATCCTCGGCTACCCGCCGGCCTGAGCTCCGGCGACCTCGCGCCGCGACGCCGTCAGCGGGCTCGAAGGAAGCGCAGACAGGCGACCATCAGCCCCGCCACGAGCGCCTGGCGCCAGATCCAGGCATGGCCGCCGGGGTCGTCCGGGCTCGCTGCGATCGAGCCGCTGGCCGGCGCCAGGCGGATCAGCGGGATCCCCTCGAGGAGCTCGAGGATCCGGGCGTCGGGGGCCGTCCATGGGTTGCAGCCGACGAGCAACCCCGGCACGCCGGCGGCGCGCGTGAGGGCCGGCAGGATCCGGGCCCGGATCACCGGGTCGCGGACCTCCTCGGCCCGGCAGCGCAGGACCCGTCCCGGGAGCCAGACCTCGACGCCGGGGTCGACCAGCAGGTTGCGGTACCACTGGGTCCGGGTCCCGAACCCGGCCATGACCCACGGTGTGCCCTCGGCGATCAGGTAGCTCAGCGGGACCTCGCGGAGCTGCCCGCTCGTGCGCCCGCGAACCCGGAGCAGCAGCATGTACCCGCCGACCGGCGTGCCCAGCCAGGCGCCGAGGCCGAGCCGGTGCGTGGGGACCATCATCCAGCGGTTGAGCACCTTGAGGGAGCGGTTGACCAATGGCACGGCCGTCGCGGCGGCACCCTCGAGCGGTGGCGAGGAGGGGAGCGGGCGTTCGAGCTCGGCGATCATGGCTCGAGGATGGCGCCGCGCGCGGCCGGCCGCGAGAGCCGGTGGATCGATCGTCGCGGGCGTTTCGGCCGTCAGGTGGCGCGGATGGCCGGGATGGCGGGCAGCGTCAGAATGCCCAGGCGAACACCACGTCACGGGCTCCGGCGGAGGCACGCGCGAACAGGATGATCCGGCCCGTCAGATCGCGGATCCACGGCTTCTCCTCGCGCGGCAGCAGCCCCAGCTCCTCCTCGAGCAGGTCGATCCAGCGACCCGCCACCGCGGCGATCTGATCGTCGGTGACCAGAGCCACCGTCTCGACCCACGCGCGATCGACCCGTTCCACGATCCGCTCCGTCAGGTCGTCCGCGCCGTCGAGATCAGACCGCGCATCGAGGAAGTCGACCGGCACGTCCGACTCGGTCACCGCTCGAACCGCCTCGGAGAACAGGTCCAGCCAGGTTGGATCCAGTCCGCCGCCAAGCGGGAGGTGGGCGTCGAACCGCGCCGGGTCGTCGAACGCGGCGACATCGTCGATCGAGAGCGTCAGGACGACATCGCGGGCGTCGCCCGCGACCAGGTCCATCAGACTGCCCATCTGCGCCGGAGCGCCGATCCTCCTTCCGGTGTGGCGCCCCGCGATCCGGCGGCGCCTTCGGTGCAGTCTACGCGCGCGATCGACGCGCGCGATCAGCCCCGGTAGCCCGCCGCGCGGAGGAGCGCCGGCAGTTCGGTCGGCGAGCCGGCGACGCGGAACCCGGCCGCTTCGAGCGCCGTGACCTTGGATGCGGCCGTGCCGCGGCCGCCCGAGATGATCGCGCCGGCATGGCCCATGCGCTTGCCCTCGGGGGCGGTGCGCCCGGCGATGAACGCGACCTTGGGGACGTCGGCCATGTGCTCGGCGGCCCAGGCCGCCGCCTCCTCCTCCGCCGAGCCGCCGATCTCGCCGATGAGGACCAGCGCCTCGGTCTCAGGATCCGCGGCGAACAGGCGGAGCACGTCGAGGAACTGGCTCCCGATCACGGGATCGCCGCCGATGCCCACGCACGTGGACTGCCCGAGCCCGGCATCGGTCATGGCCTGGACGGCCTCGTAGGTGAGGGTCCCGGAGCGGGACACGACGCCGACCCGGCCCTCGAGGTGGATCGAGCCCGGGATGATCCCGACCTTGGCGCGTCCGGGCGACGTGGCGCCCGGGCAGTTGGGGCCGATCAGCCGGGCACCGGCGCGCTGGACGACCTCGACCACCGGCACCATGTCCAGCGCCGGGATCCCCTCGGTGATGCAGAAGATCGTGCTGATCCCCGCGTCCACGGCCTCGAGCACCGAGTCGGGCGCGCCGGCCGCGGGCACGAAGATGCACGAGGTGTTGGCGCCGGTCTCGCGGACGGCGTCGGCCACGGTGTTGAACACCGGCACGCGTCCGTCGAGCGCGGTCTGCCCGCCCTTGCCGGGTGTCATGCCGGCCACGATGTTCGTCCCGTACTCCAGCATCGCCGCGCTGTGGAAGCCGCCCTCGCGACCCGTGATGCCGTGGACGACGAGCCGCGTGTCGTTCCCGATCAGGATGCTCATGCCGCCACCCCCTTCGCCGCCGCGACGGCCTTGGCCGCCGCTTCGTCCAGGCTGACGGCCGTCTCGAACCGGGCTGCGCGCAGCAGCTCGGCCGCCTCGTCCGCGTTGGTGCCGACGATCCGCACGATCATCGGGACGTCGCGCACCTGCTGAGCACGGGCGTCGATCAGGCCGTGCGCGACCTCGTCGCCACGCGTGATGCCGCCGAAGATGTTGACCAGGATCGCCTTGACGTTGGCGTCGGCGAGGATGAGCCGCATCGCGGCCGCGACCCGGTCCGCCTTGGCGCCACCGCCGATGTCCAGGAAGTTGGCCGGCTCACCGCCGGCCCGATGGACGAGGTCCATGGTCGTCATCGCCAGCCCGGCGCCGTTGACCATGCAGCCGATGTCGCCCTCGAGCTTGATGAACGTGAGGTCGTAGCGGCGTGCCTCCACATCGGTCGGATCCTCGGCGTCGAGGTCGCGCAGCTGCTCCAGCTGGGGGTGACGGGGGAGCGCCGAGTCGTCGACCGTGATCTTGGCGTCGAGGCACACCAGCCGGTCCACCTGCGTCCCGTCGGCGTTGTGCTCGCGGATCACCGCCAGCGGGTTGATCTCCACCAGGTCCGCGTCGTACGCGAGCATCGTCCTGAGCAGGCCCTTGGCGATGGCCGCTCCGGCCTTCCACTGGGCGCCGAACCCGATCGAGAACGCGAGCCGCCGCGCCGCGTGGTCGGGCAGGCCGAGCAGCGGGTCGACGTGCTGGTAGACGATCGCGCCGGGGTTGTCCACGGCGACCTGCTCGATCTCGACCCCGCCCTCGGCAGACCCGATGAACATCAGCTGGCGGGTGGCTCGATCGAGCACGACCGAGAGGTAGTACTCCTTGACGATCTCGGCCGCGGGCCCGACCAGCACGCGCCGGACCGGGAGCCCCTTGATCTCGAGGGCGAAGATCTGCGCCGCGACGTCCTCCGCCTCGTCCGCGGTGGCGGCCAGCCGCACGCCTCCGGCCTTGCCACGCCCGCCGACCAGCACCTGGGCCTTGATGACGACCTTGCCGGTGGCGTTGGCCGGGTCGTCGAGGAATCGAACGGCGGCCGCTCTGGCCTGCGTTGGCGTGCGCGCCACCTCCCAGGCCGGAACCGGCAGGCCCTGGGCGACGAGCAGCGACTTCGCGTCGGCTTCGTGGATCTTCACGCGACGGGCAAGACCTCCTGGCACACACGGGTGGGCGGAGCCCGATCATAGCCGCCGGGCTCCGGAGTCGCTGAGACGAACGGACCCGTCGATGGGCGCCATCCGGCCCATCGTGGCCACCGGCGAACGTCGCTGATTGGCCCGGCCAACAGGCGCACCGTCGAAACTAAGTGCGGAATGGCCTGCCGAGCGGGGGCCCGAAGTCAGCGCCCGACCCGTTCCGCCCGGCTAGAATGCCCGCATGCCCCACCGAGTCACCCTCATCCCTGGCGACGGCATTGGGCCGGAGCTGGCGGAGGCCACCCGTCGTGTCCTTGACGCATCGGGCGTCGCCTTTGAATGGGAGGTCCAGCACGCCGGCGAGGCCGTGATGGCCCAGTACGGCACGCCGCTGCCGGAGCACGTGCTGGAGTCGATCCGCCGCAACAAGGTCGCGCTCAAGGGTCCCATCACGACCCCGGTCGGCGCCGGCTTCCGCAGCGTCAACGTCGCGCTCCGCCAGAAGCTCGGCCTGTACGCGAACCTCCGCCCGGCACGATCGATCAAGGGCCTCGTGACGCGCTACGAGGACGTGGACCTGGTCATCGTCCGCGAGAACACCGAGGACCTGTACGCGGGCATCGAGCACATGGTCGGCCGGGACGCCGCGGAGAGCATCAAGATCATCACCCGCGAGGCGTCCGAGCGGATCGCCCGGTTTGCGTTCGAGTATGCCGTCGCCAACGGCCGCCACAAGGTCACGGCGGTCCACAAGGCCAACATCATGAAGTTCTCGGACGGCCTGTTCCTCGAGAGCTGCCGCACGATCGCCGCCGACTACGCGGGCAAGATCGAGTTCGAGGACCGGATCGTCGACAACATGTGCATGCAGCTGGTGCAGAAGCCGGAGCTGTACGACGTGATGGTGCTGCCGAACCTGTACGGAGACATCGTCAGCGACCTGTGCGCCGGTCTCGTCGGCGGGCTGGGTGTCGCGCCCGGCGCCAACATCGGCATCGAGGCCTCGGTGTTCGAGCCGGTGCACGGCTCGGCGCCCAAGTACGCCGGCCTGAACAAGGCCAACCCGACGGCGCTGATGCTGTCGGGCGTCCTCATGCTGCGCCACCTTGGTGAGCAGGCCGCCGCAGAGCGCGTCGAGACGGCGCTGCGGGCGGTCATCGCCGAGGGCAAGCACGTCACCTACGACCTCGGCGGCAACGCTGGAACCAGCGGCTTCGCCGATGCGATCATCGAGCGGCTCGGCGCGTCCGTGGCCGCCTCCTGACCCGGCTTCGGCCGGGTCACAGCAACGGAGGCTTCATGCTCCTGCGGTATCGGGGCAGCGAGGGGATGCTCGCCTGGGCGTTCCACCGCATCTCGGGAATCGCCATCTGGCTGTTCATCCTGCTCCACGTCCTCGACATCTGGCTGGTGGGCGCGAACCCCGGGCTGTATGACGAGGTGCTGCAGATCTACGCGAGCCCGGGCGGTCGCATCATGGAGTCGCTCCTCGGCGCAGCGCTCCTGTACCACGCGCTCAACGGCCTGCGGATCATCATCATGGACTTCTGGCCGGTGATGACCAACTACCACAAGCAGCTGTGGTACGCGAACTGGGTGCTGTTCGCGGTCATCGGGCTGCCGATCCTGATCCAGATCATGGCCCCGGCCTTCGGGTTCGCAGCACCATTCAGGTTCCAGTGATGTCCTACAACGTCACGCGCTCCGGTCGCGCTCGGCCCCAGGGAGGCGGCTGGGAGCTCGTCATCTGGTACCTGATGCGGCTCACCGGCCTGGGCCTGTTCGTCACCGCGCTCGGTCACTACATCATCGTCCACTTCCTGTTCGACCCGTCCGAGCAGACGGCCAAATGGATCACCGACGAGCGGTGGGGGAACATCGCCTGGCGGACCGTCGACTGGCTGATGCTCACGTTCGTCGTGTTCCACGCGTTCATGGGTCTGCGGACGGTGGTCCAGGACTACACCACCGGCGGCGTGCGCACCCTGCTCACGATGGGCCTCTACCTCGGCGCGATCGTGCTGTTCGCGATGGGCACCATCGTGGTCGCGACGCTCCAGTTCCCGACACCATGATCCGCGACCACGAAGCCCTGATCGTCGGCGCCGGCGGCGCCGGCCTGTGGGCCGCGCTCGAGCTCGCCAAGGCGGGCGTCGACTCGGCCGTCCTGACCAAGCTGTACCCGACCCGCTCCCATACCGGCGCCGCCCAGGGCGGCGTGTGTGCCGCCCTGGGCAACCAGGAGGAGGACCACTGGGAGTGGCACATGTTCGACACCATCAAGGGTGGCGACTACCTCGTCGACCAGGACGCGGCCGAGGTCCTCGCGCGCGAAGCGATCGAGACGGTGATCGAGCTCGAGCACATGGGCCTGCCGTTCAACCGGACCGCGGACGGGAAGATCGACCAGCGACGGTTCGGCGGCCACACGCGGAACTACGGCGAGGCCGCGGTCAAGCGCGCCTGCTTCGCGGCCGATCGAACGGGCCACATGATCCTCCAGACCCTGTACCAGCAGTGCCTCAAGCACGGGGTCAAGTTCTACGACGAGTACCACGTCGTCGACCTGATCACCGAGGGCGGCGAGCTGGGCGAGGGCGGGCGAGCCGCGGGCGTGGTCGCGTACCGCATCGCCGACGGCGAGCTGGTCACCCTGCGGTCGAAGGCCGTGCTGCTCGCGACCGGCGGTTTCGGGCGGATGTTCCGGGTCACCTCGAACGCCTGGAGCCTCACCGGCGACGGCGTCGCGCTCGCGTACCGGCACGGCGTCCCGATGCAGGACATGGAGTTCTACCAGTTCCACCCCACGGGGATCGTGGGCATCGGCATCCTGCTGTCCGAGGCGGCCCGCGGCGAGGGCGCGTACCTCCTCGACAACGACGGCTTCCGGTTCATGGAGCGGTACGCCCCCAAGCTGATGGAGCTCGCGCCACGCGACATGGTCAGCCGTGCGATCTACCAGGAGATCCGCGCGGGGCGCGGCATCAACGGCAAGGACTACGTCTACCTCGACGTCCGCCACCTGGGCCGCAAGCTGATCGACGAGAAGCTGCCGGACATCACCGACTTCGTCCGCGTCTACCAGGGCGTCGAGCCCTACACCGAGCCGATCCCCATCCAGCCCACGGCGCACTATGCGATGGGTGGCATCCCGACCAACCTGCTCACCCAGGTGACCCGCGACGCCGCCAGCACAGTGGTGCCGGGGCTGTATGCCGCGGGCGAGGCCGCCTGCGTCTCCGTCCACGGCGCGAACCGCCTGGGCACCAACTCGCTGGTGGACCTGCTGGTGTTCGGGCGCCGGGCCGGACGGCAGATGGCGCTCGACGTCAAGGGTGTCGGGATCCCGGAGATCTCGCCCGACGTGATGGAGCCGGTCCGCGCCGAGATCGAGGCGATCCGGGGCCGTGCAAAGGGGGAGCGCAAGGAGGCGATCCGCACGGACCTCGCCGACGTGATGATGGACGACGCCGGCGTCTACCGGGACGCCGAGGGCCTCGAGCGGGCACGGGCAAAGGTCGCCGCGCTCCGCGGACGGTACGACGGCGTGTCGATCGACGACAAGGGGACCACGTTCAACACCGACCTTCTCGAGGCGCGCGAGGTCGGGTACCTGCTCGACTGCGCGGAGACCATGGTGGCGGCGTGCATCAATCGCAAGGAAAGCCGCGGTGCGCACAGCCGGGAGGATTATCCGGAGCGCGACGACGTGAACTTCCTCAGCCATTCACTCGCGACGAAGGGCACGGACGGGGCGATCGAGCTGGCCTACAAGCCGGTCACGATCACCAAGTTCCAGCCCAAGCCGCGTGTCTACTAGGGCGGGGGAGCGAACGATGATCGTCGAGCTGCGGATCCTCCGCTACGACCCCGAGCGTGACGCCAGGCCCCACGAGGAGGTCTACAAGGTCGAGGCCGGGCCTATGGACCGGGTCCTGGACCTGCTGCACAAGGTCAAGTACGAGCAGGACGGCACCCTGACCTTCCGCCGGTCGTGCGGGCACGGCGTGTGCGGGTCGGACGCGATGCTGATCAACGGCCGCAACCGGCTCGCCTGCAAGATCCGCGTGGACCAGCTCGGCGGCCGCAGGATCACGGTCGCCCCGCTGCCCGGCCTGCCCGTGATGAAGGACCTCGTGGTCGACATGGATGCCTTCTTCGCGAAGTTCCGAAGCGTCCAGCCGTTCCTCATCGCCGGGGAACCCGCGACGGAGCGCGAGCGCCGCCAGTCGGCTGCCGACCGGGCGCGCTACGACGACACCACCAAGTGCATCCTGTGCGCGGCGTGCACGTCATCCTGCCCGTCGTTCTGGGCCCAGCCCGGGTACGTCGGGCCCGCTGCGATCGTGAACGCCCACCGGTTCATCTTCGACACCCGCGATGAAGCGGCCGAGGAGCGCCTGGAGATCCTGGCCGACAGCGACGGCGTGTGGCGCTGCCGGACGATCTTCAACTGCACCGACGCGTGTCCGCGCGGGATCCACATCACGCAGGCGATCCTCGAGGTGTCCTCGGCGATCGTGGGGCGACACGCCTGAGCGAGGCGCCGCTGCCGGTCTACCCGCACGTCGTCATCCGCACGGACGGCGCGGCGCGGGGCAACCCCGGGCCGGCCTCCCTCGGTGCGGCGCTGTTCGACGGGTCCCGCCCGGACGCACAGGATCCGGCCGCGCGGCCCGACGCGACGATCTCCGAGGCGCTCGGCCACCAGACCAACAACGTCGCCGAGTGGACCGGTGTCGTTCGTGCGCTCGAGCTCGCACAGCGGCTGGGCGCGCGACGTGTCGACCTGTTCCTCGATTCCAAGCTGATCGTGGAGCAGCTCCACGGCCGCTGGCGGGTCAAGGATGCGAAGCTCCAGCCGCTGTGGGCACAGGCGACCGCGACGCTCGGCGGCCTCGAGCGATGGTCCGCGACCCACGTGCCGCGAGCCCAGAACTCGACTGCGGACCGACTTGCCAACGAGGCGCTCGACCGGGTGGCCGCCGGTGGTCCGGCGCGCGTCGCCCGGGCCCGCAGGGTGGGTGACTGAGGGCGCCGCCCGCCGTTCGCCGCCCGCGTGGCGTCACGCGCCACGAAACCCGGCATCGGAGGTCAGCGCGGCGGCGCATCAGACCGGACGTGGCGCCCCGCGCCACGATCGCGGGCTGGCCGAGCGCCGCGCAGCGGACCGGGGCGCTTACGTGGCGTCCCGCGCCACGATCGCGGGCTGGCCGAGCGCCGCGCAGCGGACCGGGGCGCTTACGTGGCGTCCCGCGCCACAGGATCGCGCCTGCCGGTCGTCCGGGCGCCGAATTCGAGCGCTTTCGTGGCGTCACGCGCCACGACCGACCCTGCGTGCAGCCGGCTTCGGCCCGGTCGAGCCCGAACGTGGCGTCACCCGCCGTGCCCCGCGGGATCAACGAGAGCCCCGCCGGATCAAACGAGTGGCCCGCGGGTCGGATGCAGCCGACCGCGTACAATCCGCGAGCCAGCGAGGCGGCCGGATGGTCGCGCGGCTGCCGGGCAACCGGCAGGCGTGAGGAAAGTCCGAGCTCCTCAGCGCGGGGTAGCGGGTAACGCCCGTCCGCCGTGAGGCGAGGACCAGTGCCACAGTGACGATGCCGGCCGTTGCGGCCGGAGTGAAACGCGGCAAACTCTACCCGGAGCAAGGCCAAATAGGAGGGCGCAACCCCGGTTCGCCGGGGGGAGAGGTGCGCTGCCCAGCCCTCGGGTCGGCTGCAAGAGCCGTCGGGCAACCGGCGGCCTCAGATGGATGACCGTCGCCGCGGCGCGAGCCGCGGTACAGAACTCGGCTTACAGGCCGCCTCGCTGGCACAACCCCGACCCGGCTCCGGCGCGCGTCGCAGGCGGCGTGCGCAAGCCTGCGCTCCAGGACCGCCGCTCCGGCTACCATCCTCGGCGTGCAGGAGCCCGCTGCGATTCACGCGCCCGCGCCGTTCCGGCTGCGGCCGCTGATCCTGACCGTCTACCTGCCGACGTTCCTGCTGGCGTTCGGCCAGGGCGCGGTGCTTCCGATCATCCCCCTGTTCGCGAGCGACCTCGGCGCCAGCATCGCCGTCGCGGGCCTGGTGTTCGCGATGCGTGGCCTCGGGTCCATGGTGTTCGACATCCCTGCGGGCGTCATGGCATCACGGTTCGGGGACCGGCGCACGCTGATCGCGGGCGCGCTGGTGATCGCGGTCGTCGGCCTGGGCTCGGCCACGAGCCAGTCCGTCGCGCAGCTCGCGTTGTTCACCTTCCTGTTCGGCGCCGGGAACTCGGTGTTCCAGGTCGGCCGCCTCGCCTACATCTCGGAGATCACCCCGATCGGGCAGCGCGGCCGCGTGATCACGCTCCTGGCGGGTCTCGACCGGGTCGCGATGTTCGCCTCGCCGATCGTGGGAGGGATCGTCGCCAAGACCTTCGGGCTGGGCGCGCCGTTCCTGGTTGAGGCAGTCGCCGGTGCGTCCGCGGCCGTGCTGATCTGGTTCGTCGTCCGGGACAACGTCGTCGTGCCGCTCGCGTCCGGCCACCGCGTGTACCGTCGCGTGGGAAGCACGCTCTCCCGCAATCGCCGCAGCTTCCTGACCTGGGGCGTTGCCGTCATCACCCTCCAGGTGATCCGCGGCGGACGCCAGGTCCTGATCCCACTGTGGGGCGCCGGGATCGGGCTCGATGTCGTGGCCATCGGCCTCGTGGTCGGGCTCTCGGCCGGCATCGACATGCTGCTGTTCTACCCGGTGGGGCACGTGATGGACCGCTTCGGACGGAAGTGGGTCGCCACGCCGAGCCTGGTCGTGCTCTCGATCGGGGTCGCGCTCATCCCGCTCGCGGGCAGCTTCGAGGCGCTGCTGCTGGTCGGGCTCATCACCGGCCTGGGCAACGGGCTGGGAACCGGGATCGTGATGACGCTCGGCGCGGACCTCTCCCCGCCGGTCGGTCGCGGCGAGTTCCTCGGCGTGTGGCGCCTGATCGCGGATGTCGGGACCGCGGGCGGACCCTTCGTGATCGCCGCCATCGCGCACGTGCTCACGCTTGGCGCGGCGTCGCTTGCGGTCGGCGGCGTGGGGCTGGCCGGCGCACTCTTCCTGGCAGTGGCCGCGCGCGAGACCCTGACGCGCCCGCAGCCTGCGGCGGTCCGTGCCGGGCTCGACGGCTCGCCGGGGCGCTGACCCGCGGTCGCGGCCGACGCAGGGGGCGCGGATGCGGTGGGATCGCGTTGAGACGCGGGCGAACGGTGCCGCTGCAGCGGTCCGGGCTCAGTCCTCGTCGGGCCGGAAGATGTGCGCTGCGGTGCACGCGTTGCAGATCGGCATCGACGAGTCGAGGTCTCCGAGGGGGATCGGCAGCCGGCGATCCGGGTACAGGCACTCCACCTCGTAGATCCGTTCCCGCGCGCGGTCGAGAGAGATCAGGCGCCGATAGGTGCACCGCCGGATCCGATGCGGCGCGAGGCGCGACGGATCGTTCTCGTGGGACGCGGCTTCGGCGACGGGAGCGGTGGTGGGGAGCGCCATGAGCGGCAGGGCCGGTTTCTCCGCGGTGTCGGATCGAGGACGAGCTCGCCGATGGTGTCAGACGACGTCGGAGGTGCAGCCTAGCACCCCGGATTCTGTCCCGACAATGCGCAGGAGGTACTAGACTCGCCCGCATCGGGGGGTTCCGTTCTCGCGTCACCTGGAGGGGCAGGACCTGAAGGACGACTGGATGTCGGCCGCGGAGGGCGGCGACATCGCCGACGAGCCTCGGACCGAGGCCGGCGAGCGCGCCGCCACGCGTCCGGCCCTGCCGTTGTTCGATGACGCGGCACGCTCGCCCGACCCGGGTGTCTGCCCGTTCTTCCGGCGCGAGGTCGACGGCAAGCTGTTCGCGCCGCTGGATGAGCCCGATGACGGCAACCGGTGCGTCGCGATCGGCGCGCCGCGACCCCAGTCGGTGCGCCAGCAGGAGCTCGTGTGCCTGCACCCGGCGCATGCGGACTGTCCCCGCTATCTGCGCGGGGCAATGCTCCTCGCCGAGCCCCCGCCCAGGACGACACCGGCTGTGCCCCGCGCGACGCTGGCAGCCCTCCTGGTCCTGGTGCTGAGCGCCGGGATCTCATTCGGGTTCGTCGTGCAACGCGGTGGGATCGACCTGCCGGCCGCGGGCGTGGGTGCTTCACCGACCGAGCTGGCGATCGCAGCGTCGCCGACACCCGCAGCAACGCCCAGCCCGACCGGCTCGACAGCCGCCACCGCGAGCCCCGCGCCAACGACAGCGGCCACGCCCAGCCCCACGGCCGACCCCACGCCGAGCCCGACCGTCACCCTCACGCCCGCCCCGACGGTCGCACCGACCCCGAGCCCGGCCGCAACCGCGACGGTGACCCCGCGACCGACGAGTGATCGCTACGCCCTGCTGACGCCCTGCACGGACCAGGCGGATTGCTACATCTACACCGTCCGGGCCGGCGACAACCTGTTCAGCATCGCCAACTACTTCGGCGTGCCGCTGGACACGATCTACGCCTGGAACCCGCAATACGCGAACGGCGCCGGCCTGCGGGCGGGCGACCAGATCCGGATGCCACCGCCGACTCGGTAGGCGAGCGCCCGCACCACACGCGGGCCGCACACGTCTCCCTTCTCGCCGTCCACCAGCCGGTGAGGACCCGGTCCGGAAACACGATTCCTGCGATTCGGCCATTGACGGCCGCCCTGTGCGCGCTAGAATGCCCAGAAGTGGCGCAAAGTGGTGGAAAGTGGGGAAGGCCCCTCGGGGGAATGCCCCTCGGTTGATCGATCCACCCGGCGCCGCCAGGGACGTCAGGAGCTGGGATCGGTGTTCACCGGCGAGTACCGGCATGCGGTCGACGACAAGGGGCGGATCGCCGTCCCGTCGCGGTTCCGCGCGCAGCTCGACGGTGGGGCCGTGGTCGCGAGGTGGCTCGACACCTGTCTTGCGATCTTCCCCAAGGGCGCATGGGAGGAGCTGGCGACCAAGGTCGGCAGCCTGCCCATGACCGACCCCAACGCCCGGCTGCTGCAGCGACAGCTGTTCGCGGGTGCCTTCGAGACGGAGCTCGACCGACAGGGTCGGGTGCTCGTCCCGCAGGGGCTGCGCTCGTTCGCCGGTCTCGAGGCCGAGGCGATGGTGCTCGGATCCCGGGACCACGCCGAGATCTGGGCGCCGGCCCGATGGGCCGAGTACAGCCGCAGCCTCGAGGACCCGGAGGCGTTCGCGCAGGCGATCGCCGGGCTGGGGATCTGACGTCGCACCACATGCGCTTCCAGGGTCCGCTCGGGATCCGCAATCGACACGTGGAGGAGAGATGGAGCTAGGGCACCTGCCGGTCATGCCGGACGAGGTCCTTGGGACGCTCGCACCGGCGCCCGGCAGTCTCCAGATCGACGCGACGGTCGGCGGCGGTGGGCACACCGAGC
The DNA here is from genome assembly GCA_963835335.1 of uncultured Chloroflexia bacterium. Classification (GTDB taxonomy): domain Bacteria; phylum Chloroflexota; class Limnocylindria; order Limnocylindrales; family CSP1-4; genus CAIXZV01. The sequence goes on along the minus strand of CAWIFB010000025.1, from coordinate 93,035 downwards.
GGATCCTGGAGGCCGCCAGCCCCGACGGCCGGGTCCTCGGGCTCGATGCCGACGGGGCGGCGATCGAGCGCGTCCGCCTCCGACTTGCCCGCTATGGCGATCGGCTGGTGCTCCGGCGCGCGAACTTCCGGGAGCTGTCGACGGTCGCCCCCGAGGCGGGGTTCGGATCCGTCGACGGCATGCTGTTCGACCTCGGATTGTCATCGTTCCAGCTGGCTGACCGCGAACGCGGCTTCGGCTTCCGGGCCGGCGGTCCCCTCGACATGCGGTTCGACGCGACGCGCGGCGTCCCGGCGTCGGAGCTGCTCGCGACCCTCGACGCGGACGAGCTGGCCGCCCTGTTCCGTCGCTACGGCGAGGAGCCTTCGGCGTGGAAGATCGCCAAGGCGATCGTGGCGGCGCGGGCGACAGCGCCGATCTGGACCGCGGAGGAGCTCGCCGAGCTGATCGAGCAAATCTCGCCGCCGAACCCACGCCAGCGCCGGCGGACACATCCCGCCACGCGCACCTTCCAGGCGTTGCGGATCGCGGTCAACGAGGAGCTGGACGCCCTGGGCGACGGCCTCGCTGCGGCGGTGGACCTGCTTCGCCCCGGTGGGCGGCTGGTGGTCCTGTCCTACCACTCGCTCGAGGACCGGATCGTCAAGCGATTCCTGAACGCGGAGCGGCGCGGCTGCACCTGCCCGCCCCTCGCCCCGGTCTGCGTCTGCGGCCGGGCGCCGCGGCTGCGCCTGGTCACGAGGCCGTCACTGACGCCGACCGACGCCGAAATCGATGCCAACCCACGATCCCGCAGCGCGCGCCTCCGGGCCGCCGAGCGGCTGGCCGCCTGAACGCGAGGAGGAGCGACCGAGCCCAGATCACCGACGCCGCCCCTCGCGCCCCGTCGATCCCGCCGGCCCCCGTGGCCCGCGGCCCCGCCCACGGAGGAGGAGTCCCGTGAGCAAGCGCCACCAGTCCAATCGCCGCAAGTCCTACGGACGTCGCCAGCACGAGCTCGCCGAGCGGCGGGTCCATCGTGACGACCCCGAGGTGCTCGACATCGAGATGGGGGAGACCGTCCCGGCCGCCATGGGCGACCGGTTCATTGCACTCGATGCCGGCGTGCCGCTGCTGCTCTACACGATGGCCGATTGACGATGGCCGTCTACCAGGGAGCCCGGCAGCGAACCGTCGTCCTGCCGCGCCGTCCGCGCGTCACGGTCGGAGCCCCCGCGCTGCCGCGGCGCCGGGTTCGTGCCGCGGTCCGGGCTCGTCGCGGCCCGTCGCGGATGGCGCTCCTGCTGGGGGCGATCGTGATCGCGTTCGCGGCGGCGTTCTTTTCCCTGTCACAGGACATCCGGGTGTCCGCGACCGGGTACGAGGTCGACCGGCTGACCAGCGAGCACGACCGCTACGATGCACAGGCCGCCGACCTGCTCAACGAGCTCAACCGGCTGGGCAAGGCACCGGCCATCCGCAAGCTCGCGATCCAGGCGGGGCTGGGCCCGCTTCCCGAACCGCTCGTCGTCCGCGCGCGCTGACGCGGACGATTGCCAGATGCTCGGCCGGACCGATTCCCGAACTCGCGCCCTCGTCCTGCTGATCGCCTTCGTGGTGATCGCGGGCAGCGTCGGGGTGCGACTTGCCTACTGGCAGGTGGTCCGGCGGGACGAGCTTGCGACCCTCGCCCAGCAGCAGACGTCGCTGCGATACGAGATCCCCGCCGAGCGCGGGGCGATCTACGACCGGACCGGGACGGTCGTTCTGGCCACGACCGTCAGCCGCGACCTCCTGGCGGCCAACCCCGTCATGCTGACGCTCAAGCGTCGCGCGGAGGTCGCCCACAACCTGATCCAGGTCCTCGGCCTGGACGGCGCGCCCGCGGCGAACCTGTTCCAGCGCATGACCTCGAACAGCAAGTACACGGTGCTGGCCAGGGATATCGATCCCGCGATGTCGGACCGGATCCGTGCGTTGAGCTCGGGCGACACGCCGGCGCTGTCGGGCCTGGTCCTGACGCCCGAGCCGATGCGGGTCTACCCGCAGCCCGGCGGCGGCCCGAACACGAGCCTGGCGGCGCACGTCCTCGGGTTCGTGAACCGCGAGGGGCAGGGACAGTACGGGATCGAGCAGTACTACCAGGACGATCTCGCCGGGCTGCCGCGGGTCGTGGCCGCGCAGCACGACGCCTACGGCAACACGATCCCGGACACCTCGGTCGTGCTCGATCCCGGCGTACCCGGGCAGGACATGACGCTCACGATCGACGCCACGCTCCAGGTCGCCGTCGAGCAGGAGCTGCTGGCCGCCTGGATCGCCGATCGGGCCAAGCGCGTATCGGCCGTGGTCATGGACCCCTACACGGGTGAGGTGTACGCGTACGCGAGCTATCCGTCATACGACGCGAACGACTACAGCGCGATCGCGGCCGAGGATCCGGGGCGGTTCATCGACCCGATCGTGTCGACGGTCTACGAGCCCGGCAGCGTGTTCAAGATGCTGACGTCGATCGCGGCCCTGGGCAATGGCGCCGTGACCATCAACACCAAGTTCAAGGACACCGGCACCCTGCGGCTCGACGGGGGCAGGACGCAGGTCGACGATGCCGACCACAAGCCGATGGGCTGGCTCACCTTCCAGGACGCGGTGGCCTACTCGCGCAACGTCGTGCTGGCCAGGGTCGGCCTCGGGCTGGGCAAGACGACCGCCGCCGCGTCGCGGGTCCTGTACGACACCTGGCGGTCGATGGGCTTCGGGTCACCCACGGGCATCGACGTCGCCAACGAGGTTGCGGGCCTGGTCAATGACCCGGCCACCCGGGTGTGGCGCCAGATCGACCTCGCCAACGGAGCGTTCGGGCAGGGCGTCGCCGTGACGCCGATCCAGCTTGCCCAGGCCTATGCGGCGATGGTCAACGGCGGGACGCTCGTCCGGCCGCGCGTCGTCAAGGCGATCGGACAGACGGAGACCGAGCCCGTCAGCGAGGGCCGCGTGATCTCGCCCGAGCTGTCGACCACCCTGACCAACCTGATGCGCCATGTCGTGACCTCGGTCAGCTTCTATCGCACCCGGACGGTCATCCCCGGGTTCGATGTCGGCGGCAAGACGGGAACCGCCCAGATCTGGGACTCGGCCAAGGGCGCCTGGAAGGTCAACATGTTCAACTACAGCTTCATCGGCTACATCGGCCGGGAGCAGGGGCACCCGGACCTCGTGATCGCGGTGCGCATCGAGGAGGGCACGCCCACGGTGGTCCGTCTCGGACACCTCGAGATGCCGGTCATGTCGTTCGAGCTGTTCCGGCGGATCGCACACGACGCGATCACGACCCCGGACCTCGTCCCGGATCACACCGCAGCACCGGTCACTGCCGCGGTCAACCCGTGAGCAGCGCCTGTGCGACACTCGCCGGCGTGACGGACCACGGACGGTCGCCGCTCCCCGAACCGGCCGCTCGCCACGCGGGCAACAGCCCCGACGGCCCCGACGATCCGGGCGCGGCACCCGCGGGCGGGATGCCGGCAATGACCGCGGACGACGTCGTTGCCGCGACCGGCGGCACGCTCCTGCACCGGGGCTCGCGGACAATCCGCGGCGCTGCCGTCGACTCGCGGCTGGTCGCGCCAGGCGAGCTGTTCGTCGCGCTGGCGGGGGAGCACACCGACGGGCATCGCTATCTCGCCGACGCGTCGCGTGCCGGTGCGGCGGCGATCCTCGTCGGGCGGCGCCCCGATCCGGACGCCGGCGAGCCGCCGCTCGAGGCGCTGGGCGACGTGACCGTCGTGCTCGTGCCCGACCCCCTGCGAGCGCTGCACGCGGTCGCCGCGGCATGGCGCGCGCGCTTTGCCCCGCTGGTGGTCGGGATCACCGGCAGCATCGCGAAGACGTCGACCAAGGAGGCCGTCGCGGCCGTGCTGTCGGGGCGGTTCAGGACGCTGCGAACCGAGGGCAACCAGAACAACGAGATCGGCCTGCCACTGACGATCCTGCGCCTCGAACCCCGGCACCGGGCGGCGGTGCTCGAGATGGGGATGTACGTGGGTGGCGAGATCCGGGACCTCGCCACGATCGCGCGGCCGTCGATCGGCGTCGTCACCGCGGTGCAGCCCGTCCACCTGTCGCGGATCGGCTCGATCGAGGCGATCGAGGATGCCAAGGCCGAGCTCGTGGAAGCACTGCCGGCGGCCGCCGATGGCGGGGTCGCGGTGCTCAATGCCGATGACGCCAGGGTGCGGCGGATGGCGGACCGAACCGCGGCGCGGCCGATGACCTACGGGTTCGCCGACGATGCCGACGTGCGCGCGGTCGATGTCGAGTCGCTGGGCCTCGATGGCATGCGCTTCCGGCTGATCGCGCCCGGCGGCGAACGCCTCGCGACGACGTCCGGCCTGGGTCGCATGGCGGTCCACAACGCGCTCGCGGCCGCCGCGGTCGGCCTGGCGGCCGGGATGACGCCTGACGAGATCCTGCCCGGGCTCGCCGAGCCGGGCGGCGCGCCGCACCGCGCCGCGGTCATCCACGCCGGCGACGTGGTGATCATCGATGACGCCTACAACGCCTCGCCGGGATCGGTGACCGCCGCGCTCGACCTGCTGGCGGGGCTGCCCGGCCGGCGGGTCGCGATCCTGGGCCAGATGCTCGAGCTCGGGTCGGCGTCAGGCGCGGGGCACCGTGCGGTCGGCGCCGCCGCCGCAGCCGCGGTCGAGCTGCTGATCGTCGCGGCGGGGCGACCCGGTGGCGGGGCGGCAGCCATCGTCGACGGCGCCCTCGAGGCCGGCATGCCGGCGGATCACGTCGTCGCCGCGGTGGACCGCGACCAGGCGACCATCGAGGCGATGTCCCGCGTCAGGGCCGGTGACGTCGTCCTGGTCAAGGCATCTCGCGGCCTGGGGCTCGAGGAAGGGGAGCGCAGCCGGCTCGGCGTCGGCCTGGAGGTGCTGATCGAGGCCCTCGTGGCCTCGCTGGACGCGGACCACGCGCGATGACGCTGGAGCTGATCCAGGGTCTGCTCCTGGCGTTCGCGCTGGTCGTGATCCTGATGCCGCCGTACATCCGGCTGCTCCGCCACGTCGGGTTCGCCAAGCAGATCCGCGAAGAGGGTCCGCAGAGCCACATGGTCAAGTGGGGGACCCCGACGATGGGCGGCCTGCTGATCATCGCCGTCGTCATCGTGATCTTCATCGTCCTCCGCTGGCCGGTCGAGGGCGGGGTCATCGCACCCCTGGCGACGCTGGGGTTCGTGGGTGTCCTGGGCGCGGTCGACGACTACCTGAACGCGCGGACCGGGGACGGGATCCGTGCTCGGCAGAAGCTCATCTGGCAGACGGTCGTGGCCGTGGCGGCGGCCTGGCAGATCCACGACACGTATGCGCTGTCCGGGTTCCGGGTGCCGTTCGTGGGCGACGTGACCATCGACCCCACGCTGTACGTCGTGTTTGCCGCGTTCGCGATCGTGGCGGCCTCGAACGGCGTCAACATCACGGACGGGCTGGACGGCCTCGCCGGGGGCACGCTCGTGTTCGCGTTCGCCTCGTTCCTGATCATCGCCCTGCTCAACGAGCCGGTCCAGCCCAACATCGCGTTCCTGTGTGCGCTGATCATCGGTGCGCTGCTGGGGTTCCTGTGGTTCAACGTCCACCCGGCGCAGGTGTTCATGGGGGACTCGGGGTCGCTTGCGCTGGGGGCGACCCTGGCCGTCATCGCCCTGATCACCGGCCAGATCCTGGTGCTGCCGCTGATCGGGCTGATCTTCGTGCTCGAGACGGCGTCGGACATCATCCAGATCGGCTTCTTCAAGCTGTCGGGCGGCCGGCGCGTGTTCCGGATGGCGCCGCTCCACCACCATTTCGAGCTGGGCGGCTGGGACGAGGAGAAGATCACGCTCCGGTTCTGGATCATCGGCATTCTGGCCGGCCTGCTCGGCGTCACCCTGTTCCTGGCCTCGATCAATGGGCTCAGCTGAGATGACCGCGGCACGGCCGCTCGACCTCGATGTCCTCACCCTCGACGATGTCCGTTCCGGGGCGTTCGATGGGCGCCCGGTGACCGTGCTCGGGCTGGCTCGCAGCGGCATCGCGCTGGCCCGGTTCCTGGCCGACGCCGGTGCCCGGGTGAGCGTCTATGACGCACGGCCCGCCGCGGATCTGGCCGCTGCGATCGAGCAGCTGGAGGGCCGCCCGATCACGCTCCGGCTGGGCCCCGACGTGGACCCTGCGGCGACCTGGGCCGACGCCGCGCTGGTCGCGACATCGCCGTCGATCACGCCGGACTTCCCGACCACGGAGCCGCGATTGCGCGGCCAGCTGCGCGCGCTCGTCGCCGCCCGCGCCGCCGGCGATCCCGCCGCTCCTGCGCTGGTGAGCGAGCCGGACCTGTTCCTCCGGCTGTGCCCGGCGCCGACCATCGGCATCACGGGGACCAAGGGCAAGACCACCACGGCGTCGCTCGCACACGCGATCCTCGCGGCGGACCCGCTGCACCCCGCCGTCCTTGGCGGGAACATCGGCGTGCCGCTCGTCGAACGCCTGCCGGAGCTGACGGCCGATCACCGCGTGGTCGTCGAGCTGTCCGAGCTCCAGCTGCCCACGCTGTCGCGCGGGACGACGGTCGCGGTGTACACGAACGTGACCTCGGACCACCTTGACCGCCACGGCTCGCTGGAGGCATATCGACGCGTCAAGCGCCGGCTGGCCGAGCTGGTCGACCCGGACGGTGCGCTGGTCCTGAACCTCGCCGACCCGGTGGTCGGCGGGTACGCCGGGCTGGGGACCGCGCCCGCGGTCCTGTATCGCGACGATCGACCGGTACCCGGTGGCCTGGGCGTCGTGGACGAGTGGATCGTGGCGGCGTCGGTCGAGCGGCTGCCGCTCGCCGGGGGCGGAGTGGCGGCGACCGGACCCGGCGGCGGGATCATGCCGGTGGACGAGCTCGCCATCCACGGGCGCCACAACGTGTCCAACGCCCTGGCCGGCATCGCGGTCGGGCTCCTGTTCGGGGTCGCGCCCGACGCCATCCGGCGCGCGGCCGCGGGCTTCACCGGGGTCGAGCACCGGCTCCAGCCCGTCGCGCTCATCGGCGCCGTCCGTTTCGTCAACGATTCGCAGGGCACCCAGCCCGACGCGGTGATCGCGGCGCTGCGGGCGTTCCCGTCACCGGTCGTGCTGATCGCGGGTGGCCGCGACAAGGGCGTGGACCTCCGGGACCTCGCCCCGGTGGTGGCCGAACGTGCCGTCGCGGCCGTCCTGATCGGCGAGAGCGGGCCGGCGCTCGAGACGCTGTTCCGCGGCGCGGGCCTCGCCCGGACCGCCCGCGCGGGGTCGATGGACGAGGCCGTCGCCACGGCCCACGGTTTCGCGCTCGAGGCGCTCCACGGAACGCGGGAAGGGACCGTCGCCACGGTGGTCCTGAGCCCCGCGGCTGCATCGTTCGACATGTTCGATGACTACGCGGCCCGCGGCCGCGCGTTCGTCGCGGCCGTCGCGCGCATCGCGCACGGCGACCAGCCCGACAGCGGGAGATCCGGATGAGCACCACGCTGCCCCTGCCCCTGCCCCTGCCCCGCACCGCGACCCGGGTCCGGTCGCCGGGCGCGCTCCGGCGTGAGCGGCATGAGCCCGAGTACGGGATCCTGGTCGCCATCGTCGCGCTGGCCGCGATCGGGATCCTGATGGTCTACTCGTCGTCCGCCATGAAGAACTACCTCGTGTACGACGACACGTTCAAGATCGTGGGGCCCCAGATCCAGTGGGCGGCCATGGGCCTGGTCGCGATGCTGGTCATGATGCGGGTCGACTATCGCTGGCTGCGGGTGGTCTCGATCCCGATGTTCGCGATCGGCCTCGTCGCCCTGCTCCTCGTGTTCGTCCCGGGGCTGAACAAGGTCGTCGGCGGTTCGGCGCGCTGGCTGGTGATCGGACCCCTGCCCGCGTTCCACCCCGCGGAGTTCATGAAGCTCGCGCTCGTGGTCTACCTGGCCCACCTGTTCGCCAAGCGGGGCGGCGAGGTGCACAGCCTGTGGAAGGGGACCGTCCCGTTCCTGGTGATCACGGCGCCCGTGGTCGCGCTGGTACTGCTGGAGCCGGACCTCGGCACCTCGACGATCCTGGGGCTGACCGCGTTCACGATGTTCTTCCTGGCCGGCGCGAGCTTCGTCCACCTCCTCGCACTGGGCGCCGCGGCGGTCCCGGCGGTCACCCTGATGTTCCTCAAGGGCTACCAGATGGACCGGATCAACGCCTGGCTCAACCCGTGGGCCGATGCCGCGGGCAATGGGTTCCACAGCGTCCAGGGCTACTTCGCCCTGGCCCTCGGCGGCATCCTGGGAGCCGGGCTGGGCGAGAGCCGGCTGGCGGGCGGCCTGTTCCTCCCCAATGCCTCCAACGACTTCATCTTCGCGATCATCGGCGAGGAGTTCGGGCTGCTGGGGGCGGGCCTCGTGATCGTGCTGTTCCTCGCCTTCGGCTACCTGGGGATCCGCACGTCACTCGGGGCACCCGACACCTTCGGCGCGCTGCTCGCGGCCGGGATCACCACCTGGATCTGCTTCCAGGCGTTCATCAACATGGCGGTCGTGGTCGGGCTGGTCCCGGTCACCGGTATCCCGCTGCCGTTCGTGTCGGCGGGTGGCTCATCGCTCATCATCAGCTTTGCAGCGGTGGGCATCCTGCTCTCGGTGTCTCGGGAAACGGTCGAGAAAGGAACCTGGAACGATGCGCCTGCTGATCGCGGGCGGCGGCACGGGCGGGCACATCTACCCGGCCCTCGCCGTCGTCCGGTCGCTCCGCGCACGACCCGGCGCGCCTGAGGTCGAGTGGCTCGGGGGCCACCGCGGGCTCGAGGCGTCGCTCATCCCCGCGGCGGGGATCCCGCTGCGCCGGCTGCTGCTCCGCTCGCTGCGATCCGCCGGACGCGACGTCCACCTCGTCCTGGATCCGGTCCGCCTCGGGCTGTCCATCCCGCAGGCGCTGGCGCTGCTCATCGCGCGCCGCCCCGCGGCCATCTTTACGACCGGGGGGTACGTGGCGATCCCGGCCCTGCTTGCCGCGCGCCTGCTGCGGATCCCCAGCGTCCTGTGGGACGGCAACGTGATCCCGGGCCGCAGCGTGCGGTTCGTGGCGCGGTTCGCGACGGTGGTCACGGTGAGCCACCCGGAGACCGCGGATGCGCTCGCGCACCCCCGGTCCTTCGTGACCGGGACGCCGATCCGCCCGACGGCCGGGGTGGACATCGACGACGCGCGCGGCCGCTTCGGCGCCCGACCCGGCGAGCGCATCCTGCTCGTGTTCGGCGGCTCGCAGGCCGTTCGCCGGCTCAACGACGCGGTGCTCGACGGGCTGCCGCGGCTGGTGACCGCCGTCCGCGTCGTCCACGTCACCGGCGATGCGGGCTACGGCGCCGCGGTTGCGGCGCGCGACCGGCTGCCCGAGGCCACGCGTGACCGGTACCGCCCGTTCCCGTTCCTGTCCGAGGACATGACCGCGGCGCTCGCGGCCGCCGACCTCGCGGTCGTGCGAGCGGGTGCCTCGACCCTCGCCGAGGCCGCGGCATTCGCGCTTCCGCTGGTCATCGTCCCGTACCCGCACGCGTCGGGGCACCAGCGCCTCAACGCGGAGGCGTATGCGAGGTCGGGAGCGGCGATCCTGGTCGAGGACGAGGCGCTGGACGCGGACCGGCTGGTCGAGGCGGCGGGACTGCTCGCCGACCCCGCCCGGCACGCGGCGATGTCGGCAGCCGCCCGCGAGCTCGCCCGGCCCGCCGCCGCCGAGGCCGTGGCCGAGCTCGTGATCGCCGTCGCATCGGGCGATCCGCTGCCCGGCGGCGCAGAGATCGAGGCGATCGCACGCGGGGTTCGCCCGTGACGGCCGCCGGCTTCGATGCATTTGCCCTGGGCACCGAGATCCAGCGCCGGATCGGCGTCAAGACCGTCCGCGACGAGCCGCTCGCCCGGTTCACCACGATGCGGGTCGGCGGACCGGCCGACCTGTTTGCGGTCGCCCACAACCTGTTCGAGCTGCGGGCGCTGGTCAAGTTCGCGCGTGCGCGCGCGATCCCATTGTTCATCCTCGGCCGGGGCAGCAACCTGGTCATCGCCGACGCCGGGATCCGCGGTCTGGTCGTGCAGGCTCGTGCGGAGGCGTCGCGGGTCGACGGCGACCGCTACCTCGCGGACGCGGGTGTCCCGATGGCACGTGCCGCCACCGAGACGCAGCGAGCGGGGCTCGCCGGGCTCGAGTACGGGCTGGCGATCCCGGGGACCGTCGGCGGGGCGGTGTGGGCGAACGCCGGCGCGCACGAGAGCGACACCGCCCACGTGCTCGAGAGCGCCACCGTGCTGTTGGCCGACGGCAGCGAGGCGGTCCTGCCCGCAGCCGAGCTCGGCTTCTCCTATCGCCACAGCCGGTTCAAGGCCCAGGCATCGCACGCCCCGGATGCGGCCGACGCCTCGGCGTCCACCGGGCCTGACACGGCGACAGCGGCCTCGGGTCCCGCGGAGATCGTGATGTCCGCGACCTTCCACCTCGAGGCCGCGAACGCGGACGAGATCCGGGCCCGCCTGGACGAGATCCGGCGGTGGCGCCGGGAACACCAGCCGCTCGGCATCCCCTCGGCCGGCAGCGTGTTCCGCAACCCGCCGGGTGATTCCGCCGGGCGGATCGTGGATGCCCTGGGGCTCAAGGGGTATCGCGTCGGCGGTGCCTCGGTGTCCGAGAAGCACGCCAACTTCATCGTCCACGACCGGACAGGGACCGCGGCCGATGTGCGCCGGGTCGCGGAGCATGTGCGCGCCCAGGTTCGTGCGCGCCATGGCCTCGAGCTCGCCTACGAGGTCGAGTTCGTCGGCGACTGGGCGGGCTGGGTCGAGGAGGATCGCACCTGATGAGCGCACCCTCGATCGGCCACGAGCCCGGCGCGACCGCCATCGCCATCGTGTTCGGCGGCCCGTCCGCGGAGCATGACGTCTCGATCGTGTCCGGGACGGCGATCGGCGATGCCCTGCGCGCCGCCGGCTACCCCCTCGACCAGTGGCTGATCGACCTGGCTGGAGGCTGGTGGCACCTGCCGGGGGACCACCGCCGCGAGGATCGGCCGCCGGCCGCGTACGACGACCCGGCCACCCTCGGCGCCACGGGACCCATCGCCGCGGGCGAGGCGCTTGACGGTCTCGCCACGCGCCTGCCGCCGCCGATCGTGTTCCTCGCGCTGCACGGCCCGTTCGGTGAGGACGGCACCGTGCAGGCCCTGTGCGAGGCGGCCGGGCTCGCGTACACGGGTGCCGGCGTCGCGGCCTCCGCGATCGGCATGGACAAGGCGCTGTTCAAGCGGCTGGTGCGGGGCATCGGGCTGCCGGTCGTCGACTGGCGCGAGATCCGGTCGATGCGCTGGGCGCGCGACCCGGCGTCGGTGCTGGCCGAGCTCGAGGCGTTCGCCGCGGGCACCGGCGACCCCCGGCTGATGATCAAGCCCGCTTCGCTCGGCAGCTCGGTCGGGATGACGCTGGCGCACGGACCCGCGGAGCGCGCAGCCGCGCTGGACCTCGCGTTCCACTTCGACGACGTCGCGCTGGCGGAGCGATACCTTGCGGGCGCACGCGACCTCGAGGTCTCGGTCCTGGGCAACGATCCCGATCGCATCGAGATCTACGGCCCCGGCGAGATCAAGGCCGGCCACGAGTTCTACGACTACGCGTCGAAGTACACGCCGGGCCTGTCCGAGACCACGCGCGCGGAGGTCACGCCGGCGCAGCGCGCGATCCTGTACAAGCTGGCCCGGGACACCTACCGCGCGGTGGGCTGCGAAGGTTTCGCGCGGATCGACTTCCTGCTCGCGGGCGAGGAGCTGGTGGTGTCCGAGATCAACACGATCCCGGGCTTCACGCCGATCAGCCTGTTCCCGACGCTCCCTTCCGAGGCCGGCTACGACTTCGGCGCCGTGTGCGGCCGGATCGTCGATCTCGCGATCGAGCGTCATGCGGGCCGCGTCCGCCACCGGCTCGAACCGGTCGACCTGCCGCGATGAGCGGCCCGCGCCGATCCGGTGGCCGGGGTGCGCCGATGGGCCGTCAGGTCCGCCGGCCCTCCGCGCTGCGACCGGGCGCCCACCCCGGCGGCCGGCCGCGCCAGACCCGCCGGGTGCGCAGGGCATCGGCGGGCCTGACGCCGACGCGGGCCGGCGCGCTGCTGGTGATGCTCGCGGCGATGGCCGGCATTGTCGGCGCCGCGACGTCGGATGCGTTCGCGATCAGCCGCACGGAGCTCAGCGGTGCGACGTGGACACCGGCGAGCGAGCTCGAGGCCGCACTGGCGATCCCTCCCGGCCAGAACGTGTTCGCCCTCAGCACCAGCGAGCTCGCGCGGCGGGTCGAGGCCATTCCCGCGGTCCGGGCCGCCCAGGTCGAGGTCGCGCTGCCCGACACGCTCCGGGTCACGGTCAGTGAACGCGTCGCGCTGCTGGCCTGGCGGGTGGGCACCCACGAGCTCCTCGTCGATGGCACCGGGTTCCTGTTCGGGGAGCTGCCCGACGCGGGCTCGTCCGGCGCGCAACTGCCGGTGGTCGATGACCAGCGCCTCGGGTCAGCCCACCTCGGCGTGGGCGACTCGCTCGATGCCGTGTCGCTCGACGCCGCCCTCCGGATCGGCTCGCTGACCCCGGCCGACGCCGGCAGCGCGGCATCGCGCCTGGTCATCCGGGTCGACGACACGGACGGGTTCACGGTCACCGCCGAGCCGGTGGGCTGGACGGCAGTGTTCGGCTTCTACACGCCGACCCTGCGCACCACCGACCTCATCCCGGGCCAGGTGCGGCTGCTCCGGAGCCTCCTCCTCGGCCGAGAGGACGCCGTCCTGCGGATCGTCCTCGCCGACGACCGCAGCGGCACGTACGTCCCGCGCCCGGCGCCCTCCGCGTCATCGACGGCCAAGCCGTGAGCGGCACATGCCGCAGCGCGCCGGCGGCGCGTCCGATCCTGCGGGGGTCTGGTAGCGTAACGGGAACGTACTTCCGGCCGGAGGCTGCCCGCTCGTGCTCCTGCCCCTCGTGGGTCTCCTCGTCGGCGTGCTGGCGGGGCTCATCCTCAATGTCAACGTCAGCTTCGAGTTCTCGCGCTACTCGGCCGTCGCGATCCTCGCCGCGCTCGATTCGGTGCTCGGCGCGGTGCGGGCGGAGCTCGACGGTGTCTACGACAATCGGATCTTCATCAGCGGCTTCGTCACGAACGCGATCGTGGCCGTGCTGCTCACCTTCATCGGGGACCGGTTGAGCCTCGATCTCTACCTTGTCGCGCTCATCAACTTCGGGTTCCGGATCTTCAACAACGTTGCGCTCATCCGGCGACACTTCATCTAGCGCCATGCCGAGGCTCGCAGGCCGCGAGCCACCACGACAGCGAGGGACGACAGGCAGGTGGAACGGGAAGCGGTTCTCGTCGGCATCGACGTCGGCACGTCCAAGGTCTGCGCGCTCATCGGCGAGATCAGCCGGGATGGCCGCCTGACGATCATGGGCCACGGCACCGTGCCGTCGTCCGGCCTCAAGAAGGGCGTGGTCGTCAACATCGACCAGACCGTCCGGTCCATCGCCGACGCGGTGGAGCGCTCGGAGCGTCTGTCGGGCTGGAAGATCGACCGCGCGTTCGTCGGCGTCGGCGGCGGCAGCGTCGAGAGCCTCAACTCGACCGGTCAGGTGGCGGTCACCGCCCACCATCGCGAGGTCACCCGCGAGGACATCAACCGCGCGATCGAGGTCGCCCGTGCGGTCTCGATCCCGTCCAATCGCGAGGTCCTGCACGTCCAGCGCCGCGACTTCACCGTCGACGGCCAGGAGGGGGTCAAGGACCCGCTCGGCATGAGCGCCCTGCGGCTCGAGGTCGAGGCCCACATCGTGTCGGCCTCCGCGACGGCGGTCCAGAACCTGAGCAAGTGCGTGCAGGCAGCCGGCGTGAAGATCGACGAGCTCGTGGTCGACGCGCTCGCATCGGCGGAGGCCGTCCTGACCGAGACCGAGAAGGAGCTGGGCGTCGCGGTCGCGGACATCGGGGCGGGCACCATCGACCTCGCGCTGTTCGCGGACGGATCGCCGCTCCACACGTCGGTGCTCCCCGTCGGCGGCAACAACGTGACCAACGACATCGCGATCGGGATCAAGACCACGCTCCAGATCGCGGAGGAGCTCAAGATCCGTCACGGGACCTGCGACCTGCGCGAGCTCGAGGACGAGCAGATCGGCGTCTCGGTCCTGGGCGAGGAGGCGGGCCGGACGATCAGCCGCGAGGAGCTGTGCCGGATCATCGAGGCGCGGATGCGCGAGACGTTCGAGCTGCTGCACGCCGAGATGACGCGCAGCGGCCATGGCATGCTTCCGGCCGGGATCATCCTGACCGGCGGCGGCGCCCAGCTCGCGGGCACGGCCGAGCTCGGCCGCGACGTGCTCCAGATGCCCGTTCGCGTGGCGGGTCCGTCCGGGATCGGCGGGCTGGTCGATACGATCCAGGACCCCTCGTACGCGACCGCCGTGGGACTCCTTCGCTGGGGCGCGGCGACGCTCACGATGGACGAGCCCGTGCGCTACGAGTCGGCTCCCGGTGGGGGCGGGCTGGGCCGGATCCGGGACGCCATCCGCAGCATCTTCCCGTAGGCCGGGCGCGGTGCGCACGGTCGAGCTCGAGGTCCGGACCGGGCGGGACCGGGGCTTCACCGACCTGACCCCGGCGTGCGCCCGGTTTGCCGCCGATGCATCGGACGGCGCCGACGGGCTGCTGTCGGTGTTCGTGCCCCATGCCACGGCCGGCCTCGTGATCCTCGAGCTCGGGGCAGGGTCCGAGGAGGACGCGATGCGTGCGCTCGACCGGCTGCTTCCTCGCGACGACCGATGGACGCACCGCCACGGGTCGGCGGGCCATGGTGCCGATCACGTGCTGCCGCTGCTGGCGGGGCCGTCGCTGACCATCCCGGTGGTTGCCGGCTCGCTCGCGCTGGGGACCTGGCAGTCCGTCGCGCTGCTGGACCCCAACGCGGACAACGCGACGCGGCACGTCCGGCTGAGCTTCATGGGCGGGTAGAGCCGCGGTGGTCGTTCGCCGTTCGAGGCGTCGCGGCGGGTGGTAAATCGGCGCGATCGCGGGAAGTCCGTGGCTCACGCGAGGACATCCGCGGGTATACTCCGGCCAAGCCCGAGGGACCCGAAGCGGCGCCGGAAACCGGGACCGGCACCACGGGGACGAGCGGTAACCCGTCCTGTCGCCATACCCCGCGCCACCTAGGAGAGCGCCCGATGCCGCTGCGTTCGGATTCCGAGAACTTCGCCCTCATCCGCGTCATCGGTGTCGGTGGCGGCGGGAGCAACGCTGTCAACCGGATGATCCGGGCCGAGATGATGGGCGTGGAGTTCATCGCCTGCAACACGGATGCGCAGGCGCTGCTCCAGTCGGACGCCCCGCACAAGATCCGGATCGGCGACAAGATCACCCGCGGCCTGGGGGCCGGGGGCGACGCCGCGATCGGGCAGCGGGCTGCGGAGGAGGATCGCGACAAGATCGCGGAGGCCATCGCGGATTCCGACATGGTGTTCATCACCGCGGGCCTCGGCGGCGGGACGGGGTCGGGTGCCGCGCCCGTGGTCGCGGAGATCGCGAAGGAGCAGGGAGCGCTCACGATCGGCGTGGTGACCAAGCCGTTCAGCTTCGAGGGCAGCCGGCGCAAGCTCGTAGCGGAGCGGGCCGCCGAGGAGCTCAAGGCCAAGGTCGACACCCTGATCACGATCCCCAACGACCGCCTGCGTGACGTGGTCCAGAAGAACACCTCGATCGTGGATGCGTTCCGCGTCGTCGACGACGTGCTGCGCCAGGGCGTGGCGGGGATCAGCGACATCATCACCGTGCCCGGGCTGATCAACCTCGACTTCGCCGACGTGCGGGCGATCATGAAGGATGCCGGGTCGGCCCTCATGGGCATCGGCCGCGCCGCGGGCGAGAACCGCGCGCTCGAAGCTGCGCGCGAGGCCGTGGCCAGCCCGCTGCTGGAGATCAACATCGCCGGCGCGCAGGGCATCCTGTTCAACATCACCGGGTCCTCGAACCTGACCCTGTGGGAGGTCACCGAGGCCGCCGAGGAGATCCGGGCCGCCGCGGACCCGGAGGCCAACATCATCTTCGGCACCAGCTTCAACGAGCGCCTGGGCGAAGAGGTGATGATCACCGTCATCGCGACCGGCTTCGACGGTCGGCGGCGCCCGGAGAGCGCACGCGCCGCCGCGTCCGAGCGGACGACGTCGGCGGTCGGCGTGCGTTCGGCACCGGCCGCGGCCGCGGGCGCGACGATCCCGTCGAGGGACTACCTCGAGGATCTCGAGCGCCAGCGGACCGAGACCGATGATCGCCCGTCGGCTCCGACCCGCGACGAAGGCCTGGCCGCGCTGGTCCGCCCCGAGCGGACCGTCGGCGACCAGCCCGCGCGCCGTCCCTCCTACGACGCGGAAGACCTCGAGATCCCGAGCTTCCTGCGCCGGCGCTGAATCCACGCCGGCCGCAGCCGCGGCCGTGATGCACGAAACGGACGATCCCCGCGAGGTCGAGGCGTTCGCGCGCGCCCGGGCGACGGTCGAGGCACGCATCGGCGCCGCCGCGAGGCGGGCCGGCCGCGATCCGGATGCGGTCCTCCTGGTCGCCGTGTCCAAGACCGTCCCGTCCGCACGGGTCAGGGCGGCCGTGGCTGCGGGCCTCGGCGTCCTGGGCGAGAACCGGGTCCAGGAAGCTGCCGCCAAGATCCCCGAGGTGCCGGGGGCGTCGTGGCACCTGGTCGGGCCGCTCCAGGGGAACAAGGCCCGCCGGGCCGTCGAGCTGTTCGACGTCATCCAGTCGCTCGACAGCCTCGATCTCGCGCGGAGGCTTGACCGCCTCGCAGGGGAGCTGCGCCCCGGCAGGCCCCTGCCCGTGCTGCTCCAGGTCAACGTCGCCGGAGACCTCGCGAAGGCCGGGTTCAGCCCGGCTGCGGTCGCCGGCCTCCTGCCGGCGCTGTCGGGTCTGGCCAACCTGCGCCTCGACGGTCTGATGACCATCGGGCGCCTGGTCACCGACCCGCAGGACGCGCGTCCCACGTTCGTCGCTCTCCGCGCGCTGTCGGAGCGCCTGCGGGCGGAGTTCCCCGCGCTCGGGCCGGCCCTGTCGATGGGCATGAGCGACGACTTCGAGGTGGCCGTCGAGGAGGGCGCCACGATCGTCCGCGTCGGTCGTGCCCTGTTCGGTGAGCGTCCACCGGCAGGTGCCGCCGCCGGGCGGTGACGCCGTCGGTGACGCAGGCCGGCCCTTCAGGCGCAGGCCCGGCGCTCGGGTCGGCGCTGCTAGAGTCCACGCATGGGCCTGTTCATCCGGATGTTCCTGGGTCTGCTGGTCGCGATCCTGTGGCTGCTCGTGCTCGGCCGGATCCTGGTGAGCTGGGTCGACCCGACGGGCCGGACGCAGGTCGGCGCGTTCCTGGTCCGGGCGACCGAGCCCATCCTGGCCCCGGTTCGCCGGGCGCTGCCCCCCGCGGGCATGTTCGACTTCTCGAGCCTGCTCGTGCTCCTCGTCCTGGGCGCGCTGTGGCGCGCGATCCTGTAGCCCGGACGCAGCCCGGATGCCGCCCCCGGACGTCCGGTTCGCGGTCCGGCTGACGCCCCGGGGCGGGGCGGATCGCATCGAGGGCGTGGTCGAGGGCGGGCTTCGCGCCCGTGTCGCGGCCCCCGCGGTCGAGGGCGCGGCCAACGATGCGCTGGTGCGGCTGCTCGCCCGCGAGCTCGACCTGCCGCGCGGGGACGTCCGGATCGTGGCCGGCGCCACCGGACGCAACAAGATCGTGGCCGTGGCCGGTATCGCCGCCGGCCGCCTGCGGCAGCGCTGGCCCGGCCTGGCCACCTGACGCTCGCGGCGCAGCCGCGCGTGCGGTCCGCCGGCGGTAGAATGCTGTCCCTTCGGGCCTCCGGGCGATTAGCTCAGTTGGTTAGAGCGCACGGTTCACATCCGTGAGGTCACTGGTTCGAGTCCAGTATCGCCCACCACCGACCCGGCCCAGGTCGTGCTCCGGATCAATCGCACCGATCGGGTCTCCGCGCGTCACACGGCCGCACACCGGCCCGTCGCAATCGTGACGGACTCCCCGCAACGCGGTCTCCTCCCCGCGGTTCGTGGAGCCTCGGCAGATGCGAAGCCTCCTGGACGATCCAGGGGGCTTCGTGCCGTGACAGGCCCGGCGCGCGCTACTCGGCCGCGAGGCGGCGCAGCACGGCGGGCAGGATGCCTCCCTGGCGGAGGTAGTCGACGTCGATCGGCCCGTCGAGCCGCGCGATCGCCTGGAACCGCTGCTCCCGGCCGTCGTCCGACCGTGCGATGACGGTCACCGCCTGCCGCGGCGACAGACCGGCGAGCCCGGCGATGGCGTACGTCTCGCGCCCGGTCAGCCCGAGCGACGCCGCGCTGTCGCCCGGCTGGAACTGGAGGGGCAGCACGCCCATGCCGACCAGGTTCGAGCGGTGGATCCGCTCGTAGCTCTCGGCGATCACGGCTCGGACGCCCAGCAGCGCCGTGCCCTTGGCCGCCCAGTCCCGCGATGATCCCGAGCCGTACTCGCGGCCCGCGATCACGATCAGCGGCACGCCCTCGTCGCGGTAGCGCATCGCGGCGTCGTAGATGAACGCCTCGTCGCCGTCCGGCAGGTGGACGGTGTACGGCCCCTCCTTGCCTCCCGCCAGGTGGTTGCGCAGGCGGATGTTGCCGAACGTGCCGCGCATCATCACCTCATGGTGGCCGCGGCGGGCACCGAACGAGTTGAAGTCGAGCGGAGCGACGCCATGCTCCTGGAGCCAGCGACCCGCCGGCGCCCAGGCCGGGATCGAGCCCGCCGGGCTGATGTGGTCGGTCGTCACCGAGTCGCCCAGCACCGCGAGGACCCGCGCACCCTCGATGTCCGCGAGCGGCGCCGGCTCCGCGGTCAGCCCCTCGAAGAACGGCGGGTTGGCGACGTAGGTCGAGTCCGCGTCCCAGGCGTACCGGTCGCCGGTCGGGATCGGCAGCGCGCGCCAGCGCTCGTCGCCGTCGAACACCACGGCGTAGGTCTCGCGGAACAGCTCGGGATCGATGGACCGGCCGATCACGTCGCGGATCTCGGCCGGGCTTGGCCAGATCTCGGCCAGCATCACCGGGCGACCGTCGCTGCCGGTGCCCAGCGGCTCGGTCGTGAGGTCGACGTCGACGCGTCCCGCGAGGGCGAACGCGACGACCAGCGGCGGCGACGCGAGGTACGAGGCGCGCACCAGCGGATGGATCCGCCCCTCGAAGTTGCGATTGCCCGAGAGGACCGCGGCCACCACGAGCTCATCGTCCTCGACGGCGGAGGCCACGGCGGTATCGAGCGGCCCGGAGTTGCCGATGCACGTCGTGCAGCCATACCCGGCGAGGGCGAACCCGAGCTCCGCGAGCGGCGCCATCAGCCCGGCGCGCTCGAGATAGCCCGTGACCGCCCGGGAGCCCGGGGCGAGCGAGGTCTTGACCGTGGGCGAGACGGTGAGCCCGCGCGCGACCGCGTTTCGGGCGAGCAGGCCCGCACCGACCATGACCGTCGGGTTCGAGGTGTTGGTGCAGGACGTGATGGCCGCGATCGCCACCGAGCCGTGGCCGAGCGTCGCGGACCGGCCGTCCGCCTCGATCTGCTTCGGCGCGACCCCGATCGTGTCCGGATAGGCCGTCCGGAAGTTGTCGCCGAGCCCGGCGAGCGACACGCGATCCTGCGGGCGGCGGGGGCCCGCAAGGGACGGCTCGACGGTGCCCAGGTCCAGCTCCAGCACGGCGTCGAACTCGGGCCCGTCGCCCGGCTCGCGCCACAGGCCCTGCGCCTTGGCATACCGCTCGACGAGCTCCACGCGCTCCTCGGGGCGGCCGGTCAGCCGCAGGTAGCGGAGCGTCTCGTCGTCGATCGGGAACAGCGTGGACGTCGCCCCGAACTCGGGGCTCATGTTGGAGATGGTCGCGCGATCCGCCAGCGCGAGGCCGGCGAGCCCGTCGCCGGCGAACTCCACGAACGCACCGACCACCCCGAACGAGCGCAGCATCTGGGTGATGGTCAGCACGAGATCGGTCGCGGTCGCGGCCGTCGTCAGCTGGCCCCTCAACCGCACGCCCACGATCCGGGGCATCGGCAGGTACAGCGGCTGGCCCAGCAGCACCGCCTCGGCCTCGATCCCGCCGACGCCGTAGCCGAGCACGCCCAGCCCGTTGACCATCGTCGTATGCGAGTCGGTCCCCACGAGCGTGTCGGGGAACGCGACGCGCCCCTCCTCGTCCTCGC
Source organism: uncultured Chloroflexia bacterium (assembly GCA_963835335.1). GTDB lineage: Bacteria > Chloroflexota > Limnocylindria > Limnocylindrales > CSP1-4 > CAIXZV01. Next base: position 72,747 of record CAWIFB010000025.1, on the reverse strand, counting down.
GATCGGCGACGACCGTGGCCAGGAACTCGAGGTTGACCTGGTGGATGATCCCGGTCCCGGGAGGCACGACGCGCAGGTCGCGGAACGCGGTCTGGGCCCACCGCAGGAGCTGGTATCGCTCGCCGTTGCGCTCGTACTCGCGCTCGACGTTGAGCGCGAAGGCACCGGCCCCGCCCCAGGCGTCGACCTGGACCGAGTGGTCGATGATCAGGTCGGCCGGCACCAGCGGGTTCACGCGTGCCGGGTCGCCGCCCAGCGCCGCCATCGCGTCGCGCATCGCCGCGAGGTCGACGACGGCCGGGACGCCGGTGAAGTCCTGGAGGACGACCCGCGCGGGCATGAACGGGATCTCCGCCTCGCCTGCCCCGCCCGGTCGCCACCCGGCGAGCGCAGCAACGTCATCCTCGCGGACGATGCCGCGCCCGCAGTTGCGCAGGGCGTTCTCGAGCAGGATCTTGAGGGTCACCGGCGCGCGGCCCGGGTCCACGCCCAGCGCGAGGCCGGAGGTGCTCAGGGCGGACAGCCGGTAGTGATCGGGGAGGCCGGCGCCGAGGGGGGCGCGCGAGCCGAATGTGTTGGTCGTGGGCACGTGCTCAATCTCCACTGTGGGGATCGGGCGATGAGGGTGCGCCCTCGGACCGCTCGCTTACACTCGTCGGGTGCAAGCCTACATCACCGACGGCGACCCGGTCACACATCCAGACCGATGAGAGCCTGGGACGAGACCGAGGGCGCCATCCGCCGCGCGGCCGAGCGCAGGGCGGCGGACCAGGACGAGGCGATGCACGAGCTCGGCGAGCGCGGGATCGACCTGGATCCCGCCACGCACCGCCACGACGAACCGACGCACCGCCACGGCGACCTGGAGCACGCGAGCGACCACACGCACCCCCACGCGCACTCGGGACCCGACGAGCGACCGGTGACCGGGATCGTGGGAGCGGGAGCGGTCGGGACGGCCCTCGGGATCGCGCTCGACCGCGCGGGTTGGCCGATCCGCGCGGTCGCGTCACGCGATGCGGACCGGCGTGCCCGGTTCCGAGAGCGCGTGCCCGGGGCTCGCGGGTTCGCCGAGGCCACCGCGCTGGTGGACGATGTCGAGCTCGTGATCCTCGCCGTCCCGGACGACGTCGTGGCGACGGTCGCGGCATCGCTGCGGCTGTATGCCGGCCAGGCGATGGTCCACACCAGCGGCCTGCTCGGCGCCGACGTCCTGGCGCCCGCGATGGCGGCCGGCACCCAGGTCGGCGCATTCCATCCCCTGGTCGCGTTCGCCGACCTCGAGCGAGCGCTCGAAGCGCTGCATGGCGCGACGATCGCGATCGAGGGGGACGACGAGCTGGCAGCGCACCTGGCCGACATGGCGGATGCGATCGGTGGTGTGGCCGTCCGGATCCCTCCCGGTGCCAAGGCTGCGTACCACGCGGCGGCGGTGCTGTCGGCAGGGGGTGTCGTGGCACTCCTGGACACCATCCGCGGGGTCGCCGCGGCGCTGGGGCTGGACGAGGCGGGCACCATGCGGATCTACCTCCCGCTGCTCGAGCAGACCGTGGCCAACGCGCGCGCGCTGGGGATCGCGGCCGCCCTGACCGGTCCGGCCACGCGGGGTGACGCGGGCACGATCGCCGCGCACCTCGAGGCCCTGCGTTCCGGGGCGCCCGACGCGCTGCCCGTCTACCGGGCACTGATGGAGCGATCGTTCGGGATCGCAACAGGGCGTGGCTCGCTGTCACCGGAAGCCGCCGAACGGCTCCGGGTCGCACTTGCAGGGAACCCTTGACGAGGTACGATGCGGACATGCAGCACAGCATCGCCGCGCAACACGCGGCATGGCCGGCGCGCTTCGTCCATCCGTCGACCCGGGCCCGGGAACGACGCCTCGGGCTCCGCTCCGCGGCAGCCTTCGTGACCGCCCCGGCACGTCGCACGGTGCTGCGGCGGCCCGATGTCGGCCCGCTCACCGCGCTCCGTGCCCCCTGGCGCTCGCTGACCGTCGCGCCGCGACGCGTCGCTGCCAGCGGTCGCCCGAAGCCGGCGACGTCGATGCTGTGGACCAGCTCGAGCCGGGCCGGGAGCCCGCACCGCCCATCCGTGGCGCCCGCGTGGCCCGCCTGAAGCACGCCGTCGCCACCTCTGCCGGGGGCATCGTCATCCGGTTCCAGAACGGCAACCCACAGCTTGTCGTGGGCCGTCGTCGCCGCGAGCGGGACGGGGTCACCTGGACGCTGCCCAAGGGCACGCCCATCCCGCGCGAGACGCGGGAGGAGACGGCCCTGCGCGAGGTCCGCGAGGAGACCGGGCTCCAGGTCCGGATCGTGCGCCCGTTCGACTCCATCGAATACCGGTTCGTCCAGGGCGGCACGCGGATCCACAAGACCGTCCACTACTTCCTGATGGAGCCCACGGGCGGCGATCTCGGCGGTCACGACCACGAGTTCGACGAGGTGCGCTGGATCGGCTTCGCGGACGCCCCCGAGACGCTGACCTTCGAGACGGAGCGCATGCTGGTCGCCCGTGCCGCCGAGGCGGTCTCCGCGGGCGGCTTCCCGGGCGATCCATCCGGCACGAGCTCCGGCGCGTGAACGACGCGACGGCTCCGCTGCCGACCCCGCTGCTCGATCGACACGAGGCGCTGGGCGCCCGGATCGCGGACTTCGCCGGGTGGCTGATGCCGATCCAGTACGCGGGCATCCTGGAGGAGCACCGCGCGGTCCGGGCCGCCGCCGGCCTGTTCGACCTGTCGCACATGGGCGAGCTCGTGGTCGAGGGTCCGGAGGCGGGTGCCGCCCTGGCGGCGGCGCTCGTGACGGATCCGCCGGCGCTCGCGGTCGGCCGTGCGCACTACTCGATGATCTGCGCCCCCGACGGCGGCGTCATCGACGACCTCATCGTGTACCGCATGGCCGACGACCAGTTCATGGTCGTGGCCAACGCCTCGAACGCGCGTGTCGTCTCGGATGCGCTCACGGAGCGGCTCAGCGGTCGCAAGGCCGTGCTCGACGACCAGTCGCTGGCCACCGGACTGGTCGCCGTCCAGGGTCCGCGGTCGATCGGTATCGTCGGCGGCCTCACCGACATCGACCTCGGCGCCATTCACTACTACGGGATCACGGACGGGGTCGTGGCCGGGATCCCGGCGCAGGTCGCGCGCACCGGCTACACCGGCGAGGACGGCTTCGAGCTGTTCGTCGAGGCGGACAGGGCCGGGCCGCTGTGGGATGCGCTGCTCGAAGCCGGCGCGCCCGCGGGCCTCGTGCCCGTCGGGCTGGGGGCGCGCGACACCCTGCGCCTCGAGGCCGGGATGCCGCTGTACGGCAACGAGCTGGATCGCACGACCAACCCGTACGAGGCTGGACTGGGGCGCGTCGTCAAGCTCGACAAGGCCGGCGACTTCGTCGGACGGGCCGCCCTCGAGAAGGTGTCCCGCGACGGACCGGCGAGGCGGCTCGTGGGCCTCGTCCTCCGCGACCGCGGCATCGCCCGCCACGGATACCCGGTGCTCAACGAGACCGAGCGGACCGGGGCCGTGACCTCGGGCACGATGTCGCCGACCCTGGGCACCGCGATCGCGATGGCGTACGTCAACCCCGGCGACGCCGAACCCGGTACGATGCTGGCCGTCGAGGTTCGCGGCACGCGCGTCGCCGCCGAGGTCACGCCGCTCCCGTTCTACAAGCGTCCGGCCTGAGGCCCGAGGTCCGCATCGGTCCGGACCGCGGCCATCGCGACCAGCCCGCGGTCGGAGCCGTGGTGAACAGCATCGGAGGAACCTATTCCATGGTCCCCGTTGACCTGCGCTATACGAAAGACCACGAGTGGGTTCGTCTCGAGGGGGACGAGGCCACCGTCGGCATCACGCAGTTCGCCGCCGACCAGCTCGGCGACATCGTGTACGTCGAGCTGCCGAACGTCGGCCGGACGGTCGACCAGTTCGCGACCTTCGGGGTGGTGGAGTCGGTCAAGGCGGTCAGCGACCTGTTCGCGCCCGTCGCCGGCGAGGTCACCGCCGCCAACGACGAGCTCGGCGGCCAGCCGGAGCTGGTCAACAGCGATCCGTACGGCGCAGGCTGGATGGTGCGCCTGCGGCTCACCGATCCGGCCCAGGTCGACGTGCTCCTCGACGCCGCCGCCTACGAGCAGCTCGTCGCCGAGAGCTGATCGAGATGCCGTACGGCCCGCACGCGGCCGACGATCGAGCCCGGATGCTCGAGACGATCGGCATCACCTCCGTCGACGAGCTGTTCGACGACATCCCGGAACCGCTTCGTGCGAGCCCTCTCCGGCTCGACCCCCCGGAGCCGGAGCTCGAGCTGAGCGCCCGGCTGGTCGCGCTCGCCGCCCGCAACCGGGTGGACCTGGCCAGCTTCCTCGGCGCCGGCGCCTACCGCCACTGGACGCCCGCCGCGGTGGACCAGCTGCTGCTGCGCGGCGAGTGGTACACGGCGTACACGCCGTACCAGCCCGAGGTCAGCCAGGGGACGCTCCAGAGCATCTACGAGTACCAGTCGCTGCTCGCCGAGCTCACGGGGCTCGACGTGGTGTCCGCGTCGCACTACGACGGCGGCGCGGCGACGGCCGAGGCCGCCCTGATGGCCTGCCGCGCCACGCGGCGGGAGCGGGTCCTGGTCTCCAGGGGCGTGCATCCCCATTACCGCGAGACGCTCGAGACGTACGCGGGCGGCGGCGGCCTTGTCGCCGAGGAGATCCCGCTGGTGGCGACCGGCCCGCTGGCCGGCACGACCGATCTGGACGCGCTCGCACGCCTCCTCGCCGACCCGGGCGGCCCCGTCGCGGGCGTGGTCGTCGCGCAGCCCAACGTGCTGGGGCTGCTCGAGGCGATGCCCGAGGTCGGGCGGCTCGCGCACGAGGCGGGCGCGCTGTTCGTGAGCGTCATCGAGCCGGTCTCCCTGGCCGTGCTGGCGCCGCCAGGCGAGTACGGCGCGGACATCGCGGCCGGTGAGGGCCAGCCGCTGGGGATCCCGCTCCAGTACGGCGGTCCGTACCTGGGGATCGTGGCGTGCACGGATGCGCTCGTGCGCCAGATCCCGGGCCGGCTCGTGGGCCAGACCGCGGACCTCGCCGGTCGCCGCGCGTTCGTGATGACCATGCGCGCGCGGGAGCAGGACATCCGCCGCGAGAAGGCGGCCAGCAACATCTGCACCAACCAGGCGCTGCTCGCCCTGGCGGCCAGCATCTACCTGGCGACGATCGGCCCCCACGGGCTCCGGGACGTGGCCTCGTTGGGCGCCGCTCGTGCCGCCGAGCTCGAGGCCGCGCTGGCCGCGGCGGGCGCCCCGCGGATGCACCCCGGGCCGTACCTCAACGAGTTCGTGGTCCGGGTTCCCGATGCCGCCGGCGTCCACGAGCGGCTGCTCGAGCGGGGGGTGCTCGCCGGCATCCCGACGAGCCGGCTGATGCCCGACGAGGGCTCGATCGCGGACGGCCTGCTCGTGTGCGCCACCGAGGTCACCACGTCGGCGGAGATCGAGCAATTTGCGGCAGCCCTGGGCGAGGAGCTGGCCCGCTCGATGACATCAGGGGGTGTGCGATGACGGTCGTCGGCGAACGGCTCCAGCCAACCCTGTTCGAGCGCAGCCGGCCCGGTCGCGGTGGCGGCAAGATCCCGCATCCGCCCAAGGACGCCCTGGACCGGATCCCGTCTGCCGCCCGCCGCTCGGTTCCCGCCGCGCTGCCCGAGCTCGCAGAGCCCGAGGTGGTGCGCCACTACGTCAACCTCAGCCAGCTCAACTACTCGATCGACACGGGCTTCTACCCGCTTGGCTCGTGCACCATGAAGTTCAACCCCAAGCTCAACGAGTGGGCTGCGCGCCTGCCCGGGTTCGCGGGTCTCCACCCCATGGCGCCAGACGCCGTCGCCCAGGGCACGCTCCAGCTCCTGTACGAGCTCGAGGGCCTCCTGGCCGAGATCAGCGGCATGGATGCGGTCACGCTCCAGCCGGCGGCGGGGGCCCAGGGCGAGCTGACCGGGATCATGATGATCCGCGCATACCATCGCTCCCGCGGCGATCTCGCGCGGACCGAGGTCCTGGTCCCGGACTCGTCGCACGGCACGAACCCCGCAACGGCATCCATGGCCGGGTTCCGCACCGTCACCATCCCGTCCGCGCCCGATGGCGGCGTCGATCTCGACGCGTTCGGTGCCGCGCTCGGCCCGAACACCGCCGCGATCATGATCACGAATCCATCCACCCTGGGGCTGTTCGAGCGACGCATCGGCGACCTGCTCGAGGCGACCCATGCGGCAGGTGCGCTGGCGTACATGGACGGTGCGAACCTCAACGCGATCCTGGGCCGGTTCAAGCCCGGCGAAGCCGGCTTCGACGTCATGCACTTCAACGTCCACAAGACCTTCTCCACGCCCCACGGCGGCGGCGGCCCGGGCGCGGGACCGGTCGGGGTCCGGTCGTTGCTGGAGCCGTTCCTGCCCGCGCCCCGGGTGCTGCGTGCCGCGGATGGGTCCTTCGCGCTCGAGCAGCCGGGGGAGCGCCCGCTCTCGATCGGGCGGATGCGGTCGTTCGTGGGCAGCACCGGGGTGCTCGTCCGGGCCTACGCGTACATCCGGGCCCACGGCGCCGCCGGCCTGTGCGAGGTGTCCGATGACGCGGTGCTCGCGGCGAACTACCTCAAGCAGCGTCTTTCGGGCGCCTACCAGGTCCCGTTCGCCCGGCATTGCAAGCACGAGTTCGTGGCGTCGGCCGCTGAGATCAAGCGCCGGACGGGGGTTCGCACCCTGGACATCGCGAAGCGCCTGATCGACAAGGGCTACCACCCGCCCACGATCTACTTCCCGCTGACGGTCGAGGAGGCGATGCTGATCGAGCCGACCGAGACCGAATCGCTGGAGACGCTCGACGCGTTCGCCGACGCGCTGCTGGAGATCGCGCGGGAGGCGGACGAGGAACCCGCGCTGGTGACCGGGGCGCCGCACGACGCCCCGGTGCGGCGCCTCGACGAGGCGCTGGCCGCCCGCCAGCCCAATCTCCGCGCACGTGGGATGACCGGCGCCCAGACGCCCTGTCCGGACTAGCCGCGGGGCCGCTGCCGCTCCGCTGGACCACGCTGCGCCGGGAACGCTCGTCGGTGGGTACGCCGCGTACCCGCTTGACACCTGAAACGATCTGCTATCCTCGCGGCCATGGTCGGTCGAAGCCTTCGTCAGATCATCTGGGCACGTCTGCGGCGGGATCGAGTCGCCATGGTGTGCCTGGTTGTGCTGATCCTGTTCTACACCACGGCGATCATCGGCCCGATCATCGCGGGCATGGTCGGCATCGACCCGTACAAGTTCGACCCTTCGTCGATCAGCGACACGGGCGGCAAACCCATCGCCGACTGGGGCGGCATCACCGCTGCCCATCCGCTCGGCGTGGAGTGGGGGACCGGCCGCGACATCTTCGCCCAGCTGCTGTACGGCCTCCGGATCTCACTGATCATCTCCACCAGCGCAACGGCCATGACGGTGTTCCTGGGGACGACCATCGGCATCATCGCCGGCTACACCGGCGGGCTGACGGACAACCTGGTGGGACGGCTGATGGACCTCGTCCTCGCGTTCCCGACCCTGCTGATCATCCTGGCCCTGTCCGGGGTCATGACCCAGCGCCTGACCGATCTCGGGGTGCCCGCAGGCAACGCTTCCCGGATCCTGTACCTGATCCTCGTGATGAGCGTGTTCGGCTGGCCATATCTCGCGCGTATCGTGCGTGGCCAGGTGCTCAGCTTCCGCGAGCGAGAGTTCGTCGAGGCCGCCGTCGCGATGGGGTCGAGCAAGCGCCGGATCCTGTTCACCGAGATCCTGCCCAACCTGTGGGCGCCGATCCTGGTCTATGCGACCCTGACGCTGCCTGCCTACATCGGCCTCGAGGCTGCGCTCTCCTTCCTGGGTGTCGGCGTCATCCCGCCGGATACGACGTTCGGCGCGATGCTGGCCAACTCGGTGACGTATTTCAACGTCGTCCCGACATACCTGTTCATCCCCGGGACCCTGCTGGTCATCCTGGTCGTGTCGTTCAACCTGTTTGGCGACGCGCTGCGAGACGCCATGGATCCGAAGGGCGTTCACTGAAACGGTAGCCGACGCTTGAGCGGGAACCGACCCGCCGGCGTTCTTCAAACGCGCGCGTCATTCTCGCGCGTGTACCATCATCGGCATGCGCCGGATCATTCCGGCAAGACCTTGGAGGAGGAAACAATGGTCAGATCCGAAAAGCGTGGGCTGCGCGCCTTGACGCTGGGCGTCGTGGCGACGCTCGCGCTGGCGGCCTGCGGGGGTTCGACCCCCACCACGGCACCGCCGGCGTCGACAGCCCCCGGCACGTCGGCGGCGCCCGAAAGCGCGCCCCCGGCGTCCGAGGCCCCGCCGACCGGCGGGACCGTGTACCTGCTGACGCAGGCCGAGCAGTGGGATCAGGTTGATCCCCAGCGTGCCTACACCGGCGAGGACCTCGCGTTCTTCTCTTCGACGATCTACCGGTCGTTGACGGCATACACCTACTCTGCAGACAACGCAACGGCCTCGGGCCTCCAGCCCGACCTGGCGACCGACACCGGCACGCCGAGCGACGGCGCCAAGACCTGGACCTTCACGCTCCGCGATGGCGTGACGTGGCAGGACGGCTCGCCGATCACCTGCGCCGACGTCGCCTACGGCGTCTCGCGGACATTTGCGAACGACATCATCAACCAGGGTCCGACGTACGCGGTCGCGTACCTCGACATCCCGGCAAACCCTGTCACCGACAAGGCCGACCCCAACTCGGTCTACCTCTCCGCCTACTACGGTCCGTACAAGGGCACCGGCCAGGACCTGTTCGACAAGGCCGTGAGCTGCTCGGCCGACAACAAGACGATCACCTTCCACCTCAAGCAGCCGGTCGCGGACTTCAACTACACCGTGACCCTCGGCTTCTCGCCCGTCCCGAAGGCCGCCGACACCGGCGAGTCCTACGGCGTCGCGGCTCCGCCGATGTCGTCGGGCCCGTACAAGATCGACAGCTACACCACCGGCAACGGCGGCAAGATGCTGATGTCGAGGAACGAGAACTGGAACGCTGCCAGCGATCCGTACCGTCACCCCTACCCTGACAAGTGGGAAGTCGACTTCGGCATCGACCCGAAGGTCATCGACCAGCGCCTGATCCAGAGCTCGGGCAATGACCAGTACGCACTGCAGTACGGCACCATGCAGCCCGAGAACCTGGCCACCGTGTTCACGGATCCGCAGACGGTCAACTCGCAGTTCACCGGCCGGGCGACCAGTGCATACGACATCTACTCGCGCTACTTCTGGGTCAACGTCCAGAAGGTCAAGAACGTGAAGATCCGCCAGGCGATGGCCGTCGCCCTCGACCGCAGCGGGCTCCGCAAGGCGTCCGGCGGTGACTTCTACGGCGACTACGCCGACGGAACCATCAAGCCGAACATCGGCGCGGACTACGCCGACACGGGCGTCTGGACCACGATGTTTGGACAGGCCATCCCGGACACCGGCGATGCGAACCTTGCCAAGCAGCTGATCGCCGATTCGGGCGAAGCTGCACCGACCCTCACCTTCAACTATGCCGACACCCCGACCTACGGCAAGTGGGCCGCGATCGTGCAGGCATCGCTGCAGGCGGCCGGCTTCACCGTCAACCTTGCCCCGCTGCCGCCGGGCTCGTACTACAGCACCGTCTTCGATCCTGAGAAGGCGGGCGACTTCGGTGTCGGTGGCTGGGGCCCCGACTGGCCGAATGCCTCGACCGTCATCCCGCCGCTGTTCACGCAGGAGGGCGGCTGGGACCTGTCGCAGGTCGATGATGCTGCCTTCAACGCAGAGGTCAAGACCGCTCAGGCCGAGACCGACCGCGCCAAGCAGTCGACCTTGTGGCAGGCCCTGAACAAGGAGACCATCCAGAACATGTGGGTCATCCCCACGTTCTTCGGCCTCAAGCAGGGCATGATGGGCACCAAGCTCGGGACCACGCAGGGTCCCGACGGCGGCCTGTACGACTGGGGCCCCTACAGCTCCAATCCGTACGGCGACATGTACGTCAAGCCGTAAGCAATCGAGTCGAGTCGTAACTGTTCCCAGGGGGGCGGCAACGCCGCTTCCCTGGGACATCTTCTGCCTTAGAGGAGGAACTCGCGGGTGACGGCCTACCTGATCCGTCGCGTTCTGGGCATGATCGTGCTCCTGTTCCTCCTCACGATCACCGTCTTCTTCCTGTTCAATCTGCTGCCCGGCGACCCGGCCCGCCTGACCTGCGGCAAGGCCTGCAGCCCGGCGATCATCGAGGCGAACCGGCACCGGCTGGGCTACGACGAGCCGATCCTGGTCCAGTACGAGAAGTTCGTGACCGGGATCTTCGTGGGGCGGACGTACTCCCCGGACTCGCCCCAGCCGATCGAGTGCAATGCCCCGTGCCTCGGGTACTCGTTCACCCGCCACGAGCTGGTGACGTCTCTGATCGCCCGGTCCGCCCCGGTGACGTTCTGGCTCGCGATCGGCGCGTTCCTGATGTGGATCATCGGCGGCATATCGCTGGGGATCTTTGCAGCGCTCAACCATGGACGGTGGCCGGACCGCCTGGTGATGACGATCTCCCTGATCGGCTACTCGCTACCGTCGTTCTTCATCGGCCTCGTGCTGATCTTCTTCATCATCTTGAAGCTGGGTTGGTTGCCATTCCCGTCGTACGTGTCGCCGTTCGAGAACCCGTTCCAGTTCCTGCAGACGATGATCCTGCCCTGGATCGTCCTCGCGACCTTGAACGCGGCGTTCTACATGCGGCTCACGCGCAACCAGGTGCTCGAGGTGTTCGGCGACGACTTCGTCAGGACGGCGCGCGCGAAGGGCCTCCCGGAGCGCACCGTGGTGGTCAAGCACGCGCTGCGGGCGGGCCTCACGCCGATCGTGACGGCCGCCGGCCTTGATCTTGCCTACCTGCTTGGCGGCGCCATCATTTCGGAGAACATCTTCAGCCTGCCGGGGCTCGGCTCGCTCGTGGTCACGTCGGTCCTCACCTCGGACCTGCCGGTGATCGTGGGGATCACGACGCTTACGGCGACGATCATCATCGTTGCGAACCTGGTCGTCGACCTGCTGTACGCGGTGGTCGACCCGCGCGTGAGGATCGCCTGATGCACAACGGCGACGCATCGGAGCGGCCGTTCCTGACGTTGAACAACCTCGCCGTCGCGTTCCCGACCGAGGACGGCCTGGTCCATGCCGTCGACGGCGTGTCGCTGACGCTCGAGCGCGGCAAGACGCTCGCGATCGTGGGGGAGTCCGGCTCGGGCAAAAGCGTCACGGCCCAGGCCATCATGGGCCTGGTCGACCGCCACTCGTCGAAGGTCAGCGGCGAGATCTGGCTCGATGGCCAGGAGCTGATCGGCCTTCCCGCCGACGAGGTCCAGGCGCTCCGCGGGTCGCAGATGGCGATGATCTTCCAGGACCCGATGTCGAGCCTGCACCCGTTCTATCGGATCGGGGACCAGATCACCGAGGCGATCCACGTCCATCGCAAGATCGGCCGGGACCAGGCCCGCCGCGAGGCGCTCGACATGCTCCGCCGCGTCGGGATCCCCGCGGTCGAGCGGCGCGTCGACGACTACCCGCACCAGCTGTCAGGTGGCATGCGCCAGCGCGTGATGATCGCGATGGCCCTGATCAACTCACCCGCCCTGCTGATCGCCGACGAGCCCACGACGGCGCTGGACGTGACGGTCCAGGCGCAGATCCTGGAGCTGATCTCGACTCTCCAGGAGGAGTTCGGGATCACGGTGATCATGATCACCCACGATCTCGGGATCGTTGCCGACGTCGCCGACGAGGTCGCCGTCATGTACGGCGGACGGATCGTCGAGCGGGCGCCGACCGGCCTGCTGTACGCCCGGCCGGAGATGCCGTACACCCTCGGCCTGCTGTCGTCGATCCCGCGGATGGACCGCGAGCTCCCCGAGCGGCTGGACCCGATCCCCGGCAATCCGCCGTCCCCGATCAACCTGCCGCCCGGGTGCGTGTTCCAGCCCCGTTGCTTCTACTGGGAGCGGGTCCCCGGCGGCGCCTGCCTGACCGATCGTCCCGAGCTGCTGGCGACGGCACCCGACCACATGGTGCGGTGCCACCTGCCGACCGAGGAGCGCCAGCAGATCTCGCGCGACGTGTACGCCGTCCTGGCGGGTGCACCCAAGTGACGACCGAGATCCTTCGAGTCACCGATCTCAAGACCTACTTTCCCGTGCGCTCACGGGGACTCCTTCCGCGGACGATCGGGCACGTCAAGGCCGTCGACGGCATCGACCTCGCGATCGGATCGGGCGAGACGCTCGGCCTGGTGGGCGAGAGCGGCTCGGGCAAGACGACGGCCGCGAGATCGGTGCTCATGCTCGTCCGTCCGACCAGCGGTTCGATCGAGATCGAGGGCCAGGAGATCACCCGGCTGTCCACGAAAGCGCTGACGCCGGTTCGGCGCAAGGCGCAGATGATCTTCCAGGACCCGTATAACGCGCTCAACCCGCGGCATACCGTGGGCGGGATCATCAGCGCGCCGTTCAAGGTCCAGGGGGTCACGCCGCCGGGCGGCGTGCGTGCGGCGGTCCAGGACCTGATGCAGCGCGTCGGGCTCAACCCGGAGCACTACAACCGCTACCCCAACGAGTTCTCGGGTGGCCAGCGGCAGCGGATCGGCATCGCCCGGGCCATTGCGCTGCGCCCGAAGCTGATCGTGTGCGACGAGCCGGTATCTGCGCTCGACGTCTCGATCCAGGCGCAGATCCTGAACCTGCTCAAGGACCTCCAGCAGGAATTCGGGATCGCCTACCTGTTCGTGGCCCACGATCTGTCGGTCGTTCGCCAGATCTCGCACCGGGTCGCGGTCATGTACCTGGGCCACATCATGGAGTCTGCGCCGCGGCAGGTGATCTACACGGCGCCGCTCCATCCGTACACGCACTCGCTGCTCTCGGCGGTGCCCATCCCGGATCCCAAGCGACAGCGGGAGCGAGCCCGGATCGTACTCTCGGGCGATCTGCCGAGCCCGATCAATCCGCCCAGCGGCTGCGTGTTCCGGACACGCTGCTTCCAGGCGCAGGAACGCTGTGCCGTCGAGGTGCCGCCGCTGGTGGAGCTCGCGCCCGGGCATCACGTCGCGTGCCATTTCCCGGTGGAGAAGGCGCCAACCGCGACCCTGCACGTCGCCGCGACGGACGAGATCGCGGACGCGCCCGTCGCCTGACGGGTCGGGCAGCCAGACGCCGTTCGTCGGCGCGACCCCGTCAGGCGGTCAGCCGAACCCTACGCGTCAGCCGCCGCCCGCGGTGCCACCGAACAGGGCGTCCCATGCCGAGAACGAACCCGCGGGCCGCGCGGAGCGGACCGCGCTCTTCGCGTCCCACTGGGCGACGAAGGTCGCGAGCACGTCACCCGCGTCGAGCTTCGTCCCGTCCTGGAACATGACGCCTTTGCGCAGCGTGCACGTCCACACGCTCGCGTCGCTGCTGGCCGTGCACCGCGCGGCCAGCCCCGGCACGACGTCCATCGTGCCCGGTGCAAACCGGTACAGGGGCTCGGTGACCAGCGAGCAGGCCCGGTATGCATCGAGTGACGAGGCGTCGGCGCAATAGGCGCCGGCGGGGTCGGTCGCCTGCATGAACACCAGCTGCGGTCGGTCGCCCGGCGTGAACGAGCCCAGGGGATCGATCCCGAGCGGCGAGGCGACCACGCCGGTCACGTCCGAGCGGAACGCGGTCACGCTGCCCGGATGCGCGAGCGGGATCAGGGGGACCATGCCCCGGATGGCGTCGTTTGCCCGCTTGAGCCCCGCCTGGCGTGCCGCCGGGTCCGCGCTGGCCGCGATCGACTCCAACGCTGTCGCCACGGTCGGAGCACGTCGCGCGGGGGTGGCCGCGGTGCCCGGCCCGAGCACCGCGCCGATGACGTCCGTCGCGTCGACGACGGCGTCCGCCGTGCCGCCCAGGTAGAGGCCGTCCAGTCCGCCGTCGGCGATGCGCGCGGCCCACGTCGTCGCATCCATCACGTCGATCTCCGTCGACATGCCGAGGCTGTCGAGCAGCTCGGCCTGGAGCGCCAGCGCCACGCCCCGCGGGTCGGGGAGGCCGGGAACGGGCCGGTCGGGCACGTGCAGCGGGTATGTCGCGCGGAGGTCGAACGCTGTCGCCGCGAGGTCCGCCGCGGCGGCAGGCCCGTTGTACGGGTACCAGTCGTCTCCGACGCAGGCGCCGGCGAGCTGGCACGGCGCGAGGTGGGTCGCGACCGTCGAGCCGGCGGGGAACGCGCTCTCGACGAGAGTACCGCGGTCGATCGCGCCGGCGATCGCCTGCCTGACGCGCACGTCGTCGAAGGCGGGATCGCTGCCGAACGCGAGGTAGGCCGTGGACAGGCCGGCCCGCGGGACCATCACGACCTCCGGCAGCGTGTCGAGGGTGTCGATCTGGGCCGGGCCTGGTGCGTCGATCCCGTCGACCGATGCCGCCTGCAGCTCCGCGGCCCGCTGAGCCGGATCGGCGTTCCAGCGGAGGATCACCGTGGGCGTCAGCGAGGCGGGAGGCGCACCGTCCACGGCCGCCGCGGAGAGGACCGCGTCGCCGCCCTCGTCCCAGCGCTGGATGCGGTACGGCCCGGTGCCGGCGATCGAGCGTGCCGCGCCGGGGTCCGTGCCCAGCCGTTCGATCGTCGCCGAATCGAGGATCCCCAGGGCCGGGCTGGCGATCCGGGCAAGGAACGAGCCATCCGGGGCGCACAGCCGGAAGCGGACTGTCAGCGCGTTGACCGCCTCGATCCGCCCGATGCGTCCGGTGTACCCGGCCGCGCCGCAGGCAGAACCGGCCGCAGGCCAGCTCGAGGGCGAGAACGGGTTGTCGCTGACCGCGACCGTCGGCGTAGGCGAGGCGCCGTCGATGCGGGTCGTCGGCGACGCCGACGGCTCGGGCTCCGTCGTGCACGCCCCGGCGAGGACCGCGACGGCCAGGAGAGCCGGCAGCGCGCGGCTCGCACGGGACACGCGGGGTTGCCTCCGGATTGACTCGATGAACACGCTGGTGGCGCCGGACGAGTCTGGGCCGTCGGCGGGGCGCCTTGACGTGGCGATCAGCCTAGCACCGCGCGCCGGCATGGCCTCGCGGCGGGATGCGCCTGCCTCGTCCGGCCGCGGACATGGCCGCCTCATCGCAGACCGGTCAGGCTTAGACTCCCTGCGTGCAGCCACTCCGCATCGCCCTGGCCCAGATCGCCCCGCGCCTCGGCGATCTCGACGCGAACCTGGAGCAGCACCGGGACCTGGTGCGTGACGCTCGCGCCGGCGGCGCCGGGCTGGTCGTGTTCCCGGAGCTGGGGCTGACGGGCTACCTGCTCCAGGACCTGGCGTCCGAGGTCGCGATGCGCCTCGACGACCCGCGGCTGGCGACGCTGGTGGCGGCAACGGCCGGCGGCCCGTCCGCGATCGTCTCGTTCGTCGAGGAATCGGGTGACCATCGCCTGTTCATCGCGGCGGCGCTGGTCGAGGACGGCGAGATCCGGCATGTTCACCGCAAGGCCCACCTGCCGACCTACGGCCTGTTCGACGAGCGCCGGTTCTTTGCGCCGGGCAATGCGCTGCGCGCGGCGCCCTCGACGCTGGGGGTGGGGATCGGGCTTGCGGTCTGCGAGGACTTCTGGCACCTGTCCACGGCGCAGCTGCTGGCCCTCGACGGTGCGCAGATCCTGGTCAACGTGTCCTCGTCGCCGGGCCGCGACATGGCGGCATCCAACGAGGTCGGGCTGGGGACGGCGACGTCGTGGCGGACGCTGATGCGGACGTACGCGCAGCTCACGACGTCGTTCGTGGTGTTCTGCAACCGCGTCGGCGTCGACGAGTCATTCTCGTTCTGGGGCGGGTCGGAGGTGATCGGGCCGAACGGTGCCGGCGTGTTCTCGGCGCCGATGTTCGAGGAGGGGCTGTTCTACGCCGACGTGGACCTGGCCGAGGTGCGACGCGAGCGGATCACGCTGCCGCTGCTCCGCGACGAGCGGCCGGAGCTGGTCGCCCGGGAATGGCGCCGGCTGATCGCCGAGCGCGCCGGGCTCGCGCCGGACACCACCGGTGACGAGGCCGATCCTGCGGCATCGGCGGGTCTGCCCGCGGGCAAACGACCCGTGCGAGCTGCCGGCGGCGTTGCACCCGTGCCCGCCGACCTCGAGACGCCGTGGTGAGCGAGGCCCCTGGGCCGATGTTCGTGCTGCCGGACGAGCTGGCCATCGACACCGGCGTCGCACGGACGGTCATCGCGGCGTTCATCCGCGGCCAGCTCCGGCAGGCGGGGTTCGAGCGCGCGGTCCTGGGGCTGTCGGGCGGGATCGACTCCGGGCTCGTCGCCTACCTGGTCGCCGACGCGATCGGCGCCGAGCGGCTGCTGTGCGTGCTGATGCCGTATCGGACGTCATCGCCGGCCTCCCGGACGGATGCGGAGACGGTCGTCAGCCACCTCGGCTGCGCCTCCGAGTTGGTGGACATCAGCCCGATGGTGGACGGCTACTTCGGCGTCGAAGGCGAACCCGGGTCGGCGGGTCCCGAGGGCCTCGACGCCGCCCCGCTGCGTCGCGGCAACCTGATGGCCCGGATGCGCATGTCGGTGCTCTACGACCGATCGGTCACCTGGGGCGGGCTGGTCGTGGGCACGGGCAACAAGACCGAGTCGCTGATCGGGTACACGACCCTGTTCGGGGACTCGGCGTGTGCGTTCAACCCCATCGGGGACCTGTACAAGAGCCAGGTCCGCCAGCTGGCGGTCGCGATGGGCGTGCCGGAGCCGATCATCCGCAAGGCGCCGTCGGCCGACCTGTGGCCGGGCCAGACGGATGAGACCGAGGCGGGCTTCTCGTATCCCGAGCTCGACCGGCTGCTGTTCTGGCGGATCGACAAGCGGCGCAGCGTGGACGAGGTCGTGGCGCTCGGGTTCGACCGCGAGCTCGTCGAGCGGGTGGACCACATGGTCGCGGGCTCCGAGTTCAAGCGGCAGGTGCCGCCGATCGCGAAGCTCGGTCCGCGGACTGCCGGCGTGGACTACCTCTACCCGCGCCGCCGGCCCGGGTCGGCGCGCAGCTGACGGTGGCCGCCGGCGGGACGCTGTACGTCGTCGCGACGCCGATCGGGAACCTCGGCGACGTTACCCTGCGGGCGCTCGAGGTCCTGCGCGCGGTGCCGCTGATCGCGGCCGAGGACACGCGGATCACGCGCCGGCTGCTCGATCGCTACGAGATCGGGACGCGGACCACCAGCTACCACGCGAAGAGCGGTCCGGCGCGCGAGCGGGAGCTGCTTGCGCACCTCGCCAACGGCGCCGATCTCGCGCTGGTGACCGATGCGGGCACGCCGGTCGTGTCCGATCCGGGTGACAGCCTGGTGGCGGCGTGGGCGGGCCGCGGCGGCACGGTTGTGGCGATCCCGGGCGCGTCCTCGGTGCTCGCGGCCGTCGCCTCCAGTGGTGTGGCGGGTCCGCGCTGGACGTTCGATGGGTTCCTGCCCCGGAGCGGCCGCGAGCGGCGTGACCGGCTGGAGCAGATCGCGGGCGACGAGCGGGGCGCGGTGATCCTCGAGGCGCCGGGCCGCACGGCCGCAACGCTTGCCGACCTGGCCGCGGCGTGTGGCGGGGACCGGGCCGGTGCGGTGTGCCGCGAGCTGACCAAGCTGCACGAGGCGGTCGTGCGCGGATCGCTCGGGGAGCTGGCGGCTGCCGCGCTTGACGGGACGATCCCGGCCCGGGGCGAGGTCGTGATCGTGGTGGGCTGGTCGAGCGGTGGGGTCACGGATGCCGCCGTTGCTGGCAGGTCCGGGGCGACCCGTGACGCGGTGATCGCGACCGCCCGGGTCGCCGTCGAGCGGCTCGTCGAGGGGGGTGCCGCGCGCGGCGACGCCGCCCGCCGGGTTGCGGCCGAGACGGGACTCCCGCGGCGGGCCCTGTACGCAGCCCACGCGGACGATGCGCAGCCCAGCCTCGATGAGCAATCGCCAGGCTCCGATGGTGGCGCGGCGGCGGCGTCGGATGCGGCCCGATCGCGTCACGCCGGCAATGGCTGAGGAGCCGGCAGCGGCACGGGAGGGGGACCGTACCGCCGCCGGCGAGGGAGCTGGAAGGCTGTTGGTCAGGCGGCGACGGCCTCCTCGAGGAGCTCGTCCTCCTCGTCCTCCTCGTCGCCGCCGGGGGTCACGCTGAACCCCGCGTCGTCCGCGATCGGCTCGGTGGCATCCGGCGCCACGCCCGCGGCGACGGCCTGCGCCTCGAGCGCCGTGGCCGCCGTCTCGGCGGCGTAGTCCTTCTTGCGACGGCCGGACAGCATCTCGACGCTGCTCGCCACGATCTCCGTCTTCCAGTGGCGCTTGCCCTGGTCGTCGTCCCAGGTCCGGGTCTGGATCCGGCCCTCGATGGCGACCTGCTGGCCCTTGCCCAGGTACCGGCCGCACGTCTCCGCCAGCCGATCCCATGCAACGACGTTATGGAACTCGCTCTTCTCCTTGCCCGACACGTACTCGTGGCTCGCGACGGAGAACTGTGCGACGGCCTTGCCGCCGGCGGTCGTGCGAACCTCGGGGTCGCGGGTCAGGCGCCCGGTGAGGAGGACCCTGTTCATCGGTTCGTTGTCTCCTTCCGATCCGGCCGAGCCGCGCTTCCTGGGCGCGACGAGATCCGGCCGATCCTGCGTGCGGCGGGCATCAACGGACGGCGGGCGGGTGGGGCGCCGGCCCCGGC
This sequence comes from uncultured Chloroflexia bacterium, assembly GCA_963835335.1. Classification (GTDB taxonomy): domain Bacteria; phylum Chloroflexota; class Limnocylindria; order Limnocylindrales; family CSP1-4; genus CAIXZV01. The sequence continues at coordinate 54,003 of CAWIFB010000025.1, read as the reverse complement.
GGTCGGGCCTCGACGGAGCGACGGGTCGGCGGGGCCGGCGTGGTTCGACGGGCAGGACGAACCCTAGCGGTCGTGACTTCACGCGGGCTTACGCGGAGCCGGCGGCGGCCGTTGCATCGCCATTCGATGGCCACCAACCCGTCCTGCATCGCTCTCGCCGCCAAGCGTTAGCCGGACCGGGCCGGAGTAGGCTGGGGATGCTCGTGATCCCGACCACGCGCCGTCGATGAGGAGGTGCCATGACCATCGAACCAGGCGGGCGGGCCGTCCCGGCCGGCGAGCTCCCGGCGATCGCCTCGGCCGGCGCCCGCTCCGCCGCCCCGCGCGCCCCCGACGGCTCCGATCTTCAGATCCTGTCGACAGAGCACTGGAGTCTGCTCGCGACGCGGTCTCTCACATGGAACGAATCGTTCTCCCGCGCGCAGATGTTCCTGTCCGTGCTCTCCGCATCGGTGGTCGCGCTGGCGCTGGTGGCGCAGGCGACCGACTTCGGGGCCGGGTTCATCGCCTTCGCGCTGGTCATCCTGCCAGTCGTCCTGTTCCTTGGGGTAGCGACCTTCGTCAGGCTGGTGGCGGCGAACGTCGACGAGACCCGCTGGGTTGTCGGGATGAACCGGATCCGCGGTGCCTATGTCGAGATCGCACCGCACATGGCGCGATATCTCGTGACCGGGCACCACGACGATGCGCGCGGCCTGATGGTGACCGGTGGCTGGGCCGACGCCCCGCGTCTCGGTGGGTTTGTGACCACCCCCGCGATCGTCGGCGTGATCAGCAGCGTCGTGGCGGGCGCGCTCGTCTTCCTGGCGGGCATCGAGGTGGGTTCGGATGTGCCGATCGGCCTTGCCCTGGCGGCGCTGGTGTTCGCCGCGGGCACTCTCGCGGCGAACCGCTACGAGGCCCGGCACCTGGCCGACGCGACCACCCGGCTGGCGCCGATCAATCCTTCACCACGGTGATCCTCAGGCCCGGGCGGCGGACGGCGCCGAGGCCGAACCCCGTCGCACGGCCGAACCCCGTCGCACGGACGCCCCGGTTCGCTATACTCGCCCGGTCCTCGAGGCTGCGCGGAGCTCCCCGACCGCGAAGGAGGAACTGACCATTGCTCGAGGGAGGCGCGGCGTCTGCCCCGTGAGACGGCACCGCACCCCTGACCGCCCGGTCCGCCGACACGCCGGTGGGCAGTCGCGGGAGACGTCTATCCAGGACCCCGGCCTCGCCCGGGGTCGTTTCATGCCCGGCGGCCCGCGATGCCCGCGACGGTGATCGTCGGCCTCCAGTGGGGGGACGAGGGCAAGGGCAAGACCACGGACTTCCTGGCCGAGCAGGTCGCGATGGTCGTGCGCTACCAGGGCGGTGACAACGCGGGCCACACCGTGGTGACGGGCGACGAGGTGTTCAAGCTCCAGCTGTGCCCCTCGGGCGTGCTGTACCCGCACATCACGTCGGTGATCGGGAACGGCGTCGTGGTCAACCCGGCGACGCTGATCGCGGAGCTCGAGATGCTGGCCGGCCGCGGCGTCGATGTCACCAAGGTCCGGGTCAGCCGAAGCGCGCACGTGATCATGCCCTACCACGTGGCCCTGGACCGCGCGAACGAGGCCCGGCTCGCAGGCGCGAAGGTCGGCACCACCGGCCGGGGCATCGGTCCCACGTACGGGGACCGGGCGTGGCGACTTGGCCTGCGGATGGAGGACCTGCTCGACCGCGCGGTGCTGCGCGAGCGGATCTCGCGCGCGCTGCCGGACAAGAACCTGCTGCTCGCGTCGATGGGAGCCGATACGTTCGAGGTCGAGGCGCTGGTCGACCAGGCAGCGGCCTGGGGCGAGCGCCTGCGCGATCACCTCGACGACAGCACCTGGCTGGTCCAGGACGCGCTGCGCCGCGGCGACCACGTCCTCCTCGAGGGGGCGCAGGGCACGCTGCTCGACCTCGATCACGGCAGCTACCCGTTCGTGACCTCGTCCAACCCCGTCGCCGGCGGCGCGTGCACGGGCGGCGGGATCGGGCCGCTCCAGGTCGACGAGGTCATCGGCGTGATGAAGGCCTACGCCACGCGGGTCGGCTCCGGACCGTTCCCCACCGAGCTCCACGATGACATCGGGCGCGGCATCGCGGACCGCGGCCACGAGTTCGGCACGGTGACCGGGCGCCCGCGGCGCGTCGGCTGGCTCGACGCGGTCCCGATGCGCTATGCGGTCGCGGTCAACTCGAACTCCGCGATCGTGCTCAACAAGCTCGACATCCTGTCGGGGATCGAGACCATCCGGCTGTGCGTGGCCTACGACATCGATGGCCGGCGGGTGGAGACCTGGCCGTCGAGCGGCTCGGCGTTGTCGCGCGCGGTGCCGATCTACGAGGACTTCCCGGGCTGGGAGGAGCCGATCCATGACGTGCGCTCGCTGGGCGGCCTGCCCGAGAACGCGCGCCGGTACGTGACCGCGCTCGAAGAGCATGCGGGCGTCCCGATCGTGTTCGTGTCGGTGGGCCCGGAGCGCAACCAGACCATCGAGCGGGCGTGGCGGCCGATGCGCCACCGGCCGGGCACGCCGGCGTAGGGGCGGACGATCCCCGTGTCCCACGCGACCCTCGCGATGCCGTCCCGGATCCTCGTCCTCGGTTCGGGCGGTCGCGAGCACGCGCTGGCCTGGAAGCTCGCGCGAGAGCCCGGCGTTCGCGACGTGATCGTCGCGCCGGGCGGTGCCGGCATCGCATCCGAGCCCGGCGTGCGGGCGGTCCGGGTCGACCCCATGGATCCCGCCGCGGTCGTCGTGCTGGCGCGTGACGAGGCGGTCGACCTGGTCGTCGTCGGGCCCGAGGCGCCGCTGTCCGTGGGTGTCGCCGACGCGCTCGAGGCCGCGGGTATCGCCGTGTTCGGTCCGTCGCGAGCGGCAGCGCGACTCGAGACCTCGAAGGCGTTCTGCCACGAGGTAGCGCTGGCCGCCGGGGTCCGGATGGCCGTGGCCCGCGCCTTCGGTGGCGGCGACGTCGACGGAGCCGTCGCCTGGGTGCGCGAGCTGGGCGCAGCGGGCGCCGGCGTCGTGCTCAAGGCCGACGGGCTCGCGGCGGGCAAGGGCGTGATCGTGACCGACTCGATCGCGCAGGCGCTCGACCTCGTCCCCTCGTTCCTCGCCGGTCGCGCCGGCGACGCGCCGGTCCTGGTCGTCGAGGAGCGCCTGTCGGGGCCCGAGGCGAGCGTCATCGCCATCTGCGACGGCGAGCGCGCCGTCGCCCTGCCCGCGGCGCGCGATCACAAGCGGCTGTGCGACGGAGACCAGGGCCCGAACACCGGTGGCATGGGCGCCTACTCGCCGCTGCCCGATCTCGACGAGGCCGCGGTCGTGCACGTCATCGAGACCGTCCATCGCCCGATCCTGGCCGAGATGCGGCGGCGCGGGACGCCGTTCCGCGGCTTCCTGTATGCGGGCCTGATGCTGACGGCCGACGGACCGGCCCTGCTGGAATGCAACGTCCGGATGGGCGACCCCGAGGCCCAGGTGATCCTGCCACGGCTGTCCGCGCCGCTGGCGCCCGCCCTCCTGGCGGCCGCGCAGGGCCGGCTGCCGGACGAGGTGCCGGCCGTCCTCGACGCGCTGCCGGGCGCCGCCGTCGGCATCGTGCTCGCGGCGGAGGGGTACCCGGGCAATCCGCGGCGGGGCGATCCGATCGCCGGTCTCGACGACGCCCGCGAGCTCGGCGCGCTCGTGTTCCACGCCGGCACAGTCGGACGGCCGCAGGGGGGCTTCGGGACCAACGGGGGCCGGGTCATGACCGTGGTCGGGCGGGGAGCGGACCTCGGGGCGGCGCGGGACGTGGCCGAAGCCGCCGCCGACGCGATCGGGTGGGACGGGATGCAGCGCCGTCACGACATCGCGGCGGACCTGCCGCGGGCCGCGGCGGTGGTCGCGTGATCCCGCGCTACACGCTGCCCGGGATGGGCGCGCTGTGGTCGGACCGCGCGCGCTTCGAGCGGATGCTCGAAGTGGAGCTCGCGGTCTGCCGCGCGGAGGCCCGCCGGGGCATGGTCCCGGCCGATGCGCTGGCGGCGATCGAGGCGCGCGCCGCCGTCGACGTCGACCGGATCGCAGAGATCGAGCAGACCACGGACCACGACGTCATCGCCTTCGTGTCGCAGGTCGCCGAGGCCGTGGGGCCCGAGGGCCGGTTCCTCCACCTGGGCCTGACCAGCAGCGATGTCGTGGACACCGCGCTGGCGCTCCAGCTGCGGGCGGCGGGGGAGCACCTCCTGGCGGACGCGGACCGCCTGGTCGCCGCGCTCATCGTGCGTGCGCGGGCGGAGGCGAGCACGGTGATGATGGGCCGCACCCACTCGGTCCACGCGGAGCCGACCACGTTCGGGCTCAAGTGCGCCGGCTGGGCGTTCGAGGTCGCCCGCGGCCGGGAGCGCCTGGCCCAGGCGACCGCGGAGATCGCCACGGGCAAGATCAGCGGGCCCGTCGGGACGTACAGCCACCTCGCCCCCGACCTCGAGGCGGAGGTGCTGGCCGAGCTCGGCCTGCGCGTGGACCCGGTCAGCACCCAGGTCGTCCAGCGTGACCGGCACGCCGCGTTCGTGGGCGCGATCGCGATCCTCGGCGGCTCGCTGGAGCGGCTCGCGACGGAGGTCCGCAACCTGCAGCACACCGAGATCGCCGAGGTCATGGAGCCGTTCAAGCGCGGCCAGAAGGGCAGCTCGGCGATGCCCCACAAGCGCAACCCGATCCTGTCGGAACGGATCGCGGGCCTGGCGCGCCTCCTCCGGGGCTATGCGCAGACCGCGTTCGAGAACCAGCCGCTGTGGCACGAGCGCGACATCAGCCACTCGTCCGCGGAGCGGGTGATCCTGCCCGACGCGACGATCCTGCTGGACTACATGCTCCAGCGGACGGCCGGGCTGGTCGAGGGCCTCGTCGTCCGGCCCGAGCGGATGCGCGAGAACATCGAGCGCGGGCTGGGTCTCCACGCATCGTCGCGCGTGCTGCTGGCGCTGGTCGAGGACGGCGGGCTGTCGCGCGAGGATGCCTATACGATCGTCCAGCGGAACGCGCTTCGCGCGGCCGACGAGCGGGTGCCGCTCCACGGGCTCCTGGCCACGGATCCGGCCGTCGCAGGCCGCCTGCCGCTGGCTTCGCTCGACGCCTGCTTCGATGACGCCGCGGGGCTCCGGCACGTGCCGGCGGTGATCGCGCGGCTGGACGCGCTCGAGGCCGAGGTGCGAGCGCGGCTCGCCGACAGGAACGGAAGGGAAGGCGCCGGTGTCGCTCGCTGAGGTATTCGACCGGTCGGGCAAGGTCCGCGACCTGTATCGCGTGGGCGACGATCGCCTGCTGCTCGTGGCGTCGGACCGCCTGAGCGCGTTCGACGTCATCCTGCCCACGACGATCCCGGACAAGGGCCGAATCCTGACGGGGTTCTCGCGGTTCTGGTTCGGGCAGACGGCGGACCTGGTCGGCAACCACCTGCTGTCGGCGGATCCCGCCGACCTGCCCGAGAGCCTCACCCATCGCGATCCGGTGCTGATGGCGGACCTCCGCGGCCGGATGATGCTGGGCCGGCTGACCGAGGTCCTGCCGGTCGAGTGCGTCGTGCGCGGGTACCTGTCCGGCTCGGGCTGGAAGGAGTACCAGGCCGACGGCAGCGTGTGCGGGATCCGGTTCCCGGCCGGCATGCGCGAGAGCGACCGGCTGCCGGCGCCGATCTTCACGCCGGCGTACAAGGCGCCGGCCGGCCACCACGACGAGAACATCACGTTCCACCAGGTCGAGGAGCTCGTCGGTGACACCCTGGCCGAGCAGGTCCGGGCCGTGTCGCTGGCGCTGTACGCGCGCGGGGCTGCGGTGTGCGAGGCCGCCGGGATCATCCTCGCCGACACCAAGTTCGAGTTCGGCCTGCTGCCGACCGGCCGGCTGCTCCTGATCGACGAGATCCTGACGCCCGATTCGTCGCGCTTCTGGGACGCGGCCACCTGGGAGCCCGGCCGCCCGCAGGCGAGCTACGACAAGCAGTTCGTGCGCGACTGGCTCGAGGCACAGCCGTGGGACAAGACGGCACCCGGGCCCGAGCTGCCCGACGAGGTCGTGGCCGGAACGCGGGCACGGTACGTGGAGGCCTACGAGCGGATCACGGGCGCGAGCTTCGCCCGCTACCTGCAGGAGGATGTCATCGCCCCATGAGCGAGCCGACCCGCCCGTTCCGTTTCGCCGTCAACGTCACGCCCAAGCCCGGGATCCTCGACCCGCAGGGCCGGGCCGTCGAGCGCAGCCTGCCGCACCTCGGGATCGACGGGGTCGGCGAGGTCCGGGTCGGGCGGAGGGTCGAGCTCAGGGTGGAGGCGGCCGACCAGGCTGCCGCGCGAGCGGTGGTCGAGCGGCTCGCCGGGGAGCTGCTGTCGAACCCGCTGATCGAGGCGTACGAGATCGAGGCACGCGAGATCGATCCCCGCGGGGCCGACGGCGCCAGCCGGCTCGCCGGGAGCCGCAGACGCGGCCGGGTCGGGCTCGCCCGCGGGAGCGGCCGGGTGAGCACCCGGATCGGGGTCGTGCTGTTTCCCGGGTCCAACCGCGACATCGACGCGGTCAATGCGTTGCGGCTTGCGGGCGCGGAGCCCGAGATCCTGTGGCACGAGTCGACGGACCTGTCGGGGATCGCCGGGATCCTGATCCCGGGCGGCTTCGCGTACGGCGACTACCTGCGCGCCGGGGTCATCGCCAGGTTCAGCCCGGTGATGCGCGCGGTCGCCGAGTTCGCCGATCGGGGCGCGCCGGTGCTCGGCATCTGCAACGGGTTCCAGGTCCTCGCCGAGGCGGGCATGGTCCCGGGCGCCCTGCTCCGGAACCGCGGGCTGCGGTTCGTGTGCCGCGAGGTGGCGCTGATGCCGGAGCGCCTCGACACGCCGTTCACGCGCGAGATCGGCGAGCGACGCCCGCTGCGGATGCCGGTCGCCCACGGGGAGGGCTGCTACTACGCGGACGACGCGACGCTGGACGAGCTCGAGCGCGACGGTCGCGTCCTGTGGCGGTACGTGGACCGTGACGGTGCGACCGCCGGCCCCGACGACGCGGCCAACCCCAACGGGTCGCTCCGCGGCATCGCCGGCGTGCAGAACGCGGCCGGCAACGTCGCGGGCCTGATGCCGCATCCGGAGACGGCGGTCGAGGCCATCCTGGGCTCGGACGACGGGCTGGGCATCATCCGCTCGCTGGTCGTGAGCGCGTCCGAATGGGCGAGCACGGGCGCCATCACCGGCACCCGCGCCGCCGCCGGAGCTGCCACGTGACCGCACCCACGGCTCCCGCCGCCGTCCCGCTCCACCGGACGCTGGGCCTCGAGGACGTCGAGCTCGAGGCGATCCGGGAGAAGCTGGGCCGTGACCCCAATGACCTCGAGCTCGCCATGTTCAGCGTGATGTGGAGCGAGCACTGCTCGTACAAGAGCAGCCGTCCGCTGCTGCGCACGCTGCCGACCACGGGTGACGACGTCGTGGCCGGGGTGGGGGAGCAGGCGGGCGTGATCTCGATCGGCGACGGTCTCGCCGTCGCGTTCAAGATCGAGAGCCACAACCACCCCAGCGCCGTCGAGCCGTACCAGGGAGCGGCAACGGGCGTGGGCGGGATCCTGCGCGACGTGTTCGCGATGGGCGCCCGCCCGATCGCGGTGCTCGACGCGCTCCGGTTCGGCGACCCGGCCGACACCAGGACCCGCCATCTCGTCGACGGCGTCGTGCGAGGCGTCGGCGGCTACGGCAACTGCGTGGGCGTGCCCACCGTCGGGGGCGAGCTCGTGTTCGACCCGTCGTACCAGGGCAACCCGCTGGTCAACGTGATGGCGATCGGGCTGCTCGAGGAGGGGATGCTCACCCGGGCGGCGGCCGACGGACCGGGCAACCTCGTCGTCCTGTATGGCTCGGCCACCGGCCGCGATGGCATCGGCGGGGCGTCGGTGCTCGCCAGCGCGACGTTCGCCGACCAGGAGACCTCGGGCCCATGGCTCGCGGGAGCGTCGCCTGGGCCCTCCGTAGGGCTGACCGCAGGGATGTCAAAACGCCCGTCCGTCCAGGTCGGCGATCCGTTCGCGGAGAAGCTGCTGATCGAGGCGACGCTGGAGCTGATCGCCACGGGCGTCGTGGTCTCGATCCAGGACCTCGGCGCGGCCGGGATCACCTGCGCGACGTGCGAGACGGCCGACCGGGGCGGGACCGGGATGCTGGTCGACCTCGACGCGATCCCGCGGCGGGAGCCCGGCCTCGAGCCGTTCGAGGTGATGATCTCCGAGTCCCAGGAACGGATGGTCGCGATCGTCGAGCCGGCGCGCTGGGACGCCGTGCGCGCGATCTGCGAGCGATGGGACCTGCCGGTCGCGATCATCGGACGGGTCACCGAGCAGCCCGACATCGTGGTCCTCACCGCCCCGGATGGCACCGGTGCCCTCGATGCGGACGGCCGCCCTGTGCCCGGTGCACGCGAGCTCGCCCGCATCCCGGCACGCGCCCTCGCCTCGGAGGCGATCGAGTTCGAGCGGGCGTCCCGGCCGCCCACGCGCCGCCGCCAGGCACCCGCGCCGGGAATGCCCACGGAGCCCACCGAGGCGCTGCCCGGCCGGGGCATGGATCCCGGCGCCGTCCTGTTGGCCCTGCTCGGCTCGGCCAACCTGTCGTCGCGGCGGCTCGTGTACGAGCAGTACGACCACAACGTCCAGGCCAACACCGTCGCCGGCCCGGGCCGCGGAGCCGCCGTCATCCGGATCAAGGGGACCACCAAGGCGCTCGTCGCGACGACCGACGCGAACGCGTCGGTCGGGGCCCTCGACCCCTGGCTGGGTGCCGCGCTGTCGGTCGCGGAGGCCGCCCGCAACGTCTCGATCACGGGCGCCCGGCCGCTGGGCGTCACCAACTGCCTCAACTACGGGGATCCCACCCGGCCCGAGGCGTTCTGGCAGCTGTCCGAGGCGGTCCGCGGCCTGTCCGACGCGTGTGTCGCGCTTGGCCTGCCGGTCACCGGCGGCAACGTGTCCCTGTACAACGAATCCCGGTCTGGCGCGATCGCGCCGACGCCGGAGATCGGGATCGTGGGCCTGCTGGCCGACGTGTCGACCCGGGTCGGCCCGGCGTTCGCCGCGGACGGCAGCGTCGTGGTCGCGGTCGGGTCGCCCGGGCCCGGGCTCGCGGGCAGCGAGTACGCGCGGCTGGCCGGTGCCGCCGCCGAGGACGGTCCACCGTCGCTCGATCTCGAGCGCGAGCGAGCGCTCCAGGCGTTCATCCGCGAGGCCATCGCCCGCGGCCTCGTCGAGAGCTGCCAGGACGTGTCCGGGGGCGGGCTGGCGGTTGCGCTGGCCGAGATGGCGATCTGGGGCGATCGCGGCGCGCGGCTCCGGATCGCCGTGGGCGATTCGCCCGCCGTCGCGCTGTTCGGCGAGAGCCCGTCACGGCTGGTGGCCGAGGTCCGGCCCCGCCACGTGCCGGCGCTCGTGCTCCTGGCCCGCCACCACGGGCTGCCCACCGAGCAGCTGGGCGTCACGGGCGGCACGCAGCTGGTGATCGAGATGGCCGGCGAAGGCGCCACCGGCGCCGCCGAGGAGCGTGGCAGCCGGATCGCCGACGCGCTGGAGGTCCCGGTCGCGGATCTCCGGCACGCGTGGGAGCACGGCCTGCCCCGGGCGCTGGGCATGGAGGACGACGCCTGATCATCCCATGACCTCTTTGTCAAGCTCCACCTTCGACAAGCACGGCGCGGTACGGGTCGGTCGGTCACGACCTGCCGTCCCGCTCCACATAGGAAGTGATACGGGTTCTGCCCTTCAGCCCGCGTTCGAGCTGGACAGGGACGGCGGGGTCACCCTTGATCAGTGGCGGGTTGTCCCCAATGTGCGACTGGGCTTGCCCGCCGACCCGGTCCGGCCGCGAATGGCCGGGTCAGGCAGCGATCAACTGTGGTCGCACCTCCCCTCGGGCGATCTCGCTGCGGTAGGGCTGGCCCGTCACGGCCATCGCCCAGAGTGTCCGGAGCAGCTTGTTGGCGACCGCGATGAGGGCCTGCTTCTTGGTCAGCCGATGTGGGCGGTCCTCGGCCACGAGGGCGAGATACCGCGCCCGGAAGTCAGGGTGGTAGCGGACGAGGCTGATCGCAGCCTGGTAGGCCACCAGGCGCAGCGTCGGCCGGCCACGCCTGTGGATCCCGCCCGGGGCATGGCGCTCGCCCGAACTGCGCTCGGTCGGGTTCGAACCGGCGAGCTTGACGAGGCACCGGCCGTCATCGAAGCGGGCCGGGTCGCCGGTCAGGGCGAGCAGGTTCACGAGGCCGACGTCGCCGAGCCCCCGGATCTGGCCCCGCAGCCAGGCGTGGCCGGTCGCCTCGAGGAGGACCGCCATCCGGGCGTCGAGCTCGGCGATCGCCGCATCGGCGGCGAGCACCCGCAGGGCCGCCAGGCGACAGCGCAGGACCGCCCCCGCCGTCTCCGGCGTCGGCTCGGTGTCGCGCGCGGCTGCACGCAGCCGGTGACCCATCCAGCGCAGGAACCGGCGCGGCTGGTGGTGGCGCCGGAGGAGGGCCAGGAACCGGCCCTCTGGCATCGCCGCGACCTGCCCGGGCGCCAGCCCCGTCCGCAGGAGCGCCTGGAGGTGGGTGCCCGCGAGATCCGGGCACTCGTCGAGCAGCCTCGGCCAGACGAGCTCGAGCAGGGCGCGCTGCTCCTGGAGGGCCGCCCCCCGCTCGACGGTGCGGCGGTCCCGTGCCTCGGCCAGCAGGTCGAGCTCGGCCCACGGACCATCGGGCAGCTGGGTGTCGGTGAAGCGCAGCTCGGCGGCGAGGTCGGCGATCAGGCCCGCATCGCGGGCGTCGGTCTTGTCGCGAGTGAGGTTGTCGAGTTCGCGGCTCTTGGCCACCACGAAGCTCTGGACGAGGACGTAGCGCACGCCGGCCAGATCGAGGCTGCGGGCGACGATCTTCCAGAAGTGGCTCGTTGGTTCCATCGCCACGACGAGCTCTCCCAGGCCGTGGCGCTCCCGCAGCTCGGCGGCCCGGGCCACCAGGCGCGCGACGCCGGCCCGGTCCGTCGGGATCACGAGCTTGCCCACGCGACCCCGGTCGGCCGCTCGGGTGAAGATCACCACGCTCTCCTTCTTGGCCAGGTCGACGCCGGCGATCAGGGCGTCGACGGGCAAGATCGCCCGATGCCGGGCCAGCTTCATGGACTGGCGGCGCATCCCGCGCGTAACCTGCATGACGGCTGCCTCTCCGGTGTGCGGATGTTCGACAACCACCACGCTAGCCGGGCGGGCAGCCTCGCTGTCTCCGCTCCGGTGAGGAGCTGATCCTATGTGCGGCGTCGTCGGCGTCGTCCTGCCGGACCGAGGCCACGAGGCGGCCGCGGTCGCCGCCACGGCGCTGTTCGCGCTCCAGCACCGCGGCCAGGAGTCGGCCGGCGTCGGGGTGTCCGACGGCCGGAACCTGATGATCTACAAGGACCTGGGCATGGTCGGCACCGTCCTCGACGAGCGGCGCATCCCGTCGCTCGCCGGCGACCTCGCGGTCGCCCATTGCCGCTACTCGACCACGGGCTCCACGGTCTGGGAGAACGCGCAGCCGACGCTCCGGCTGGGCCCGCGCCGGGCGCTCGCGATCGGTCACAACGGGAACCTGGTCAACACCCGCGAGCTGCTGACCCAGCTCCAGGGCGGCCGCGGACGCCTCCCGGCGTCGACCGACACGGAGCTGCTGACCGCGCTGCTCGCGGACGAGCCGGCCGCGGACACGGTCGACGCGCTGACGCGCGTCCTGCCCCGCGTGCGCGGCGCGTACAGCCTGGTCGTCCTCGACGAGCAGCGCGTGATCGGCGTCCGCGACCCGCACGGCTTCCGGCCGCTCGTGCTGGGCCGGCTCCCGGCGCCCGCGGGCCAGCCCGACGGGCCCGGCCTGTGGGGCGACGACACGGCCGGCTGGATGCTCGCGTCCGAGACCGCCGCGCTGGACATCGTGGGCGCGGAGTACGTGCGCGACGTCGAGCCTGGCGAGATCGTCGTGCTCGAACCGGGCCGCGAGCCGGTGTCGGTGCGATACGCCCCCGCGACGCCGGCGCTGTGCGTGTTCGAGCTGATCTACTTCGCACGGCCCGACTCCTACATGGAGGGCCGCAACCTGTACGAGGCGCGCCGCCAGATGGGGATCCAGCTCGCGGCGGAGCACGCCGTGGAGGCGGACATGGTGATGCCGGTCCCCGACACGGGCGCGCCGGCCGCGGCCGGGTTCGCGGAGGCGTCGGGCATCCCGTACCGCGAGGGCATGGTCCGCAACCGGTACAGCGGCCGGACCTTCATCCAGCCATCGCAGGCGATGCGCCAGCGCGGCGTCAACGTCAAGCTCAGCCCGCTGCGCGAGGTGGTCCGCGGCCGCCGCCTGATCGTCGTCGACGATTCGATCGTGCGCGGCAACACGACCAAGCAGATCGTGGGCCTGCTCCGGCGCGCGGGCGCGCGGGAGGTCCACGTCCGGATCAGCGCGCCGCCGATCTACCACCCGTGCTTCTACGGGATCGATACCGCGATCGAGACCGAGCTGATCGCCGGGACCCACTCGGTGGAGGAGATCCGGGAGTTCATCGGCGCCGACACGCTGGGCTACCTGTCGATCCGGGGCGTGCTCGCTGCGCTCGACCTCCCGTACGAGCAGTTCTGCTTCGCCTGCTTCGACGGCAACTACCCGGAGCCCGTGCCGTACGACGTCTCGGCCCGCAAGTTCATGCTCGAGACGGCCCCCGACCCCGTGCTCCCGGAGGGCGTGGCGCCAGCCGACGTCGCCGGATGACCGACCCGCGAGCGGCCTACACGCGATCCGGCGTCGACGTCGCTGCCGGCGAGCACGCCGTCGAGCTGATCCGCTCGTCGGTGGCCTCGACCCGCCGGCCGGAGGTGCTGGGCGGGCTGGGTGGGTTCGGTGCCGCGTTCACGATCCCGTCCGGCGTCCAGGAGCCCGTGATCGTGTCCGCGACCGACGGCGTGGGGACGAAGACCGCGATCGCGGTGGCCGTCCGACGGTTCGATTCGATCGGGATCGACCTGGTCGCGATGTGCGCCGATGATGTCGTGTGCTCGGGGGCCGAGCCGGTTGCGTTCCTCGACTATGTCGCGGTCGGCAAGCTCGACCCGTTCAACGTGGCGGAGCTGGTCGGGGGCGTTGCCGAAGGGTGCCGCCAGGCCGGGTGCTCGCTGATCGGCGGCGAGACCGCGGAGCACCCGGGCCTGATGGAGGCGCACGAGTTCGACCTCGCCGGCTTCTGCATCGGCGTGGTCGAGCGCTCGTCGCTCCTCGACGGGACCACCGCGCGCGCGGGCGATGCCATCGTGGGCCTGGGCTCGTCCGGCCTCCACGCCAACGGCTTCTCGCTGGTCCGCGCCCTGGTCAACGAGCGCGATCTCGACCTGACGGCGCCGTACCAGGAGGTGCTCCACCGCGCGCTGGGCGATGCGAATGCGGCGGCGGCCGTGGCGGCCGAGCCCGAGCACGCGTTGTCGACCCTGGGCGAGGTGCTGCTGACGCCCACCCGGATCTATGCGCGCGACGTGCTCGCGATCCGGGCCGCGCTGATGGCCGACGGCCACGACCTGCACGGGGTCGCCCACATCACCGGTGGCGGGCTGCCGGGCAACGTGCCCCGCGCGCTCCGGGACGGGCTGGGGGCCCGGCTCGACCCAGCGGTCTGGCCGATGCCGTCCGTGATGCGCCTGATGGGCGCGCTCGGCGGGCTCGAGGACGACGAGCTCCGCGCGACGTTCAACGGCGGCCTGGGCATGGTGCTGGTCGTCTCCCCGGAGGCCGTCGATCGGACGGTCGAGCTGGCGGTCGAGCGCGGCCTGGCGGCCTGGGCCGTGGGCGAGGTGATCGATGTGGCGGCGGACGGCCGCCGATACGTGGAGGAGGAGCGGTGAGCGGACGGATCGCGGTCGGCGCCTCGGGCAGCGGCTCGAACCTGCGGGCGCTCGCGGCAGCCGCGATGCGGGGCGCCCTGGGCGGCGAGATCGTGCTCGTGTTCGCCGATCGGCCGTGTCCGGCGCTGGACTGGGCGGCGGAGCAGGGGATCGACACCGTGCTCGTCCCGGGCGGCGACGATGCGACGCTGGCGCAGACGCTGACTGCCGTCGAGCCCGATGCGGTCGTGCTGGCGGGGTACCTGCGGCTGGTCGGCCCGGCCGTCCTGGGTGCATTCCGTGGCCGGATCCTCAACGTCCACCCGTCGCTGCTGCCGGCGTTCCCGGGGCTCCACGGCGTCCGCGACGCGCTTGCGGCGGGCGTCGCGGTCACCGGCGTGACGGTGCACCTCGTGGACGAGACGCTCGACGGCGGACCGATCGTCGCCCAGGAGGCCGTCGCGGTCCTGCCGGGTGACGACGAGGCATCGCTGCTCGAGCGGCTCCACGCGGTCGAGCACCGGCTCCTTCCCGCCGCGGTCGCCAACCTCCTTGCCGGGGCGCTGTCGGCGTCTGCCGGGGCCCGTCGCGTCCGCCTGGACGCGTCAACGGCCGACGCCGCGGTCCCCGTCCCGCGCCGGGCGTTGCTGTCCGTCTCCGACAAGTCCGGCCTGGCGGACCTGGGCCGCGGCCTGGTCGCTCGTGGCTTCGAGCTGGTGAGCACCGGCGGCACGGCACGGGCGCTGCGCGAGGCAGGCCTGTCGGTCACCGACGTGGCGGCCGTGACCGGGTTCCCGGAGATGCTCGACGGCCGCGTCAAGACGCTGCATCCCAGGGTGCACGCGGGGCTCCTTGCCGACCGCCGCCGCGCCGATCACCGCGAGGCGCTGCTCGCCGCGGGCATCGCGCCGTTCGACCTCGTCGTCGTCAACCTGTATCCGTTCGCGGAGGCGGCGCGCCGGCCGGGGATCTCGTTCGACGACCTGGTCGAGGAGATCGACATCGGGGGGCCGTCGATGGTCCGGGCGGCGGCCAAGAACCATGCCTCGGTGGCGATCGTGACCTCACCGGACCGGTATGACGCGATCCTCGCCGCCCTCGACGACCACGGCGAGATCCCCCTGGGGCTTCGATCGGCGCTGGCGGTCGAGGCGTTCCGGCACACCGCCGCCTACGACGCGCGGATCGCCGCCGAGCTGCCCGGCCGGATGTTCGAGGCCGGCATCGCGCTGCCGCCAGAGCCCGGTCTGCCCACGTCCGATGACCCCTACCCGCCGATCCTGACGATCTCTATGACCAAGGTCGAGACGCTGCGCTACGGCGAGAACCCGCACCAGCCGGCCGCCCGCTACCGGCGGACCGATCGCGAGCCGCGCGCCGAGGAGGGCCCGTTCGCGGGTGGGCAGCCGCCGCTCCAGGGCAAGGCGCTGAGCTACAACAACGTGCTCGATGCGTCGGCCGCCGCCGCGGTCGCCCGGCTGCTGCGCGGTCCGGCCATCGTGATCATGAAGCACACCAACCCCTGCGGCGCCGCCGAGCGGCCGAACCTGCTCGATGCCTGGGACGCCGCCCTCGCGGGCGACCCCGTCTCGGCGTTCGGGGGCGTGGTGGCCGTCAGGGGCACGGTGGATCGCGCGCTCGCCGAGCGCCTCACGTCGTTGTTCCTCGAGGTGGTCGTGGCGCCGGCCTACGACGACGCGGCGCGCGAGGTCCTGGCGACCAAGCCGAACCTGCGGCTGGTCGTCGATCCGGCGCTCGATCCCGCGGGCGAGGCGAGCGGGGACCAGCCGGCCGCGGCGCCGGAGCCCGACCACCTGGGCTCGGTGCGCACCACCGGGGGTGCGGTGCTGGTCACCGCCCCGGACAGCCAGCCCGATGATCCGGCGAGCTGGAACTGCACGACATCCCGCCGTCCGACCGACCGCGAGCTCGCCGACCTCGACCTCGCCTGGCGGCTCGTCCGGGGCGTGGTGTCCAACGCGATCGTGCTGGTTCGGGACGGGATGCTGGTGGGGCTCGGCAGCGGCCAGGTCAGCCGGGTCGATGCGTGCCGGCAGGCAGTCGACAAGGCCCGGGCATTCCAGGGCGAGCTCGGTGCTCGCGGGGCCGTGGCCGCCTCGGACGCGTTCTTCCCATTCCCCGACGGCCCCGAGGCGCTGCTCGAGGCAGGCGTGACCGCGATCGTCCAGCCCGGTGGCTCGATGCGCGACGCGCACGTGCTGGCGGCAGTCGAGGCGGCGGGCGCCGCGATGCTGGTGACGGGAACCCGGCACTTCCGGCACTGACCCCGGCCTGGGGGCCGCCGCTGCTACCATCGGCCGGCGATGTCCAACCGCCACCGCTTCTACGTCACGACCGCCATCGCCTACGCGAACAACGCGCCCGGCCTGCACACGGTGTACGAGGTCATCGGGGCGGACGTGATCGCGCGCTGGCACCGGATGCTGGGCGACGAGACCCGGTTCCTGACCGGCACCGACGAGCACTCGGTCAACATCGCCCAGTCCGCCGAGGCACGTGGCCAGACGCCACGCGAGTTCGTGGACGAGAAGGTGGCGCTGTTCCGGGCGGCGGAGGACGCGCTCCTGATCAGCCCCGACCGGTTCATCCGGACCACGGACCCGGATCACTACCGGTCCGCGCAGGAGATGGTCCGCCGCGCGTACGACAACGGTGACATCTACCCCGGGACCTACGAGGGCTGGTACTGTCCCAACGAGGGCTTCAAGGCCCCGTCCGACCTGCTCGAGACGGCCAGCGGGATGCAATGCCCGAACCACCCGGACGTCCCCCTCCAGTGGCTGACCGAGCGCAACTGGTTCTTTCGGCTGTCGGCCTACCAGGAGCGGCTGCTCGCCTATTACGAGGCCAACCCGGACTTCGTCCAGCCCGACTACCGGCGCAACGAGATGCTGGGGTTCATCCGCCAGGGCCTCGAGGACTTCTCGATCAGCCGGGCCGGTGCCACCTGGGGCATCCCGTTCCCGATCGCCGAGGGCGGCGAGACCGCGCAGCTCGAGGACGGCTCGTGGGACCCGGAGGCGGGCACGATCTACGTCTGGTACGACGCGCTGATCAACTACATCACCGGCGCCGGCTTCCCCGACGACCTCGACGCCTTCCATCGCTGGTGGCCTGCCGACCTGCACGTGATCGGCAAGGACATCGCGCGGTTCCACACGATCTACTGGCCCGCCATGCTGTGGTCGGCCGGGATCGACGCGCCACGCCACGTGTGGGTCCACGGCTGGCTGCTGGTCTCGGGCGGCGAGCGGATGAGCAAGAGCCGCGGCAACTTCCTCGACCCGCACGCCGTCGTCGCGGCCCTCGGGGCCGACGGTGCCCGGTACGTCACCCTGCGCGAGGTCGCATTCGACCGCGACACCGAAGTCTCGTGGGACTCGTTCATCCGCCGCTACAACGCGGACCTCGCCAACGACTTCGGCAACCTCGTCAACCGGACGGTGTCGATGGTCAACCGCTACCTGGGCGGAGAGCGCCCGGCGCCGCGCACGACGGGCGACTCGCCGCTGGCCGAGGGCTGGACCGACACGCTCCTGCTGTACCGGGACCGGCTCGACGCATGCCGGCTCCACGACGCGCTCGCGGAGCTGTGGGAGCTGGTCGGGGGCGCCAACAAGACCGTCGACGCGGAGCAACCGTGGACGCTCAACAAGGCCGCCAAGGCCGGCGACGCGGCCGCCGCGGCGCGCTTGCGGGACGTGCTGGGCGACCTCATCGAGACGTGCCGCCTGGTGGGCCTCGCCGCGGCGCCGTTCATGCCGCAGATCGCGCCCCGGGTGATGGCCCAGCTGGGGCACGAATACCCGTACGGCCCCGACGGCAATAATGGTCCGGCGATCCTGGATCAGCTGGCGTGGGGAGCCTTCCGGGACCAGCCCGGCCGCGTCACGGAGACGCCCGAGCCACTCTTCCCGCGGGTCGAGACCGAGGCTGCCGCGGCGGACAGCGCGTAGCCCCGTCGATCGCGTCCGGGCAGGCGCCCCGTTTTCCCCGCTCGCCCGTCCGCCATACCATCGGCCCATGCGGCTGATCGACGCCCACGGCCACCTCAACGCGGACCGGTTCACCGACGATGTCGACCGGGTGCTCGATGCCGCCCGGGCGGCCGGGGTCGAGCGGATCCTCGTCCCGGGCTGGAACGTCGCCTCGTCAGAGCGGGCGCTGGAGCTGGTGGCGCGCCGGACGTGGCTGGACGCGGCCGTCGGCATCCACCCACACGACGCGGCGAAGGTCGACGCCGCCGGCTGGGCGGACGTCGAGGCCTGGGCGCGTGACGATCGCGTGGTCGCGATCGGGGAGACCGGCCTGGACTACGACCGCCTGTTCTCGCCGATCGACGCCCAGCTGGAGAACCTGCGGCGCAACCTGGCGCTCGCCGTGGCGACGGGCAAGCCGGCGATCCTCCATTGCCGGTCGCGGGCCGGCGAGCGCGACGCCCAGGACGCCCTCGTCGCGGAGCTCCGGGCCGCAGGCTTCGACGGCGCACCGGCACGGGAGGCGTTCGGATCCCGCCCGCCGGCCATCGTCCACAGCTTCTCCGGTCCGGTGGACTACGCGCGGGAGATGATCGCGATGGGCCTCGCCGTGAGCTTCTCCGGGCTGGTGTTCCGGCGTGGAGAGGAGCCGTCGGCGGAGGTCGTGCCGCTGGTGCCGCCCGACCGCCTGCTGGTGGAGACCGATTCGCCGTTCCTGTCGCCGCCGGGCGCGCCGAGGTCACGCAACGAGCCGCAGTACGTGGCGATCACGGCACGCTGGGTCGCGGGGCTCCGTCCCTCGTCCGGGGACGACCTCGGGGACGACCTCGTCCGAGCCTACGACCTCGCCTTCGGCCGATGAACGGTGGGCCGCACCGGACGACCGTCAGTCCGGCGCAGGCACCCTGATGGGCTGGGTGCCGCGCCGTCGGTACAGGTCTGCATCAGCGCGGGCCGTGAGCTCCTCGACCGTGTCACCCGGCTCGAGACGGGCAAGGCCGAGGCTGACCCCGATCCCGGCGCGCTTCAGCAGGGCTGCGCGGATGGCCTCGAAGCGTCGCTCACCCTCGTCGAGGTCCACTCCGCCCATGGCCGCCACGAACTCGTCACCGCCGTAGCGCATGACCGGGTCGAACGACCGCAGCGTGGCGCGTATCTGGGCAACCACCTTGACCAGGGCCTCGTCCCCCGCGGCATGGCCGTCGCGATCATTGATCCCCTTGAGATCGTCGACATCCACGAAGGCGAGGACCAGGCGACCATCGCCGCGGCGCGCCCGGGCGATCTCGTGGACAAGCGCAAGGCGGCCCATCTCCCGGCGGTAGGCGCCGGTCAGGTCGTCGACGTGGGCGGTCACGAGGGCGGTCGCAAGCGCGTCCCGGAGTCTCGCCGCTTCCGCGCGGTCCCGTGCGGCGCGCGCCCGGTCCCTGGCAGCGGCCTCTCGATCCCGGGCAGCCTCCGTCCGCAGCGCCTCGAGCTCCATGGCGATCGACGGCTTCAACGCCCCGATCTCGCGTTCGAACGCGACGGCCCGCTCGTCGCGCTCGCGCGCGGTCGCGTCGCGCTGGGATGCGACGAGGTCGCGCCTGGCCGCTGTCTCGTCGCGCCGTGCGGCGGTTCGCCTCCGGTCCTCGGACGTCAGGGCGCGTTCGCGAGACACCTCGGCGCGCTCGAAGCGGGCTGTATCGAGCGCCTTCAGGCTCGCGTCGTTCCGACTCGCATCCAGGTCCGCATTCGCCTGGTCCAGGTTGGAAAGCTCCTGGTCTCGCAGCGCGCTGGACGCATCACGACTGGCGGCGTCGTCGTCCGCGTCGGCGGCGGTCTGGTCCGCGTCAGCGGCGGTCTGGTCCGCGTCAGCGGCGGTCTGGTCCGCGTCAGCGGCGGTCTGGTCCGCGTCAGCGGCGGTCTGGTCCGCGTCAGCGGCGGCGCCGAGCGCAGTGCGGGCCTTCCGATCCGCCGGAGCCTCGCCGGCGGTCACCGCGAGATGCCGGGATAGGTCCACGGCCAGCGGCGTACGACGCGCTCGAACTGCCGGGCGTCGGCTGAACCTTCGCCCGGGTCCCCCGCAGACGGCAGCCCCATCGGTCGTCCTCCTGGAGTCGAACAGGGGCGCCCAACTCTCGACCGGTCCGGTTGCGGCCTTCCCCCGCCACGCGCGTGGCGTGTGCGATTGTCGTTGAGCCCGGCCGTCGCGTCTGCCATCCACCTGCCATACCGGTCTGACTTCGATTGCAGGCCACCGGCCCGAATCGCATACTTCGAGTCGAGTCATGAAGAAGCCACGCAACCGGAACCACCTGCTTGCCGCATTGGGCGACGACGAAGCCCGTCGCGTTGCCGAGCAGCTCACGCCGGTCTCGCTGCCGCGGGGTGCCGTCGTCGCCCGGCCAGGGCAGCCCATCGACTACGCCTACTTCCCGCTGAGCGGGATGATCTCGGTCGTCGCCCTGATGTCGGAAGGCCTCGGCGCGGAGGTCGCCACGGTCGGAAACGAGGGAATGATCGGCCTGCCGATCTTCCTGGGTGCCGACAGCTCGCCGTTTCACCTCATGTCCCAGCTGTCGGGAGACGCGTTGCGGATCCCCGCCGAGCAGTTCGAGGCCCTGCTGGCGGAACAGCCGCGGCTCAGCGCGCTGGTGCGCACCTATTCGCAGGCATTCTTCGTCCAGACCGCCCAGAACGCGGCCTGCAACGGGCTTCACACGGTGGCGCAACGCGGTGCGCGGTGGTTGCTGGCGACGCAGGACCGGGCCGAGAACGATGCGTTCTTCCTCACCCAGGAGTTCCTGGCATTCATGCTGGGGGTCGCTCGCCAGAGCGTCGGCACCGCGGTCGCCGACCTCCAGGCACGCGGCCTGATCGTGTATCACCGCGGCAACATGCGCATCCTCGACCGGCCCGGTCTCGAGGCCGCGTCGTGCGAGTGCTACCGCATCGTGCGCACCGAGTTCTCGCGCCTGCTCGGGATCGCGCGCGCCTGACGGCGTCGGCGAGGTGAATCGCCTTGGCGACGCGGATCGCGAGGCCGGCGAGGTATCCGGCCAGGTCCGGTCATCCGGCCAGGTCCGGTCATCCACCGCGTGTGCCGGTGGTAGGCGAGGTTCCGCCACGGCGTGGACGGCCGCCGGGTTCGTGCCACGCACGCGACGCGAGCGCGTCGCGCGCCGATCGGCCGAGGAACGGACTACGACCGCCCCGCGCGGTACCTGACAACGAATCCGCCGTTGCACGGGAATAGCACCGCCGGGCGCGGTCAGCGACGGAACCGCTCGCCGCGCAGCGACGGAACCGCTCGCCGGTGAGCCCGTCCGGTGAGCGGTTGACAGCCGGAGCGCCCTCGGGTAGTTTGTTGGCACTCTCACAGCGAGAGTGCTAAGTCAGCCGGGACGCGGCCCGTATGGCCAGGTCGGGACACCCATCACCGGATGTCCCCGGGGTGCCACACGGTGCGGATCGCGCGGCTGGTGATGCGCTCGGACGGAGGATCAACGGGTCGATCGTGGCTAGCCCGCCCGGTCGCCCCGATCCACACCACAGGCGATCGACGGCCGGTCCGCGGCCGCCAGAGGAGGAAGACACCTTGGCCACCGCCTCTTCGACGAAGCTCCGCCCGCTGGGCGATCGCGTCGTCATCAAGCCCACGCCCCGTGAGGAGATGACGAAGTCGGGAATCGTGCTGCCGGACACCGCGAAGGAGAAGCCCCAGGAGGGCGAGATCCTCGCCGTTGGCCCGGGCGGCTTTGACAGCGAGGGCAAGCGAACGCCGATGGACGTCACCGTCGGCGCCAAGGTCCTGTACGCGAAGTACGCGGGGACCGAGTTCAAGGTCGAGGGCGAGGATCTCCTCATCCTCAGCCAGAAGGACATCCTCGCGATCGTCGAGGGCTGACGCCCGGGGCGCCGAGCGGCGCCCATGACCGCGAGCTCCCACCACACGAAGTCCCTGGAGGGTTCACCACCTTGGCCAAGCAGATCATCTTCGACGAGACCGCTCGTCGCTCGCTCAAGCGGGGCATCGATCACCTCGCCGACGCGGTCCGCGTGACGATCGGTCCGAAGGGACGCAACGTCGTCCTCGACAAGAAGTTCGGCGCCCCCACGATCACCAACGACGGCGTCACGATCGCTCGCGACATCGAGCTCGAGGACCCGTTCGAGAACATGGGCGCGCAGCTCCTCAAGGAGGTCGCGACCAAGACCGACGACGTCGCCGGCGACGGCACGACCACGGCCGTCGTCCTCGGCCAGGCGCTGGTCCAGGAGGGCCTCCGCGTCGTCACCGCAGGCGCCAACCCGATGGTCGTCAAGCGCGGCATCGAGCGCGCGGTCGAGACCATCGTCGCCGAGATCAAGCGCACCGCTCGCCCGGTCGAGACCCGCGAGCAGATCGCGGCCGTCGCGGCCATCTCCGCGGCGGATCCCGAGGTCGGCGAGATCATCGCCGAGGTCATGGACAAGGTCGGCAAGGACGGCGTCATCACCGTCGAGGAAGGCCAGTCGCTCGGGCTCGAGAAGGAATACACCGAGGGCATGCAGTTCGACCGGGGCTACATCTCGGCGTACTTCGTGACCAACGCCGACCGGATGGAGACCGTCCTCGAGGATCCGTTGATCCTGATCACCGACAAGAAGATCAGCGCCGTGCCGGACCTCCTGCCCGGTCTCGAGAAGGCCGTCCAGCAGGGCAAGCCGATGCTGATCATCGCCGAGGACATCGACGGTGAGGCGCTCGCGACCCTGGTCGTGAACAAGCTCAAGGGCACGATCTCCGTGCTCGCGGTCAAGGCGCCGGGCTTCGGCGATCGCCGCAAGGAGATGCTCCGCGACATCGCGATCCTGACCGGCGGCACCGTGATCTCCGAGGAGATCGGGCGCAAGCTCGACTCCGTCACCGCCGAGGACCTGGGCAAGGCCCGCCGCGTCGTCGCCACCAAGGACGACACGACGATCGTCGACGGCGAGGGCACCCCCGAGCAGATCAAGGGGCGCATGAGCCAGATCAAGGCGCAGATCGAGGACACCACCTCGGACTATGACCGCGAGAAGCTCCAGGAGCGCCTGGCCAAGCTCGCCGGTGGCGTCGCCGTGATCAAGGTCGGCGCGGCCACCGAGGTCGAGCTCAAGGAGAAGAAGCACCGCATCGAGGATGCCCTCTCGACCACCCGTGCGGCGGTCGAGGAAGGCCTCGTCGCCGGCGGCGGCACCACCCTCCTGCAGGCCATCCCCGCGCTGGACAAGCTCAAGCTCAAGGGCGACGAGCAGGTCGGCGTGGACATCGTGCGCAAGGCCCTCGAGGCCCCGGCCCGCCAGATCGCCGACAACGCCGGCGCCTCGGGCGAGGTCATCGTCAACGCGGTCCGCGCCATGAAGACCGGCGAGGGCTACGACGCCCTCAAGGGCGAGTACGGGGACATGTTCGCCAAGGGCATCGTCGATGCCGCGAAGGTCACCCGCTCGGCGCTCCAGAACGCCGCCTCCATCGCCGCGATGGTGCTCACGACGGAGACGCTCGTGACCGACCTTCCGGAGAAGGATCGGGGCGGGGCCGGTGGCGGTCACGACCACGGCGGGGGCATGGGCGGGGGGATGGACTTCTAGTCCAGCCTCGCAGCCACGAACACGGACCCGGGTCGCAAGACCCGGGTCCGTTCGATTCCGATCCGATCGCGTCGCGGCGCGGCGAGCGGTGGGCGGCGCGCGCCCGGGAGCCGGCGCACGTCCGGGACCAGCGACCCAACCTAGAATGGGCCCGTGAGTCCCACCCCTTCCGGCGAGCAGGCGAAGCGTCGGCGAACGCGCGCGGTCGAGCCCGACGTCCAGGGGACCTGGCTGGACCTGGGACCGGAGGACGAGGGTCCGCCGGCGGGCATCGCCGGCGGCTCGGGGCCGGCATTGTCGGAGCTCGCGTCCGCCGCGCATCTCGCGTCCGCCGACGCGGCCACGGACCGGCTGCTCGCGGGCGCGACCACCGACCGTGCGCCCGAGGAGCCGGCGTGGATGCACGACGTCCCCCCGGACCCCGAGATCGCGAACGCAGGCCCGGCGCTCGACCCCGAGGCCGTCGCCGCCGCGATCGCGGCGCGGCGGGCGGCGAGGGCCGAGGAGATCGTGTCCCGGCTCAACCCGGAGCAGGGCCGGGCGGTGACGACGACCGATGGCCCGATCCTGATCCTCGCGGGCGCCGGCAGCGGCAAGACGCGCGTGATCGCGCACCGGATCGCGTACCTGATCGGGGTCGAGGCCGTTCGCCCGCACCGCATCCTCGCCGTCACCTTCACCAACCGCGCGGCGGGCGAGCTCCGCGAACGGATCGCGGCCCTCGTCGGCGACGTGGGCAAGGACGTCGAGGCGGGCACGTTCCATGCCCTGTGCGCGCGCGTGCTGCGGCGGGACGGCGAGGCGATCGGGCTCGACCGGCGGTTCGTGATCTACGACACCGACGACCAGCAGCAGCTGATGAAGCGGATCCTTGCCGAGCAGGACCTGCCGGCCACCGGCGAGTTCCGTCCGGCGGCGATCCTGGGCGCGATCAGCCGGGCCAAGAACGACATGCTGGACGAGACGTTCCTGGCCGAGAACGCGGTCAACCACCGGGAGCGGGTGATCGCCCGGCTGGCGGCGCGCTACCGGGAGCGGCTGCGGGCCGCCAATGCGCTCGACTTCGACGACCTCCTGCTCCGTGCGGTCGAGCTGTTCGACCAGGCACCGCAGGTCCTCGCCAGGTACCAGGCGCGCTGGAGCTACCTCCACGTCGACGAGTACCAGGACACGAACCGGCCGCAGTACCTGTGGGTCCGGGCGCTCGCCGCGGCGCACCGCAACCTGTGCGTCGTGGGCGACGACGACCAGTCGATCTACGGCTGGCGAGGGGCGAACGTCCAGAACATCCTGGACTTCGAGCGCGACTACCCCGAGGCGACCGTCGTCAAGCTCGAGCAGAACTACCGCTCGACGCAGCTGATCCTCGATGCCGCCCACGCGGTGGTGTCGCGCAACGAGCGGCGGACGGACAAGAAGCTGTGGACGCAGAACCAGGGCGGCGTCCCGATCCAGCGCTTCGAGGCCTTCAACGAGGAGGAGGAGGCGGAGTGGATCGCCCGCCAGATCGAGGGGCTCGTCGGTGGCCGTGGATCGCTGCTGACACGCCGGGCGGATGACGACGAGTCGGGGCGGACCCGGCCCAAGGACGTCGCGGTGATGTACCGGATGAACGCCCAGTCCCGCGCGATCGAGGAGGCGTTCCTCAGGTACGGGCTGCGGTACCAGCTGGTGGGTGGCACGCGGTTCTACCAGCGGCGCGAGGTCAAGGACGCGCTCGCCTACCTGCGGGTCCTGCGCTCGGACACGGACGCGGTGTCGTTCGAGCGGATCATCAACGTCCCGGCCCGGGGGATCGGCGACCGGTCGGTGGAGGCGCTGCGACGCTGGGCGGGCGCGCACGACGACGATGTCTGGGCGGCCGTCGAGGCGGCTGCGACCGGCCAGGTCGAGGGCATCGGGCCCCGGATCCGGACCTCGATCGGCGAGTTCGCGGCCCTCGTCCGGCGGCTGCGCAAGCGAATCGGCGTGCTGCCGCTGCCCGAGCTGCTCGACGAGGTGCTCGAGGCGTCGGGGTACCGGGCGATGCTGGCGGACGGCTCCGAGGAAGGCGAGGACCGCTGGGCGAACCTGCTCGAGCTGCGCCAGGTGTCCACCCGGTACGACGACCTGTCGCCGGACGATGCCCTCGACCGGCTGCTCGAGGAGACCGCGCTGGTCGCGGACCAGGACAGCTACGAGGGCGAGGCCGATGCGGTGACGCTCATCACGCTCCATGCCGCCAAGGGCCTCGAGTTCCCCGTCGTGTTCATCGCCGGTCTCGAGGAGGGCGTGTTCCCGCACAACCGAGCGCTCGACGACGAGAAGGAGCTCGAGGAGGAGCGCCGGCTGGCGTACGTCGGGATCACCCGCGCCAAGCGTCGCCTGTTCCTGTCGCACGCCTGGCGTCGCGCGACCTGGGGCGGTGGCGGCATGAGCATCCCGTCGCGGTTCCTGCTCGAGATCCCGTCGGAGCTGATGGTCGGGCCGCAGCTCCACGGGACCGGCGACATGGGAGCGGACATCGACCCGGACCTCGTGTTTCGCGAGCGCGGGTCACGCTTCGGGGCCGGGATCCGCGCCGGCGGCGCTGCGTACCGCCAGGGGAGCGGGCGACCCGGCGCGCCACGCGAGGGCGAGGCGTTCCGGCCCACGCGCGATCTCGGCGCCCGGCGCGAGGCATTTGCCGGCGGGGCCCGGTCGGGATCGCTCGGGCCGCGTCCGGGGCCGGCGCCGGTGGCGATCGATCGACCCGTCATCCCCGGCGAGCGTCGCTACCGGGACGGCGACCGGATCCACCACGACCGCTGGGGCGACGGGATCGTGGTGACCTCGAAGCTGACGCGTGACGACGAGGAGGTCACGGTCGCATTCAAGGACCCGCAGGTCGGCCGCAAGACGATGCTTGCCTCGCTGGCCAACCTCCAGGTCACCGGCTGAGGACCGATCTTCAGGCCGCTCGCAGGAAGGTCAGGACCGCCAGCACCCGCCGGTGGGTGCTGCTCTCCTGCTCGAGGCCGAGCTTCCCGAACACGCTGTTGATGTGCGCCTCGACCGTTCGCTCGGTGACGACCAGGCGGCCCGCGATGGCCTGATTGGACAGCCCCTCAGCCAGCAGCGCGAGGACCTCGCGCTCGCGCGCGGTCAGGTCGGCGAGCGGGTCGAGCCGGCGACGCCGTCCGAGCAGCTGTGCGACCACGGTGGGATCGACCACCGTCTCCCCCTCGACGATCCGCTGCAGGGCATCGACCAGGACGGCCCCGTCGAACACGCGCTCCTTGAGCAGGTAGCCCACGCCCTCCGGGTGGTCCTGGATGAGCCGCAGCGCGTATCCGGGCTCCACGTACTGCGAGAGCACGAGGATCCCCAGCGTGGGGCGCTGCGAGCGGAGGGCCGTCGCCGCCACGAGGCCCTCGTCACGCCAGGTCGGCGGCATCCGGATATCGATGATGGCCGCGTCCGGGCGGTGCACCTCGACCAGCCGCATCAGCGCCTCGGCATCCTCGGCCTCGCCCACAACCTCGATCCCGGCCGTGCCGAGGAGCGAAGCGATGCCATGGCGGGTGAGAAACTGGTCCTCGGCGATCACGACGCGCATGTCAGGCTCGCGCCGTCATGGCTCGAGGGGGATCCACGCCCTGACCTCGACCCGAGACGCGATGGTCTCGGCCGACAGGTGCCCGCCGGCCGCGCCGACCCGGTCCGCGAGGGAGACGGAGTCGGCTGCCATCGAGCCGGCGTCGTGCGCGACGAGCACCTCGAGGCGGCCGTCGCCGGTGCGAACCGCGACCCGCGCCCAGGTTGCCCCTCGGCTGGCGGCGTCTGCTACGACCTCGTCGACGACGACGTATGCCGTCGACTCGACCATTGGCCCGAAGCGCCCGTCCGGCAGGGCGTCGAGATCGAGGGGGATGGGGGTTCGCTCCGCCAGCGTGCGGAGGGCAGCCACGATCCCGGATTCGTCGAGCACGGCCGGGAAGATCCCGTGCGCAAGCTGGCGAAGCTCCTCGAGCGCCTCCCGGACCTCGCCACGAACGCCGACGAGCGCTGCCGCGGTCGCGGGTGCCAGGCCACGAACGGCGGCTGCGGCCAGCGCCACGTCGTAGCCGAGCGCGATCAGCCGCTGCTGGGCTCCGTCGTGAAGGTCCCGCTCGAGCCGCTGCCGCGCGGCATCGGCCACGGCCACGGTCTGGCGCCTCGACGCGCGGAGCTCGCGCGCGTGCGCACGGAGCTCGGCGCGCAGGCGCTCGTTCTCCACGGCCAGCCGGCCACCGGAGCCGATCTCGTCGGGCAGCGCCGCCGCCTCGATCACGCCCGGATCATGATCGACGAGCGCGACCGTCCGGCTGCCGCGGGCGATCGCCAGCAGCGCGCGGCCGGGGCCGCCAAGGGGCCCGGCGATGGGCATGCCGTCCGCGTCGACCAGCGCCCGGGTCACGCCGCGTGGGTAGGCGACACGGAGCGAAGGATCACCGGTCGCCTCGACCAGGGTCTGCTCGAGGCTTCGGGGGTCATCCGCCCCGACGAGCGACGACGCGAGCTGGGTCAGCGCGGTTCGTGCCCGGCGGATGCGAGCGACCTCGACGATGACGGCGAGACCCAGCGCAGCCGCCGACCAGGCGCTGGCCTGGAACAGCAGCGCAAAGGGGGGATCGAACGGGTTCTCCGTGGCCCACCTCCAGCGTGCGATCGCATGGAGCGCTGAGACGATGCCGACGGCGCCGCACGCGAGCGCAATGGCGTCCATGGCCGAGCGTCGTGGCCGCCGGATCTGCCGCCATGCATTGACGGCGAGGAACCCTCCAGCAAGCATGACCATCGCCAGCCAGGCTCCGGCAAGCGCGTCCGCCACCGCGGAGTTCGGCAGCAGTGCGAGCCCGGCGTCGCCGCAATGCTGCCAGCAGCCGGGATCGAACCTCGGATCGCGAACAACGGCCGTCGCGATTGCCACCATCGCCGTCGCGCCGTAGGCGACCCGGATCGCTGCCTTCGACCACGATGGTTCCGGGCGGCGAGCCGAGACCGCCAGGTCGATCACGACAGCCAGGTAGAAGGCGCTGACGAGCTCGGCGATCGAGCGCACCAGCGGAGGCCCCGCAACCCAGCCCACCCAATCCGCGGCGAGCCACGTGAAGCCGGCCAGGATCGCGCGCGCGCCGATCCTCGAGATCGACCGCTGGAGCAGACAGAACGCACCGGCGGCGATCAACGTCCAGCCCGCCACCGCGTCGGCGATGAAGCCTTCGGCGCTGGCTCCGGCATGGGTGGTGCCGAGGTGCACCGTGGTCGGGACCATGACCGATGTTGCCGCCGCGACGATGACCGCGAGGGGGGCGAGCCAGGCGCCGCGAGGCAGCGCGCGGCGGATCCCCAGGGCGTCCCGGATCGCCGGCCGCGTGCTCACGCTTGACGGATCGCCCGCCGCGCGCACGTCCACCCTCACTTCACGCGCGCCAGCGGAGCGGACAGGTAGATCGCGACCTGGAACGGGCTCGGGTCCATGCAGGCATCAGTGAGGTCCTTGATCTGAAGCTTGCTGTCCGAGACCTCGTAGTGGTACGTGACCGGACATGGCCCCTCGCTCGCGATGGCCGTTCCCGGCTCCGGGACCTGATAGGTCCCGGACCAGCCGATGCCCGCCGGATTGCCATCGGGGAAGTCGAGGATCGTCCAGTGGCCGTCCCTGATCTCGATCTGGTACACGATCCAGTTCACAAACTGGTCGTTGGTCGCCATGAAGTCCACGAACCCGGGGTCGATGCCGAAGCGCGCAACCGACCGGCGCAGGATCTCGCGGGTCAGCCGGGGCGTCTCCCACGTTCCCTCGAGCATCGGGTCGGCCGCGGCGGCGTCGGGTGCGGGCGACGGCGCGCCGGGGGATGTGCACGTCGGTGGCGCCGGCGGGTCGGGACGCGATCCCCGGATCGCTGCGATCCGGTCGATCAGCGCAGCCACAGTCGGGTCGTTCCGGAGGGCGTCGCGGACGGGCGCCGCCGCCGCCTCGATCCGGGCGACGTCGTCTGCCGCGGCAGCCACGACCGAGTTCCCGACGGCGCACACCTGCGCGCCGTCGTCTGCCGTCGGAAGCCGGTCGAGCGCGACCTCAAGGACCCTCGCGGCCGCGGCGTCGAGGATCCGCCGGTCGTCCTCCGACAGGAGGGCCAGCGAGCCGGCGTTGGCGAACAGCGTCCGTGAGTCCGGATAGAACGTGATGTTCCCGGTGACCGTGGCGCCGATCGTGGGGCTGGGCACCCGCGCGAGCGTCGCCTCGATGGCGTCCATCTCGCCGGCGGCGATGGCCTCGCTCTGGGCGAGGCCGTTGATATGCAACGGCCGTGCACCCAGCGCCCGGACGAGCATGTCGGAGGCGTTCGAGGCCGGGACACGGAAGCGGATGCCCGCGAAATCCTCGAGCGTCACGAGCGTCGAATGGAGCGATGCGGGATGGCGGAGCCAGCCCGGATAGAGACCGAGCCCGACGATGCCGCCGGCGTTGAGACCGGCCAGCAGCTGGGTCCGGACGTCGCTCGCATACACATCCCGGAGCGTCGCGTAGTCCGTGATCAGGAACGGCGCCTGCAGGGCCTGCAGGGTCGTGACGCCCTCGACGTCCCAGGCCCGTGCCCCGACCCAGCCGAGGTCGAAGTCGCCCCTCCGGACGCGGTCGATGATGGCCTGCTCGAACTCGTTGCTCTCCGACTCGGCTCCCCAGGTCACATCGACGGTCAGCGCACCGTGGGATAGATCCGCAACATCTGAGACGAACGCCTCCACCAGCGGCGTATCCCAGTTGCCCTGCTGATCGACGGTCGCCAGCCGCAGGGTGCGCGGCTGGTCCGGCGCGCCCGCCTTGTTGAGGGCCTGCGGTCCTGCGGCTCCCCCTCCCACCCCAGCGCCGGCGCAGCCTGCCAGCACCAACGAGAACGCCAACACGAGCCACGGCGGCCCGAGGCGAAGCCAGGGGATCATCCTGCGCCCCCGGTCACGTTCGCGAGCGGGATCGCGGCCCGCACGGTCGTCCCCTCGCCGCTGACGCTCGCCACGTCGAGCTCACCGCCCAGCGACAGCACCCGGTCGCGCAGGCCGCGGAGCCCCGAGCCCTCTTCGAGGCTCGCGCCGCCAACGCCGTCGTCGGTGATCACGACGTTCACGCGATCGGCCGTCGTCCGCAGCTCGATCGACGCACGAGTGGCGTGGGCATGCTTGGCCACGTTTGCGAGCGCCTCCACGGACACGTAGTAGGCGGCCACCTCGACCGCTGGAGGCAGGCGCCGCGGCTCGATGCTCAGGTCGACCGGCAGTGTGGCCTCCCGGCCGAGATCGGATAGCGCCGCGCCAAGCCCGGCCTCGGCGAGCCTCGGGGGGCGGAGGCCACGGCCGAGCGCCTCGAGCTCGCGGATCCCTTCGACGACGTTGGCCACCGCCCGGTCAAGGTCAGCCTGGCGCTCGAGCCCGTCCGTACGGAGCGACAGGCGGGCTCGCTCGATGGCGGTGCTTGATCGCCGTGAGGCGGGCGATCGGTCCTGATCGGAGCCGGCCCTCGATTCGCTGTCGCTCGACATCGGCCGCCAGCGCGAGCCGCCGGCGCGACGCATCGAGCTCGGCGACCTCGCCGGCCAGCGCGCCACTGAGGGCAGCATGGCGCTCCAGCAGCCCGGCCGCGATCGTCGTCGCGCGCGCGAGCTCGGGGTCGTCGAGACGCGCCGGATCATGCAGGATCACGGCGACCGTCCGGCCGTCGTGCCGGATCGCGGTCGTGGCCCGATGGGCCCCGGCCTCGGGCAGCCCGATCTCCCGTCCCAGCTCGTCGACATACCCCGGGCCGTCGGGCCGGACGTAGGCGATCTCGACGGTGGGATCGGCGAGCGCGTCCGCCAGGCGGTCGCGCACGCTGCCCATGTCGTTCGCGCCCAGCTCGAGGACGAGGTCCGCGAGCATCGCCTCGCGCGACGTCAGCTGCCGCCAGGTCAGGCTCGCCACGATCACCACGAGGAGCACGTCGTAGCCGACGACCAGCCAGCTCGATGCGGCGACCGAGGGCATGGCCAGCGGCAGGATCTGGATCCCCGCGATCACCGCGGCAAGCGCGAGCGACGACCACGCGGCGATGCGGGTCCGCGGCGGGTCCAGCCAGCCAGGGACCCTGACCCTGCCGGTCGCCCACAGCGCCAGCAGCCCCGCCAGCAGGACCGCCGTCGGGGTTCTCTCCCAGACGGGTCCGCCGGCACCGGCGAGGGCCGCAACCGCGATGGCGCCTCTGTCGCGTCGCCATGGGCCGCGGGCCGGGGCGGCGAGCAGCGCGTAGATCAAGGGGCCGCGGTACAGGTGGCGGACGACGGCATCGACCGGCACGGCCGTGCCCGCGAACCACAGGACACCGGCCAGGAGCAGCGCCGGCCCGATGCGCGAATCCCGTCGCAACAGCCACGAGGCGATCCCGCATCCGCACATCACGATGCCGGTCACCAGGTCGAGGCCCACGAGGCTGAGAACGACGAGGCTCGGTCGCTTGGGCAGCACGAGGAGCTCGACCAGCAGGCCTCCCGCAGCGCACGCAAGGAGGGCGACGACGGCGATCAGCGTCGGGCGTGGCTCAGCCCAGAAGCGATGCCAGGGCACCATCGAACAGCTCATCCTTGGCCACGAACCCGCGGGCGGTCGTGACAGCCAGGCGCCCGGCGTAGGTCTCGACCGGTCGTCCAGAGACGAGCACGACGACCGGCGGATCGGGCAGGCCCGCCAGCCGGTCCGCCACCGAGAAGCCATCCTCGTCCGGGAGCTGGATGTCGAGCAGCACGACCTGCGGCCGGAGACGGGTCGCCTGCGCGACGGCATCACCGCCATCGACCGCATCGCCGATCACCGCGTACCCGTCCGCCTCGAGGAGCGCACGCGCAGACGCGCGAAAGGCGCTGCTGTCATCGACGATCAGGACGGTCTGCCGCATCGCCTCATTGTCACGACCCGGTCCAGCGGGGCCATCCGTGCTGGCCACAATCCCTTCTCGCTCCGGTTCTGATGCGAGCCCCGATGACCAGGGGATGCTGGGTTCGTAGTGTCGCGTCACATCGGCGCCATTGGAAGCCCCGGCGTCGGACAGGAAGAGGAGGCCAGCATGGTCGGTCAATCGATTCGGCGCCTGCCCGTCATGGTTGGAGCGGTCGCCCTGCTTGGCGGGATGCTCGCGCCAAGCGTGCTCGCGGCAGGCCCCGAGCACTTTGGGCCGTACACCTTCAACGAGACGATCGACTTCCCGGACTTCTGCGGTGAGGCGGGGCGAAGCATGCATGTGCAGCTCCACACACAGGGCTGGAGTGCCTTCACGGTCTGGGCTGATGAGAACGGCGACGTCACCAAGGTCATCGACCGCGAGCGGGCGCCGTTCGACACCTTCACCAACCTTGACACCGGCCGCCAGATCGTCATCCGCGGCGAGTTTCAGGAGATCATCGAACGCATTCCCGGCACCGATGAGTTCACCAAGACGATCAGCGGCTTCCGCTACCTGGTCAACGAGCCCGGCGCAGGGGTGACCGTGCAGGAGGTGGGCCGAATCGTCTACGGCGACCTGGAGCAGACGATCGCCCTGTGGCAAGCGGGGAAGCATGACCTCGTGTACGACCAGGACTTCATTCTGCTCTGCGATCTGCTCGAACAGCCAGCCTGAGCGGCGCGTGACGCCAGGCCCGAGAAGACCGGAAGGCCGATCCTGGCTGGATCGGCCTTCCCCGTGCGCTGGCGCCACAGGACTGCCGGACTCGGTCAGCTCTCCGGCTGGCCGGACCGCCGGGGTCGTCACTGGACCACCCGGTTGCGGCGCACCGCCCCCTCCGCTTCTCCCCGGGCGTGCTCACCTGAAGTGCATCTGCGGCACTTGACCGCGCCGAACCGGGTGCGTAGCGGTCCGCGGTGTGGCTTATGAGACGGACGCACACCGCGTGATCATCGTCGGGCCCAAGCTGGCTGCAGGGTGGCACGGCGATGCGCGACGGCGGACGTGTCGAGCTCGAACACCGGGGTCTGCACACCAGGCGATCACCGTCGCGCTTGGCAACGCGCGACGCGCCCCATCGTCGTGCGGGCCCCGCCGCCGGATCTAGGGAGCGCGCCCCGCACGCCGGACGTCAGCCTGGGGAGAGATGCGGCAGGTGCTCCGCGTAGTGCGACGAGGTGTCGGCGGCCACGGTCTGGCTGAGCGCCTCGCTGCCGAGCCACGGAAAGCGCCCGGGCTCTGCGAGGTCCGCCTCCGAGGCCCGCTCGACCGCGGCCACGACACGGCGGTACGCCGCCGCCTCGCCGTCGCGGACGTCCTCGATCGAGCGCGCTCGGCTCTCGGCGAGCAGCTTCGCATTGTGGATGTCGATGTCGAACGGGCTGTCGTCCGTCGGGTACGGCTCACGACCCTCGAGCAGTGCCTCGACGATGCCAGCGGAGTGCCCCGTCCACCACTCCACGTGGGCGAGGACGTCCTTCCGCGTCCACCCTGGCATGTCCGGTGCCGCGGCCATCAGGGCGTCGTCGTCGAGCGCCGCCACGGCGGCCTCGAGCGCAGCGTGGGCGCGGCGGATGTCGTCGAGCAGGATCGTCTTGTCCATGGCTTGCAGCCTACGCCACGTCTGGCGCGCCAGCCGGTAGGTCACGTGCGGCCGGAGCGGGTGCCCGTCCGGGAGCCGCGGGTGGTCAAAGTCCGCCGCCGGGTCGTGGGTCATCCCGATCCGCTCCATGACCCGCCGGGAGCGCCGGTTGGCGACGGTCGTGTACGAGACGATCTCCGGCAGGTCGAGGGCCGTGAACCCGAATCGCAGCGCGGCCCGGGCCGCCTCCGTCGCGTATCCGTGCCCCCATGCGAAGCGGGCCAACCGCCAGCCGATCTCGGGCGCCGCCAGCGGCGCCCAGGCGGGAACGCCGAGGCCTGTGAACCCGAGGAATGCGCCGTCGCCGGTCCGCTCGACGGCCAACAGCCCGAATCCATCGGCCGCCCAGCCGGCGATCATCCGATCCACGAGCGCGTCACTCTCCGCCCGCGTCAGTTGCGCCGGAAACAGGGCCATGACTTCTGGGTCCGCATTGAGCGCTGCGAACGGCCCTCGGTCCGCGTCCCGCCACTCGCGCAGCAGCAGGCGTTGAGTGCGCAGGCGCGGGACGGTGGACTGGACGCTCACCCACGCATCGTCGCCCATCCGCAGCCTATCCTGCTCACCATGCCGGATGACGCACGTCCCGACCTCGCCTACCCGCCGCCGGCGGATCCGCCGATCGATGTCGAGCACATGGCCGCCGTCGCCGACTTTGAGGCTCCCGCCCGGGAGCGCCTCCACCCGGCCGCCTGGGCGTACTACCGAGGGCGGCGGCTGGGACGGGATCACGCTGGCCGAGAACCTCGCCGCGTGGCGCAAGTACACCTTCCGGCCACGGGTGCTCGTCGATGTGTCCGCCATCGACCTGTCCACGACGCTGCTCGGGGCCCCGGTCTCGATGCCCATCGGCGTTGCCCCAGCCGCCCTCCACGGCATGGCCCACGCGGACGGAGAGCTCGCAACCTCGCGCGCCGCGACCGCGGCCGGCATCGCCAACGTCGTGTCCACCGTCGCGTCGCGGACGATCGAGGAGGTCGCCGCCGCGGCGGGCACGGGACTTCGCTGGTTCCAGCTGTACGCGCAGCGCGACCGGTCGATCAGCCGCGACTTCGTCCAGCGTGCCGAGGCCGCCGCGTACCGGGCCATCGTGCTCACCGTTGACCTGCCCGTCCTCGGGTACCGCGACGACATCGTGCGCATCGACTTCGACCCTGGGACGCCGCCTACGGCAACATCGCCGGGCGGGCGCGGCTGGGCGGCGACCTCGATGCTCTGCTCGACATGCGGAGCATCGGGCTGACCTGGGATTCGCTTGCGGAGATCCGTTCCTGGTCCTCGCTGCCGCTTGTGCTCAAGGGCATCCTGACGGCGGAGGACGCGCGGCTCGCGGTGGACCACGGCGCCGCCGGCGTGTGGGTCTCGAACCACGGTGGACGCCAGCTCGACCGGTCACCGACGGCGATCGATGTCCTGGACGAGATCATCGAAGCGGTCGACGGTCGAGCCGAGGTGTACCTCGACGGCGGCGTCCGGCGCGGCACCGACGTCGTGACGGCGCTCGCGATGGGCGCGCAGGCGGTGTTCACGGCGCGCCCGTTGCTGTACGCGCTGGCGTGCGCAGGCGAGCCGGGTGTGGCCAAGGCGCTCGCGATCCTGCGCGAGGAGACCGAGCGGGCCATGTCGCTGGTCGGGGCCGCCCGGATCGGCGATCTTCGACGCGATCACGTCGTGGGCGCGAGACGATCGTCGTCCCCCTCGCAGGAGCTCCTCAGCCGGTCGTCGCGACCGCCGCAACCAGGTCCCAGCTCCCGGGGATGCCCTTGAGGCGGTGCTTGCCGCGCGGCTCGAACACGATGCCGGACCCGGCGACCAGGTCCTCGACGGTTCGGGTCACGAAGATCTCGCCGGGGCCGGCCTGGGCCATCACCCGAGCCGCGAGGTGAACGCCGATGCCGCGGACGTCATCACCGGCAATCTCGATCTCGGCCGTGTGGATGCCGGCCCGGACCTGGATCCCGATTGACTCCAGGGCTCCACGGATCGCGAAGGCGGCCAGGACGGCCCGACCTGGACCATCGAAGCGCGCGAGGAAGCCGTCGCCGGTCGTATTGATCTCGGCACCCCCGTACTGGACGAGGGCGTCCCGGATGATCCGGTCGTGGGTCTCCATCACGCTGCGCCACGCGGCGTCGCCCAGCCCGGCCGCCCGACGGGTCGAGTCCACGATGTCCGTGAACAGCAGCGTGGCCAGGACGCGATCGCTGCGGTGGGCCGGGCGGCTTCCGGTCAGGAACTCCTGGATCTCGTCCGCGATCCGGATGGCGTCGCCGGCCCAGAACTGGTGGTCGTCGCCGGGCAGCTCCACGAACCTGGCGCCCGGGATGTGCTCGGCGAGGTACCGGCCCATCGCGATCGGGATGCCCCGGTCGCCGGCCCGATGCAGGACCAGGGTCGGCGCCCGGACCGCGGGGAGCAACGGGCGGATGTCGATACGCGCGTTCATCCGGAGCAGCTCGGTCCCGGTTCGGGGGGTCGCGCCGAGCCGCATGAGCGCCGCCCACCAGGCCGCCACGGCTGCGTCGGCGGCCACGCTCGGAGCCACCATCTCCAGCGCCACCGGGCCACCCCACCTGCCCTCGAGGTCGGCGATGACCTGCTCCCACTCCTGCGCTCCGGGTCCGATCGCGTACCCCGGTCCC
Source organism: uncultured Chloroflexia bacterium (assembly GCA_963835335.1). GTDB lineage: Bacteria > Chloroflexota > Limnocylindria > Limnocylindrales > CSP1-4 > CAIXZV01. The sequence continues at coordinate 17,258 of CAWIFB010000025.1, read as the reverse complement.
GCGATGCGGCGGGCGTACGCGCCGTACAGGATCAGCGCGCGGGTCCTGGCCGGGTAGGTGGCGGCGAACAGGACGCTCATCGCCCCGCCCTCGGAGATGCCGAGCAGGGCGGCCTGCTCCGAGCCCACGGCGTCCATGACCGCCCGCACGTCGTCCATCCGCTCCTCGAGCGATGGCGGGCGGTCGACGGTGAACCGCTCCGAGAGGCCGGTGCCTCGCTTGTCGAACAGGATCAGCCGGCTGAATGCGGCAAGCCTGCGATAGAAGGCCGCCAGCCGCGGCTGCTCCCAGGCGTGCTCGAGGTGGGTGACCCAGCCGCCCGCCAGGACGAGGTCGATCGGGCCTGAGCCAAGGACCTGGTAGGCGATGTCGAGATCGCCGCTGCGGGCATACCGCGTCTCGGGGATGTCCATTGTCGGACGATTCACGGAACCCTCAGGGAGGTCGGTTGACGGCGGCTCCAGCCTACCCTGCGGGGCGAGCCCGGTCGAGGATCCACCGGCCGGATGCGCTGTCCGCCCGTTCGTCGAGCCGGCATGCCGCAGCGCGTATCCTCGCTCCATGACCGAGTCGCTGCCCGTCGATCCGGGGCTGGTCGAGGCTGCCGCCGCGCTGGACGAGCCCGCTGCCGCGGCACGGCATGCGCAGCTGGCGACCGAGATCCGCCACGCGAACCGGCTGTACTACGAGGAGGACGCGCCCGAGCTGTCCGACGCCGAGTACGACGCGCAGTTCCGCGAGCTGGTCGCGCTCGAGACCGCATTCCCGGCCCTGGTCAACCCAGACTCGCCGACCCAGCGCGTCGGCGGCGCGCCTGCCGGCGGCCGCTTCCCCGAGGTCCGCCACCAGCGGCCGATGCTGTCCCTGTCCAACGCCTTCAGCCACGACGAGCTGCGCGCGTTCGACACGCGGGTTCGCAAGGCGCTGGGCCTGCCCGCTGCCCCCGAGCCCGCGCCCGACCTCAGCTACGTCGCCGAGCTCAAGATCGACGGCCTCGCGGTCTCGCTGCGCTACGAACGCGGCAGGTTCGCGCTGGGCGCCACCCGCGGCGACGGCACCACGGGCGAGGACGTCACCCCCAACCTGCGCACGATCCGCACGATCCCGGACCGGCTGGCCGAGCCCGCCACGCTCGAGGCCCGGGGCGAGGTGTACATGCCCAAGGCGGAGTTCGCGCGCATCAACGCCGAGCGCGGGGAGGCGGGACTGCCGCTGTACGCCAACCCCCGCAACAGCGGCGCGGGATCGCTGCGCCAGAAGGACCCCGCGGTCACCGCCGGCCGCCAGCTGTCGACCTGGCTGTACCAGCTGGTCGAGGACGAGCCCGCCGTCGACAGCCAGTCCGCCGCCCTCGCCCGGCTCGAGGCCCTCGGCTTCCCGGTCAATCCGGAGCGCCGGTCGGGCCTGGACATCGAGGCTGTCATCGAGTTCACGGAACGCTGGCGCGAGGCTCGCCACGACCTCCCGTACGAGACCGACGGCGTGGTGGTCAAGGTGGACCGATTCGACCAGCAGCAGACGCTGGGGATGGTCAGCCGGGCGCCGCGCTGGGCGATCGCGTTCAAGTTCCCGCCGGAGCAGGTCGAGACCGTCGTCGAGGACATCGTCCCGTACGTCGGAAGGACCGGGACGCTGACCCCGGTCGCGCACCTGCGGCCCGCCAAGGTGGCGGGGTCGACGGTCGCCAGGGCAACGCTCCACAACCTGGACGAAGTGCGCCGCAAGGACATCCGGATCGGCGACACCGTCGTCCTCCAGAAGGCGGGGGATGTCATCCCCGAGGTGGTGCGCCCGATCCTCGACAAGCGGCCCGCCGACGCCCGCGAGTTCCAGATGCCGGCGGCCTGCCCGGTGTGCGGCACTCCCGTCGTCCGGGACGAGGGCGCCGTCCGGCACTACTGCCCCAATCCCGTCTGTCCCGCGCGGCTCGCCCAGGCGTACGGCCACTTCGTGGGTCGCGGGGGCATGGACATCGAGGGCGCCGGGTGGGCGGTGCTGTCCCAGCTCCTGGAACGCGGCATGGTCTCCAGCCGCGCCGACTTCTTCCGGTTGACGGTCGAGGACCTCGAGACGCTCGAGCGCTTCGCGCGCAAGAGCGCCGAGAACCTCCACGGCGCCATCCGGCGGGCACGGACCGGTCGTCCCCTGGCGAAGGTCATCAACGCCCTCGGCATCCCCCAGGTCGGCGAGTCGACGGCGGTCGACCTCGCACGCTGGCTGGCTGGTCGTGTCCAACCGGGCGCGTTCCCTGCGGCCGCCCCGGACGCCGTCCCGGACCCGTGGTTTGCGGCCATCGAGTCCGAGCTCCGGCGCGTCGCGCTCGAGGAGCCCGAGGCGCTCCAGGAGGTCGACGGCATCGGCCCATCGGTGTCCGAGGCCGTCCACGGCTGGTTCGCGGACCCGGCCACGCGCGACGTCCTGCGCGAGCTCGTCGATGCCGGCATCGTGCCCGAGCGGCCGGTCGTTGGCGGAGCGGCCGCGGCCGGGCTGGTGGAGGGTCCGCTGGCCGGGAAGACGGTCGTCGTCACGGGCTCCCTGGACGCGTTCAGCCGCGAGGCTGCCGAGGACGCGGTTCGCGCCGCAGGCGGCAAGCCCGCGGGATCGGTATCGAAGAAGACGGACTATCTTGTGGCGGGACCGGGCGCGGGATCGAAGCTTGCGAAGGCCACCGAGCTCGGCATCACGGTTCTTGACGAGGCCGGGTTCGTCCGGTTGCTCGCCGGCGACGACCCCGACGCCGGCGACGACCCCGACGCCGGGAAGGGGGAGCGATGAACGACGCCGAGAGCGCAGCTCGCGGAGCGGCTCGCCACGGACCTGGAGCGAGTGCTGGGTGCCGGAATCCTCGTCCAGGACCTCGAGATCGCCGGCGATGGGCCGGTGACGATCAGGGCCGTCTGTCTCGTGGATGGCACCGTCCGGGACATCGAGGCCGCCGGAGAATCGGCGGTCGACGCGATGTCGCAGATCATCCGGCTCGCCGCCGAGGTCCGCCTGTCCGCCGCGTTCTGGCGGATGGTCGGGCCCACCTGGAGCCGCCGAGGCCCACTCCGGACACCTGCGATGCACGATCGCCGTCATCGGTGCGGGTCCGGTCGGCGCTAGCCCTCAGCTACCGGCTCGCCCATGCCGGCGCGCAGATCACAACGCGTCGAGCGACGCTTCCCGGGAGCCGGCACGACCGGCAGCACCTTCGCCTATATCAACGGAACCGACAAGCCACCCCGGGACTACCACCGCCTGAACATGCTCTCGATCCGGGATCACGAGGATCTCGCCGACGAGATCGGCGGTTCCTGGATCCACGTCACAGGCTCCCTCCACTGGGTCGAGGCGCGCGACGTGCCCCGGAGGATCGCCCTCGAGCAGGTGATGCGCCAGCTGGTCGGATGGGGCTCGCGGGTCGATCGGCTGAGCCCGGAGCAGGCGGTCCGCGACCTGGAGCCCGACCTTGCGATCGACCCGGATTCCGTCGACTCGGTGTTCATGGTCCACCGCGCCGGGTGGCTTGACCCCGTGGCGATGGCCCACGGGACAATCAGCGCGGCGGTCGAGCGATACGGAGCCACCCTGCTTCAGGGTGACGTCGTGGCGCTGAGGGTGGTCCGGGACATGATCGAGAGGGCGGTGCTCGACGACGGCCGCGAGCTGGACGCAGATGTCTTCGTGAACGCCGCGGGTCCTGGCGCGGGACGAGTCGCGGCGCTCGCGGGGTCGCCCTGACGAAGGAGCACATGTCCGTACGCCTGGACGTCACGGCGACCTCGCGGTCCCTTGGTCACGCTGGCCGTCGCGCCATGCCACCTGCGGCCCGACGGGGGGTCCCGGGTCATGGTCCAGTGGGAGCCCCTCGACAGCCACGCCATCGACGCGAGCAGCGATCCTGGTCGGCGACCCGCGGATCCACCGAGGTCATGGAGCACGCCCGCGCCGTGGCACCAGGACTCCTGGGCGTTGAGGCCGAGGCCGTGCGGCGGGGCATCCGGCCGATGCCGAAGGATGGCTTCCCACTCGTCGGCTTCGATCCGCACGTCGCCAACCTGTACCACACGGTGACGCACAGCGGGATCACCCTTGCGGCGCGGCTTGCCCTGCTCGTCACCGAGGAACTCACCGGCGCCGATGCCGCGCCCCTCCAGGCGTACCGGTTGACTCGCTTCACCGATGGCACCTCAATGCGACTGCCACGGACGTCAGCTTCGCCACACTGACCACGGGGTCCGGCCGCCGCCTTGAGACTCGATCGGTGTGCTGCGCGCGCGAGTGGTAGGGGTGAACGGAACGTGCCATAGTGCCCAGATCGCCGGACGCGAAGTCCTGGCGATAGGCCCGCACGCTCGTCTCGGCGCCCGAGCCTCGTCTCGGTGCATGCGACTTGGAGGATCAGAGACAGATGACGAAGAGCCTTCGGCTAACGGCCCTTGCGTGGGCCGCCGTATTCACGGTGGCTGCATGCGGGTCTGCCACATCCCCGACCACAGCCCCATCGCGCTGCTCCCCCGTCGACCGCTGCCAGCGAAGCGCCCGCGTCCTCGACCCCCGCTGCGACCGTCGATCCAGACACGCTGATCGGGAAGGTCATCGCGGCCGGCAAGCTGCTCGTCTCGACCGACCCGGCCTATGCCCCCTTCTCGTCACAGAACAAGCGACTGGCACGTTCGAGGGCTTCGACATCTCCACGGCCGAGATCGCCAAGCGGCTCAATGTCTCGGTCGGCAAGGACATCCAGATCGATGGCAGACCCCGACTGGTACCCCATCACCGCGGGCAGCTGGGGCGGCCGCTGGGACATCAGCGTGGGCTCGATGAGCGATCACCCCCGGCCGCGCGAAGGTCCTTGACTTCACCAACCCGTACTACTACGACTCCGGCAGATTGCCGTCCCGACGCATTCGACCACCACGTCGATCGCCGACCTGAACGGAAAGTCCGTCTGCGTCGGCGCGGCGACCACGTACGAGCAGTGGCTCCACGGAACGCTCGACTTCGCGGACCGCTAACCTGCTCAAGCCGCCGGCGGGGATCAAGCTCGACGTCGCTGCCCACGGACAAGGATTGCATCCAGGCGCTCGCAGCCGGCCGGAAGTTCGACGCCATCGTGGCCAACGAAGGCGACCTGGCCAACGCGGTGACGCAGAACCTGCCGATCATGGTCCTGCGGGTATCGTCCCGTTCTTCGTGTCGCTTGCGTTCGCGATGGACAAGGGCGGGCCGCCGACGACTAGATGATCGCGGACCTCAACGCGATCATCGCTTACATGCATTCCGACGGCACCCTGTCCACCTTCTCGATGAAGTGGCTCAACAACGACTTCACGAAAGCTCCGTAATGCGGTGACAACGCATGATTCGAGGCCCCGCAGCCGATCCGGCGGTGGGGCCTCGTCCCGTCCCGCCGCGCCGTGGTCGCGGCGAGGAGTTCCCGGAGTTCGTCGGAGCGATGAGGATGGACAGGTGAGCACGAACCTGATGGCGGCGCCAGACCTCGGCGCGAGAATCCCGGAGACAGACCGGCGGCGGGCGCGGCTGTGGCGCAGCGAGTTCCTCCTGGTCTGGCTGCTGATCGTGGCCGGACTCGTGTCCTTCGTCCTGGTCACCGTCCGGCTCAACGCGACGTTCATGACGTCCGTGGTCCCGTTCATCCTGGGCGGCGCCACGACGACCGTCTTCGTCTCGTTTGCCTCGATCATCTTCGCGATCGTCCTCGCCGCCCTCGGCGCCCTCGGCCGGCTGTCCAGGAACCCGATCTCGACGGGATCGCGTGCTTTTACGTGTCGCTCTTTCGCGGCACCCCGCTGATCGTCCAGATCTTCTTCATCTACTCCGCGCTGCCCGAGTTCGGCATCGTGCTGCCGGCGTTCGTCGCGCGGCGTGTTCGCGCTGGGGTTCAACTACGGCGCGTACATGACCGAGATCTTCCGCGCCGGCATCCAGGCCATCCCGCGCGGCCAGGCCGAGGCCTCGGCGGCACTGGGCATGACCGGACGGACGACGTTGCATGCGGATCGTCCCCCCCCAGGCGTTCCGGATCGTCACCCCCGCGATCGGCAACGAGTTCATCGCGATGATCAAGGACTCGGCCCTGGTCTCGTCGTCGGCCTCCAGGAGATGCTCTGGCGGGCCCGGACCGGGGCGGCGCGACTTTCCAGACGATTCAGACCCTGATGCTCGCGGCCCTCGTCTACTGGGTGATGACCATCTTCTTCTCGCTCTTCCAGGAGCGCCTGGAGCAGCGCATGGCCGAGGGCGACGCGCCAAGGCGTGAGGTCGAGACGTCACGATCCCTTCGCGAGGGCCTGCCGGCAAGTCATCCAGCCGAGAGGTCCCGGGCGCACTCGTCAGGCCCGGCGCCGATCGATCCGCAGGCGACGAGTCCAGAAGTTCTACGGTCCCAACCACGTGCTGAAGGGATGCACCCTCGAGGTCTACCCGCGCGAGACGATCTGCCTGATCGGCAAGTCGGGCTCCGGCAAGAGCACGTTGCTGCGCTGCATCAACTTCCTCGAGGAGCCGACCGCGGGCACCATCGAGGTCGACGGGCATGCCGGTCTCGGCCGATCCCGTTGCCGCGCCGGAGCCGGAGCATCGCGAGCAGATCCGCCAGATCCGCCTCCGGGCGCAGATGGTGTTCCAGGAGTTCAACCTGTTCCCGCACCTCAAGGTCATCGACAACCTGATCGAGGCACCCCTCCGCGTGAAGGGCGTGCCCCGTCGACGAAGCGATCGCCATCGGCCGAGAAGTACCTCGACAAGGTGGGCCTGGCCGAGAAGCGCGACGAGTACCCGGGGCGGCTGTCGGGCGGCCAGAAGCAGCGCGTGGCGATCGCCCGCGCGCTGACCATGGAGCCCAAGGTCCTGCTGTTCGACGAGCCGACCTCGGCGCTTGACCCGACGCTCGTCGGCGAGGTCCTCAACGTCATGGAGGACCTCGCGCACGAGGGGGCGACGATGATCGTGGTCACCCACGAGATGGCATTCGCGCGAGAGGCCGCCGACCGCGTGTACTACATCGACGAAGGCGTGTTCGCCGAGGTCGGACCGCCCGAGGAGGTCCTGGACCATCCCACGAACCCGGGCACGAAGGAGTTCCTGGCCCGGACCCTGGGGGCGGAGCACGCGCCCAGATAGCTCGCTGCGACAGCCCGGGACTGCGGGAGCCTAGGCTCGCCGGCGCCGCGCCGCGGGTCGGCGCCGTCCACCGCGTATCGCCGGCCCGCGTGCTCGGCCGCGTATCATCGGCCCATGGCCACGCTGACCCGCGCCGACGTCGAGCACGTCGCCTATCTCGCCCGCCTCGGGCTCACGGACGAGGAGCTCACCCGGCTCGAGGGCCAGCTCAACCACATCCTCGACCAGTACGCGAAGCTCGCGGAGCTGGACACCGACGCCATCCCGCCGACGGCCCAGACGATCGAGCTCGAGAACATCCTGCGCGAGGACGTGGCGCAGCCGTCGATGCCGGTCGAGGCGGTGCTCGCGAACGCGCCCGAGCGCGACGGCGAGTTCTTCGTCGTGCCGGCCATCCTGGGCGGCGAATGAGCACGCCGGCATCTCGTCGAGCCGCGCCCCGATGACCGACCTCGACCCGACGCGCCTCATGGCGCACGAGATGGCCGCGCACCTGCATGCCGGCGACGTCTCGGCACGGGAGCTGGCGGCCGCGCACCTGGAGCGGATCCACGCCACCGACCGCGGCCTCCACGCCTGGCTCGCCGTCGATGACGAGCGAGCGCTGGCCGAAGCCGATGCCGCCGACGCCCGCCGGGCCGCGGCACGTGCCGAGGGCGACGGGGCCGTGGCCGCGCTCCACCCGCTGCTCGGCATCCCGGTCGCGCTCAAGGACCTGGTGTCGGTGGCGGGCGGCCAGTGCACCGCCGGCTCGCGGATCCTCGACGGCTACCTCGCCCCGTTCGATTCCCACGTGACCGAGCGGTTGCGCGCTGCCGGCGCGGTGATCCTGGGCAAGACCAACATGGACGAGTTCGCGATGGGCTCGTCGACCGAGCACTCGGCGTTCGGCCCGACCGCCAACCCGTGGGACCTCGACCGGGTGCCGGGCGGCTCGAGCGGCGGCTCCGCGGCGGCGGTTGCCGCGAACCAGGTGCCGCTCGGGATCGGCACCGACACCGGCGGCTCGATCCGCCAGCCGGCCGCGCTGTGCGGGATCGTGGGCATGAAGCCGACCTACGGGCGGGTGAGCCGCTACGGGATCGTCGCGTTCGCCAGCAGCCTCGACCAGATCGGCCCGCTCGCGCGCGACACGCGCGACGCCGCGGCGCTGCTCCACGCGGTCTCGGGGCGCGACGCGCGCGACTCGACGTCCGCGCCGGTCCCGGTGCCCGACGACCTGCTGCACCTGCCCGACTCCGACGACGAGGCGGCCTCGTGGCTGCGCGGCAAGCGGCTGGGGCTGCCCCGCGAGTACTTCGTCAGCGGCATGGAGCCCGGCGTCGAGGCTGCGCGTTCGCGAGGCGGTGGTGGCGCTCGAGACGGCCGGCGCGATCGTCGAGGAGGTCAGCCTGCCGCACACCGACTACGGGCTCGCGACCTACTACATCGTCGCGCCGGCCGAGGCGTCATCCAACCTCGCTCGCTACGACGGCGTCCGGTTCGGCTACAGCGTCCGCGGCGGCGACGACTACCTGGCCGACTACCTCGCGACACGCGGCCAGGGCTTCGGCGCGGAGGTCAAGCGCCGGATCATGCTCGGCACGTACGGGCTGTCGGCCGGCTACTACGACGCGTTCTACGTCAAGGCGCAGAAGGTGCGGACGCTGATCAAGCGCGACTTCGACCGCCTGTGGGAGGCGGGCTTCGATGCCCTGGTCGCGCCCACCTCGCCGTCGGTCGCGTTCCCGTTCGGGGCCCGGATGGCGGACCCCGTCCAGATGTACCTGTCCGACGCGTGCACGCTGCCGGTGAACATGGCCGGGCTGCCCGGGATCTCGGTCCCGTGCGGGCTGTCGGAGGGGCTGCCGGTCGGCCTCCAGCTCATCGGCGCCGCGTGGTCCGAAGCCGCGCTGTTCCGGGCGGCCCGGGCCTACGAGGGCCTGACGGGCAGCGCCGACTGGCGCCGGGTCGAGCCGCGGGACCTGCCGCGCCTCGACGATCCCTCGGCGCCGACGCCGGCCGAGCGGATCGCCGCGTCCCGCGGCGGCCGAGTAGGGCGGATCGCCGGGGCGTGCTGGCGGCGCGGCGTGGCCGTTTCGGTTTCGCACGGGTCGTTTTCGCCGGCACCGCACGTTTCGCACGCCCGCCCAGGAGCCCAACTCATGCTGCGAGTCACCGGCACCGATCAAGGCGCCGTTCGGGCCATGTTGTGTGCTTCCGGACCATCTGCAAGGGCGCTGGCGGAGCGGGTGACCCGTGTCGTGGGTCACGGGTGCAGGAGATGGAGCGCGGCCACGCTGCTCGCGCGAGGCGCGCCGAGCATCGCCCTGGACGGCCGCCGTCCGGAGTGGCGCATGTCGTACCCTGACCCGCATGACCGCCGACCCGACCGCCCGCCCGCCGCTCGCCGATCGCGCGCTCGCCCAGCGCGTGCTCGACGTCCCGCCGTCGGGCATCCGGCGGTTCTTCGACATCCTCGCCACGATGGACGACGTGATCAGCCTCGGGGTGGGGGAGCCCGACTTCGACACCCCGCGCGAGATCGTCGAGGCCGGCGTCGAGAGCCTGCGCGAGGGTCGCACGCACTACACCTCGAACTTCGGCACGATCGAGCTGCGGCGCGCGCTGTCGGACGCACCTCGAGCAGCGCTATGGCGTCCGGTACGACCCCGCGACGGAGATCCTGATCACCGTCGGCGCGTCGGAGGCCGTCGATCTCGCGCTGCGGGCGACGTGCGACCCGGGCGACGAGGTGATCCTCCACGAGCCGTCGTACGTGGCGTACGTGCCGGCGATCGTGTTCGCGGGCGGCGTGGTGCGCTCCGTTGCCACCCGGTTCGAGGACGACTTCGCGCTCGACCCGGCGGCCGTCGAGGCGGCGGTCACGCCCCGCACCAAGGCGCTGTTCCTGGGCTATCCGGCGAACCCGACCGGCGCGGTCCTCGACGACGACGTCCAGGACGAGCTGGCGCGGATCGCGCGGGACCACGACCTGCTCGTGTACAGCGACGAGATCTACGACCGGCTGGCGTACGGGACGTACCGCCATCGCGCGTTCAGCTCGCTGCCGGGGATGCGCGAGCGGACGATCCTGATGGGCGGCTTCTCGAAGGCCTACGCGATGACGGGCTGGCGCGTCGGCTGGATGTGCGCCCCGGCGCCGATCCTCGAGGGGATCGTCAAGGTCCACCAGTACGGGATCATGTCCGCGCCGACCGTCGCCCAGGACGCGGCCCTCGCGGCGCTGCAGGGCGGCGAGCCGCATGTCGCGGCGATGGTGGCCGAGTACGACCGGCGCCGCCGGCTGCTCGTCGCCGGGCTCAACCGGATCGGGCTGCCGACGTTCGAGCCGCGCGGCGCGTTCTATGCGTTTCCCGCGGATCTCGTCCACGGGCCTGACCTCGGACCAGTTCACGGAGCGGCTGCTGCGCGAGGAGCAGGTCGCCGTGGTGCCCGGCAACGCGTTCGGCCCGTCGGGCGAGGGGCACGTGCGGATGTGCTACGCGACGGCGTACGAGCAGATCGAGGAAGCCCTGGTGCGGATCGGCCGGTTCGTCGAGCGGGTGCGTCCCGCCTGAGGCGACCGGGGGCCGGATCGCAGGCCCGCGCGGTGACCTTCGTCACTTCCGTGACCGACCAGCGCGGCGCAGGCTCGAGGCTCCGGGATCCCGACCGGCGCGGCCGGGGCTTCCCGCCCCGTTCAAGGTGGTGCGCCCCATGACCCGAGCACTCGTCGTTCATCACGATATCGACCTCGCCGACCAGGAGGTGGAATCGCTCCGCCGGTTCGGCTATGACGTCGAGCAATGCAGCGGTCCCACCGCGAACACGTGCCCGATCCTCAACGGCGGAACCTGCCACCTCGCGGCCGAGGCGGACGTCCTCGTGTACGACGCGTGGGCGAGCGGCGACACCGACGGCTCGGGCGATCTCATCGCCGGCCTGCGCCAGCTGCATCCGTCGATCCCGCTCGTGCTCACGACGCCCGGCATCGGGTATGCGTGGGAGCCCTCGGGCGACCGCGGCGTCGTGGAGCTCCAGGGCCAGCCCACGGGCGCGCGCCTGCACGAGGCAATCCAGCGCGCGATCATGGGCCAGCAGGCGATCAACGAGCCTGCGGAGGCGCCGAAGCCGGCGTAGTCGCTCGATCACGCCGGTGGCGCCGTCTATGCCAAACTCTGGGGCATGCTCGGTGCGCTGCTCGTCCTGTCCGGTCTCGTTGCGCTCGTCTACGGCTCCTGGCGGGGATACCACGCGGCGAGGTCCGCGCTCGCGCCGCTGGTCCGGGACGGTGAGCCGACCCGCAGCCTGATCGAGGCCGGCCGCCCGATCCTCGGCCGCGCCCGGGTCCGCGTCGCGGTGCGCCACGTGCTCCAGTCGGTCGGCTGGCTGGCGATCGCGATGTACGGGCTGTACCTGGCGACGGTCGGTCTCACGGTGCGCTCGTGACCGCAGCCGTGGAGCGCGCCGCGGACGTGCTCGAGCGCTACGAGCCCGTCATCGGCATCGAGGTCCACTGCCAGCTGCGGACCGAATCGAAGATGTTCTGCAGCTGCTCCACCGCCTACGACGGGGCGCCGCCGAACACCCACGTCTGCCCGGTGTGCCTCGGGCTGCCGGGGACGCTGCCGGTGATCAACCGGCGCGCGGTCGAGATGGTCATCGCGACCGGGCTGGCCATCGATGCCGCGATCCCCGAGCGCACCCAGTGGGAGCGCAAGAACTACTTCTACCCGGACCTGCCCAAGGGCTACCAGATCAGCCAGTACGCGATCCCGCTGGCGGCGCGGGGGCGGCTGGCGATCGAGACGTCCGCCGGCCCGTTCACGGTCGGGATCACCCGCGCCCACCTCGAGGAGGACACCGCGAAGCTCATCCACGCGGACGCCGAGAGCCGCGGCGGGCCGGGGAGGCGCTGGCCGGGAGCCGCGGCGGCCGGGGAGGCGCGACCCGTCGTTCGTCGCTGGTGGACTTCAACCGCTCCGGGGCGCCGCTGATGGAGATCGTGACCGAGCCCGACATCCGGTCCGCGGAGCAGGCGCGCCGCTACGCGGAGGAGCTCCAGCTGCTGCTCCGCGCGATCGGGGTCAGCGATGCGGACATGGAGCGCGGCCAGATGCGGGTCGAGGCCAACGTGTCGCTCCGGCCGCGCGGGACCGAGGCGTTCGGGACCCGGGTCGAGGTCAAGAACATGAACTCGTTCCGGGCCGTGGAGCGCGCGATCGCGTTCGAGATCGAGCGGCAGGCGCGCGCGCTGGACGCGGGCGATCCGCTGTCGATGGAGACCCGCGGCTGGGACGACGGGCAGCAGGCGACGTATCGCATGCGCTCGAAGGAGACGTCCGAGGACTACCGCTACTTCCCGGAGCCGGACCTGCCGCCGCTCCACGTCGAGCCGGCCTGGATCGACGGGGTTCGGGCCGGCCTGCCCGAGCTGCCCGCGGCCCGGCGAGCGCGCTACGTCGACCTCGGGATCACCGGATACGACGCGGCGGTGATCGTCGCGGATCCGGCGATGACGACCGCGTTCGAGGCGATCTCCGGGGCCGGGTCGGCGCCCGCCAAGGAGGTCGCGAACTTCGTGAGCGGGCCGCACGCCCGAGCCGTGAAGGCCGGCGGCCTCAACGACCGGGGCACCGCCGGCGCCTCGGATCCGGCCGGCATCGCGCGCCTGATCGAGGCCATCGCGGAGGGTCGCGTGTCCCGACCGACGGGGCGGGACCTGCTCGACCGCCATCTCGCCGATGGCCTTCCCGCCGACGAGCTGCTCGCGGGCGCCGGGCCCGGCCCGATCTCCGATGACGTGTCGCTGCTCGAGCTCGTCGACACGGTGATCGCCGCCAACCCCAGGGCCGTCGCCGACTATCGGGCCGGCAAGCCGGTGACCGGGTTCTTCGTCGGCCAGGTGATGAAGGCGACCCGTGGCGCCGCCGATGCCGCGCGGGTCACGGCGCTGGTGCACCAGCGCCTCGACGACACGGAGGGTTAGCCGTTGGGCGTGCTCAATCTCGTGCTCTGGGTCGCGGGCGTGGCGCTCATCGCCGTCGGGTTCGCGCGCGCCAGGGGGCCGTACCGGCGGTACATGATGCTCCGCGAGCAGGACGCCAACGTCGCCCGCTACGAGGCGTGGCGCGGCGGCTCGCGGCCGGATGCGCGGACCGGGGCGTCGGTCGCGATGCAGCTGCTCCGCCGCCAGTGGCAGATCGGGGTCGCGATCCTGGTCGTGGGGATCGTCCTGGTGCTGGCCGGGTTCGCCGTCCGCTGAGGCCACGCGCCGATCACTCCGGGTGGCGATCAGCCCAGGCGGAGGCGGCTGATCTCGATCGAGGTGCAGCGGTCCATCACGACCGGGATGCCGCCCTCGGACGCGATCCTCGCCGCCTCCCAGCTCACGATGCCCAGCTGCAGCCACAGGCAGCCGGCGCCCACGGCCACGGCCTCGCGGGCGTGCCCGGGGCAGGCGGCGGCGTTGCGGAACACGTCCACGATGTCGACGGGACCCTCGGCGGCAACGGCCGCGGCCAGGTCCGGGTAGCAGCGACGGCCGAGGACCTCGGTCTCGCGCGGGCTGACCGGGACCACCTCGTAGCCGGCGCCCATCAGGTGGGCCATCACGCCATGCGAGGGACGGACTGGACGCGACGACGCCCCGATCACCGCGATCCGCCGCGCGGACCGCAGGAGCGCGCCGATCCCGGCGTCGTCGAGCAGGGGCGCGTGCCACCGGCCCTCGTGGAGGTCGAGGATGTCCCTGAGCCGCTCGCGCTCGGTCGAGTCGCCGGGTGTCGGTTCGGGATCGTCCATCGCGGGTCCTTCGGCTCCTGTCGCGGGCCGTCCAGCAGGTAGATGCGCGACCCACGGATGATTGCACGGGGAACGCCGGGACAGGCATACTCTCCCCAGCCGTACGGGTCCCGACCATGGAGGCCGCAGGGAGGCCGCGACCCGCGACCGGCGAACCGGCGCAACCACGTCGCGCCGCGAACAACCCTCGGCGACTGCGAGACCATTCGGCTCGCGCGCCGGTTTATCTAGGAGGAGAGACCTTGCGGACCAGCACTCGACTCGTCGCCCTCGTGGGCGCCGCGTCGTTCGTCCTCGCCGCGTGTGGCGGCGGCACCGCCACCACCGCTCCCGCATCCCAGGCGCCCGCGTCCACCGCGCCCGAGTCCATGGCGCCCGAGTCCATGGCCCCCGAATCCGTGGCCCCGACGTCGAACCTCAAGATCGGCGTCGTCACTGATATCGGGACGCTCAACGACAAGGGCTACAACGAGTACAGCTTCAAGGGCGCCGAGGACGGCGCCACCGCCATCGGCGCGCCTGCGCCGCAGTCGACCGTCCCGAAGGATGCCTCCGAGTACGAGGCCGACATCCAGGCGTTCATCGACCAGAAGTACGACATCATCGTCACCGTCGGCTTCAACCTGACCTCCGACACGGTCGCTGCCGCACACGCCAACCCCGACGATCCACTTCGTGGGCGTTGACCAGTCCCCGGTGTGCGTCGATGAGACGGGCGCCCCGGACGCCACCTTCGCCTGCAAGGGCGATGCCAAGACCCTCGTGCCGAACTACACCTCGCTGTACTTCGCCGAGGACCAGGCCGGCTATCTCGCCGGGATCGTCGCGGCGTACGCGTCCAAGAACGGCTCGATCGGCGCCATCGGCGGCACCACCCTGTGCGCACCCTGCGTGCGCTACATCCAGGGCTATGAGCTCGGCGCGAAGTCGGTCAAGTCCGACATCAAGGTGAGCACCGCCTACGTCACGAACGACTTCTCCGCCGCGGCCTTCAACGACCCGGCCGGTGGCAAGACGTTCGCCCAGACGTTCATCACCGCCCACGGCGTGGACGTCCTGTTCCAGGTCGCCGGCAAGACCGGCAACGGCGTCCTCGAGGCCGCCTGCCAAGCCGGCATCGACGGGATCGGCGTCGATGTCGACCAGTGGGTCTCCATCGGAGCGCCCAACAACTCGTGCATCATCACGAGCGCTGAGAAGCACGTCGAGTCGGCCGTGAACCAGGCCATCGTCGGCATCGCCGGCAGCGGACTGGCCGCGGGCGACGTCCTGTTCAACGCCGCCAATGACGGCATCGGCGTGTCGCCGTTCCACGACGCCGCGTCGATGTTCGGCCCCGAGGTCCAGACGGCCCTCGACACCGCGCTCGCCGGCATGAAGGCGGGCACGCTCAAGACCTGCCCCGACACCGGCTGCGGCGTCTACACGCCCTAGCCTCCACCGGGTAAACGGTTCGGACGGGTCGGCTGCTTGCGGCCGGCCCGTCCGCATAACCGCCCAGCACCTACTGCCGGAGTCATCGCTCATGGCTGACGTCGACGGGAACGATCGTTGCCCCGGCGCTCGAGATGCGCAGCATCACGAAGCGGTATCCGGGTGTCGTTGCCAACGACCGGATCAGCCTCGAGGTCCGCCCGGGCGAGATCCACGCCCTGCTGGGCGAGAACGGCGCCGGCAAGACCACCCTCATGAACGTCCTGTACGGGCTGGCAACGCCCGACGAGGGCGAGATCCTGCTCGATGGGACCCCGGTGCAGATCGCCGGGCCCGCGGACGCGATCGCCCGCGGCATCAGCATGGTCCACCAGCACTTCATGCTCGTCCCCGTGCTCACGGTGGCCGAGAACATCCTCCTGGGCGAGGAGACGATGGCCAACCGGTTCTTCCTCGACCGCCGGGAAGCCCACAAGCGGATCATCGAGCTCGGCCGCCGGTTCGACTTCGAGATCGACCCCGAGGTCAAGGTGGGCTCGCTCTCGGTCGGCTGGCAGCAGCGCGTGGAGATCCTCAAGGCGCTCTACCGCAACGCCCGGATCCTGGTCCTCGACGAGCCCACGGCCGTGCTGACGCCGCAGGAGACGGACGAGATCTTCGCCGTCCTGCGCCGGCTCGCCGCCGAGGGCCACAGCATCGTGTTCATCAGCCACAAGCTGTACGAGGTGCTCGAGATCGCGGACCGGATCACCGTCATCCGGCGCGGCCGCGTGGTCGGCGAGCGAAAGCCGGCCGAGACCGACGAGGACGACCTGGCGGAGCTGATGGTCGGCCGCGAGGTCCAGCTGACCGTCGACCGCGGCACGTCGCATCCGGGTGCCACGGTGCTCAACGTGACCGGGCTCGAGGCCAGCGACGACCGCGGTCACCCGATGCTCAGGGGCGTCGATTTCGAGGTTCGTGCCGGCGAGATCTTCGGCATCGCCGGAGTCGCTGGGAACGGCCAGGACGAGCTGGTCGAATCGATCATCGGGCTGCGCCATCCCACGACGGGCACGGTCACCCTCGATGGGCTGGACATCACGGCCTACACCCCCCGCCAGATGAACGAGGCGCAGGTCGCCTACGTTCCCGCGGACCGCCACCGGTTCGGCCTGATCCTCTCGTTTCCCGTGTCCGACAACCTCGTGCTCACGAGCTACTACCGGCCGCCGTATGCCCGCGGGCTCATCCGCGACCGCGAGGCGATCGATCGTGATGCCGCCTCGGCGGTCGAGAAGTTCGACATCCGGACGCCGTCCGTCACCGGCAAGGCGAGCACGCTGTCCGGCGGCAACCAGCAGAAGACCGTCGTCGCCCGGGAGTTCGACCGGGACCTCAAGCTGCTGATCCTCGACCAGCCGACGCGCGGCCTGGACGTCGGCAGCATCGAGTTCATCCACCGCCAGGTGATCGCCAAGCGCGACGCGGGCACCGCGGTGCTGCTGGTCTCGGCAGAGCTCGACGAGGTCCTCGAGCTGTCCGACCGGATCGGCGTCATGTACGAGGGCAGGATCGTCGCCGTGCTCGACGGTCCGACCGCGGACAAGAACGCGGTGGGCCTGCTGATGGCGACCGGTGGCGAGGACCGGGACCCCGCTGCCCGCGCGACGACCGGAGCCGTGGCATGAGCGCTGTTCGCGGGCCGGGATGGCTGCGATCCCGGAAGATCTCCGCCGCGGGGATC
This sequence comes from uncultured Chloroflexia bacterium, assembly GCA_963835335.1. GTDB lineage: Bacteria > Chloroflexota > Limnocylindria > Limnocylindrales > CSP1-4 > CAIXZV01. The sequence goes on along the minus strand of CAWIFB010000025.1, from coordinate 184 downwards.
TGGTCGGTCGTGGCGGTCCCGGTCACGGTCGTCGTGCTGTCGGTGCTCCTGGGGGCCGTGATCGTGCTCGTGTCCGAGCTGCTGGTCCCGGGCAAGGAGTTCGACTGGGGCCTGCCGCTGGTCGCCTACGGGGCGCTGATCGAAGGCGCATTCGGCAGCCCGGACGCCGTCGTCTCGACGCTCG
>CAWIFB010000024.1:0-75044 GCA_963835335.1 uncultured Chloroflexia bacterium | reverse complement strand
CCGTCAGCGAACGACCTTCAGGTCCGGCTGATCGCATCGGTATGCCGTCCCGTCATCTCCCAAGGCACCCGCCATCGCAACGGTGTCACCCTCCCGGGCCACCTTTTGACCCGAGCGATCCAGGAGCACGATCCCGCTGGACTCGCGGCGACGGAATAGCCGAAGGGCCACACCACGCTGGCCACTCCACGCGTTTCCCCCCGCAGACCCAGTCCATCGGCAGGGTCGGCAGCGAGAACGCCGCCGATGAAGGCGGCTTCGCAGATGGAATTCGGGCCACCAGGAGCCGGCTCCGTGCGGATCGCCACCCAGCATCCCGCTGATGCGCACGCCGGAGAAGGGTCAGACGACGGTGAACCCGAGAAGGTCCCGCACCCGGCGAGGACGAGAGCGAGGAGGCTGGCCGCGGCGAATTCGCACGACGCGACCGCGAGACCGTCATTCGTGTCATTCGACCTGCCGCAGCTGTCCGGGCGCAAGGCCAATCCGGAGCGTGGCTCCCGAGCAGGAGATGCCGACCGCAGATGCGCATCGTCAGGTGCCCGGGCCGGGGTTCACCTGAATATCGCACTCCACGTCGACCTCGTTATCGGTCGCGGCCCCGCCCGCCGCCAGGATCCGGTCGCCCTCATGGGCGATGATCTTGCCCGATGGATCGATGAGGACGATGACGCCCGCCACTCGCTGCGCGGAGAAGCCGTATGGCCAGATGACGCCCTGACGGTAGCCTGGGTTCTCGAGCGCGAGGCCGAACGTGGGATCCCCGACGACTGTTCCGCCCACGCGGGCTGACGCGCACACCTCGTTCGGCTGCGAATGCGTCCGGATGGCCACCGGGCCGTCAGCGGTCCCGCACGCCGCCACGGGACCCGCCAAGACGACGACTGCCCCTGATTTCACCGACACCCCCTCCCATGCCCTCGCGGCCGTGCGGCCTATGGTCAGGATCGCGCCGCACCAGGGGAACCGTCAATGGCCGGTGGGCTCAGGCGGACGCGAGGAGGGTGGCCGCAAGGCACGCCACGGCTCCTCGCAACGGTGCCTTCGCGCCTATGACACCCGAACCGTCAGAGATTGATGGAGTCGCTCGCGGCGCTGATGTCGTCGGATGTTCCCACGGGCCACGACTCAAGATCCGGGTGCGTGATCACCGCCTTCACCAAGGCAGCTGATCCCCCGAGGTAGGTGGAGTCCAGATCCGGGTCGGCCGCAACGAACCATGCGCGGTCGGCCGGCCAGATGAGCGTCGGCGGCTCGACCCGGAGCGGGCCTGGCGCGAGCTGCCAGCCGACCTGAAGAGCGAGCATGAGCGGTCCCCGCCGGACGTGGAAGGAGCGGTTCTCGAGGTCGAGCACGTCAGGACCGGCCCACCCCGCGACCGGCCACCCGTACCCTTCCCAGACGGCGATGAAGCAGTCCTCGGGTGTCTCCGTGTTTGAGGCTAGGACGGTACACAGTGCCGCCAGGCTCGGAGGCGGCAGGCCTCCCGTGTCCGGGGGAGCGGCGAACGGCGGAGGCGCAACGACACCTGCAGCCGGAGCCGACAAGCGCTCCCACTGGGCAAGCGCGTGAGCCGTCCGGCCCGACCAGGCTGCGACGGAGTCCCAGCGCAGCGGCGCGGCCATCCCCGCGACGGACGGCGCCCAGGCAGGGTGGAAGACGCGCGCGTAGCGCTCGAACGCCACCGGGACGAGTGAGCCAACGGTGTAGTCGTGGAAGGGCCGACGGTGCGCGCCGATCCACCCGGTCTCGTGCTCGGGGAGCCTCGGGCGGAGATCCTTGGCCTTGGCTCGACGAACGTGGACACCCATGGCCCCATTGTGGTCTTCCTGCCGCGCGAGGTGCAGTTTCCGGCTGTCGTGCACCGACAGCCGGGTGAACGGGCGATTCCCTCGCAATGTATAGCGGCAAGGTCACGCGGTCGCGATCAGGGACGACGGTCGCCAGCGGCCAGACCTAACCGACTGCCGGGAAGAAGAGGAAGGTGGCCGCGGCCGCGGCGAACGCGACCCCTGCCATCGCAAGCCGGACGCGTCCTCGCGGATCGCCCTGAGCGGCTTGGCCGCGCGAAATGCTGAGGCCGGTGAACCCCAGGACCATGAAGAGGAACGTCCCGCTGGTCGGCGCGAGCATCCCACTCGACCGGGCGAAGGTGGCGACCGTCGCAACACCCGTCGACACCACGGCGGCACCGATCTCCGCGATTGTTGCTCCACTAGGCCCACGGTCCACCGCGCCATCGTGCCGTGGTGCGGGTGGTGCGCGCTCGATTGGTCGCGAGCATCAGCGGCAGGGTACAGACCGTCCTGGTCGCAAGGCGTCCGCACGATGTGACTTGGTCACGGCTCGCCCGACGGCCAGTTAGCCGCAGCTGTACGAGGCCACCCCTGATCTGGATCTCGCCAAAGGGCACCGCACAGAAGATGCGGGTCTCAATCTGCGGGTCGATCCACCAACCGCGGGCGTCGTGCCGCGCGATCGCCCGAAACTGCTCGCCGACTTCCATCGGGTTCGCGCCGCCATGGAGGATCACGAACAGGTGCACCTCGGTTGCCTCATCGGCGCCGTCGGGCACGATGATCGTGACGCCTCCCTCGCCGCGCGGAGCGTGGAGCCCTGCGAGGAAGAAGTTGCGGAGCATGAGCGTCGCCTGGTCGAGCGTGGTGTAGCGGTCTGGCAGACCGGGCAGGAACACCGCTTCACCGGTGATCCAACCGGAGTCCTCCCGGAACGGCTCCGTGAATGGGGGCTCGCTGGCGACCACGATGCCCGGGTTGCCTGAACCTGCCGAGCCCAGCCTCGGCGCCGGGCGCGTTGACGACAAGGAGACCGATGACGGCAACCGTGGCTCCCAGCCCGCCAAGAAGGGCGAGGGCATGCGCGCGATCGAAGGACACTCGGGGAACGGTCCTGCGTCGAGGCCCGAACGGCCGTCATCACCCTCGCGACGAGCACGTCGGCCTCGAACGGGTCGATGGTCGTGGCGTGCGGCCGGTTCGACTGGGTGTTCATTGCCATCACCCCCTGCTGAGGATCTCGCGCAGCGTCGCGCGCGCGTGGAAGAGACGGGACTTGACCGTGCCGACCGGAAGGCCGAGGCGGGCGCTGATCAAGCGGACCGGTTCATCGCGGAGGTAGAAGCGATCAGCGACCTGGCGTGCGCCGGGTGATAGCTGATCCAGAGCGGACTCGATGTCGAGCCGATCGCTGGCCGGTGGCGAGGTCGATCCGGGCGTGTCGTCGTCGATCTCGATCTTGCGGACTCGCCGACGGCGCCGGAGGATGTCGCGGCTCGCATTGATGGCGATCGCCCGCAGCCAGCCGTCGAATCTTCCGGGGATCGCGCAGACGCGGCAGGCGGCGCCACGCAGCGACGAAGGCATCCTGCGTCGCGTCTTCCGCGTCATCCGGCGAGTGGAGGACCGTCAGGCAGGTCGCATAGCAGGACTGGAGTCGTTCGCGAACGATCACCTCGAACGCATCAACGTCTCCATGGCGCGCTCTCCTAACCAGTTCCTCGTCCATCGCCTCCCGCACGCCGCTTGGTCCGTCACCAGATAGACGAAGAGTGCCGAGTGCGCGGTTCAAACGTCGGGCGCGTCCGCGCATGTGATGCGGGCCCGGCGAGTCCAGCTTCACTTCCCAGCCAACACGCGGCAGCCGACTTCAGGGGCGTAGCGTCGCAATGTGTGCGCCCAATGTCACCCGATCAGCGCTGCCGCCCTCCGGGCCGCTGCCAACGACGGACGGTCAGCTGCGCCGCTGCGCGGGGTACGAGCTGCCGTCAAAGAGCGAGCGGCTGCCGAGCGGTTCGCTGAGGTCGACGAGGACCGGCTCTGGGCTGTTTCCCTGGCAGTCCTGACCACCTGGTTCCGCACGGACGACGAGGGCGATGGTCACCGTGTCGGGCGCGTAGAGCACGATCGGCGCCTCGAGCCGGCCCGCCATCGACTTGCCGCTTGCACAGGCACGCTCTGTCGCGAGCAGGGTCAGGCTCGTCGCATCCGGCTGCGTCGGATGGTCTGGATCGATCTCCCAGCTGGCAAACCCGAAGCCTTGCGGCAACGCGACCCGAAGGTCACAGCGCCCGTACTCCGAGGCCTGCCAGCCACCCTGGTTCTCGATGTCCTCGACCGACACGAAGGACCAGCCGTCGCGACCGGGCGCGAGGTAGTCAACCCGCGTCGAGGCGGTTGAGACAACGCGCCACCCCTGGGTGGGAAAGCCGGACTGGGGCGGCGTCGTCAGGAACGCATGCAATGCTTGTGCCTGCACCGAGGAACCCAGCTCGGCATTCGGGGGCTGGTCGAGGACGTTCGCCGGGACGTTGATCTCGGAGTAGCCGGCGCACGTGAGCCGGCCGGTGAGATCGGGCCCAGCCGCCGTCGACGATGGCGACGGCGCGGCGCTCGACGGTGGCGAGACCGTTGGCCCGCGAGTCGGAGGGGCCGGGAATGAGATCGGCGCAGTGACGAACGCGTACCCGCCGCCGATGGTGGCGACGATGACGCACTGGTCCGCGCAGGCCTGGCTCGGGGCAAATGGCCCCTGCTCCGCCGTGGCCGTGACCGTGAACGACCCAATCGCCGCACGCGAGTCGTCGGTGACGAATAGCGTCTGGGCCGCGAGCTCGGCGCCACACCCGAGGTCTGTCGCCACCTCGGCCGAGCTGCACTCCGACAGGTAGACCTTGCCGCCCACCCCGAAGCCGGTGATTCGGACCTCGACCGTCTGGCCATCGCGGAGGTTCGTCGCCGGGACGACCGTGACGGTCGGATCGTCGACCGTCAGGGCGGGCACGACCTCCTCATCGCTGGGTGACGGGGTCTCGGTGCTCGTCGGGGCAGCTGACGCGGGCGGGCTGGCGCACCCGGCGGCTGCAAGCGTGAGGAGCAACAACACCGGCAGCCGAACCATCACGGTCGGCATGCTGTTTCGCGCTCGGATCGCCATGGGTTCGCGAACGTCACGCGGTCATCGCTGCGGCGGTCGCAGATCCGGAGCCATCTGGCGCGTCCGCGGCGCGGACGCGGCCACTGCCAAGTGCAAGGGCAAGGAGCACGAGGATGGCGACCACCAGCGCGAGGAAGGTCCTCCGACTGTGCCTGCGGCGGCTCGGTGCCACCGCGACCCTGCCGGCGGCGCCGACGAGCAGTCGCGGGCCGAGCCGTGGATTGTCCCGTCGCCAACGACGGAGGAGATCGTCCCAATACATCGGAAGCCCCCCTGGCCCATGCGGCCGTGTGCGCATGATCCTCCGTCGCCGGCCAGCAGGGGTCAAGGGCGCAACGATCCCATCCGATGTCCCGCTGCCTTCGCAATGTGTGTCGGCAATGTCACACGCCCCATGTGTCTCGCGAAGTTCATCCCTCGGGTGATCGTCGGCTCAGGTTCCATCGTCGCGCGGGCGTCGGCACGAGGCTTCAGCCGGGCAGCACCCTGATCGACACGATGCGCTTCGCCGCTCGATCGACCGTGACCCAGAACACTAGGTCGCCCTCCCCGAGGCCGTTGCTGTAGCGCAGCACGTAGGCGTCGTCGGGGGGCGCCAGCTCCCATGCGACCTGGACGAGGTATCGGTCCTTGTACCGACCGTCGACATCGAGGGATCGCGCCAGCGCGTCGAGACTCGCGGTCAGGGCGGCGGGATACCCGCTCAGCCCATGGCTCGTCATGGTGACCTGTGCCGTTACCGGGTCGACCGTCCAGATGTAGCCGTCCTGGGCATGGGGATCGTCGGTGAACGCTGGAATGCCGGTCAGGAACAGTTCGCATCGGACGGGCGGCCGGTCGCAGCGAGCCGTGATGGTGACGCGCTGATAGGGGTTGCCATCGTAGGAATACACCTGATCGGCGAGCACGGTGGCCAGGGTCGCCAGCAGCTGGGGCGTGGCGACCTCAGCGGCGAAGCCCGACGGTCTCGCGGCCGCATCGCGCAGGATCGCCGCCATGTCGTCCGCGGTGTACGGCCGACCATGACCCGACGGAGCCACCGTCGCCAGGACGCTCAGGGTCGGCGTCGGCGGCTCTTGCGTGTATGGCTCCTTGCCGGGGATGGTCGGGCTGGCTACCCCCGACGGCGCCACGGTGGCCTGGGCGCTCAGGGTTGGTGTCGGTGGCTCCTGCGTGTACGGCTCCTTGCCGGGGACGGTCGGGCTGGCCCCGCCGGGCGCGCAGCCGGCAACCAGTGCGATGAGCACCAAGGCGGCAGCCGTGAGGATGGTCAGCCCCGGTGGCCTCGTTCCCATGTCCCTTCCCCCCTCCCGAGTTGTCACCGAGGTCATCGTTGGTGTTCATGGCGCCCGAGTCAACCGCCTTGGTCGACGGACGGAGAGGCTCCCGCTGTGGGAAAGTTGTACTCACCTCGCAAATATGTGCCTGAAATGTCACCTGGGCCGCCGTCGTGCCAATCGCCCTACGGCCGGTGTGCGCCGTCGTCAGGCGTCAGTCGACGCGATAGAAGACCCGCGGTGACCGCGACACCCAGCCGAACAAGGGCACCGATGGCGACCATGACGATCGCTGAGACGGCGTCTGGCAAGAAGGCGGCACCCGCGAGCGCCGTCAGCGCGAATGCGGCGATGGCCGGGTCGTTCCGACGAGTTGGCCCACCGGGTCGGCCATCCCGAAGGACGATGACCTGGACGAGGGCGAGCACGGAAATCAGGAAGACGATCGCCCCGACAGCGACGGCGGTCGCCGCGATCCCGAATTCGTGCGGCAGCGAGCTCGCCGGCCAATCTCGCGATCCCGGCGAGCAGCAGTCCTGGCCCGATCCCGCTGAGCACCCCAACCAGACGCCATCGAAACGGCGGCTGGGGTTGCTCGTCGATCAGGCGCGATCCAGTGGAGGTCGGCAACTTGACGCCTACCATCATCATCCAGCGGGCGTGTCCCCTAGATCATGACGGACGACGCCAACGTCGCAATGTGTGTGCGCAATGTCACTCGCTGTGGAACCGCCCGATGATGCCGCGGATCCCTGCGACGACCTCACCGAGGATGTCCGGGTCGTCGTCCGAGCGGCAGGGTAGCCAGTGCAAGAACTCGACCCCCTCGGGGAAGCCGTCCCGACCGATGTCGACGGCGAAGGCACCGCCGTCATCGTCCTCGAGCACCATGGTGTCCCGGCCCAGCCCGGGTTGGTCCTCCCGGAGCACGAGGTAGGTGTCGCACTGCCACGCGGCCCGGCGGCAGGAGGCGAAGCGGCCGGCGAGGCCTGGGGCCACGTCCGCGTTGCGCTGAGCGAGGGCGACCAGCCAGGCCGGGTCACGGTCGAGCCAGGCTAGCTCGACACTCGTGAGGTGGCGGGTTGGTCGGGGTCCGTCCATGGCGACATTCTGCACACGGCATGGAGCCGCGCGAGCGGCCGGGGCGAGCGTGACCGCGCTCCGGTCCGCGAGTGTTCGCCAATGTCATCGGCGCCGGCAATGCCGAGTCCGCCATCGGCTCAGGAACGCCGTCAGACCTGTTGAAGTACGTGCCCGCGACGCCATAAACGCACACTAGGACTTCGTCGCCTCACGGGAGGAGCCAGGGATGGACGTCGATAGGGCAGCCGTTGTTGAACGCGAAATTGGATCCCGTGATCATGTGCGGGCATCCCTGGGCACTGGCCAGAACGGGGTTGAGCGCGTCACGCAGGCCCCCGTAACCGAGGACCAAGGCGAGTACGGCGACGAGCGCGACCAGAAGCACCCTCGGCCGTTTCGCACGGGAGCCAGGCATTGCCTCGGACCTCCTCAGTCGACTCTTGGTTCGCTCGCACGAGAGTCTCAAGTGCCGAGCCGGTCGCCTCGCAATGTGTGCCGGCAATGTCACTCGGTCGTGATCGTGAGCGGGATGCTGTCCCGGGCGGCGCAGACCTCCCGCCAGGGGACGCTCGATTCGGGGATGCGGACGGCCGACTCGAGGTCGATCGTGATGGCGCCGGACGCGAGCGGGACCTCGACCCGGGTCACGTCATCGACTCCGCCCGGGCAGGGAGGTGGCGTGTACAACGGCGTGCCGTTCTCATCGTTCGCCCCGGCCCACCACGAGACAATGAGAGCCTGTAGCCGATTGCGGCAGCGTGGGATAAGGAAGGGTGGCACATCGGCCCTTGACCCTGCGGGAAATACGGACGACGCTGCGATTGCCGCCTGTTGCGGCGACGATCGTGGGGTGCTCAGTGATGCGTGTCGTTCGATTGGTCGTTGTTGCCGCCACTTGCGTCGCTCTGGCGGCGTGCCAGGGCGGGGCAACGTCGCCCCAGATCCAGACCGGTCGCGCCGACGCCGCCGAAGGCGCGATCTCCATCGAGACGGGCGACTGGACCTACTCCGTGCCGCTTGACGGTGTCAACTGGATCGACGAGGCCGGGACTCTTCACGATCAGGGTCGACCCGACTGTCTTGCACCGGGCGCGTCTCGCCAGATCCGCTTCGCGGCTGTGGAGACGACGATCGAGGGCACGACCTGGCGGCCCGTCGTGTGGGTCTCCTGCCGGTAGTCGATCAGGTCGGCTCGACGCGCAGCCGCCCGCACAGGTAGGCGACGCACGCGACTTCGAGCCAGGTCTGCGCGCCGAGCGCCGTCTGCTCGTAGCAGCGCGACAGCCTCCGCCACATGCCGAGCCGGGCGAAGGCGTTCTCGACCTTGTAGAGCGGGCGCAGCGGCGTGAAGACGCGCTTGCCCTTGCGCGGCTTGCCACCGGGCCGCGCCGGCGGCAGCATCGGCGCAGCAGGAGGCACCTTGATGTCGAGGCTGAGGCCGTGGCTCGCCGCGAGCGCAGCGAGGCCCGTGTAGCCGCGATCGGCCACAATCGCCTGGAGGCCAGGCAGCGCCGGGTGCTTGGGGTCCAGTTGCTCCTTGAGGAACGTGCGAGCCGACTGGACATCGTGCGGCTTGGCCGACTCGACCGATACCGCGAGCGGCAGCCCGAGGATCTCGATGAGGATCGTGCGCTTGGCACCGCGCGTGTAGCCGCCGCGCCCGCCGGCCTCGTGGAAGGTCGGTCCAGCACGCCCACCCTTCACCGTCTGGCCGTCGATCATCACCATCGTTGGGTCGGCCTTGCGGTTGTGCCGGAGGCGGATCTTCCTCGCCAGCACGCGCATCGCAGCGGCCCAGATGCCCTTGTCGCGCCAGCGCCGCCACTGGCTCCACACCGCCTGCCAGTCCGGAAACCGGGCCGGGAGGTAGCGCCACTGGCACCCGGTTCGTGCGACCCACAGAATCGCATCGACGATGTCGCGACGCGGGATCGTCCCCTTCACGCCCCGATGGACGGGCGGGTCGAATAGGTGCTCGACGAGGTTCCACTCCTCGTCCATCAGCTCGGTCACAGCGCCCATGTCCGCAGCCTGCCGGACCAGCGTGACAGGTTCTATGGCACTGACGGCCTATTCGTGCGGACGCAATCGGCTACAGGCTCTGAGACTGATCGTCAGCGACTGTCCTGAGCGGATCTTGTATGACGGCGGGCTGACGAAATGGCAGGCGTTGTTGACGCAGACCTGGTAGCCGATGTTGGTCACCCGGACTGCCTGGAACGGGCCGGTCGCGGACGCCACCCCGATCATCGCCGGCACGTTCAGCACGCATGCGCCGCCGGTATTGCGCAGCGGCTGATCCAGGTCGATGCCCCGCCAGTAGGCCGCTCCTCCGATGAACCGGTTCGTCGCCGCGCCCGGCACGAACTGGCTGGCGGAACACGTTCCCCCGGGGCTCGGCAGCGGCGCGGACGACGCGAACGACGCGATCTCGGTCGCGGCCGGCGTTGCCGCGGGCACGGTCTCAGCGGGGACGGTCGCTGAGGGGGTCGATGTGCCTGTGGGAGTTGGCGTCGCGGCCTCGATGGTCGGCGACGGCACGGAGGTGCACGAGGTTGCAGTCAGCACGAGGCAGAACGACAGCACCAGGGCAGGCGAGCCAACAACCACCCCTCGACTGTTCATGTGCAGGCGAGCATGGTGTGTCCTGCATTCCGCGACAAGTGTCGAGAAGACTTGCACCCCGAGATTGCATGACAAGGTCGCCGCGTCGCAATGTGTGCGCCCAATGTCATGTGGTCGAGGCCGATCTTGGCTGCAGGTAGACCTGGAACGCGGGGGCCGCATTGATGACCGCGCCGTGTTCGGATGACGTCGGGCACGTGCTGGTTGCCAGCCTTCGGTGAAGTGCCACGCATCTCGGCGCGGCATGATGTGCAGATGCTTGATCCCGCCCGCTGGCCGACCCGATTGCAGTTCTCGATCCTGGTAGTGCTGGTCCTGGTCACGGGCATCATCTGGTTCATCGGCACCCCGACGACGATCGGACCGATCCTCACGGCGTGGCTCGTTCTGGCCCCAGCGGTGGTCGGTGCCTTTCTCTGGCGGTTCGAGCACATTCCGTGGCCGGTGATCCTGTCCTGGACCGCCCCGCTGACGGCATGGATCGCCGGGAGTCTAGTCCTGGTTCATGCCCCGGTTCGCTGGGTCGTTGCCTACACGCCAGCGGGCCTGTGGCTGGCAACATTCATCTTCTGGACGCCCCCGGCCCGGTGGTGGTACCGGAAGGCGATGGCACGCCTGATACCGCCCGAGTGACTGTGCTCTCGGAGGGTGGAACTGACGGGACACGCCCGTCAGCTCGCAATGTGTATCGGGAATGTCACTCGATCGGCCGTGCGTTCTTGGTCTCACCCATACCCGACGATGGTTGGGATGCCCGTTCCCTGGTTCACCTCGATGAGGAAGTGCGACGGGTAGGTTGCTCCAGACACTGAGTCGGCAACCGTCGCATCCACATTCACCAGCCACACGTCCTGTCCGGCGTTCGGACCGAGAGCCCCGGCTGCGGCGCGGACGGTGGACGTGAGGTCGGTGATCGTGAGGGTCGGGTCCAGCGAGCCACAGGACTCGAACAGCGCCACGGCCGTCTGCTCTGCCACCGACGCCGTCACCGGACCCGGCGCGAAGGAGAAGGTGATCGGCGCGGGGCTGTAGCCGTATGGCTGGCAGGAGATGTCCGCGGGTGCGGGACTCGCGCAGCCTGCGAGCAGCGCGGGTACGAGCAGCAACCATGAGCGACGCATGTCGGCCCCCCGGCAACTGGACGCCGACGCAGCGTCCTCCCCTCCGCACGCGTCGTCAAGGGCTCAATTGTGATTCAGGATCGGCGGGACCACCGTGGCGACGCTGCGGGCGTCAGCTCGCCACCGTCGCAATGTGTGTCGCGAATGTCACCCGTTTGCTGAGGCCTAGCGTTGGGGCGTCGGCAGATCAACCCCGTTGCTGACGCCACCAAGGATTGGCGGCGAGCCGCTGGAAAGTGCGAGCACCACGACCAGCAGGAGCAGCAACACCAGTAGAAGTCCGACCCGAGTGAGGTCGTCAGCCTGTTGAAGTCGAACGAGAAGTCGTCGCATCGACGTCAGTGTAGCCTCGAAGCGATGCCGTCACATGCGTCGGAAGTCCGGGCTGGCAACGCAACTGGACGTCCCCATCGCGATGCGTACGCCAATGCAATCTGCGTGGGGAATCGGCCCGGAGATAGGCGTACCTGAGGGGGTTGCTCAGCGGACGAACGGATAACAGCCGTTGAAGACTGCACCCGAGGCGATGTAGGGGTCGTCGAACGTGCCCGACGCGTCACCTACTCGCGTCTGGTCGAGGCGGAGTCCCTCCCCTTGGCGCGCGACGAGCCGACCGTCGTCCGCGTAGATGGCCGCCGCTGGCTCGAACTTGACAGTGAAGCCGGCCGGCCAGACGACCGAGAGTCGGTGTCCTGCGGCGTCGTCCAGCCAGACCGGCTCCTGTTCGCCAACTTGACCATTCAGGGTGCCTGCCACTGCATCCGGGTAGTAGGGCACCGTGCAGACCACCGGTGCATCGTCCCCGGTGACGATGCTGAAGGTGCGCAGCCCGCTGGCGTCGGTAGAGATGACGCTGTGCGGTGCTGCACACGCAGCGATGGCCAACACCACAGCCGTCACGAGCGCAACAATCGGCCGACTGTTGATCCTTCTGTCCCCCTTGCTGCTCGCGACCTTCCAGTTGGAACGGTACCGCGTCAGTTGCCAGGAATCGGATACGTGACCTCAGGAGAGCTGGCGCTAGTTTCGCAATGTGTGTCGGGAATGTCACCCGCTGCCGAGTCCGGATTCCTAGTTGATCGAGAGCCGCCAGAAGTAGGTGGCGCCATCGAGCGTCCAGCCGTCCTGGGTCAACTCGTCCCGGAACTGGAGCAGATACTCGCCTGGTGATGTCGGCGCGGCCGCGGTTGCTACCTCGTCCGGTCCGTGGCCGCTACCCAGGACCATCCCGAATTCAGCGGGGATCTCGGCCTGGTCGTTCGAGCCGAGGTTCGCCAGCGCGCTGACTGGGGCGATCGTCATCGACCACGCCTCTGGGACACCGACGGCCGCCCCGGAGAACAGCCAGCCGGGTGGTGCGGTGATCGTGAGCATCTGACCACGCTGGACTGGCTGCGCAGGTGCGTCGAGGACGAAGGCGCCCGGACCGCAGCTCGATCCGCCGACCTCGGCGGCGAGGTAGAACACGTCGGTGCAGCCGCCATCCCCGGTCCGCTCAACCGCGGGACCGCTCCCGATGTGCAATGTCGGGTTGCCGGTGAATGGCGGCATGGACGGGACTGGCACCTCCGAACCGACCGCGGCGGTCGCCGGCGCTGAGGTGGCTGGAGCGAAGGTAGTCGCCGGCGTCCTCAACGAAGAGGGCGACTCGGCTGTCGGTACCTCTGGGGACGCCCCAGCGAGACTGCAGCCGGTCGCAGCGATCGAGACGAGCAGGATCGCTATCGAACGCCGCACGGCTCCGCTCCCTCTGGCCCGGTGGTGGACGTCGTGGTGACGATCGAGACGCACAAGGAGAGGAATTGTGATCACGTCCAACTTGCATCGCAATGCGTGCCGGCAATGTCACGGCTGGTTGGACCACCTCGGTGATCCGACCGTGGTGCCCTGCCGCCGGTCAGGGCAGCCGTGGCACAGCCGATTCAAGCCACCCGGGTTGCCCCGTGATCCACATGACGAGACCATCCCGCGTCCACCAGGCCGCCGTGAAGCCGCCTGGAAGGTAGCCCTTCGCTTCCGCCCACCAGACCGACCGACCCTCGATGTCGCGGCGTTCCCACCGCACGCTGCGGGGCTTGTAGATCGCGGGCTCGAAGGCCGCCGCGAGCGCCTCAGCGCTGATGCCAGGGACGCCGAAGATCGTGACCGTGTGGAAGTCCTGACGCTTGCCCCCAAAGGCGTTGACCACGACTGCGTTACGAGGGCGGACGCCAACGGCCTTGAGCGCCCGGTTGACCAGGGGTGCGCGGTAATCGGTGGCGCGGACCGACGTCGGCCGATCCTTCGGGTCGATCAGTCCAGCGGGGATCAGGTCCTCCAGTTCCGGGGCGACGTGGCTGCGCCGTTCGATTTCGGGCGGCAGCGGGTCGCCGACCTGCCAGATCTCCCATCCCTTCTCGGCTGCCAGCTCGGTCATGACAGCCTTCAGTTTCTCGCCATGGTCCTCGACATCCCCGGGCTGGATGGCGGCCGTCGCGAGGGCGATGCGCAACTCCGCAATCGGCTCTGTCCAGACCGGCGGCCACGGTGCCGCCATCTGCGTCATCGGCACGACCAACCGCCCGGCCTGCGGATCGAAGAGGATGTAGCCGGCCGATGCAAAGGTTGCGAGTAGGTCGGCCGAGGTCGCCCTCAGTCTCGAATCCGGCGCCTCGACCATCAGCATGCCGTGTTCGATGCCGAACGACGCATCGGGCCCCAGCAGGGTGAGGACGGCGGATCGGAGGCGGGCGATCTCCTCGGGCGAGCCAATCGTCTTCTCGCGCCCACGGAAGATCTTCTTGGCGGCGCTGTTGCTGCTCGCCCGCGGCATCTGCCAGGCGGCGAGGTAGTAGTGCGGTTCCACGCGCCGATGTTCGCACACCGGTTGCCGCGGGTCGGCGGGGCCAGAACCCTTGAGTCCGCGAGTGGCGTGAATGTCACGTGGTCGAGGTCAGGCACGACGGTCGCCAGCGGCCAGACCTAACCGACTGCCGGGAAGAAGAGGAAGGTGGCCGCGGCCGCGGCGAACGCGACCCCTGCCATCGCAAGCCGGACGCGTCCTCGCGGATCGCCCTGAGCGGCTTGGCCGCGCGAAATGCTGAGGCCGGTGAACCCCAGGACCATGAAGAGGAACGTCCCGCTGGTCGGCGCGAGCATCCCACTCGACCGGGCGAAGGTGGCGACCGTCGCAACACCCGTCGACACCACGGCGGCACCGATCTCCGCGATTGTTGCTCCACTAGGCCCACGGTCCACCGCGCCATCGTGCCGTGGTGCGGGTGGTGCGCGCTCGATTGGTCGCGAGCATCAGCGGCAGGGTACAGACCGTCCTGGTCGCAGTGTGTGTCGCGAATGTCACCCGGTCACCGGGGCTGCCCCATCCCGGGTCTCTGGGCCGCGTGCGACGCCTTGACCGCGGGCACCTGACGATCGAGAGTGGTCGCATGGTGGACGCGTTCGAGGACCCGCACGCCCGCGACGAACGTTACGTCTGGTTCATGCTGCGCGGCGACTTCGACCCGGCCGAAATCACGCGTGCCACGGGCCTCACGCCGACCAAGGCGTTCATGAAGGGGACCAGGCCCAGACCGCGCGCCTCGCTGCGAACCGTGTCGGGGTGGATCCTCGACAGTGGGCTCGGGCCGTCCGACGAGGTCGTTGACCACCTCACCGACCTGCTGGCGAGGCTCCGCCCTGGGTGGGAGGCGCTGCATCTCCTCGCGCGTGAACACGAGGCGTTCATCTCTGCGGCCATCTACTGCTATCAGGCGCAGGGGCCATGGGTCGCGTTCTCGCCGGCGCATGTGGCGGCCATCGCGGATCTGGGCGCGACGATCGACATCGACATCTACGCCCTGGCCGAGGAGTCGCCGCCCGAGGTCAATGGGGCGCACCTCCTCACGCGCCACGAACTCGCAGGACTGGGGCGGGCAGTCGAAGAAGCCTGAGCCACCTCTTGGAGGTGGACGTCCGCGCCGCGGTCGGCGGTGCAGCCGCGTTGTAGCTCATGCCTCGCAATGTGTGACCTCGCCGTGAGGCTCGCTCGTGCGGGTCGTCTTCGATCGCTACGCCCGCGAGCTCCATCCGGCCCGTCCGGCGGCCATGACGGTTCAGGGAGCCGCCATGTTCTCGTACGTCGGCGTCACGATGGCCCCGAACTCCGAGAGGGGCCAGTAGCGAATGACAGCGCGCCCGATCACCGACGAGACCGGGATCGGCCCGAAGACCCGACTGTCATCCGACACTTGGCGGTGGTCGCCCAGTACGAACAGGTCGCCCTCGGGCACGGTCCATCGCGGCGGGTCGCCTGCAAGCGTTGGTTCCGCGACCCCGGCGGCGTTGTGGAACAGGTACGGCTCGTCGAGCGCGACCCCGTTCACGTACACCTGCCCGTCCCGGACCTCGACGGTGTCGCCGCCAATACCGATCACCCGCTTGATGAACGGCTCGCTGAAGTCGGACACGGTCGCCGGCGGCTGGAACACCACGACCTGCCCGCGGGCGTACGGGCTCCACCGAGGTGTCAGGCGATCCACGAGGACGTAGTCGCGCTCGACGAACGTCCGCTCCATCGAGCTCCCCTTGACCTGGAACGGCTGCGCCACGAGGTTCTGGATCACGAAGAAGATGACGAGGGTTAGGACGAGGGTCTCGATGACCTCGGCCCCGCAGCCCAAGCCTGCGCGGCGGCCGCTGGTCTTCCTGGCCGCCGGCGCGGCTTCAGGCGGAGCTGCGTCACTCGACTCGTGATCCACGGTCCCCCCACGCAACTGCCGGCACATCCTCGCTCCCATCGTCGATGGGCCGATGGGCGGCGTCAAGGTGCTCCGACCCCATATGGAGCGTGATCCTCGATCACATCCGCCCGGCGCACCCTGGTCACGACCGGGGACCGAAGCGAATGCTCCGACCACTCGCCTGCTTGCGGCTCCCCAAGCGGCCGCCGACCACTTGCCGGCCATTCGGTCGCGGGCGACCACGCTCATGACCAATGCGTTCGCTGGTCGAAGATGCGAGCGTCGGAAACTCGCGAGGGGGATTCTGGCGTCCGCTGGACGTATGAAGGGTATGGACCGCGACGAACCGGACAGCGAGATCCTCGAACGGCTGCGACGCCGCGACGAGGCCGTCTTGCCCGTGCTCGTCGCCCAGTACGGAGGGCGCATCGCGGCCGTCGTGCGCGGAACATGGCGGGGGGTTGCCGACAGCGATGTCGAGGAAGTCGTCGCCGACGTGGCGGCGGATGCGTGGCTCCGCGCAGCCGAGGTCGATCTCGAGCGCGGACGGCTCGAGGGTTGGCTCGTCATGCGAGCGCGCTACGCGACGCTCGATCGGGTGCGCGCGGCGAGACGACGACGAAGCCTCGTCCGCCGTATCGCAGCAGCATGGAATTCGGGAGTGACGACGCCGGACTACCCGAGCGATCTCGATGCCTACCTCGCGGGCTTGACCGATCTCGAGCGGACGCTGATCCAGTTCAGATTCCTCGAGGGGCGACCGGTGGCCGAGGTCGCCGTCACGTGCGGCCTGACCACGAAGGCCGCCGAACACCGCCTTGCGCGGTTGCGCAACCGACTACGCGAGCGCTGCGTCGCGGCGCTCGCAACAGGAGAGACCAGCCATGCGTGACATCATCGACGACCGTTCCCCCGACGAGCGACTGATCGCGACCGCCCTCGCGGCCGGACCCGCACCTGTGTCTGGCGACCTCGATGGATCGCGGGTGCTAGCGCTCGTGCGTGAACGCATCGCAAGCCGCTCCGCTCCGAGCCCACGACGCTGGGCGATTTCGGTCAGCCGCCAGGTGGCCGGCATCGGGATCGTCCTCGCCCTGGCCGTGATGGTCCCGATCGCGGCCACGCTGGTCTCGACTCTCACGCATCACGTGCGTCTCGTGTCCATGAGCTGGGCGTATGCCTACGGGTCCATTGGTGAGATCGGAGCCGCCTCCGACCTCGTCGTCGTCGGCACGGTGACCGGAGTGATCCGCGTTGATCACTCCGCGGGCGTGGATCTGCCCCAGACCGTGTTCTCAGTGAGGGTCGAGCGAACCCTCAAGGGCGATCCGGGTCAGGGAGATCTCCCGGTGCTCCAGGACGGTGGGCAAGAGGCGGCGGGCACCCGGGTCGAGGTCGAGGACTTCCCGCTCATGGCCGCCGGCGACCACGTGCTGCTCTTCCTCCGGCCGGTAAGCCGGAGCGGGGCGACCGTGTGGGTCATCAGTGGAGGGCCGCAGGGACGACTGCGCGTCGCCGGGGACCGGGTGACGACAACGCCGACCTCGTTTGTCCTTCCGATCCCGACTCCTCTCACGGTGGATCAGGTTGCCGCGTCCCTCGCCGCCACCCCGTGAATCGGACTCACCAGAAGGCGAGATCGCCGGTCAATGCTCGACGGCAGCGTCGTCGGCGACGTCGGCGGCGACCACCCAGGACAGGACCGACAATCCGTTTGCAGGTCGCCTTCGGCGCATGGGCTTGAGCCTATGCGGCCCTGAGCCGGTAGGTGACGCATAGCGAACCGCCAGGTCTGAAGATCGCCATGTAGGCGAGCACGATGAGGCCGACCCCGAACAAGGAGAGGATCAACGCGATGAGGAAGGTGCCACCATCCCACTGCCCGTCGCCCCAGCTCTGGCCCACCGGTGCGTAGCCGCGTTGGGCGAGCATTTCCGCGTCCTTCACGTAGCTCGCGATCGCCTCGCGCTGCTGGTGCCCCCGGTACGTCCGAACGAGGAAGTCGCCCCACACCTCGGTTCCCTCGGCTACGCTCCCCGCGGCCACCTCGCCTGACCCCCTGCCGCCACTCCACCGGTAGAGGACGAACCAGATCACGACGACCGCGATTCCCAGGACCGCGGCCAGCCCGACAATGGCATCCACGCTCGCATCCCCTCATTGCCAACGCCCAGAAGACTCGTCCGAGGCTCGCACGCGCGAGACCGCCGGGCAGGAGCCGTGCGGCCCACATCGGAAGGCCAGAGTGCCGCCCGTGGCCCATACGATCGGCCGACGGTGTTCACGCGCACTTCGGACGGTCCCGGTATCCGCCACGGTCGATTGCGCCATGTCGCTGGGTGTAGTAGCCGGGCCGAGGGCATCCCCGCGGGAGCTGCCGGTGATGGCTCGCACGACGCAGCGGGACGATGGACGGGCAGGAAGTGTCACCTAGTTGTACCGATCCGAGCCCGTCGGCCGGGCCGATCGCTGGGTGGAGGCGGCGTCCCGGGTCATCCTTTCGCGGACCCCGTGATCCCACCGGGGCGTTAGTCGTCGATGGAGACGGACTCGATCGGCGACATCCAGAACTCCATGGGCACATCGAGGCGAGGAACGAGCCAGGCGTAGGTGGTGATCAGCCCACCCAGGACGGCGGCCAGGACGAGAGCCACGACCATCCACCGCCGTACCCCATGGCCGGCCACCATCCACGCACCCACGCGGCGCGGCTGCACGCCACCAAGTCGCCATGCACGCCGGCCCCTCGGCGGCGGCAACCGAGGCTGCGTCGAGCAGCCTGCATCCCGCCTCGGGGATGACCGCGTCGACCGTGCCCTGATCTCACGGCGGGAGTCTGACACCGGCGAGGTGGCAAACGCATCGTCGCAATGTGTGCGGGGAATGTCACCTGCTCCTGCTCGCAGGGTTCGCCGGGGTTCTCTAACCAAGGGGCGGTTGCGCTGTCAAACAGCCGTCGCTGGACGGTGCCGGAACGCTTGACCTCCCCATCGCAGGGCGCAGACTTCTACGATGCACAAGCGCCGCCGCGCCCTGTGGTCCCTGCCGTGGGCGCTCGCCCTCGTCGGCCTGGCGGTGCCGATGGTTGGGAGCGGATTCATCGGCTGGCCGTTCGTCGTCGGCTGGCTCGTGCTCATGCTCGTGACGTGGTGGGTCCGGCCGCTCGGCGACGCTGACAGGAACGCGCGGCTCGCAGCCGGCGTCGTTGTGGTCGCGGCGCTCGCCATGCTTGGCACGCTCGGCGGGTTCTACCTCATCCCGTCGGTCGTCGCCTGGCTGGCGCTCGTCGCCACGGAGCCGGAGCAGCGGGCTCGCGCCGGGCCGTCGTTGCCGGATCAACGGCCACCTGGCTAGAGAACCCTGGGGATCGCGTCTCGCGGAATGTCACCCGCTCCTGCTCGCAGGGTTCGCGACTCCCAGACGGACTTGGCCGCACGGGTCCGTCGCCTACTTCTGCGCGCGACCACGCGTCGATCCAGCCTGATCGACGAATCACGGTCCGGCCGGCCGCATGGGGATCGGTTGTCCCTGCGCGTCCGCGATGGTTCGGCTCAAACGTCGTCGGAGACCGAGACTGTCACCTCGCGCAAGTCGAGTTGGTCTGTGCCGGGTCCTGGGATCGGGCACGGAAGCGTCTCGGCCTTGACCGTGATCGCTGTCGGGGTCTTGGTAATGCCCGTGACGCGCGTCCACGAGCACGGCGCGACGCCGACCGTGAGCGAGATCGTTCGCTGGTCGACAAGGCGGTAGGAGACGATGTTCGGGAACAGGACCGTCAGTTCCCGATCAGGCCGTAGCCGCGGGAAGGCCAGTGACTCTGGGGTGAGGACGAGACCCTATTTGATCGCCGTCGCGTCGAGCGTGTGCACGCCAACGCATTGCCTCTCGAATGGCACCCAAGACAGAGCCCCGGAGACGGTGAGCGAGTCCCTGATCCTGATGTGGGTCCCGTCAGGTTCGCCAAGGCCGTCGGCGTCCGCCACGTAGTCGGACGGCAGATGCCGAAGCCAGTAGAGATCGGTGCCGTTCGCATCCGGCCCGCGGACGTAGAGACAGCCGCCGTCGGCGCCCACGAGTGTCCCGCTGATGGTCGCGGTCCCGTTGGCGCAGCCCGAGACGAGGAGTGTCGCGCAGATGGCGACGCAGGCCGCAAGCCGAAGCCTTCTCACGCTGGCACCTCGATTCGCGGCGATTGGCTCCCGCAGCGTCCCCGTCGAGTTGGGGACGGTCAAGAGTCAAGTGGACGAAGCTTGGCAGGCGCCCACTGCCTCACCCTGCCTCTCGTGAGCTGCTGAGACAACGGGGGGGAGGTGTGCACCGAGCGCGTCGGGGTCCCTCATCGCCGCTACCTCAGTATGTGAGGTAGCGATCGTGTGCCGCTGTCGTCACGCTGTCAAGAGCACCGAGCAACATCGCACGTACGCCTACGACGCGCTGGGCGAGCTCACCGGGTACGTCACGCCTCGTCCAGCTTCCGGCGTCCGATCTCGAGCGTGTGTTCTCGGCGTCCGGGGTGCTCGCCTGTCCGCTAATATCCGGCAGAACATCTGTTCTGTTCGAGGACTGCTGGCGATGGCGGACTGGATTGTGGATGCGTCAACCGATCCCCGCGCATTCCCCCGTATCCGCCACCGGCATTCGAACGGCATGCTCGACGCCGTCCGTGATCGAACGCCGATCGTGATCCAGGAGCTCGGCGGCCGGCCGATCGAGCGATGGACCTACGTCTGCGCCTGCGGCGACGTCTACCTGGTGGAACGGCCACGCGGGTAGGGAGCCCGCCACACGATTGCCCGATCCTGTCGCTGGCTCGGATCGGCCAGGTGTATGGCCCTCGAGGGGCTGCGGGTCGTCCAACCCCGGGCGGCGGCTTCTATTCGGCCATTTGGGCCATGCCTCTGGGGCCCGGGCTCTGTTCGGTTCGGTCGCGCGCGGCGGACTGTCTCACGGGGCGCTGAAGGTGAACTCCCAGGGGCCCTCGAGCCCAACCTGCGTGCCGTTGGGTCGTTCACCGACAAGCTTGGTGATGACGAGCGTCCACGCGCCGCCGACGTCGTCCATTCCCGCGTTGGTCCCAGCCGTCTGGTCCAGATTGGTCGGTCCGCGACTGACCCCCCAGTCGATGTCAATGGTCTGGTCGCCGTGCTT
The DNA here is from genome assembly GCA_963835335.1 of uncultured Chloroflexia bacterium. Classification (GTDB taxonomy): domain Bacteria; phylum Chloroflexota; class Limnocylindria; order Limnocylindrales; family CSP1-4; genus CAIXZV01. Next base: position 54,119 of record CAWIFB010000024.1, on the reverse strand, counting down.
GAAGTAGCCGATCGCAGCCCAGCCGGAGGCCTCTCCGTGCGACGGCTCGAGGTGGATCGAGGCGGAGATCATGGTCGGGCTTAGCCGCACCTCACCAAGGTCGAGGGAGACATCGTCGGTCGCCTTGGTCTGCGCGACCTGAACCACGGTCCCAGTGGGAGCCGGCAATCTGAACCTGAACGTCCAGGCCATGTCCCGCCGTCCATCTTCCCCGGCGACCCCGAGCCGCAGGGTGTAGTCGCCATCGCTCGATGTCGTCGGAGCGAAGGTGAGCATCTCCGCCTGGCCGGTCGCGTCGATGACCCCAAGCGTCGGAGCTTCGCCCGAGGCGAGGATGACCCCGGCAGGATCGGTCAGCTGGGTCACGAACACCACATCGGGGTGCCCACCCTCGCCGACCCGCTCGACCGACACGCCAAGAACCACCTGGTTGATGTCCGCGTAGCCGCGGGCGAGCGTGACGGCATTGTCACCGTGCACCTGGCGCTGGCCGATCTCGACCCCTTGATCCCACGCCACGGCGGTCCCGGGGGTGCCGCTCGCCACCCGGGAGAGCAGCTGCATCGCGGCCGCCGCGGCGCCCGCGAGCACGAGCAACGCTGCCGCCAGGGCGAGGGCGACACGCAGCGCTCGCCATCGCCGGGGCGATCGCGACCCATCGGGATGCGCCGTGAGTGCGGCGAGACGACGGTCGGTGGACGCGAACCCGTCCGCCGGCGCCACCGCGAAGGCCGAGGCGAGTCGATGCTCGAGAGACCGGTTGTCGTTCACTTGAGCGCCTCCCGCAGCGCGTCGAGGGCACGCTGGATCTGCTTCTGGATGGCCGCTTCCGACTTGCCCAGGACGTGGCCGATCTCCCGGGCGCTGAGACCACTCGCGTACCGAAGCCAGATCGCGTCGCGCTGCACATCCGGCAGGCTCGATACCGCGTCGACGATCTCCTGGCGCTCGCCCTCCGCGTGGTCGGCAGCGATCGCGAGCCCCAGGTCGTCGCCGTCCGTCAGGAAACCGTCAGGCCGGCGCCGGCGATGGGCGTCGATGGCAGCGTTCCGAGCGATGCGGAACAGCCAGGCGCCGAGGCCGCCGTCCCGTGGCCGGAAGGCATGACGCCCCGCGAAGGCTCGCTCGAACGTGGCGGCCGTGAGGTCGAGCGCGTCATCGTCGTTGGCGCCTCGTGCACGGAGGTAGCGGTAGATCGGCAACCGGTATCGCTCGTATGCACGGGCAAACCCGTCGACATCACTGATCGTCGGGTCGTCGAGAGCTCGACCCTCGCCGGCCTCGTCGACGGCCGTCGCAATCTCCACCTCGCCTCCCGATGCTCGTTCCGAAGTGTCCACTACACAAGACAACGCTGCGGAGCGAATGAACTGGACACGGGCAAGGGGATCAAGCGACCAGCAGGGAGCGTCCTCCCGTGGCGTGTAGGTGACAACGCGGGCGCACACGGGCGGACCTGGACGGGGTCGCGGGGCGGGATGTCGGCGCGCACCCGCCTCGGGCGCGCTGCGGCGGGCACTCCGGCGCCCTGTGGCGCCCGCGGGCGACGACGCAAGGGATGCGGATGGTGGGCGTCGCACCACCCGCGCGGCCTGCCCCGCCCGCCGAAGTACGGGAGCTCGGCATCGCAGGCCGGGCAGGGGCGCGGCGGTGCGAGGCTCGCGCGGAGGGCCATCGCCGCGGACGCCGCCGCCGACTCGGCGACGTCAGCCCTCATGTCCCAGCCCACTGGCGAAAACTCCGACAATTCGCGTAACGCCGCCGAGGGAACACAGTCGCCGGACTCGTCGATCATCGGACGATCCGTCTTCCCTGCTTGCACCCCATCCTCCGGCCCCGGCAACCGCTCCGCCAGGATCCACACGAGCTGCGCCGTCGTGGTCGCCCCCACCTTGGACCGCGCGTTCGCCAGGTGGTGCTTGACGGTCGAGTGCGACAGGCCGAGTCGGTTTGTCGTAGCTCCGCGTCTACTGGCGCGAGCCGCCGCCGGACGCGGTCCGCAACCGAATCGTGAGCCAGTGGCCCACGAGACTCAGCGCGATGCCGAACGCCGCGCTGACCAGGCCGAGGACGGCGAAGAAGGGGATCTTGCTAACGATCGGATCGGCACCGCCGTAGCCGGCTGCCGTGAAGGTGAAGCCGAGCACAAAGCCGTACGCGGCACCGCCCACGAGCGCCTGACGCCGGTCCTGGCTGATCGCGCCCACCACGAGGCCCGCGATGCCCCACGGGATCAGCGTTGCCCACCCGAGGAAGAGCAGGCGCGACCCGAGGAACCCGAGCACGACACCCAGGGCGATGGCGACGCCGGACCGCCTAGCCACGCCCGCCGTCCGTTCGGAACGTCCGCCCGGATGCGCCGACGAGTGCCGCCGTGGCGAGAACCGAGGCGGCGAGCATCATCCAGTCGCGCACGGTGTGCGGCTCGAACAGATCGTGGAACGCGAGCATGTCGGCGAGCAGGAGCAGGACCACCGCCGCCGCGAGCGACACAATCGACCACTTCATCGCTGCAGCCTCCCTGTTGCGGTCATCCCGGACGTCACCGTGCCGATCGCTCGATGACGCCTTGCCGGCTCCGATTGTGGTGCCTGAAACCCCCAGTCGTCCTCTTGGGCCATGGCCTCGGGCTCCGGCAGTCGCGGGGCGAGGATCCACACCAGCTGCGCCGTCGTCTCGGCCCCACCTTCGACCGCGCGTTGGCCAGGTGGTGCTTCACCGTCGAGTGAGACAGGCCGAGGCGGTGGGCGGCGGCCTTCTCCGATCCGGCGGCGATGACAGCGGCGACCACCGCGAGCTCGCGGTCGATCGCCCGGCCACCGGAGCCTCGATGAGCCGGGGCCCGAGATCTCACGCCAGCCGCCGCGCCGCCGCGAGCCACTCATCCCGCCCCTCGATCGGGATCTCGTAGGTTGCTAACGCGCGCCCAACACCTGTCGGGCGCGCCAATGCCTGTTCGTTCCGTGACGCCGTCGACGCTGCTCGCAGAGCGTGGAGCGGCTGGCCCGATCCGATCAGGAGCGACCCGCAGTGCTCCGACGCCGGAACGCCTCGCCCGCAGCGACGACCAGCAAGGCACCGCCGATGAGTAGCGGCACGACGCCGACCGCCGTCCAGAACTGGGTGTTGTCGAGCGTGCCACCCGTTGCGAATTGGCGCGTCATGAGAAGAGTCCAGAGTCCGCCGAAGCCCACCAGCAGCCCTGACAGGGCCACGACATAGCCACCACGCACGATCAACGGGATGGCGAGCAGCAAGAACGCCACGCTCCCGAGCAAGCCGCCGATGCTCGTGGTCAGCGTCGCCGCCGCGCCGAGCACCGCCGTGGTAGTCCAGAGAAGAAGAGGGTTCATCTCGCCTCGCCTGATACATGCGCGGTCCAAGTAGCAGGATAACCTGGAACACCGGGCGATCAAATCAGGCTGACCGGCGATCCCGGCGAAACGTCCCGAGGCTAGCCGCGGCGTGGAGCGTCTGGCGTACACACTGACGTACACAGTCGCCATTGACCTTGAGCGAAGGCGAGATCACGCTGAGCACGGTGCACGTCGGCTCTGGAAGGCGCCCATGCGGCGCTTGGCAGCCGCCTCAGCTTCCGCACCGCGATCAAGGATCTCCATGTGACAGATCTCAATTCGACCATTCGAACCGAACAGCTCGCCAACCCGTTCCGTCCGGGCAACGGCGTTGCCCCGCCGTACCTCGCCGGTCGCGACGTCCTCCTCGGCGAGTTCGAGCGCTATCTCGGCGAGACCCATCCGCCGCACGCGAACTGGACGCTGACCGGCATCCGGGGAACCGGCAAGACGGTGCTGCTGGGTGAGTTCGCGACGCGCGGGGAACGGGCCGGCTGGCTGTGCCTCGGGCGCGAGCTCAGCGATCGCCACCGCGACGACGCACGGCTCGCTGACGCGATCGCCGACGACTGCGCCGCCCTGGTCCGGCGCTGCAGCGCGCTCGCGGGCCTGGGCGACGCGATCGAGCGGGCGTGGCAGTACGTGCGTCCCCGCCGCCTCTCGGTCGGTGAGCTGGGCTATGAGCCCGCCTACGAGGCCGAGTCGCGCGACGCGGCCGAGACGATCCGGGTGGCGCTCGCAGCGCTCGACGGTGCGCTCGCGCAGACCGACGTCCCGGGCGTGCTGTTCCTGTACGACGAAGCCCACCTGCTCGGCGACGACCGACGGCAGGAGCGATACCCGCTCTCGTCGCTGCTGGCCGGGTTCGGGCAGGCGCAGCGGACGTCGAGCCGGGTGCGCCTGGTCCTGTGCGGGCTGCCGACCCTGAGCCTCAACCTCAAGCGGGCGCGGACGTATGCCGAGCGGATGTTCCGCCACGTGGTCATCGGCCATCTCGAACGCGGCGATGCGTGGGACGCACTCGGGATCCCGCTCTCGGGCAGCGGTCGCGCCTTCGATCTCCCGCTCGTCGGCGAGATCGTGGAGCGGACGGGCGGCTATCCGTACTTCCTGCAGTTCTTCGGCGGCTTCCTGTGCAGCCGGGTCGGCCGGGCCGACGTCACGCTCACGGACTACCAGGCGCTCGAGTCGAGCCTGCTCCACGAGCTCGACCTCGCGTTCTTCGAGGACCGCTACCTCGTCGCCGGCGTGGCCGGCGAGCGGGTGCTCGATGCCATGGCCCGCGCCGGGGGGCGCCTCTCGGCGCTGAGCCTGCGCCGCACCCTGGCCGACCTCGCGAACGTCGACGTCGTCGTGCGGCGGCTGGTCGACCGCGGCCTCGTCTACCGGCCGACGCGCGGCACGTATGACTTCGCCCTGCCCCTGTTCGGCTCGTACCTGCGCCGGCGGGCCGAACTAACAGAACTAACGGGGCGGCGGTAGTTGTCATGGTCCATGACCTACGAAGCGCCAGCAGGAAGGACTCGGGCACCCATCCGGGCAGGTCGACGGCATCGCGCCGCCCCACTCGCGCGGGGCGCGGAGTGATGGCGCCGGTGGCCGCGGCGCCGTCGTTCGCGGGTCTCGGTGACCTCCCGCTGCGCGAACTCATCGAGGAGTACACGGCCGCGCTCGAAGTCGCGGGCCGCAGCCGCCGCACGATCGACTGGTACCGCGCGTACCTCGACGACTTCGCAGGGTTCGCGGCGCGTGACGGCGAGACAGCAGCCCTGCGCCACCTGTCGCCCGTGACCGCTCGACGCTGGCTGCTCGCGGCCCAGGCCGCGAGGCTCCGGCCCCTCGCGCCGAACTCGGTCGCCGGACGCGTCCGCACGCTGCGCGCGTTCGGCCACTGGCTGCAGCGGGAGCTCGGGCTGGGCGCGGACCCCCTCGCGGGGCTCTCGCCGCCCAGGGTTCCGGACGTCCTGGTCCCGAGTCTCACGGCCGCGCAGATGCGGGCGCTGCTGGCCGCGGTCGACGGCGGCTCCGAGGCCGTGGTCCGCGACCGGGCGATCGTGCTCCTGCTGCTCGACACGGGCATCCGGCTGGGCGAGCTCGTGTCCCTCTCGGTCGGGGACGTCGACCTCATTGAAGGGCGCTGCCGCGTCATGGGCAAGGGGTCGAGGGAGCGGGTGGTCCCGCTCGGCGGCCGGGCGCGGCGCGCCGTCCGGATGTCGCTCGTTGCCCGCGGGCCACTATCTGCAGACGATCCGCTGTTCGTCGGGCGTCGAGGGGCCCGCCTGACGCCGCGGGCCGTCCAGCTGCTCGTCCGGCGCCTCGGCCGTGCGTCCGGGTTCTCCGGGCGCTGCTCGCCGCACGTCCTCCGCCACAGCTTCGCGCGGGCGTTCCTGACCAACGGGGGCGACGTCTTCTCGCTCCAGCGCATCCTCGGCCACAGCCCGGCCTCGCTGCAGGTGACGCGCCGCTATGTCCGGCTGCTCGACGATGACCTCCGCGCCGTGCACCGGCGGGTCTCGCCTGTCGACCGCCTCTGAAGCGGCGGCGCACGGGTGCCGATGCCGGCTCGCCTGACGCCGGACCATCGCCGCGCTGCGCCCCGCGCACCCTCGGCCGTCACGCCGTGCGGCCCCGCGCCAGCCGGTCGGCCGGCGAGGCGGCCCGGTGCCTCGCGACGAGATCGGCCTCGGTCAGGCTGACGTAGCGGCGGACCATGTCGAGCGTGGTGTGGCCCAGGATTTGCTGCAGGCTGAACACGTCGCCGCCGTTGACGAGGAAGCTGCGGGCGAACGTGTGGCGGAAGGTGTGGGGGCTGCACCGGGTGCCGACCCCGGCGCGCCGCCCGAGATCCGCGATCGCCCTCTGGAGGGTGCGCCTCTGGATCGGCCCCCCGCGCGCGCCGACGAAGAGCGCGTCGCCCGGGCGGGCGGCGCCGCGCCCCGCGACGTAGCGTACGACCGCCCGGCGGGCGGTGGCGCCGACGGGCACGATCCGCTCCCTCGAGCCCTTGCCCATGACCCGGACCGTCCCGTCGGGCCGCAGGTCGCCGACCCGGAGCTGCTGCGCCTCGGCGAGCCGCAGCCCGGTGTCGAGCAGGAGCAGGACGATGGCGCGCTCGCGGGGCTCGGCGAGGGCGAGCATCCGCTGCAGCTCGGCATCGGTGAAGGGGGCGATGAGCCGGCGCGGGACGCGCGGCCGCCGGAGCGCCCGGAAGCCGGCGGCCTCGCCCAGCTCCTCGGCCGCGCACCAGTTGCCGAACGCCTTGAGGCCGCGGACGTAGCCGGCGATCGACTCGGGGGAGAGCGTCGCGCGCAGCTCGAGCAGCCAGGCGCGCAGCTCGGGCGCCCCGACGCCGTCGAGCGGCCGGCCGGGGCCGAGCCGGCGCACGGCGCGGCCGGTGATCATCCGGTACCACTCGACCGTGTTCGGCGACGCGCCCTCGGCGGCCTTTGCCGCGAGGAACAGATCGACCGCGGTGCCGAGCCCAACGGCGAGCGGATCGCCGCCTGAGAAGTGATCAGGGGCAACAGAATCAAGCGAAGCGCGCCGATTCCTACGTGAATCAGGCGAACGAACGGGGTAGGAGTCAGGCGTACTAGCCATCGAGCGGCCTCCTCGGCGTGGCGTCCGAGGAGGGTCGAAACCACAACATCTGGTGGTCATGCCGCGGTGGCTGTACCACAGGTTGTGTGTTGGCTGGCGCGCCAGGATTCGAACCTGGAACCCCCTGATCCAGAGTCAGGTGCCATACCGTTAGGCCACGCGCCAGCGACCGTCGCGATGATATCGCACTCGCCGACTGCCTCCGGGGTCGAGCCCTCCCGCGTCGACTGCCTCGCCGACGCGCGGCGGTGAGCTGCTCCCACTCGACCAGGAAGGCGTCGTGCCCCTTGGTGGAGTCCAGCTCCCGATACCGTGCGTCGACGCCGGCCGCCGTCGCATCGGCCACGAGCGCCCTGACCTGGTCCGGCCCGTACAGGATGTCGCCGCCCACGGCGAGTCCGGTCAGCAGCGTCCCGGCGCTCGTCAGGGCCCGCAGGGCTCCCACGGTCCCGCCGCGCCCGCGGCCGATGTCGTGCCCGTCCATGATCCGGACGAGCGTGCGGTAGGTGTCCGGATCGAACCGGTCGACGAGCCTGGCGCCCTGGTGGTCGAGGTAGGACGCGATCGAGAACCGGCCGTCCTCCTCCTGCTGGCGTGCGAACCGGAGGTCGAAATCGGCCTCCGATCGATAGGTCGTCATCGCGAGCTGGCGCGCGAACGCCAGGCCGTCGACGCCGAAGCGGTCCACCAGCCCGACCTGGATGTGGTTCCAGGCGAGCGCGAGGCCGGTGGTCGCCGCGGGCGCCGCGATGGGCACCACGTGGTCGACGCGGTCCGGCCGCTCGAGCGCCACCTCGAGCGCGATCATCCCGCCCAGCGAGCCGCCGGTGACGAGCGCGAACCGCTCGATGCCGAGCTCGTCGGCGAGCGCCCACAGCGCGCGCGCCTCGTCCCGTGCCGAGACGACCGGGAACGACGGCCCCCGCGGGTCACCGGTCGCGGGATCGATCGACGTCGGCCCGGTCGACCCGTATCGGCCGCCGAGCAGGTTGGCGCACAGGACGCCGACCCGGGTCGTGTCGAATGCCCGGCCGGGCCCGATGAGCGGCGCCCACCAGTCGCCCGCCGCGTCGGCGGAGCCGGTGAGCGCGTGGATCACGAGGACCTGTGGGGCATCCGGTCCCGGGCCGTCGTGGCGGTAGGCGAGCGTGACCGACGGCAGGTGGCCGCCGGCCTCGAGGTCGAACGCACCGATGTCGACGGCCCGCAGCCGTCCCGTCCCCAGCCGGGGTTGGGCGGCCGTCTGTGTTGCGGATGTGGCCCCCGGCGCGCGTGAACGCGCCGGGGATCGCGTGCCGGTTGGTGCCATGGCGGTCAGGCCGTCGTGGCGAGCTCGCGGTCGGCCGTCGGGTCGGTCGCGGCACGGAGGGCCTGGTCGAGGTCGGCCAGGATGTCGTCGATGTGCTCGATGCCCACCGACAGCCGGATCAGGTCGGCCGTGACGCCGGTGTCGGCCTGCTCCTCGGTCGCTGAGCTGCTGGTGGGTGGTCGAGGCGGGGTGGATGATGAGGCTCTTCGCGTCGCCCACGTTGGCCAGCAGGCTGAACAGCTTGACGCTGTCGATCAGCCGGCGGCCGGCGTCGGCGCCGCCCTTGATCCCGAACGTGACCAGGCCGCCGAAGCCGCCCGAGAGGACCTTCGTGGCGACCTCGTGCGAGGCGTGCGAGGCGAGGCCGGGGTAGCTGACCCACTCGATCTCGGGGCGATCCTGCAGCCACTGGGCGACCGCCAGCGCGTTCTGGCTGTGGCGCTCGATCCGGACCGGCAGGGTCTCCAGGCCCTGGATCAGCTGCCAGGCGTTGAACGGCGAGAGCGCGGGACCCAGGTCACGGAGCCCCTGGACGCGGAGCTTGATGATGAACGCGAGCGGCCCGAACGCCTCGGTGTACGAGACGCCGTGGTAGGACGGGTCGGGATCGACGAAGTCCGTGCGGAACCGCGGCGAGGCCGCCCAGTCGAACCGGCCCGAGTCCACCACGACGCCGCCGATGACGGTGCCGTGGCCGCCGATCCACTTGGTCGCCGAGTGGACGATGATGTCGGCGCCCTGGTCGAACGGGCGAGCGAGCAGCGGTGCGCAGGTGTTGTCGACGATGACCGGCACGCCGCTGGCGTGGGCGAGGTCGGAGATGGCGCGGATGTCGGCGACATCCAGCCGCGGATTGCCGATGGTCTCGAGGTAGACGGCCTTGGTGCGCTCGTCGATCGCCGCGGCGAACTGCTCCGGCTTCGAGCAGTCGACGAAGCTGCACCGTGATGCCCAGCTTGGGCAGCGTGTAATGGAACAGGTTGTACGTGCCGCCGTACAGGCTGGCGCTGCTGACGATGTTGTCGCCCGCGCTGGCCAGGTTGAGGATCGTGAGGGTCTCGGCGGCCTGGCCCGAGGCGAGGCCGAGGGCGCCCACGCCGCCCTCGAGCGCGGCGACGCGCTCCTCGAACACGCCGGTGGTGGGGTTCATGATCCGGGTGTAGATGTTCCCGAACTCCTGGAGCCCGAACAGGCGCGCCGCGTGGGCGGCATCGTCGAACACGTAGGACGTGGTCGCGTAGATCGGCACCGCGCGCGAGTTGGTGGTGGGGTCCGGGACCTGGCCGGCGTGCAGCGCCTTGGTCTCGGCGTGCAGGTTGGGAAGGGCGTTGGGATCGAAGCTCATTGCGGGTCTCTCCGGTTGATCGTCGGGTGTGGATTGCGTCGAGGGCCCCAGAAGGGTCGAGCTCGGCGGCTACCCGTCGTGTGTGCCGGAGAAACAAAAGAGCCACGAACCCTTCGGTTCGCGGCCCCGGGACCTCAGCTCCGAGATCCCGCTGTCACTCGCTGACGTTCAGCGCGGGATTGCTCGGCGCCCATCCTCCGCACGGCGGGGCCGCCCACGCATACACATCGACCAGGAGACGGTGGTGTGACTCATCAGGCTCCGGAGGATGGGGGAGCGGGTGGCGTCCCGTCAACCCCCCGGGCACCGTCGCAACCGAAACGCAACGGTCGGCGCGACGGAGCGGTCGGCGCGACGCAGCGGCGACCGTTGGCTGCGACGCCACGAATTCGCCCTGGTCGAGCCCGGGCGGGGTCCGAACGGCGACTTCGTGGCGTCCCGCGCCACGCCGCCGGGCCAAGACCGGGTGATTCGGGCGATCCGGGGCGCCCGCGGCGATTTCGTGGCGTCACGCGCCACGGTGGCCGCGTCGTGGCCGGCGGTGCCCCGCATGGGGCACGTCGTGGCGACGGCGACTGGCACGACTCCCGGTCGGAGGGCCCCAACGAGAATGGCCCGCCGTTGCCGGCGGGCCATCGGGATCGCGAGATGCGGGAGCGGCTCAGCCGCTGGTGCCGGTGCTCGGCGCGGGCGTGGCCCTGGGGCCGCCGAACAGCCCGCCGCCGCCAAGGCGGCCGGGGCCGTGACCGCCGAGCAGGCCGCGACGGAGGCCACGGAGCTCATCGACCGTGATCTTGCCGTCATCGAGGATCCCGGTCAGCTTCCGGATCGGGCTGTCGGCGGGCAGCTGGTCAAGCTCGTCCTGCGTGATGACGCCGTCGGACAGGAAGTCCTTGAGCTGCTGGCGTTCCTGCTGCCTGAGCGTCCGGCGCGCGGTTCGCTCCGTCGCCAGCGCGTCGAGGATCGCGGCCTTCTGCGCAGCCGTGATCGTGCCCTTGGTGACCAGCCCGTCGAGCACGTCGGACAGGAGGGAATCCTTGGCGACCGGCGCGGGTGCGGTCGAGGCGGCCGGCGTCGGCGTGGCGTCCGCGGCCGGGATGACGGTGTCGGTCCCGGCCGGGGACGGGGAGCCGGTCGCGGCGAACGCGGCGCCGGCGGCGCCCACGACGAGCAGTGCCGCGATGGGGAGCACGAGGGTCTTGCTGAGCTTCACGCGTGAATGCCTCCGGATAGATGCGCGCCGCGGGATCTCGCAGCGGCGCCGTGATCAGATGGTCGTGGCGTCCCCTGAAACCGGGCCGGGGACGGGCTGTGATGTTGCTGTGAGCGGGAGGCGGACCACGAAGGTTGCGCCGCCGGCGGGCGTCGGCTCGTGCCACAGCTCGCCGCCGTGGGCAGCGACGATCGAGGTGGCAATCGAGAGGCCAAGCCCGGTCCCTCCGCTGTCGCGGGCCCGGCCGGGATCCGCCCGGTAGAAGCGGTCGAACACGCGCGAGCCGTGGACGGGGTCCACGCCCGGCCCTCGGTCGGTGACGCGGAGCTCCGCGAACCCGACGTCGCGCTTGACGGCAATCTCGACGCGGGCGGTCTGCGGGGTGTGGACGCGCACGTTGGCGAGCAGGTTGCCGACCACCTGTCGCAGCCGGTCCTCGTCGCCGGTGACGACGACGTCCGGCTCGATGGCAGCGTCGATCGGGCGCTCCGGCTCGAGCGCGCGCGCGTCGGCGACGGCATCGTCGACGATCCGGGTCAGGCTCACGGGTTCGCGGCGGAGCGGCCGGCCCTGGTCGAGCCGCGCGAGCAGCAGCAGGTCGTCGACCAGCGTGCTCATCCGCCGGCCTTCGGTGCCGATGCGGTCCATCGCGATGTCGAGTCCCGCGGCATCGCTGAGGCCGCCGGCGTGGTACAGGTCCGCGTAGCCGAGGATCGCCGTCAACGGCGTCCGCAGCTCATGCGATGCATCGGCGACGAAGCGGCGCAGCTGGACCTCCGAGCCCGCCTTGGCGTCGAGTGCGGCCTGCTGCTCCGCGAAGCTCGCCTCGATCTGGTCGAGCATCGCGTCGAACGCCGTGCCCAGGCGCCCGACCTCCGTGTCGTCGTGGGGGATCCCGGCTCGATGCGACAGGTCGCCGGCGGTGATCTGCTCGGCCGTGCGCGAGATCCGCTCGAGCGGCAGCAGGCCGCGCCGGACCACGATCCAGGCGACGGCCAGCAGCGCCACCATGGCCAGCGCACCCACCAGGACCAGGCTGCGGGCGAGCGTCTGGATCGCATCCTCGACGCCGGTGAGCGGGGCGGCGACGGCGAACACGAGATTCGCACGACCGTGCTCGACGATGACGCGGTAGCGCGTCGCGCCGTCCTGTGCCGGGAGCTCGATCACCCTGTCGAAGGCCGTGAGCGGGATGGCCCCCGGGTACACCGGCATCGCGGGCAGCGGATCGGGGTTGCTGGCGAACCCGGACGGGAGCGACTGCACGATCCGGCCCTGGCGATCCAGCCGCATCAGCGCCAGCCGGCGTCCTGTCAGGTCGTCGGTCGCGAGGGTGGCCGCGATCCGCTCGAGGCGGTTGACGTCGGTGCCCACGGACCGCAGCTCGCGGTCCACCTGGTCCACCAGCGATGCCCGCGTCAGTCCCACCACCAGCGCCCCGGCGGCGACCAGCGCCACGGCCAGCATCAGGCCCAGCGACACCAGCAGCCGGGCGCGCAGGGTCACGGCCGCGGCTCGTCGTCACGACGACGCTCGGTCGAGGCGGACGGGTCGGTCACGACTCGTCGACCTCGGCGCGCAGCACGTAGCCGAACCCGCGGACCGTTCGCAGCAGCCTCGGCTCGGCGTCATCCAGCTTCCGGCGGAGGTAGCTGACGTACGTCTCGACCACGTTGTCCTCGCCGTTGAAGTCGTACTGCCAGACGTGGTCGAGGATCTGCTGCTTGGACAGCACCCGCTCCGGGTTGAGCAGGAAGTAGCGGAGCAGGCGGAACTCGGTCGGGGAGAGCGCGACCTCCCGGCCGGCCCGCCACACCTGGTGGCGGTCCTCGTCCATCTCGAGGTCGCGGTAGCGCAGCCGCACCGCCGCGTCGTCGCCCCCGCGCACGCGACGCAGGAGCGCACCGATCCGCAGCGTCAGCTCCTCGAGCGAGAACGGCTTGGTCACGTAGTCGTCGCCGCCGCGGACGAACCCGGTGACCCGGTCGTCCTCCGTGTCGCGCGCGGACAGGAAGATGACCGGGACGAAGTCGCGCGCGGCGCGAAGTCGGCGGCAGACCTCGAAGCCGTCGATGTCCGGGAGCATCACGTCGAGCACGACCAGGTCCGGCGCGGCCGAGGCGGCGGCCTCGAGCGCGCCCAGGCCCGTCGCGGCCGTGGTGACCCGGTAGCCCATGTAGCGCAGGGCCGTGGCGAGGAGGTCGGTGATCGCGGGCTCGTCGTCGACGACGAGCACGTGGGCGGACGCGGTGTGCATGCGGCCAGTTCACCTCGCGAGGCTGAGAGGTTGCTGTGAGTTTGCCGGGAAAATGGCGGCGAGGGCGCCCTGCATGTCCACGTCAGTCCCCGCGCCTCAGTCCCCGCGCCTGCCCCGTGCCCCCGACAACTCCTGGGCATCAATCTCGGCTGGTGGCGGTCGCCCTGTCTCCTTGCCGGCATCGACTTGACCGTTCAGGCCCTGGATCGGGGTTGGTCATGGGCGTGGTGATGCCCGGTGCGTATCAGCGGGACGAGCACGCGGGGTTACCGACGCCCTGGGGGCATCAATGACCCCGCCCTGGACCGCAGGGCTCGGCACCGAGACGTGAGCCAGTGCCGCGGGACCTCCCGCGCCGGGGCGCACCGCGCGACCGGGAGCCGGCACGACGCACAGCACGCCTATCATCGGCGCCATGAGCGACCGCACCTTCCGCGCCTACGTCGTCGACAAGCCGGCCGGGGGGTCATTCACCCGCGGGCTCCGCGAGCTGCACACATCCGATTTGCCGCCGGGCGAGGTGACCGTTCGGGTGACGTGGTCGAGCGTCAACTTCAAGGACGGGCTCGCGGCTCGCGAGGACGGACGCGTGGCGCGCTCGTACCCGCTCGTGCCGGGGATCGACCTCGCGGGCGAGGTCGCCACCTCGGAGGACGCGGCGTTCCCGGTGGGCACGGCGGTGCTCGCCAACGGCTACGAGATCGGGACCGCGCGGCACGGCGGCTATGCGGACATGGCGCGCATCCCCTCGGGCTGGGTCGTGCCGCTCCCCGATGGACTCGATGCGCGCGACGCGATGGCGATCGGCACCGCCGGGTTCACTGCCGCGATGAGCGTGGCGGCGCTCGAGGATCACGGCCTCCTCGCCGGGGATGGACCGGTGCTCGTCACCGGTGCATCGGGTGGCGTGGGATCGATGGCGATCGCGATCCTCGCGTCGCGCGGCCACGAGGTCTGGGCCGCGACCGGCAAGCCCGACGAGCACGATCGGCTGCGGAGCCTCGGCGCGGCCGGGTTCCTGACCCGCGACGAGGTGACGGCTCCGGGACGCCCGCTGGACTCCGCCCGGTGGGCCGGGGCCGTCGATACGGTGGGCTCGGCGACGCTGCCCTACGTGCTCCGCACCCTCCGCATCGGCGCGGCGGTCGCGTCATCGGGCAACGCCAGCGGCGCGGAGCTCGCCACCACCGTGTTCCCGTTCATCCTGCGCGGCGTGTCGCTGCTGGGGATGGACTCCGCGAACATGGCGATCGGGCCCCGGCGTGCGCTGTGGAGCCGGCTGGCCACCGACCTGCGGCCGAGCGGTATTGATGACGGCATCACCGAGGTGAATCTCGAGACGCTCGAGCCGGCGCTGGACGCGATCGTGGCCGGCCAGGCACGCGGCCGCTGGGTGGTCCGCGTCGCCGCTTAGCCAGCCTGGACGTCCAGCTGCCCAGCGCGCCGGCATATCAGCGGGCGGGGTCGTCCTCGAGCTCGCCTCGCACCTGCGCGATCGCGCGCTCCAGTGGCTCGCGCGCCGCGGCCGCGGGGTACGGAGCAGCGGCGATGGCTGCCTCCAGATCGAGCTCGCCCGCAGCGACGCGCCGGGCGAGCGCCGCGACGCTCCGGAAGGCGTCCAGCGACGTTTCCACGAACCTGCGGCCCGCATGGGCACCGTGGCCGGGAACCACGACGGTCCGATCTCCGACGAGACCGAGCATCGCCTCGACGGTTGCCGGCCAGTCCAGCGGGTAGCCGTCGCCGAAGTAGGGAGCTGCTCCATTCTCGAGCAGGTCGCCCGCGCACACGACGTCCGCGTCGGCGACCCGGATCACGACATCGTTGTCGGTGTGGCCGCGACCGAGATGGGTGAGCTCAACCGCGCGACTCCCGATCTCGACCGTCGCGCGCTCCGCGAACGTCCGATCCGGCGGATCGAGCTCGACCTCCGCGAGCTCGGCAGCCATCTCCGGGATCTCGGCGCTGATCGAGGCTCGATGCGCCTCACCGAGCTGCTCGATCATCGTCACGCATCGCTCATGGCCCCAGATCGGCACGGGCCGGAACACCCGGTTGCCGAACACGTGGTCGTAGTGACCGTGCGTGTTGACGACGACGCTGGCCTGCGGCGTGCCCAGCGCTCGCAGGTCGTCGATGATCTCTCGCGCCTGACCGTACGTCGACCGGGTGTCGACGAGCAGCGCCTCCCCGCCATCCACCACCGCTACGATGTTCTGGTCGTAGAACCGGTAGCGGCGCACGAACACGCGGTCGCCGATCTCTGTCCACGGGCCTGCCATCAGCGGATCGTAGCGGCGGCGCGCGGGACGGTCTACGCTGGATGCCGGAGGTGCGAGCCACCAATGACGATCGCGGAGATAGCGGCAAGCCCGAGCGTCCCCAGCGAGGCCACCGCGCGGATGCCGGACGGCACGATCCTGCGCACCCTCGTGTGGAGAACGGACGAGGCGCCGTGGGCGCAGGCGCTCGTGGTCCACGGGCTGGGCGAGCACGGCGGACGCTACGGGCCGGTGGCTCGGGCGCTGACCGCCGCAGGCATCGAGGTGCACGCCTACGACCATCGCGGTTTCGGCGGATCGGCCGGGCCGCGCGCCTACGTCGACCGCTGGAGCCAGTACCACGACGATCTCGAGGCCCGGATCGGCACGCTTCGCGATGCCCGGCCCGACCTGCCGCTGATCCTGTACGGCCACTCGATGGGCGGGCTGGTCGCGCTGGGGTACGTCCTCGCCGACACCCCGCGCGCGCTGCCGGACCTGCTCGTGCTCTCGGCGCCCGGGATCGACTCCAGCATTCCGGCCTGGCGGCGCCGGCTGGCCGCGCTGCTGACCAACGTCGTGCCCCGGATGCGCCTCGCCAACGACCTGGCGGAGAACGGCCTGTCGCGCGATCCGGAGGTCCGGGCGGTTGCGGACGCTGATCCGCTGTGCCAGTCCAGGTCGACCATCCGTCTCGGCGCCGAGGCGTTCGCGGAGCAGGACCGGGTGAAGGAAGCGCTGCGAGGCCTGGAGGCGATGCCCGTCCCGACCTACGTGTTCCACGGCTCGGCGGACCCGATCGTCCCCGTGGCTGCGAGCGAGGGACTCGCGGGCATCGACGGGGTCACCCGCCGCGTCCACGATGGCCTGCGCCACGAGTGTCACCACGAGCCGGAGCACGAGGACGTCCTCGCGGAGGTCGTCGCGTGGATCCGCGCCAAAGCGCCTGCGGGCGATGCGCCTGCGGGCGATGCGCCTGCGGGCCACGCGCCTGCGGGCGATGCGCCAGCGGGGGTTGCGGCGGCAGCGGTGTAGACTGCGGCGACAACTGAAGATTCGCCTCCGGGGAGCGCCCAGCGCGCTGAGAGTGTGGCTTCGCCACAGACCCGCGGAACCTGATCCGGTTCGTACCGGTGTAGGAAGCAGGCCCGCACGCGTCGACGCCGTCCCCGGTCCCCGGGGGCGGTGATCTCATGCCAGGAGGCACGACGCGACCGTGATGACCAGAACCTGCACCCGTGGCACGATCCTGCCGCTCGTCCTCGCGGCTGCGCTTGCCCTCGCCGGATGCGGCTCGACTGGGCCGACCGGATCGCTCGAAGCGCCGGCCAGCGCACCCACGCCGTCGGCCGCCGCGAGCCCGACCACCCAGCCGGCGACGGCCGCGCCACCCACACAGGTCCGGCTTGCCCTGGACTGGACGCCCAACACCAACCACCTGGGCTTCTACGTCGCGCAGGCGAAGGGCTGGTACGCGGACGCGGGCGTCGAGCTCGACGTGCTGCCCTACGGTGGCACCGCGCCCGAGGCGATCCTTGCTGCCCACCAGGCCGAATGCGGGATCAGCTTCCAGGACGCGCTGACGTTCGCGGTTGCGGCCGGCGCCCCGATCGTGTCCACGATGGCGATCCTCCAGCACACCGCCCAGGACATCGCGGTCCTCGCATCGTCCGACATCAACCGACCGCGCGACCTCGACGGCAAGACCTACGCCGGCTTCGGATATCCAAACGAGGTCCCCACGCTGCAGTCGGTGATCCGGGCCGATGGCGGGAAGGGGACCTTCGACACCGTGACGCTCGAGACGGCTGCATACGAGGCGCTGTACGCAAAGCGGGCCGATTTCGTGATCTCGTTCAGCGCCTGGGAAGGGATCGAGGCGGCGGAGCGGGGGATCGCCCTGCGCACCTTCGAGTTCGCGGACTACGGCTTCCCCGACTTCTACCAGGTCGTCCTCGCGTGCGACGCCGACTGGCTGGCGCGCGACCCGGTGACCGCGAAGGCGTTCATCGGCGCAACCGCCCGCGGGTTTGCGTTCGCGGCGGACAACCCGGCCGCGGCGGCGGACCTGCTCATCGCCCAGAACCCGGGCGTGTTCGACGCGAACCCCGCCCTGCCGCGGGAGAGCGCGCAGTACATGGCGGACAAGGGCCTGCTCGTCGACGAGGCGGGCAAGGTCGGAACGCAGACGCTGGTGAAGTGGGAGGGCTATTCGGGCTTCCTCTACGACCAGGGCCTGCTGACCGACGCCTCCGGTGCACCGCTCGCGGACCCGCCGGACTACGGCGCGTTGTTCACCAACGATTTCCTGCCGTGAGACGCCAGTTCCTGACCGCGAGCCGCAGCCCGCGATGAGATCGCGCGCCGCGCCCATCGTCCTGGTCGTCGCGCTGCTGGCCGCGTGGGAGGCGTACGTCAGGGTCGCCGGGGTGAGCCCGGTCGTGCTGCCGGGTCCGGTGCGGATCCTCGACGCGCTGTGGACGTTCCGCGGCGAGGCGGTCCGTCACGCGATCCCGACGCTGCTCGAGACGGTGATCGGGTTCGGCATCGCCGTGGTGCTCGCGGTCGGCGCGGCGATCGCGATGGACCGGGCACCGGCGGTGCGCCGAGCCGTCGAGCCGCTCCTGGTCACGTCGCAGACGATCCCGATCGTTGCGCTCGCTCCGTTGTTCCTGCTGTGGTTCGGGTTTGGCCTGGCGCCCAAGGTGCTGGTCGTGGTCCTGGTCACGTTCTTCCCGATCGTGGTCGCGCTGCTCGACGGGTTCCGCAGCGCGCCCCCGGAGTCGGCCGAGCTGCTCCGCTCCTACGGTGCGAGCGACGGCCAGGCCTTCCGCAAGCTGCGCTGGCCGTCGGCGCTGCCGAACCTGTTCACCGGGCTGCGGATCTCCGTCGTGTACGCGGTGATCGGTGCGGTGTTCGGCGAGTACGTCGGGGCTCGCGAGGGCCTGGGCATCTGGATGCAGCTGTCGCAGAACGCGTTCCGCACCGACCTCGTGTTCGCGGCCGTGGTCGTGACGTCGGCGATGTCGCTCGTGCTGTACTGGAGCGTCGGGCTGCTGCGGCGCACGGTCATCCCGTGGGCGCCCGGCGTGCGCGGATCGGAGCGGCCGGCGACGGGACGGAGCTGAGGCCGCCGGCGCCGCGGCCCGAGGTTCGGCGAGGCCCCAGGGTGCGGCGTCGCCGCGCGAGTGGCGCGGCCCCCGCTTACATCCCTTCCCGGAACAGGCGCCAGACGGTGCGCGCACCTGGGCGCTGGCCGTACAGCAGCACGCCCGCGGCATAGATCCGCGAGGCGAGCCAGACGGCCGCGAGGATCGCCACCACGAGCAGCGCCAGCGACAGCACGATCTCCCATGGCTCCGCCCCGCCGACCGCGATCCGGCCGAGCATCATGAACGGGCTGAAGAACGGGATCTGGGCCATCGCCGTGATCACGCCGGATCCGACGTCGAGCAGCCCGGTCGCCGCATACACGCCGACCAGGTAGCCGCCCATCGAAAGCAACGTCATCGGCATGACCGCGGCGTTCACGTCCTCGGTCCGGCTCACCAGCGAGCCCGCGGCGGCGTACAGCGACGCGTAGAGCAGGAAGCCGAGCACGCCGTAGACACCGAACGCCAGCAGCAGCACGGGCGTCAGCCCCTCGGGCAGCGAAGCGCCACCCGCATCGGCGCCCAGGACGAGCGTGGCGACCTGACCCTGCAACGCCAGCGATGCCAGCCCGGCGATGACGACCGAGGCGTACTGGGTGAACGCCACGGCGCCCACGCCGAGGACCTTGCCACCGAGGAGCTGGAATGGCGTGGCCGCGTTGAGCACCACCTCCATGACCCGCGACGACTTCTCCTCGACCACGCTCATCGCGATCCAGTTCCCGTACATGACGATGATCATGAACACCAGCACCGTCATCCCGAACCCCAGCAGGTCCTGCCCGACGGCGGCGATGGTGTCCTTTGGCGGGTCGGTCCGGGTGGGATCGGGCCAGCTGACCGTGAACGTTGCCGCCTTGAACATCGTGGCCTGGTCCGCGGGCGCGACCCCGGCCCGATCAAGGCGATCGGCGATGGCGATGGCGTTCGCACCCTGGCGGATCAGCGTCGCGGTCCGGCCATTTGCAGAGTCGTTCGTGTACAGGACGAAGTCGAGCTCGCCCGACGCCGTCCGATCGATCGCAAGGGCGGCTCCGTAGTCGCCCGCCTCGACCGCGTCGCGCGCAGTGACCGCGTCCGTGACCACGACGATCTCGAACGCATCGGCCTTGGTGGCCGTGCTGCTGTCGGTGGGTGCGTTGAGCAGCTGGTCGAGCGTGAGCTGCGCCGAGGTCGCGATCTGGGGCGACTCGGCGGCGACGGCGATCCGGGTGTGATCCAGCCGGCCGAGCGACTGGATGATGACCGGCAGCAGGGCGATCACGACCGCCCCGATGACCAGCAGCGCGGTGCCGAAGCGGAAGCTCCGCGTGCCGACGCGGACGAGGAACTCGCGCCGCGCGATGATCGCCATGTTGCGCCAGGTGCGCGACAGCCCGGTCATGCTCGTGCCTCCCCGGCCGCAGCGAGCGTCTCCTCGCCACGGTCGATCGCTCCGACCCGCTCGACGAACACCTCTTCGAGCGAGGAGTCCGCCACCTCGAACCGCAACACGTCATCGCCGTGCGTGATGGCGGCCCGCAGCACCGCCTGGGGGTCGGCGCCGGCATCGACGAGGAGCTCCGTGTAGTCACGCCCGTCGCGGGTCACCGTCACGTGCGGGAGCTCGCGCAGCCATGCGCCCGTCCCGTCGCCGGCCGTTGCGACGCGGACGACCTGGTGGCCGGTCGATCGCTTGACGTCGCGGGTCGAGCCGGAGGTGACCACGCGTCCGTGGTCCACGATCGCCACCGAGTCGCACAGCTCCTCGGCCTGCTCCATCTGGTGGGTGCTGAAGATCAGGGTCGTGCCGCGGTCGCGCATCTCGATGAACGCGGCCTTGAGCAGCGCGACGTTGACCGGGTCCAGGCCCGAGAACGGCTCGTCCATCAGGATCACGTCGGGGCCGTGGATGATCGTCGCGATGTACTGGACCTTCTGCTGGTTGCCCTTGGACAGGGTCTCCGCGCGGCGATCGGCGTACTCGCTGATCCGGAACCTGGCGAGCCACGCCAGCGCGTCGTCGCGCGCCTTCGTCCTGCCGATCCCGTACAGCGACGCGAAGTACAGGAGCTGATCCATGACCGGCATCCGCAGGTAGAGGCCGCGCTCCTCGGGCATGTATCCCCAGGTGTTCCGTGGCCACTCGCGCGCGGGTCGTCCGTTCCAGGTGACGGTCCCTTCGTCGGCGCGCAGCAGGCCCAGCACGATGCGCATGGTCGTCGTCTTGCCCGCCCCGTTGGCGCCCAGGAACCCGAACACCTGGCCGGGACCCACCTCGAGCGAGATGCCGTCGAGCGCCTGCACGTCGCCGAACCGCTTGCGCAGCCCCTCGATCACCAATGCCATGAGTCGTTCCCTCCGGTCGCACGCATGCAACGGCGACGCGTCCGTCGCCGCTGGTCCCAGAGAGTCTCACCTCTGTCCGCACCGCGCGCCCGTGCCATCGCGGTCGACCGGAGGGGCCGCGAGGGCTGACCGGGATGGGTCCATCGGCCCGCCTGCCCCGGGCGGCACGGCCGGCAATGGACGACCCGCGCTCGACGGCGTGCGATCCCGAGCCCCCGGTGGCGGGAACGGGCGCCACCGCGGCTCGGCCGCGTGCGATCATCGGGCCCTTCGAGCGAGCGCACGACGCGGCGATGGCCGCGAGCAGCACGAGGTGCGAGGGTGGCAGACGGCCGGACGATCGTGTTCTTCCCCGAGGGCGCCTACGGACCGACGAACAACTGCGTCGGCATCGGGAGCGTGCTGCGCGCTCGCGGCCATCGGGTCGTGTTCATCGTCGAGGAGTCGTTCGCCGGCAACCTGGAGGCGAAAGGCTTCGAGGAGCGGCTGATGCGGCTCGGACCGCCTCCGGCGGAGCCCGAGGTGCCCGGCCAGTTCTGGATCGACTTCATCCGCGACACGGCGCCCGTGTTCCGCAAGTCGACCCTCGAGCAGATCAGCGAGTTCATCCAGCCGACCTGGCAGGCGCTGATCGACGGCGCGACATACGTCAACCCGCGGCTCGAGGAGATCATCGGCGAGCTCGAGCCGGACGCGATCGTGGAGGACAACGTGGTCTCGTTCCCGGCGGTCATGGCCAGCGGCCGGCCGTGGGTCCGGATCGTGTCCTGTAACCCGGCCGAGGTGAAGGACCCGCTGATCGCGCCGTTCTCGTCCGGGTACCCGGCCGCCGATCCGCGGCGCTGGGCCGGGTTCCTCGCCGAGTACCAGCGGGCCCACGCGGAGTCGTGGGCGGAATTCGACGCCTTCTGCCGCGAGCACGGCGCGGGCGGACTGGCCAACACCGAGCTCGGCCCCGACTTCATGCACGAGTCGCCGTACCTCAACCTGTACTCGTACCCTGCCGAGGCGGACTACCGGCGGGCCAACCCGCTCGGCCCCACGTGGCACCAGCTGGACTCGACGGTCCGCGCAACGGACGGCGATTGGAGGCTGCCCTCGCACCTCGCGGATCGGCCGGGCGCGCTCGTCTACCTGTCGCTCGGGTCGCTGGGCTCGGCGGACGTCGGGCTGATGCAGCGCCTGGTCGACGTGCTGGGGCGGACGCCGCATCGGGTCGTCGTGTCCAAGGGCCCCCTGGCGGACCAGATCCGGCTCCACGACAACATGACCGGCGAGTCCTTCCTGCCCCAGCCCGCGATCCTGCCGCAGGCCGACCTCGTGATCACGCACGGTGGCAACAACACCGTGGTCGAGTGCTTCCACAACGGCAAGCCGATGGTCGTGCTGCCGCTGTTCTGGGACCAGGTCGACAACGCACAGCGCGTCGACGAGACCGGGTTTGGCCGACGGCTGCCCACGTACGACTTCCGGGACGAGGAGCTGACCGGGGCGATCGACGAGCTGCTGGGCGACGCGGCGCTGCGGGATCGAATGGCGAGGATTGCCGCCAGGATGCAGGCGGCCGCCGGGACGGCCCGCGCCGCCGACCTGATCGAACGGGTGGCGACGACGCACGCGCCGGTGACGCGGTAGGGGTTGCGGGTAGCTCCTGCCGCCGCCGCCGCGCCCCGCACGCGCCCCGCCCGCCGCCTCGCCGCACGCGCCCCCGGCCTGCTTCGTGACTCTGAGGCAGCAAATCCCGGCCGAACGCCTCGGTGCTCCGGCATATCCGGCGATTTCGTGTCCTGGGGACAGCCAAGCGAGCGTTGCGGCACCTGCGATCACGCCTGACCCGTCGATATGGCCGACTTCGATGACCCAGAGACAAGATCGGCGAAGCGCGACGTGCGTCGAGCCGCGGGGCGGGGGCGGAGCGCGACGTGCGTCGAGCCGTGGGGCGGGGGCGGAGCGCGACGTGCGTCGAGCCGCGGGGCGAGGGCGTCGCGCGACGTGGGCCCGGGGTGGAACGCCGCCGCCTGCTGGCGCACAATCCGGGTGATCATCCCGTCAGCGACGAGCGCGCGTCCGTGCCGATGGAGGCTCCAGTGACC
Source organism: uncultured Chloroflexia bacterium (assembly GCA_963835335.1). Taxonomy (GTDB): domain Bacteria; phylum Chloroflexota; class Limnocylindria; order Limnocylindrales; family CSP1-4; genus CAIXZV01. Next base: position 31,205 of record CAWIFB010000024.1, on the reverse strand, counting down.
GAGACCCTCAACCCAGTCAAGTCGTACCGGCAGTTCATCGGCGGCCAGTGGGTGGACGCCGTCTCAGGAGAGACGCTCGAGGTCGAGAACCCGGCCTCCGGCGAGGTCGTCGCCACCGTGCCCGCATCGGGCCTGGAGGACGTCAACCGCGCGGTCGATGCCGCCGCGGACGCGTTCGAGAGCTGGTCGCTGACCACGCCCCAGACGCGCAGCCTCGCGCTGCTCAGGATCGCGGACATCCTCGACGCCAACGCGGACGAGCTCGGCCGACTCGAGTCCCACCAGACGGGCAAGCCGACCGCGGCCGCCATCGACGAGATGGCCACCTCGAGCGACCTGTTCCGGTTCTTCGCGGGCGCCTGCCGCGTCCCCGAGGGCCTCGCGGTCACGGAGTACCTCGACGGCCACACGTCGATGATCCGCCGTGACCCGATCGGCGTCGTGGCCTCGATCGCGCCCTGGAACTACCCCCTGTACATGGCGGCTTGGAAGCTCGGGCCGGCGCTCGCGACGGGCAACACGGTCGTGCTCAAGCCATCGGCCCGGACGCCGCTGTCGGCGCTCCGGTTCGCCGAGCTGATCGCGGACCAGCTGCCGGCGGGCGTGCTCAACGTCCTGGCGGGCTCCGGCGGGGCGATGGGCGACTTCCTCGTGTCCCATCCCAAGGTGCGCATGGTCTCGATCACGGGCGACACCGTGACCGGCAAGCACATCGCGGAGCTGGCGGCAGGAACCGTCAAGAAGCTCCACCTCGAGCTCGGCGGCAAGGCCCCCGTGATCGTGTTCGACGATGCCGATGTCGACCTGGCGGCCGAGATCCTCAAGTCGGCGGGCTACTGGAACAGCGGCCAGGACTGCACCGCGGCCTGCCGCGTGATCGCCGGGCCGAAGGTCTACGAGCCGCTCATCGCGGCGCTCGCGGACCAGGTGAAGACGATCAAGTGGGGCAACCCCGCCGATGCCGACGACCTCGACATGGGCTCGCTCATCGCGCAGGCCCAGGCCGACAAGGTCGAGGGCATGGTCAACCGGGCGCTCGAGGCAAAGGCAGAGCTGGTGCTCGGCGGGCACCGGCCGGACCGGCCGGGCGCCTACTTCGAGCCCACCGTGATCGCCAATCCGGACCAGAAGAGCGAGATCGTCCAGGACGAGGTGTTCGGCCCGGTCGTCACGGTCCAGCGCTTCTCGGACGAGGAGCAGGCCGTCCAGTGGGCGAACGACGTCAAGTTCGGCCTCGCGTCGTCGCTGTTCACGGGCAGCATCGGCAAGGCGATGCGCGTCGCCCGGCGGCTCCAGTACGGCACCGTCTGGATCAACGAGCACTTCACCCTGGCGTCCGAGACTCCCCACGGTGGTGTGAAGGAATCGGGCTACGGCAAGGACGGCTCGAAGTACGCGCTCGAGGACTACACGTTCGTCAAGCACATCACGATCAACACCGCCGAGTAGCGCATCGGGGGATCGCCCACCCGGGAGGCGGCCGTTCGCGACCGACGGAGCGCGAGCGGGACCTAGCCCGAACCCGCGACGGCCGCCGCCTCCCCGCGCGGGTTGGCACAACAGCCAGTGGCGCATGTCGACGCCCACGGGCCGAGTGGGGTCAGGGCCGCGGCTGGGCGGCCCGAGACCCGTTCCTCGATCAGGTCGGCAAGGCCGGCAACGAATCTCGGCTGCGTGCCCGGCGTCGCCACCCGGCGCATCGCAACGCCCAGGGCATCGCACGTCGCGCGCGCCTCGTGATCGAGGTCCCAGACCACCTCGACGTGGTCGCTGACGAACCCGATGGGAACCACGGCCACGGCGCGCATCCCCTCCGTGCGTGCCTCGCGCAGCGCGTCGTTGATGTCGGGTTCGAGCCAGGGCACGGCCGGCGACCCGCTGCGCGACTGGTACACGAGCGAGTGCCGGGGAAGGTCGGCGCCGCGCGCTCGCGCCTCATCGATGACCGCACCGATCGCTGCCCGGTGCTGGGCCACATAGGCACCGCCGGCGTCAAAGCGGCCGGGTGGACCGGACGCCGCGGCCATCGCCACTGGGATCGAGTGCGTCGTGAACAGGACGCGCGTCTCCTCGCGTGCGAACCCGAGTGTTACGAGCTCCGCCAGCGCCGACACCAGCCCGTCGGCGAACGGCCCGACGAAGCCCGGGTGGTCGAAGTAGTGACGGACCTTGTCGATCGCGAGGTCATTCGACAACCCCGTGATCTCGAGCGCGCGCGCCAGATCCTCGCGGTACTGACGACACCCCGAGTACGACGCGTAGGCACTGGTGACGAGCGCAAGGACGCGCCGGTGGCCGTCGGCATGGATCTGGTCGAGGGCCGTCGCGAGGAAGGGATCCCAGTTCCGGTTTCCCCAGTACACGGGCAGCTCGATTTGGCGCGACGAAAGCTCGCCTCTGAGCGCCGCGAGGAGCGCCCGATTGTGGTCGTTGATGGGGCTCACGCCACCCAGCGCGAGGTAGTGATGCGACACCTCCTCGAGCCGCTGCCGCGGGATCCCCCGGCCCCGGGTCACGTTCTCGAGGAACGGCATCACGTCGTCGGGGCCGTCCGGCCCGCCGAACGAGACCAGCAGGATCGCGTCGTACGGACCCGTCACCGCAGGACGTCGATCACGCCGTCAGCATCGATCCGCCGGCCGGTGTGGAACGGGATCTCCTCGCGCACGTGCAGGCGCGCCCTCGTGGACCGGAGGTCGCGCATCAGGTCGACGAGGTCGTGGGGATCGTCCGCCTCGAGGGCCAGGATCCACTCGTAGTCAGTGAGGGCGAACGCGACCACCGTGTTCGCCTGGACGCGCGTGAATGCCCGGCCCGCCGTGCCGTGCTCGGCGAGCATCGCCTGCCGCTCGTCGTCGGGCAGCAGGTACCACTCGTATGACCGGACGAAGGGGTAGACGCACAGCCACCCGAGGGGACGGGTTCCGAGCATGAACGACGGCACGTGGTCGCGGCTGAACTCGGCCGGTCGGTGGGTGCCCATCATCGAGAACGCGAGGTCGGTGACCGCACCGACCGCCGTCCGGCGGAAGCCGCGCAGCGCGGCCTGGAGGGATTCGGCGCTCGGTCCGTGGAGCCAGAGCATCACGTCGGCGTCGGCGCGCATGCCCGAGACGTCATACCAGCCGCGGAGGATGACATCGTCGTCCGCGAGCGCCGCGGCCCACGCCTCGAGCTCGGTCGCTGCGCCGGTACGGTCGGGCGGCGATCCGACGCGCGCGTAGACGGCCCACACGGCGTAGCGGACCGTGCTGTTGAGATCCGGGCTGGTCATGGAACGCTCCTGCGTAGCAGCCGGTCACGACGTCGTGCGCCTGCCGGTTGGGGAGGCCGAGGACCGAACGACACCCGTGATGGCGGGCCGCGGTCCGAGACGGCCAACGGTAGCGCGTCGCGGCCAACCGGACGGAAATCGCATCCCGACTCATTCCACGATCGCGCGGCGCGAGGTCCCGGCCGACCCGTGCCTTCGGCGGGCCATACGGGGACCGGACGGCCCTGTCGAGGCCCCCCGGTGGCAAACCTACTATGCTGTGATCTCCGCGAAGGTTTGGTAGATTTGGGAGGTTTTGCGTCCCCGATGCGAGCCCGAGCAGCCGCCGACCCCGAATGGGTCACGCTCACCGAGGCCTGCCGATTGCTCGGCGTATCGCCGTCCACGGTCCGCCGCTGGGGTGACGGCGGCATGGTCCGGACCTTCGTGACCCCGGGCGGCCACCGCCGCTTCTCGCGAGGTGGGCTCCAGGCGTTGCTGCCGGACCGGCCGAGCGGTCGACCGCCGCTCACCGCCCTTGGTGAGACGCCGGGCCGGATGGCACGCGGCTATCGTCGTGCGGCCGAGGAGACGCCCAGCCGGATCCCGTGGGTCGCCGAGCTGAGCGAGGAGAGTCGCGATCGCTTCCGCCAGTACGGCCGCGGCATCGTGACAGCGCTCGTTGCCGCGCTCGACACATCCGACGAGCGCCGGCGGCGCGACCTCCTCCGCGATGCCGAGGACGCCTGCACCGAGTACGGGCGGATCGCCGGACGCGAGGGCCTCGGGTCGGCAACCACCGCCGACCTGTTCCTGCGCTTCCGGCGCCCGTTCATCGCCGAGCTGGGCGCCATCGCCCGCCGGCGCGAGTTCGATGCCGATGCCACCTCCACGCTGTTCACGGACGCCAACACGGCGCTCGACGACCTGCTGCTCGCAACCCTTCGCGGCTGGGAGGCCGCGGCGCTGGGGGCCAGCCGGCGCCCGCGTCGAGCCTCCAGCTCCAATCCCGGGAGCCATTCGTGACCGATCCCCGCGCCGATCTGCCTCTGCTCGCCCTCGTCCTCCACGCGCGCCATGTCGAGAGCGACGATCGCGAGGCGTTCGCCGCCGCGGCTGCATCGATCGCCGATGATCCGCGCGCGATCCTCGTTCGCACCTGCCACCGCGTCGAGCTGTACATCGTCGATGAGCCCCTCGGGGGCCATCCGTTGCCACCGCTGCCCGCGCTGCCGCGTGGCGGCCGCCGGCTCGAGGGGGCTGCCGCCGCCCGGCACCTGTTCACGGTGGCGGCGGGGCTCGATTCGGTGGTGGTGGGGGAGGACCAGATCCTCCACCAGCTGCGCGAGTGCCTCTCGGATCGTCGTGTTCCGGGCGCCGATCGCTGCCCCGAGCCCATCGGCTCCGCGAGCGCGCACGCCATCGGGCTCCACCCGGCTCTCGAGCGCCTGTTCCAGATCGCGCTCCACCTGGGTCGCGAGACACGCTCGTGGCGCGAAGGTCCGCCGCGCTCGCTCGCCGACGCTGCGCTCGACCGTCTCCTCCCGTTCACCGGGCCGCTGCTCGGACGCAGGGTCCTCGTCGTCGGTGCCGGACGCATGGCCCGGCTGGCAGCTGTCTCGGCGTCACGCCAGGGCGCGCGCGTCCTGGTCGCCAATCGCAGCAGCGAACGAGCGGCGGCCTTGGCATACGACGTCAACGGTGAGCCGGCGGCATTCGGGCCGGACGAGCCGCTACCCGAGGTGGACGCGGTCGTGGTCGCGATCAGCGCACGCTGGCCGCTGTCGTCCGCTGCGCGTTCCGCGCTCATCGCGAACGAGCTGCCGGTCGCCGACCTGTCATCGCCGCCTGCGCTCGACCCGGACCTCCGCGCCAGGATCGCCGGGCGGCTCGTGTCGGTCGACGACCTTGCCCGGAACCCCCACGACGAGATGCGTGCGCGCCTCCGCCGGCGGTTCGAGCGGGTGCTGGAATCCGCGGAGGCAAAGTACAGCCAGTGGGTCGCCACCCGGAACAGCGTCCCGGCGATCCAGGCCCTCAGCGACCGCGCCGAGACGCGGCGGCTGGAGGAGCTGGATCGCCTGTTCCGGCGGCTCGACCTCGCCGACCACCAGCGGGAGCTGGTCGAGCAGATGAGCCATCGGCTGGTGGCCGGCCTGCTCCACGACCCGCTGACCACGCTGCGGGACGACGCCACCGGCGACCTCGAGCGCGCCGCCCGGACGCTGTTCTCGCTGTGATGGCCGCGGATCCCGAGATGACCGTCCCGCTTCGCATCGGCACCCGTGGCAGTGCGCTCGCGCTCGTCCAGGCGCGCTGGGTCGCCGCCCGGCTGGCCGAGGACGGCGTGCAGGCCGAGCTCGTGATCATCCGCACCGAGGGCGACGACCGGCCCGTCGACACGGCGTGGGGCGAGGGCGCGTTCGTGGGCGCGATCGTCGGCGCCCTGCTCGACGGCTCCGTGGACATCGCCGTCCACAGCGCCAAGGACGTGCCGACGGACGAGCACGCGCGCCTGGTGATCGCCGCCTATCCGCCGCGCGAGGATCCGCGCGACGCGCTGGTGTGCCGCGTCCGGGGGACGACGCTGGCGACGCTGCCCGAGGGTGCGCGCGTCGGCACCGACAGCCCGCGTCGCACCGCGTTCCTCCACGCGCTCCGACCGGATCTGCGGATGCACCCGCTGCACGGAAACGTGGACACGAGGCTGGCCAAGCTGGATCGCGGCGACAGCGATGCGCTGGTGCTCGCGGTCGCCGGCCTCACGCGGCTCGGCCGGGCCGGTCGCATCGACGAGATCCTGCCCTCGACCCAGGTCGTCTCCGCTCCGGGCCAGGGCTCGCTCGCGATCCAGGTGCGGTCGGACGACGCTCGCGCGATCGAGGCCGTCGGCCGGCTCGACGACCCGGCGACCCGCGTCGCGGTCGAGGCCGAGCGGGCGCTGCTCAACGCGACCGGCGGTGGCTGCCGGTCGCCGATCGGTGCGATCGGGATGGTCTCCCGCGGGCGGCTCGAGCTGGTGGCGGCCGCCGAGCGCGAATGGACGCCGCTGCCGGGGTCGTCGATCGCCCCGTTCCCGGTCGTCCGGGTTCGCGGCGAAGCGCCCGTCGTCGATCACGTCGCGCTGGCGGAGCGCCTCGCGGCGCGCGTCGTGGCGCTGCGCCGGGCCCCGCGGGTGCTGGTCGCCCGCGCAGCCGGCCAGGCGGATCAGCTGCTGGCAGCGCTCGAGAACGTGGGCGTCGCCGCGGTCAACGTCCCGGCGATCGAGATCCTGCCCGCCGTGCCGGACGGCGCGCTGGACAGGGCGCTGGCCGGCGGTGGGGCGGGCGACTGGCTCGTGATCACCAGCCGCAACGCCGCCGTCGCGGCGGTCGAAGCGGTCATCCGGAGCGGGATCGATCCTCGCCGCCGTCGCTGGAGCGCGATCGGCGACGGCACGGCCGCCGTCCTCGGCGCTGCGGGGATCGGCGTGGCGTTCCGGCCGTCGACCGCGAGCGCGCGTGTGCTGGCCCGGGAGCTGCCCATCGCGGCCGGCGACCACGTCGTGCTGCCCCGCTCCGACATCGCCGACCCCGCGCTCCCTGACGCCCTGCAGACGCGCGGCGCCACGGTCACCGAGGTGATCGCCTACCGCACCGTGGAGGGCCCGGAGGCCTCGCGGGCGCTGCTCGCCGGCGCCCTCGACGACGGCCCGATCGACGCCCTGGTGCTCACCAGCGGATCCGCCGTGCGCGGGCTGCTCGCCCTGGCCTCGGGGCCCGAGGCCGAGGACCGGCTGCGCCGGACGCCGGTCGTTGCGATCGGCGCGCCCACCGCCGAGGCCGCACGCTCGCTCGGCTTCGCCACGGTTCTCGTCGCCCCGTCACCCGCGGCCGGCGACCTCGCCCGGTTCGTCGCTGCCTCGCTCGGGGTGTCGGGGAGCCACACCCCGCTGCCCGCCCCCACCGACGTCCTCGCCCAGCCGGCCGCGTACGCCGCCGGACTCACTCCCGGAGGAACCCGATGAGCCTCACCGCCGACCGGCCGGCCGTCGCCGATCTACCCGCTGCCGCCGATCTGCCCGCCGCCGACGGCGGCACGGCCGTCGGCGCCGCAGCCGTCCCGGATCCTGCCCACCGGCTGCGTCGCACGCGCCGGACCGAGGCCCTGCGCGCGTTCGTGCGCGAGACGCGGATCCATCCCCGCCAGCTGGTCGCGCCGCTGTTCGTCCAGCCCGGGCACGGACGCCGCGAGCCGGTCGGCTCGATGCCCGGCGTGGAGCGCGTGACCCCGGACGAGGCCGTGCGCGACGCTCGCGCGCTGGCGGCGTCGGGCGTCGGCGGGCTGATCCTGTTCGGGCTTCCGGCAGGGAAGGACGCCGTGGGCACCGGTGGCTGGGTCGCGGACGGGATCGTCCAGGAGACGCTGCGCCGGCTCCGTGATGCGGACCTGGACATGGTGCTGATCGCCGACACGTGCCTGTGCGAGTACACGGATCATGGCCACTGCGGCCCGCTGCTCGCCGACGGACGGGTCGACAACGACGCCACGATCGAGCTGTACGCGCGGACCGCCGCCTCGCAGGCCGAGGCGGGTGCCGACATCGTCGCCCCCAGCGGCATGATGGACGGCCAGGTTGCCGCGATCCGACGCGGGCTCGATGGCGATGGGCACCACGACACCACGATCCTCGCCTACGCCGCCAAGACGGCGTCCGCGTTCTACGGCCCGTTCCGCGACGCCGCCGGCTCCACCCCGTCGTTCGGGGACCGGCGCGGCTACCAGATGGACCCGGCCAACGGACGGGAGTCGATGCGCGAGATGGCGATCGACCTCGCCGAGGGTGCGGACATGCTGCTGGTCAAGCCGGCGCTGCCGTCGCTCGACATCCTGGCCGAGGCACGACGCCGCTTCGACGTCCCCATCGGGGCGTACCAGGTGAGCGGGGAGTACGCCTCGATCGAAGCGGCCGCCCAGCGCGGCTGGCTCGACCGGCGCCGCGCGCTGACCGAGAGCACGACCGCCATCCTGCGCGCCGGCGCCGGCTTCGTGATCACGTATGCCGCCGCGGACCTCGCGGCCTGGTCCCGGGAGTCCTGAGATGACGACCGTCGCCTCCACGCAGGCCGCCCGGCCGAACGCCGGCAGCCGCCAGGACGACCTGCGTGCCCGGGCCGAGTCGCTGTTCCCCGGCGGGGTCAACAGCCCGGTGCGGGCGTTCCGCTCGGTCGGCCGGGCCCCGCTGATCCTCGAGGCCGGCGAGGGGCCGCGCGTCCGCGACGCGGATGGTCGCTGGTACCTCGACTACATCGGTGCGTGGGGCCCGGGGATCCTGGGCCACGCGGTGCCCTCCGTCGTCGAGGCGGTGCGGGCGGCGGCGCTCGACGGGTTCGCGCTGGGGGCCACCTCGCCAGGCGAGGTGGAGCTGGGCGAGCGGATCCGCGACGCGATGCCGTCGATGGAGCGGCTGCGCTTCGTCTCGTCGGGCACCGAGGCGGTGATGAGCGCCATCCGCCTCGCCCGCGGAGCGACCGGGCGTGACCTGATCGTCAAGTTCGCCGGCGGCTACCACGGCCACGGCGACAGCCTGCTCGTCGAGGCCGGATCGGGGCTGGCCACGCTGGCCATGCCGGGCTCGGCCGGGGTCACCGCCGCTGCCGCCCGGGACACGATCGTGATCCCGTACAACGACGTCCCCGCCATCGCGGAGGTGTTCCGCAGCCACCCGGACCAGGTCGCCGCGATCATCGTCGAGCCGGTCGGTGCCAACGTCGGCGTCCTTGCGCCGGAGCCCGGGTTCCTCGAGGCGCTGCGGGAGCAGACCACCGCCAACGGCGCGCTGCTCATCTTCGACGAGGTGATCACCGGGTTCCGCATGGCCCGGGGCGGTGCGCAGGAGCGGTTCGCGATCACGCCCGACCTGACCACCCTGGGCAAGATCATCGGCGGCGGCATGCCCATCGGCGCCTACGGCGGCCGGGCCGACCTGATGGCCCATATCGCGCCCGAGGGCGGGGTGTACCAGGCGGGCACGCTGAGCGGGCACCCGCTGTCGATGGCCGCCGGCGTCGCGACCCTCGACCTGCTGACGCCCGGCGTGTATGACCAGCTCGAGGTCACGGGCGCCCGCCTGGAGGCGGGGCTGCGCGCGGCGGCGTCCGAGACCGGCCGCGAGGTTGCCATCTCTCGCCTGGGCTCACTGCTGACCGTGTTCTTCCGCGATGGCGCCCCGCGCAACGCCGCCGAGGCGCTGGCCGCGGACCGCGACGCGTATGCCCGGTTCTTCGGCGCCATGCTGGACGAGGGCGTCCTGCTGCCGCCGTCACAGTTCGAGGCCTGGTTCATCTCCGTCGCGCACGGCGACACCGAGGTCGAGCGGACGCTGGCCGCTGCCCGAGCGGCGTTCGCGGCATGACCATGGAAGCGCTGCGCGGGCCGGTTCCCGCCGCTCCGGATCCTGAGGCCCGCCCCGATGCCCGGTTCCTGCGCGCCGCCCGCGGCGAGCGTGTGGACGCGACGCCGGTGTGGTTCATGCGGCAAGCGGGACGAGCGCTGCCCGAGTACCGCAAGATCCGCGAGCGGGCCACCCTGCTCGAGATCACCCGCGACCCGGCTCTGTGCACCGAGGTCACGCTCCAGCCCGTGCATCGACTGGGCGTCGACGCCGCGATCCTGTTCGCGGACATCACCACGCCGCTCGCCGGGATGGGCGTCGCGTTCGACATCCGGGAAGGCGTCGGCCCGGTCATCGAGCATCCCGTCCGCACGATCGCGGACGTCCGGGCGCTTCGCACGTTCCAGCCCGAGGCGGCCGTCCCCGCGCTGCTCGAGGCGATCCGCCTGATCCGCGCCGAATCGCCCGTCCCGCTGATCGGGTTCGCGGGGGCGCCGTTCACGCTCGCCTGCTACCTCGTCGAGGGCGGCCCGTCGCGCGACTTCCTGCACACCAAGCGGCTGATGCACGCGGACCCCGAGGCGTGGGCCGCGCTGCTGGACCAGCTCGTCGAGACCACGATCCGGTACCTGTCGGCGCAGGTCGCCGCGGGCGCCGAGGCCGTCCAGGTGTTCGACTCCTGGGTCGGCGGCCTGAGCCCGCTCGACTACGAGCGCCGGCTGGCGCCGTGGATGCACCGCCTGTTCGACGGGATCGCCCCGCTCGACGTCCCGACCATCCACTTCGGCGTCGGCACGGCCGGGATCCTCCGCCAGCAGGCCGCGGCCGGCGGCGACGTGATCGGGCTCGACTGGCGGATCGCGATCGATGACGGGCGCGAGCTGGTCGGCGATCGCGCGGTCCAGGGGAACCTCGACCCGACCCTGCTGCTCGGTCCGTGGGAGGCCGTCGAGGAGAGCGCTCGCTGGATCCTCGACCAGAACGACGGCCGGCCCGGCCACATCTTCAACCTGGGGCACGGCGTCCTGCCGGGGACCAACCCGGACGACCTCGCCCGCCTCGTCGACCTCGTCCACGACCACGGAGCGTCCCGATGACCCACGACGCCGTCCTGCTGATGGCCTATGGCAGCCCCGACCGGCTCGACCAGGTCGAGGCCTACTACACCGACATCCGGCGCGGGAACCCGCCGCCACCGCACCTGCTCGAGGAGCTGCTGGGCCGCTACCGGGCGATCGGGGGCGGCTCGCCGCTGTCGCGGATCGTCGAGGAGCAGCGCGCGGCGGTCGAGGCGGATCTCGCGGCGCAGCGGCCGGCCGATGCCGGTGTACGCGGGGATGCGCCACATCGAGCCCCGGATCGGCGACGTGGTTGCGCGCATGGTGGTGGACGGCGTGGAACGGTTCGTCGCGATCGCCCTGGCGCCGCAGAAGTCCTCCAACGCCGCCGGGTATCGCCGGGCCGTCGACGCGGCGCTGGCCTCGCTCGGCGATGGCGCGCCGGCGGTCGTCTACGTCGACTCCTGGTACGACCAGCCGCGGTTCATCGAGGCGCTGGCGGACACGACGCGCGAGGCGCTGGACCGGTTCGACGACCCGTCCGCGGTGCGCGTCATGTTCACCGCGCACAGCCTGCCCGCGCGGGTCCTCGCCGATGGCGACCCGTACCCCGACGAGCTGGCGGGAACGGCCCGGCTCGTGGCCGCGCAGCTGGGCCTCGAGCGCTACGACTTCGCGTTCCAGAGCGCCGGCCGGACCGGTGAGCCGTGGCTCGGGCCGGACATCCTCGACGAGATCCGGCGCCTCGCGTCCGACGGCGTCACGGACCTCGTGATCCGGCCGGTCGGGTTCGTGGCCGATCACCTCGAGGTGCTCTACGACATCGACATCGAGGCGCAGAGGGTCGCCCGCGACGCGGGCATCCGGCTCGAACGCGCGCGATCGATGAACACCGACCCCACCTTCATCGCCGGGCTGGCCGACCTCGCCGCCGCGGCGCTGGCCCCCGAGACGGTCGCCGCCGCGGCCGGAGGAGACACGCAATGACGACGATCACGGACCGCGCACCCGGCGGGCACCCCGGAGGTGGCCATCCCGGCGGCCACCCGGGCGGACACCCCGGCGGCATCACGGGCGTGGGCGCCGTTCGCGCCGACGGCTACGTCTACGCTCGGGCACCGATGCTCGTGTATTGGGAGACGACGCTCGCCTGCGGGCTCGCCTGCCGCCATTGCCGGGCCACCGCGCAGGCCGAGCGGAACCCGCTCGAGCTGACGACCGAGGAGGGGTACCGCCTGCTCGATGACATCACCGGGTTCGGCCGGCCGTACCCGCACGTCGTGTTCACCGGCGGCGATCCGCTCAACCGCCCTGACCTCCACGACCTCGTCCGCGCCGCGACCGCACGCGGGATCGGCGCCTCGCTGGCGCCCGCCGCGACGCCGCTCCTGACCCAGCCGGTCCTGGAGTCGCTGCGCGAGGCCGGGATCCAGAACATCTCGCTCTCGATCGACGGCTCCGACGCGCAGCGCCACGACGGCTTCCGGATGGTCCCGGGCACGTTCGACAAGACGCTCCAGGCGGCGACGTGGGCGCGCGCCGCGGGCCTCCCGATCCAGGTCAACACGCTGGTCACCGACGAGACGCTGCCGGACCTGCCCGCGATCTACGAGCTCCTCAAGGGCATGGACATCCTGCGCTGGGCACTGTTCATGCTGATCACAACCGGCCGCGGGTCCGCGCTCCGCGAGGTGTCGCCGGGCGAGTCCGAGAAGCTCAACCAGTGGCTGTGGGGACTGTCGAAGACGGCGCCCTTCCAGGTCAAGACGACCGAGGCGACGCACTACCGCCGGATCGCCGTCCGATCGATGGAGGCCGACGGGATGGACGCGGACGCGATCGCCGGCTCGTCCGTCGGCCGGGGGTTCGGCATCCGCGACGGCAACGGGATCGTGTTCATCAGCCACGACGGGACCGTCAACCCGTCGGGCTTCCTGCCGATCCCGCTGGGCAACGTGCGCGAGGCCAGCATCGTGGACCTGTACCGCGACCACCCGGTCATGCGCGGCCTGCGCGATCCCGAGGGCTTCAAGGGTCGCTGCGGGATGTGCGAGTACGCGCGGATCTGCGGCGGCTCGCGGGCGCGCGCGTGGGCGTGGACTGGCGACCCGCTCGAGGCCGACCCGCTGTGCCCGTACGTGCCGTCGGGCAACGTCCCGCAGTACGGGATCGTCCCCGCCGCCGCCGCGGCGGTTCGGGCCTGAGCGCGGCCGCGGCACCGCGCGCGATCGGATGAGCGTCCTCGTCGTCGGCGGCGGGATCACCGGGCTTGCCGCCGCCCGGGACCTGGCCCGCGACGGCGTCCCCGTCACGCTGGTCGAGGCGGGCGACCGGCTCGGGGGCAAGGTCTCGACCGAGCGGGTCGACGATCTGGTGATCGAGCGCGGCCCGGACTCGTTCCTGGCCACGCGCCCGGCGGCCGTCGCCCTGGCACGCGAGCTCGGGCTGGGCGACGCGCTGGTGGGGACGAGGGACCCGCGCGCGGTCTACATCCGCCACCGCGGCGAGCTGGTCCCGATGCCCGAGGGGCTGGGCCTGGTGCTGCCGACGCGGGCGCTCCCGTTCGCCCGGACGCGGCTGTTCTCGTGGCCGGAGAAGGCGCGGATGGCGAAGGATGTCGCCTGGCCTCGGACGCTGGGTGACGACGACATCGCCGTGGGCACGTTCCTCCGGCGCCGGCTCGGGGACGCGCTGGTCGACCGCCTGGCCGGCCCCCTGGTCGGCGGTGTCTACGGCACGCCGATCGACGATCTGAGCCTGGACGCGGTGGTTCCCCAGCTGCGAGCCGCCGAGCGCGACCACCGGAGCCTGCTGCTCGCGGGGCTTGCCGATGGCCGGGCGATGCGACGGGCGGCTGCAGCCCGGGCGGCCGCGGCGAGGGCCACGACCGCGGCCCCCGGCTCGAGGCCGAAGCCGCTCGGCGTGTTCACCAGCCTCCGGGGCGGCATGGACACGCTCGTCGATGCGCTTGCCGCCTCTCTGGCCGATGCGGGCGCCGACATCCGGACGGGGCTGGCGGTCGACGCGCTCGCCCGTGCCGGCGCCGGCGTGACCGCCACCTTCGGGGACGGGACGACCGGCCGCTACGACGCGGTGATCCTCGCCACTCCGGCGCCGGTCGCCGCGGCGCTGCTCGACGACGAGATCCCGGGTGCCTCGCGGGCACTGCGGGCGATCCCCCACGGAACCAGCATCCTGGTCACGCTCGCGTATCCGCGGGCGAACGTCGGGCGCCAGATCATCGGCCACGGCTACCTCGTCCCGCCGACCGAGGGCGGCCCGATCGCGGCCTGCACCTGGTCGTCCGAGAAATGGCCGGACCGGGCGCCCGCCGAGACTCTGCTGCTGCGCATGTTCGTGCGCGACGAGGGCGCCTGGACCTCGCTGCCCGAGGCGGACCTGGTGGCCGCCGCGCGCGCAGACGCCGAGCGACACGCTGAGGATCGCCGGACCGCCGTCGCTGGTGCGCGTGTTCCGCTACGCGGGGGCGATGCCCCGGTACACCGTGGGCCACCTCGACCGCGTCGCGACCATCGAGGCGGCGATGACCGCCTGGCCCGCGGTCGTCACGACCGGTGCCTCGTACCGGGGCGTCGGGCTGCCGGATTGCGTCTCGCAGGCGCATGCCGCCGCGGCGCGCGTCGTCACCCGGCTGGGCGCCATCCCGGTTCCGGCCGCCGTCACGGTGCCGGCCGAGGGCCTGCCGGAGCCGTCGTCCGCGGTCGCCTGAGGCCGTTTCCCTCGTCCGGGTTCACCCCTGAGGCCGTTTCCCTCGGCCGGGTTCACCCCTGAGGCCGCGCTGCCATCCGCCGTATGCGTGCCAGGTTTGCGAGACGGCTGGACGGCCCGGCCTGTCGGCGTGTCGCGCATCGGGTACCCGCTTGTCCTGCACCTGATACCCGACACGTATGCGGGGTGCCGGAACGGGGTCGGAGAGGGCCGCGAACCCGGTCCGCCTCAGGAGTTGGCGGTCTCGTAAACCTGCCAGGTATGCGGGAGCGCAGGAGGCGACGATCGAGGGCAAGGTGCAGCCCGGGCGGGTGCTGGCGCAGGAGGCGACGATCGAGGCGCCATCCGCCGGGCGGACGCGAACGCTCGGCGCCGCTGTCCGTGCACCGCTGGGCGGGCGGGCGCCAACGCCACGGCGTGGCGCGCGTGTGTCGTGCGGACCGGGCGCACCGGACCACCGCCGGCTACCCCTCGCCGAGCAGCGCCCGGAGCTCCGGAAGGCGGTCCATCGTCTCGACGTCGAACGGGCTCCGGAAGATGAGGATGGGATGGGCGAACCCGACGGCCCGGTACCGCGCGATCGCCTCGACGACCTCGTCCAGCGAACCCCCCGCATCGAGCCCGCGCTCGTCCTCCTGGGGGAGGTGAGACGCCACGCACGCCGCCCAGTCGCGCTCGGCCTCGGCCCGCGTGGCGCGGATGACGACGTTGAGGTTGACCGTCCGCTCGATCGCGCGCTCGTCGCGACCGGCCGCGTCGCAGGCCGCGCGCAGGATCGCGTCGCTGGCCGCCAGCTGCTCGGGCGTGCCGTACGCGTTCCACATGTCGCCGTGGCGCGCGATCAGCGGGAGCGTCTTCCTGGGGCCCGAACCACCGATCAGGATCGGCAGGTGGGCCTGGATCGGGCGAGGCGCGCAGACCGCATCCCGGAATTGGTAGAAACGGCCGTCGTGCGTCACGCGCTCGCCGTCGAGCAGGCGCCGGATCAGCGGCACTGCCTCGCCCAGCCGGTCGAGCCGCTCCCCGAAGCCGCCGCCGAAGTCGAACCCGAAGGCCTCGTGCTCGCGCTCGAACCACCCGCCACCGATGCCCAGGATCGCCCGGCCACCCGAGATGTGGTCGACCGTGGTCGTGATCTTCGCCGTCAGTCCCGGGTTGCGCAGCGTGTTCGCGGCGACCATCAGGCCCAGGTGCGCGCGCGTCGTGACGGCTGCGGCGGCGGCGAGCGTCGACCAGCCCTCGAGCTTGGGATCGGGCCAGTCGCCCTCGTCCGACAGCAGGTGATCGTCGAGCCACAGGTCGTCGAAGCCGGCCGCCTCGGCGTGCAGCATCCCGTCGCGCAGCTCCGGCCAGCCCACGCGCTGGATCCAGAACGCCGCCCCGAACCGCATCGCCATCGGTCGCCTCCTCACCCGCAGGTCCGAGCCGTGTGTCGATCGAGCCGTGGCCGGAGCCAGGCGCCGGGCACCTGGCCCACCGTGGATGCTATTCGATGACCGATGGCGTCAGGTACTGGTGCCGCTCGGTGAGCTCGATGACCGGGCCTCGCAGCTGGAGGTCGGCGGTCAGCGGCAGGTCGGCGGAGGAGGAGCCGACCTGCACGCTGACACGCCCGGGTTCGACGACGCGCCGAAGGTCCGCGCCGACGTAGGACAGCTGCTCGGTGGAGAGGCGGAAGGCGACGGTCCGCCGTTCCCCGGGCTCGAGGTGCACCCTCCGGAAGCCCCGCAGCTCGCGGATCGGCCGGGCGACCGTCGCCTCCTCGTCCCGGACGTAGAGCTGGACGATCTCGTCGCCCGCGACGGGGCCGGTGTTCGTGACATCGACCCGGATCGTCGCCGTGTCGCCGGCCGTGTCGAGGATCGTGCGATCCACGCGCAGCGCGCCATACCCGAAGGTGGTGTATGAGCGTCCGAACCCGAACGGCCATAGCGGGGCGACCGGCGCGTCGACGTAGTCCCCCTTGGGGTGGGAGTGGCCCCCGGTGGGGTGATGGCGGTACGTCAGAGGCAGCTGCCCGACATGACGCGGCATGGACACCGGAAGCTTCCCGCTGGGGTTCACCGCACCGGAGAGGACGCCGGCGATGGCGTCGGGTCCGGCGTCCCCGGGGACCCAGGCGAGCAGGATCGCGGCGCAGTGCTCGGCCGCCCATGGCAGCGCCAGGGGGCGGCCGCTGACGACCACGAGCACCACCGGCGTCCCGGTCGCGACCACGCACTCGAGCAGCTCCTGCTGCCTGCCCAGGAACCCGAGCCCGACGCGGTCGCGGAACTCGCCCGTGGTCGAGTCATCCGTGAGCCCCGATCGCTCGCCGAGGACGACGATGGCGACGTCGGCGTCGCGCGCCAGCGCCACGGCCGCGGCGAGCTCGTCGTCGGTTCCGGTCAGGATGCCCGTGCCCCGGGCGTGGGCGATCTGGGGGCCCGTCAGCGCGGCGCGCAGCGCGTCCACGATCGTGCGTCGCCCGGACAGCTCATCGCCCACCTCGAAGTCGCGGTGGAGCTCACCGGCACCGGCGCCGTCGCCGATGACACCGAGCGCATCGACGCCGGAGCGCATCTCCTTGAGCGTCTCCATGTGGACCAGGTGGCTGTAATCGCCGAGCAGGTCGCGCGCGCTGTCGGCGATCGGCCCGACGACCGCGATGCGACGCAGGTCAGGGGCGAGCGGCAGCGCCCCACGGTTCTCGAGCAGGACGATCGAGCGCTCTGCGAGCGCGCGGGCCGCCTGTGATTCCGCCGAGGCCAGATCCTCGAAGGCGGCGGCCGTCGGGAGATCCACGTACGGGCGGTCGAACAGCCCGAGCCGGAGCTTCACCCGGAGGACGCGCTCGACGGCTGCATCCAGCAGTCGCTCGTCGACCCGCCCGTCGGCAATGCCGTCGGCCAGCGGCGAGCCGAAGGCAACGGTCCGCGGCAGCTCGGCGTCGACGCCGGCGACGAGGGCCAGGCGGGCGGCCTCGCCGAGGTCCGCCGTGAGCCGATGTGCGGTCGCGAGCATCTCGATGCCCATGTAGTCGGACACGATGATCCCGTCGAACCCCCACTCGTCACGCAGGATCGTCGTCAGCAGCTCGCGAGAGGCGTGGGACGGCACTCCGTCCACCTCGCAGTAGGCGGGCATGACGCTGCCGATCCGGGCATGGCGGACCGCCGCTTCGAATGGGGCGAGCTGCTCGTCGCGGAGCTCCCGCGGACCGAGGTGGGCCGGAGCCTGGTTGCGTCCGCCTTCCGCCAGCCCGTGGCCGACCATGTGCTTCGCCGTCGCGAGCACGCCCGTCGTGAGGTCGGGTCCCTGGAGCGCTTCGACATGGGCGCAGCCGAGCTCCGTCGCGAGGTACGGGTCTTCGCCGTAGGTCTCCTCGATGCGCCCCCAGCGCGGGTCGCGCGCGATGTCGAGAACGGGGGCAAACGCGTGCCGCGCGCCCGTCAGCAGCATCCGCCGACGAATGGTCGTCGCGACCGCCGTCACCAGGTCCGGGTCGAATGCGGCCGCCGCGCCGATCGACTGCTGGAAGCACGGTGCCGCCCAGGCGATGAGCCCGTGGAGGCTCTCCTCGTGGATGATCGCCGGGATGCCCAGCCGGGTCCCTTCGACGAGCTGCCGCTGGATCGCGTTGGCTGCGGCGGCCACCTCGGCCGGCGGCAGGTTCGTCGAGCCGGCGAGGCGCGTGATGTGCCCGATCCCGTCGGGTGCCATCGAGGCGAGCCGGTCGGCGTCGAGGCCGTCCTTGCCGACCACCTCGAACGCCCAGAACGATCCCAGCTGGGCGATCTTCTCGGCCCGGGTCATCCGCTCGACCAGGTCGGCAGCACGGGCCGCGACTGGCAGCGCCGGGTCTCGATAGGGGAGCCGGGTCGTCGTCATCCCTTCACCGATCCAGCCGTCAGGCCGCCGACGAGCTGGCGCTCGGCGACGAGGTAGAAGGCGAGCGCGGGCACCAGCGCGAGCGTCGTGTACGCGAGGATCCGTGCGGTGTCGGTCGTGTACTGCGTGCTGAAATTCGTCACGCCCAGGGGGAGCGTCCAGTTCTCCGCGTCGGACAGCATCACCAGCGGCAGCAGGAACTGGTTCCAGCTCGAGACCAGTGCGAGCACCGCGACGGTGACCAGGACGGGCTTCGACAGCGGCAGGAGGATGCGGAAGAAGAAGCCCAGCGGACCGCAGCCGTCGATCGCGGAGGCATCCTCGAGCTCCTTCGGGATGGCCTTGAAGAACGGCCGCAGGATGATGATGGTCAGGGGCAGCGCGAAGGCTGCCTCCGGCAGGGCCAGGCCGAGCGGGTTGTTCAGCAGGCCGATGTCCCGGACGAGGATGAGCAGCGGCAGGATCGCGACCGTGACGGGGAACAGCAGGCCCAGCGTGAACACGGTGTACGCGATCTCGCGACCGGGGAACTCGCGCCGGGCGATGACAAAGGCCGCGAGCGCCGCGAACAGGACGACGACGGCCATCGAGATGCCGGCGACGACGGCGCTGTTCCGGAGCTGGACCCAGAAGCTGGCCGACGAGAGCGAGTCGGTGTAGTTGGACCAGACCCACGGGTCGGGCAGCCCCACCGGGTTGGCGGCGAGCTGCGGTGCATCGCGGAAGCCGCTGAGGGCCGCGTAGACGACCGGGGTGACGATGACCGCCGCGACCGCGATGAGCACCGTGTACCGCGCCACGGCTCCACCCAACCGGCGGCTGCGGTGGCCCGGGCCGGGCGCCGCCCGATGTGCCACCGCTGCCACCGCCTCGGTCCCGGACGTGGGCTCAGCCATAGGTGGTGGCTCCTTCCGTGTCGCGCCGCAGGACCCAGCGCTGGTAGGCGAGGGCCAGGACGAAGCAGATCAGGAACAGGATCACCGCGACGGCGCTCCCGTAGCCGAACTGGAATCGCACGAAGCCGCGGTCGAACATGTAGACCGCCATCGTGTTCGAGGCGTTGACCGGGCCGCCGCGGGTCGTGACCCACACGAGGTCGAACAGCTGGAGCGAGCCGATGATCGAGAGGAACACCGACACCCGGATCGTCGGGCCGAGCAGGGGCAGCGTCACGTAGCGGAGCGCCTGCCGGCGCGACGCGCCGTCGATGGCGGCCGCCTCCTCGAGCTCGCGTGGGATTCCCTGGAGGCCGGCCAGCATCAGGATCATGTGGAAGCCGAAGTACTTCCACGTGATGATGAAGAACAGGGCGATGAGGACGGTGTCGGGGTTGGCCAGCCATGGCTGATAGGCGTCGCCCAGGCCGATCGAGGTCAGCGCGTTGTCCACGAGGCCGTTCGGCTGGAGGATCAGGCTCCAGACGATCGCGGTGATGACCTCGGCGATGACGTATGGGGCGAAGAAGATCAGGCGCAGGAACGCGCGTCCGCGGAACCGCCGGTTCAGCATCAGCGCGATGCCGAGCGCGAACGGGACCTGGACGAGAAGCGACAGGATGACGATCAGCGCGCTGTGGCTGACGGAGCCGATGAACACCGGGTCGGACAGCGCACGCTGGAAGTTCGCGAGCCCGACGAACTGGTCCATCGCCTCGAGCCCGTTCCAGTCATACAGGCTGAAGCGCGCCGCCTGGACGATCGGGAACAGGACGAACACGGCGTACAGCGCCATTGCCGGGAGCATGAACAGCCCGGCGAGTCCCCACGCCCGCAGATTGCGGTACGTGCGGGAACGAGGGCCGACGGCAGTCGTCACGTGGTTCACTCAGGAAAGCGAATGGGCCGGCGTTTCGGCCGGCCCATTCATCTGGCTGGGTCTGGGCCTTGACTACTGCTTGGCGGCGGCCTGGATGGCCTGGACCACCGACTCAGGCGTGCCTGTGCCAGCGTACAGGGTGGCAACTGCCTCGTTGATCGCCCCGCCGAGCTCGGGCGAGGTCGCCTGGTCGAGGTACAGCTGGACGAACTTCGCCTTGGAGCGGCCCGCGAGCACCAGCGACAGCGACGGGTCGGTCGTCGACGCTTCGGAGCCGTTCGTCGTCGGCAGGATTCCCGAGTTGAGCGCGCCCCACCGGTTGGCGGCGTCGAGGCTGACGAGGTAGTGCAGGAAGTCGACCGTCTCGGGCGGCGCGTCCTTGCCGACCGCGAAGCCGTTGCCGCCACCGAGGCCGTCGAACGCATCGCCCGCACCGCCCTCAACCGCCGGGAACGGGAACCAGCCGAGGCCCTCGCCCATCGCGCGGCTGTCGCCGGAGTTGGCATTCACCGTGCCCGGCAGCCACTGGCCCATGAGCTGGATGGCGCCGTTGTAGGTCGCCTGCGCGGCTGCGGAGCTGCCGGCTCCATCCCACGGGGCGGCCAGGAAGCCTTCCTGGAACGGTTTGAGATCGATCAGCTGCTTGAAGTCCTCGCCGGCCTTGACGAAGCACGGGTCGGACCAGTCGCCGGTCGTGACCGCCTTGTCCATGCCGGCCTGACCGCACTCGCGGACCGCGAGGTATGCCCAGTAGAAGGCGCCGGTCCAGGTGTCCTTGCCGGCCAGGGCGATCGGGGTGATGTCCTTTGCCTTGAGTGTCTGGACGGTCGTGAGGAACTCGGCCCACGTCGCGGGCAGCGTGGAGATGCCGGCGTCCGTGAACGTCTTCGTGTTGTACCAGAAGCCCACCAGGCCGAGGTCGAACGGAATGCCGTAGTTCTTGCCGTCGACCGCGTACATGCTCAGTGCGCCCGCGTTGATCTCGTCCTTCCAGGCCGCGATGTCGGCGGTGATGTCCTTGACGAGGCCGGCCTCGACCTGCTGGCGAAGTCCGCCACCGCCCCACGTCTGGAACAGGTCGGGCACGTCACCCTGTTGCATCAGCGTGGTCAGCTTGGTCTTGAACGCCTCGTTCTCGTTGACCTGGATGTCGATCGTGACGTTGGTGTGGGCCGCCATGTACTCGTCGGCCAGGGACTTCCACAGGCTGAGGCCCGGGTCGTTGTTCTGGATGTGGTACCAGGTGATCGTGACCGGTTCGGCGGCCTGCGACGGCTCGGCCGACACGGCCGTCGACGGCGCGGTCGACGGCCCGGTCGTGGGTGTGGTCGAGGGGGTGCTGCCGGAACACGCACTGAACAGGAGCATCGCTGTCGCCGCCAGCGCGGCGATCCGTCCTCGGGACATCGACATCTCTCGTCGCTCCTCCATATCGCTTGGTTCCAATGGCTGCGGGATCTGCACGGCAGTCGCCGCCGATCGAGGGTCCGCCGCGTCGGCGCCGGACTCCCAAGGGGCCGTCGGGCGTCGGATGGGCGTGCGACCGGCACGGGCGATCCGCGGAGCATCAGGTCGTCGGTCGAGCTCCTCCAGCTGGACCCGAAAGTTGCGAATATGCAACCGCCAGTTTCGGTGTGGCCAACTCTACGACCGGCGTTTCCGTGCGTCAACACCGCGCGATGCTTTGATGATGTCCTCGTGCTCGCGGGGATCGAAACTTTCGACGGCGCGCGCTATACTGCGCGTCATGAGCGCGACATCCGACGGCAGGTCCGGCCGCACGGGACCGACGATCGACGTGATCGCCCGCGAGGCCGGCGTCTCCGTCCCGACCGTCTCGAAGGTCCTCAATGGCCGCGCCGACGTCGCGCCTGCGACCCGCCGCCGCATCGAGGCGGTCATCCGGAAGCAGGGGTATCAACGGCTTGTCCGGCCAGCGCGCCGGGCACAGCTCCTGGAGCTGATCTTCCACGAGCTCGAGACCGAGTGGGGGCTGGAGATCGTTCGTGGCGTCGAGAGGGTGGCGAGGCAGCACGACCTCGCCGTCGTCCTGACGGAGATGCAGGGACGCCGGCGGCCCGGCCTGGGTTGGATCGAGGGTGCGCTCGCACGGCGACCCATGGGCGTCATCTCGGTCTTCTCCGACCTGAACGCGACCGTGCGCGCACAGCTCCATGCCCGGGGGATCCCATTCGCGGTCGTTGACCCGGCCGGGGAGCCGGTGCACGACACGCCGTCCGTCGGGGCGACGAACTGGAATGGCGGCCTGACCGCGACCCGCCACCTGCTCGCCCTCGGTCACCGTCGGATCGCGGTCATCGGTGGGCCGGCGGGCGTCCTGTGCAGCCGTGCACGCGTGGACGGCTTTCGCGCCGCCATGGACGAGGCGGGCGTGCCGATCGATGCGAGCCTCGTCAGCCTCGGTGCATTCGAGGTCGATGAGGGGATCGCCTCGGGACGACGGCTCCTCGCGCACCGTGACCGCCCGACGGCGATCATCACCGGCAATGACCTCCAGGCGCTGGGCGTCTACCAGGCCGCACGGGAGGCCAGGCTGCACATCCCGGAGGATCTCAGCGTCGTGGGGTTCGACGACCTGCCGATTGCGCGATGGTTGAGCCCGCCACTCACCACTATCCGACAGCCGCTCATCGAGATGGCGGAGGCGGCGGCCGAGCTCGTGCTCGGCCTGGCGCGAGGTGACGAGCCACCGCAGATGCGGATCGAGCTCGCGACCGAGCTCATCATCCGGGAGAGCACGGCGCCACCCGCGACCGACGCAGCATGATCAGGCTTCCGGACGCGCTCAGTCGCAAGGAAGACAATCCGAACCCTCGGCCTCTCGACGACGGGCTCATCTGGTGAAGTCAGCGGGGATTGCGGGTTCTCGAGGCACGGACGACCCGCGGCGGCGGTCTGAGATAGCCTGCCGCGTTCCGGATCGCCCGTCGACTTGCCGGCGCTCGGTGACGGCGCCGACGCGCGACGCCAAGGCGAGCTCGTGCTCGCCTCAGAGCGCCAGCGCCGCCAGCGCGATCCCGGCCGCGACGAGCGTGACGTGGACCCCTATGAGCGCCCACCGCGCCCCGGAGAACGGATCGTCGAGGCGCCCCGGCACCGGCAGCAGGCGGTACCAGAGCCACAGCCCCAGGCTCCCGCCCACGACTACGCCCAACATCATCAGCACCCAGCCCGCCGCCGCCAGGGGTGGATCGGGCAGCCACCCGACGCACACGGCGAGCAGTGCCAGCGTGACCAGCGATGCCGGCAGCGTGAGCCCGTAGCGGAGCCACGGACGCCGGAGGCTCGCGGCCAGGATCACCGGCATCAGCAGCCAGCCGGCGGCAAGGGCCGCGAACACGAGCGGCGGCGCCTCGAGCGTCCCGACGGCGAGTCCCCAGATCAGCCCCAACGCCACCGCGCTCACGAGGGTCAGCCGCTGGACCCTGTGCGCGAAGCGGGGATCCGGCGAGATCTCGACCGGGACGCGCGACACGGCCGCCCCGTTGATCACGGACGCGTCGCCGCCTGCCCGGCCCAGCGCAGGAACCACACGAAGCCGATCAGGAACAGGAAATCGAGCAGCCCGAACCAGGCGAAGAACATGGCCGGGATCTGGTCGGTCAGCAGGTAGTACGCGGCCAGCGCCGCGTAGCCGGCCTTGTAGGCGACGCCGACCTTCACCAGGCCCAGGTTCGACAGCGGATCCAGCCACACCAAGGCGTAGCTGATCCCCTGGACGAACACGAACACGGCGGACAGCTGGATGTAGGAGACGTGCGGCGGCATCTCCATCGCGAGCCAGTCGAACAGCGGCTGGTACAGGAAGAAGAACGCAAGACCCAGCGCCATGTCGTAGACCGCGGCGACCAGGAAGAACCAGCGGTAGCGCGCCAGGACCGCGCTCGTCGTCGACCGCGTCATGCTCCCACCCTCGCTTTCTCCGGCTCCGGCGCCATCCGCGCCCCCCGCGCCTGCCCGGACAGCCGTCGCTCGTGCAGGAACTGCCGGCGCTGCGCGTGGAACCGGCGACGCCGTGCCGTCCGCTCCTGCTCCGTGTACAGGCGCCGGCCCAGGTCCAGGGTCTGGGCCTGCAGCTCCTCGGGAGACATCGTCAGCGGCCGGAAGTTGACGTCGAACAGGCTGCACCGCTCCCAAGCGGTGGGCTCCAGCAGGCGTCCCTCCGCGAGCAGGCGGTCGTAGAGCGGCGTGCCCGGGAACGGCGTCATGACCGTGATCTGGACGTCGAACTGGCCGCTGGCCCGGACGAACGCCTCGACCCCGTCGAACACGGACGGCTCGTCTCCGTCGAGGCCCAGCACAAAGCAGCCGTTGACCGCGATCCCGTGCGACTGGATCCGCCGGATGGCGTCGATGTAGTCGTCGAACCGGCTGCGCTTCCAGTTCCTGCGTGTCTCGACCTTGTCCACCCCGCTCGCGGTCGGGCTCTCGAGCCCGATCAGGACCTCGGCGCAGCCGGCGTCGTGGAGCAGCTCGAGGAGCTCGGGATCGTCGGCGATCCGGATGTCGGTCTCCGTGAACCAGCGGACGTGCTCGCCCGCGAGCGCGCGCAGCAGCTCCTTCGAGTGGCGCTGCTCGACGAACGTGTTGTCGTCTGCGAACTCGATGAACGGAGCCGGCCACAGGCGCTTGATCTCGTGGATCTCGGCCATGACCCGTTCCACCGGCTTGACCTTGTAGCGGCCCGTCAGCCGGATCGACGCCGCGCAGAACTCGCAGCGCCACGGGCAGCCGCGCTGCGTCTGCACCGTGAGGCGGTTGTAGCGCGCGATGTCGAGGAGGTCGAACCGCGGCATCGGCGCCTTGGCCAGGTCGAACTCGCGGCCCTTCGGTCCGTAGACGCGCTCCAGCTTGCCTCGGGCGAGGTCGGCCAGAAGGTCGGGCCAGCCCAGCTCCCCCTCGCCGATGACGATCGCGTCCGCGTGCTGGAGCGCCTCGTCCGACATGGCGGTCACATGCAGCCCGCCGAGGATGGTGCGGACGCCGAGGGCCCGGTACCGGTCCGCCAGCGTATAGGCGTCCTTGATCTGGGCGGAGTAGGAGGCGATGGCCGCCACGTCGCAGTCCGGCGGCTCGCCCGCGGTCCGGATGTCCTCGATCTCGTGGTAGCTCACGTCGAATTCGTCGGGCGTGAGGGCCGCGATGGTCAGGAGCGCGAGGCTCGGCAGGGACGCGATCGCCTGGCTGCGCTCGAGGAACCCCGGCATCGTGAGCCCGGCGCGGTTGAGCTCCTCGCTCGCCGCCCGGACGCCGCTCATGGCGATGAACGCGATGTGCATCTCGAACCCTCCGGCGCCGAGCATGGAAGCGCGCCGTGGCGGGGGCCAGAGGCGTTCGGCCCGGATCAGCGTTCCGAGAGCATCGCGCGCAGCTCGGGCAGCCGGTCGATGGTCTGGAGATCGAACGGCGCAGGACCGCCTCGCGCAGCTCCGGCCAGCTCGTTCGCTCGACCCAGAACGCCGCCCCGAATTGCATCGCCATCGACCGCCTTCCCATCGACGTTCGCCCGTATCGTAGGGACGTGCCCGCCGATCCCGTCGCCAGCGACGCCGTCCCGCCCGCCCTGCGCAATGCCCTCCTCGCCTGGTACGAGGCGACCGGGCGCGAGCTCGCGTTTCGCGCGACACGCGACCCGTACGCGATCCTCGTCTCGGAGCTGATGGCCCAGCAGACCCAGGCGGCACGTGCCGCCGAGGCATGGACGGCGTGGATGGCCCGCTTCCCGACGGTCGAGGCGCTGGCGGTGGCGCCCGCGGCCGACGTCCTTCGCTCCTGGGCCGGCCTCGGCTACAACCGGCGGGCGATCCATCTCCACCGCGCGGCGATGGCGATCGTGGCGGAGCACGGCGGGCGCGTGCCGGACACGGTCGAGGGCCTGCGGGCGCTGCCGGGCGTCGGTCCGTACACTGCGCGGGCCGTGGCTGCGATCGCGTACGGACGCCCGGTCGGGGCCGTGGACACGAATGTCCGGCGGGTCCTCGGACGCATCACCAGGGGAGGGGCCGAGGCACTCGCTCCCGCGCAGCTCCAGGCGCTGGCGGACGCCGTCGTGCCCGCCGATCGGGCAGGGGCCTGGACGCATGCGCTCATGGACATCGGGGCGCGGCTGTGCCGGCCACGGACGCCGTCGTGCGCCGATTGCCCGGCGGTCGCGTGGTGTCGGTATGCGGCGGGGGAGCGACCGGCCGCGGGCCGTCGCGCGCAGGCCAGGCGCACGGTGCCCGCATTCCCGTCGACCACGCGCTGGCTGCGGGGCCAAATCATCGCTCGGACGCGGGAGGCGGCCGCCGGGGCCTGGGTCCCGTTCGGCGAGGCAATCGGCGCTCACGGCCACGTCGCGGTCCGCGAGGCGGTCGCCGCGCTCGCGACCGAAGGGCTGCTCGACGTCCGCGAGACTCCCGACGGCCCCGAGGCGCGCCTGCCCGGGTCGTAGCCCCCGACGCTGGGACATCCCGGTCGTCCAGCGGGTGCCGTCACGGTTCGCTGACGGAGCTGATCGCATTCGGCCTTGACATCGCCGATCCGCCGCGAGATCATCCGCACCTACTCGATATCGGTCGATCGACCGACCGACATCAGGTGAACCGCGCGAACGCCGGCGTCCCGACCGAGGTCCGCGCACACAGCGGAGGCGTCCCGATGTCCTACGAAGTCGAAGGCAGGCTGCTCGAAGTCTGCACGTGTGCGGTGGTCTGCCCGTGCTGGGTTGGGCTGGATCCTGACGGCGGCAAGTGCGACTCGGCGCTTGCCTGGGGGATCGACAAGGGGACGATCGAGGGCGTCGACGTCTCCGGGCTCACCGTCGCCCTGTCGGTCCACATCCCGGGCAACGTCCTCACGCCGGCCTCGTGGAAGGCCGCCGTGTTCGTCGACGATCGCTCGACGGACGAGCAGCAGGCCGCGCTGCTCAAGGTGTTCACCGGTCAGGCGGGCGGAGCCATCGCGGACCTCGCCGGGCTCATCGGCGAGGTCGTCGCCGTCGAGCGAGCACCGATCACGTTCACCGTCGAGGGCGGCAAGGGCATGCTGCGCATCGGCGACATCGCTGATGCCGAGCTGGCGCCGCTCCACGGCGCGACCGGCCTGCCGACCGTCCTCCAGGAGACGGCGTTCAGCACGATCCCGGGGTCGCCGGCGTACGTGTCCGTGGCCAGCCACTTCAGTCGCGACGGTTCACGACATGGGCTCCCGGACGTGAAGGACCTGCGCGACCACAACGCGATCCAGGGTCACTTCAAGTTCGCCGCGTAGGCGATCACGATGACCGCCATCCCGGGCCTCCCGGTACTCGGTGGAAGCGGGGCGCGGCTGCGGTCGCGTCCCGCGGTCCGCGGTGGCCGGCTGCTGCTCGTGGTCCTCGTCGCGCTGGTGGGCATCGCCTGGGCCGCGCTCTGGGCGTGGAGCACCTCGCCCGCTGCGCGCTACCTCGATCATCGCGATCTCGACGTCGACGGGATCTCCCCGCTGACGATCGCGCTGTTCGTTGCCGGCTGGCTGCTGATGACGGTGGCGATGATGCTGCCGACCAGCCTCCCGCTCCTGGCGACCTTTCGCGCCGTGGTCGGCCGCCGGCCGCATCCCGACCGGCTGGCCCTGCTCGTGGTCGCCGGGTACGTCGCCACGTGGACCGCCGTCGGCCTCGGGCTGTTCGTCATGGATTCGGGCGTGCATGCCGTCGTGGACGCCGTTCCGTGGCTCGCGGCGCACCCCAACGTCGTCGTGGCCCTGACCCTGCTCGGTGCCGGTGCCTACCAGTTCTCGCCGCTCAAGTACCGCTGCCTCGAGGCGTGCCGATCGCCGCTCATGTTCGTCATGGGCCACTGGCATGCCGCGCGGCCCGGCCGGGAGGCGTTCGAGATCGGGATCCGCCATGCCGCGTACTGCGTCGGCTGCTGCTGGTCCGTCATGCTGGTCCTGTTCGCGCTCGGGATGGGCAACCTGGCCTGGATGCTGGGCGCGGGCGTCGTCATGGCGGTGGAGAAGAACGTGCCCGGCGGCCGCCGTCTGGGCAGGCCCCTGGGCGTCGTGCTGCTGCTTGCCGGCGGCACGATCCTGTCGAGCTGACCGGACGGACAGCCGATGGGCGCAGGTATCCTCACGGGGTGAGTCGGGCGTGGCGCGCAGCGAATGGATCCGACGTCGCCGCTCCTGGCTCTCCGGCCGTCGCGCCCGGACCGGGTGCGGCCGAGCCATCGACGGATGGCATCGAGGCGCGACCGAAGGACGCCCCGGCCGCGATTTTGGCGGCCGCCCGAGCCTGCCTGCTCGAGGATGGCTATGCCCGGCTGTCGACCCGCCGCGTCGCGGACGCGGCAGGGGTGCCGCTCAGCCAGATCCACTACCACTTCGGCTCGAAACGCCAGCTCGTGCTGCGAATCCTCGCCGCCGAGAACGAGCGGCTCCTCGAGCGGCAGGCCGAGTTGTATGCAGGACCCCAGCCGCTGTCGCGGCAATGGGAGCAGGCGTGCGACTACCTCGACGAGGACCTGCGCTCCGGCTACGTGCGGGTTCTCCAGGAGATGATCGCGGCCAGCTGGTCGGATCCGGCGCTGGCGACCGCCGTCCGCGACCTCGTGGGTGGCTGGTTCCGGCTGCTGACGGACGTCGCGCGGCGGGTCGAGCAGGGCGGCGTCAGCCTTGGCCCGTTCACCGCCCTCGAGGTCGGGGCGCTGATGGGCCTCCCGTTCGTGGGCGCAGAGCCGATGCTCCTGCTGGGCTTCGGCGAGGACGAGCTGCCCACCCGGAGTGCCCTGCGCAAGGTCGGCGCCCTGCTTCGCGCCGTCGAGCACCACGGGGTGCCGGCCGATGACGACGGTGGGGCGGACGCCGAGGCCGACGGAAACGTCGATGGTGCGCCGCCGGGCTGACGGCTGCAACCGGGCTGACAGCTGGAGGACAATCTCGCGACGATGGTGATCGCGTCCCCGGCCATCGATCCACCTGTCTCGCGTCCCCGCCTGCCCGACGAGAGCGGGTTCGTCGACCGCGACGGCGTTCGCGTGGCATGGGACCGGTACGGGCCGGCCGACGTCGCGCCGGACGGCCCGCCCACGATCCTGCTGATGCCCAGCTGGTCGATCGTGCATGCCCGTCTGTGGAAGGCACAGGTCCCGTACCTCGCCCGGTCGCACCGGGTCCTCGCGTTCGACGGCCGCGGCAATGGGCGCTCGGACCGGCCCGCTTCGGTCGCGGCGTACGCGGTCGGGGAGTTCAGCGCAGACGCGCTGGCGGTCATGGACGCGACCTCGACCCCGCGCGCGGTGCTCGTCTCGCTCTCGATGGGGGCGCAGTGGTCGCTCCTGCTCGCCGCCACGCACCCTGAGCGGGTGGCGGGCGTCGTGTTCATCGGTCCGGCCCTGCCGCTCGCGCCGCCGGATCCGTCCGTCAGGGCCGGGGCTGCGTTCGACGACGAGCTCGAGGTCTATGAGGGCTGGGACAAGTACAACCGACATTACTGGCGGCGCGACTACACGGGTTTCCTCGAGTTCTTCTTCGCCCAGTGCCTCCACGAGCCCCATTCGACCAAGCCGATCGAGGACTGCGTGGGCTGGGGCCTCGACACCGACGCCGAGACGCTGCTGCGGACCGAGGACGCGCCGACGCTCGGCGGCCGTGACGAGCTGACCGAGCTCGCCCGACAGGTTCGCTGCCCGGTCCTCGTGCTGCACGGATCCGAGGACCGCATCGTCCGTCACGCGCACGGCGAGACGCTGGCCCGGCTGACCGGGGGTGAGCTCGTCACGTTCGAGGGTTCGGGGCACATCCTGCCCGCGCGCGAGCCGGTGCGGACCAACCTGCTGATCCGGGAGTTCGTGGACGGGCTTCCGGTGAGCGGACCGCGATGACCGGATCCCCGTCGCTGGCCTCGCGGACATGGACGCGCGGCCTGGCGCGCCGCCGGCGCGCGCTGTTCCTGTCGTCGCCCATCGGCCTCGGGCACGCCCAGCGCGACGTGGCCATTGCGGACGAGCTGCGGGCCGCTCGCCCCGATCTCGAGATCGAGTGGCTTGCGCAGCACCCCGTGACCACCGTCCTCGCAGCACGCGGCGAGCGCATCCATCCGCTGAGCGCCGAGCTCGCCAGCGAATCCGGCCACATCGCCGCCGAGGCGCACGAGCACGACCTCAACGCATTCCAGGCGATCCGCCGCATGGACGAGATCCTGGTCGCCAACTTCATGGTCTTCCACGATGCGGTCACCGATGGCGAGTACGACCTCGTGATCGGCGACGAATCGTGGGATGTCGACCACTTCCTGCACGAGAACCCCGAGCTCAAGCGGACCGCGTTCGCGTGGATGACCGACTTCGTGGGCTGGCTGCCGATGCCCGACGGCGGCGAGCGCGAGGCCTTCCTGACGGCCGACTACAACGCGGAGATGATCGAGCACGTGGAGCGCTTCCCGCGGATCCGGGACCGCGCGATCTTCGTGGGCGATCCCGCCGACATCGTGCCCGACGCATTCGGGCCAGGGCTGCCGCCGATCCGCGAGTGGACCGAGCAGCACTACCAGTTCAGCGGGTACGTGACCGGGTTCGATCCCGCGCCGCTGCTCGAGCGTCGGGACGAGGTCCGGCGGGAGCTCGGCTACCACCCGGATGAACGGATCGTGATCGTGACGGTCGGCGGCTCGGGCGTGGGTAGCGCGCTGCTGCGGCGGGTTGTCGCGGCGTTCCCCGAGGCGCGGCGGCGCATCCCCGGGCTACGGATGATCGCGGTCGCAGGCCCGCGCATCGAGCCCGGCTCGGTGCGTGCCCCGGCCGGCGTGGAGGTCCTGGGCTACGTCCCGGAGCTGTACCGCCACCTCGCCGTGTGCGACCTGGCCGTGGTCCAGGGGGGCCTGACCACGACGATGGAGCTCGCCGCGGCTCGCCGGCCGTTCCTGTACTTCCCGCTGCGCAACCATTTCGAGCAGAACCGCCACGTCCGCCATCGCCTGGAGCGGTACGGGGCGGGGCGGGCGATGGACTACGACCGCAGCGATCCCGATGCCATCGCCGCGGCGATCGCCGAGGAGATCGAGCGTCCGGTGATGAGCCACCCGGTGGCTACCGACGGCGCCCGCCGCGCGGCCGGGCTCATCGCC
>CAWIFB010000023.1:0-139114 GCA_963835335.1 uncultured Chloroflexia bacterium | reverse complement strand
GCGAGATCGTGCGGACCGCCTTCGACCTGGGCATCACCCACTTCGACCTCGCCAACAACTATGGCCCGCCCTATGGCAGCGCCGAGGTCAACTTCGGCCGCATCCTGCGCGAGGACCTTGCCGCGCACCGGGACGAGCTGCTCATCTCGAGCAAGGCCGGCTGGGTACTTCCCGCCGGGTCCGTACGGGCAGGGCGGCGGCTCCCGCAAGTACGTGCTGGCGAGCCTCGACCAGAGCCTGCGCCGCGTCGGCGTCGACTACTTCGACATCTTCTACTCGCACCGGTTCGACCTCGACACGCCGCTCGAGGAGACGATGGGCGCTCTGGCGACTGCCGTGCGCCAGGGCAAAGCGCTGTACGTGGGCATCTCCTCGTACTCGGCGACCAAGACCCGCGAGGCCGCGGCGATCCTGCGCAGCGAGGGCGTGCCGCTGCTGATCCACCAGCCGTCGTACAACCTGCTCAATCGATGGTGCGAGCCTGACCTGCTCGACGCGCTGGGCGAGCTGGGCACCGGGATGATCGCGTTCACTGCGCTCGCGCAGGGGCTGCTGACCGACAAGTACCTGGACGGGATCCCGGCCAACGCCCGGATCAACCGCCCGGGTGGCGACTCCTTCCCGCGCGAGGTGCTCACGGAGCCGACGCTCGCCCGCGTCCGGGCGCTCAACGAGATCGCAAGGCGGCGCGGCCAGAGCCTTGCCCAGATGGCGTACGCGTGGGTGCTGCGCGATCCGCGGGTCACGAGCACGCTCATCGGCGCCAGCTCGCCGGCGCAGGTCGTCGAGAACGTCGGCGCACTGGCGAACCTCGAGTTCTCGCGCGACGAGCTTGCCGAGATCGACCGCCACGCCGTCGACTGCGGCGTCAACCTGTGGGCGAAGCCGAGCACCGACCAGCGCGCCTGAGCCGACGCGCGGACTGACCGGAGGCGACGCCCGGGCCGCACCGTGCCGGCCCGGGAGGATCGGATATGCGCGCGTGGGCTCCCGCACCGCGGCCGGGACGCTAGGCTGCGCCAGGTGACCGCCCGCGATCGCTCCATCGCCGCCATCGTCGACACGTTCGTCCCCGCGGCGGAGGGACTGCCGTCCGCGAGCGAGCTGGGCGTCCACCGGCGCCTGCTCGAGGAGGTGGCGGCGCTCGGCCGGCCATCGCTCCGGATCCAGCTCGACCTGCTGCTGCGGGCCATCGACTCGCGGGCCGGCGGCCTTGCCATCGCCGGGCGGCCGGTCCGGTTCGCGGATCTCGGCCAGGAGCGCCGGGAGCGGTACCTGCGGCGGATGGCCGCCAGCCCGATCGCCCTCAAGCGGACCGCGTTCCAGGACCTCAAGCGCCTGACCCTGCTCATCGCCTACGGGCTCGAGGACTCGCCGTGGCGCGCCCGGACCGGGTTCGTGGCACCGCCGCCCGATCCCGCCAGCCCCAGCCGCGTCACCGTCCGGACGCCGGCCGCCGGCGAGGTGATCGACGCCGACGCGGTCGTGATCGGCTCGGGGGCCGGCGGCGGGGTGGCCGCCGCGATCCTGGCCGCCGCGGGCAAGAAGGTGGTGGTCCTCGAGCGGGCGGCGATGACCGGCGAGGCAGACTTCGGTGGACCCGAGCTGGCCGGCCTGGGCGCGCTGTTCCTCGATCGTGGCCTGACCGCGACCACGGATCGCTGGATCTCGATCCGTGCCGGCAGCGCGGTGGGCGGGGGAACGGTGGTCAACTGGAGCACGTCGCTGCGTGCCCCGGCCGCCGTCCGCGACGAGTGGCGTGCGGCGGGGATCGACGACCTCGACGAGCACTACGCGGCGATTGAGGCCGACATCCACGTCACCACCGACGAGAGCCCGGTCAACGGGCCGAACGGCCGGCTCGCCGCCGGGCTCGACGCCCTGGGACTGCCCCGGACCCTCGTCCCGCGCAACGTGCGCGACTGCGGCGACTGCGGCCCGTGCGCGGTCGGCTGTCGCCGGGGCGCCAAGCAGTCGGCGCTGCGAACGTCGCTGGTCGCAGCCTGTGGGTACGGAGCCGAGATCCTCGACCGGTCCGAGGTGCGCCGGATCCTGGTGGATCGGGGGCGTGCGACCGGGGTCGTCGCACGCGTCCCCGGTGGAGAGGTGACCGTCCGCGCGCCGCTGGTCGCACTTGCGGGCGGAAGCATCCTGTCGCCGGCGGTGCTCCTCCGCTCGGGGATTGCGTCCGGGACCGCGGGTCGCGGGCTGCACCTCCATCCGGTCGCCGCGCTCGGAGCGGTCTATCCGGACCCGTTGCATCCGTGGTCGGGCGTGCCCCAGAGCGTGATGAGCGACGCGTTCGCCGAGATCGACGGGACCTGGGGCTTCCGCCTCGAGGCCGCGCCCATCCATCCGGGCCTGATCGCGACGGGGTTCCCGTGGTGGAGCAGCGGCGACCACCGCGAGCTGATGACCCAGAGCGACCACGTGGCGGCGTTCCTCGCCATCGTCCGCGACCGCACCACCGGGCGCGTGACGCTTGCTCGCGACGGCGGGGTGGCGATCCGGTATGCGCCGGACGCGGCAGACCGGGAGCTGCTGCGCCGCGGATCGCTCGAGATCGCGAGGATCCACCGCGCTGCCGGTGCGCGCCGGATCATCCCCCTGCTCACGCCGCCGCTCGACTGGCACGATGGCGAGCCATTCGACCCCTGGCTGGACGCGCTTGCGCGACGCCCGATCAAATCCAACCGGATCCTGCTGTTCTCGGCGCACCAGATGTCCAGCTGCCGGATCGGGACCAGCCCGCGCGACAGCGTCGCGGACCCGGACGGGCAGGTCTATGGCGTCCGCGGCCTGTACGTGACGGACGCCAGCGCGATGCCGACGGCGTCGGGCGTCAACCCGATGCTGTCGCTGATGGCGCTCGCCCGGCGCACGGCGCTGCGGATGGTCGCGGGCACGTAACGGGCGCACGGCGGGTGCGCCACACTCGCAGTCACACGCATCGCGGCGTGAGCGAGGAGGTTTTCCCGTGTTCGTGCCCCTTTCGGTCCTCGAGTTTCGCGACCGGGCGGCCGCCTACTTCGGTGACAAGATCGGCGTCGTCGATGGCGACACCTCGCTCACCTATCGCACGTGGGCCGAGCGGACGCACAGGCTGGCCAACGCGCTCGTCGGCCTCGGCGTGGCGCCCGGCGACCGGGTCTCGTTCATCACCTACAACACGCACCACCTGCTCGAGGCCTACTTCGGCGTGCTCGAGGCCGGCGCGGTCCTCAACCCGGTCAACATCCGGCTGGCGCCCCACGAGATCGCATACATCCTCGATCACGCGGCCTCGGGCGTGGTGTTCTTCCACCGCGACTTCACCCCGCTGGTCGAGGCGATCGCGCCCCAGCTCTCGACGCGCCCGCGGTTCGTGGTGCTCGAGGGCGAGCCGGGCGGCGTGGCGGGGGACGAGTACGAGGCGCTGCTGTCGGGCGGCTCCTCCGAGCCCCGGCACCCCCAGGTGGACGAGAACGCGATCGCCGAGCTGTTCTACACGAGCGGCACGACCGGGCTGCCCAAGGGCGTGGCGCTGAGCCAGCGAGCGCTCTACCTCCACGCGCTCAACGCCGAGCTCTCTCTCCGGTTCGACGAGGACGACGTGGTCCTCCACGTGGTCCCGATGTTCCACGTCAACGGCTGGGGCGTGCCGCACTTCGTGACCATGATCGGCGGACGCCACGTGATGCTCCGCAAGTTCGACCCGGTCGCGCTCATGGAGCAGGTCGAGCGCCACCGGGTCACGCGCCTGCTGGGCGTGCCGGCGATCTTCAATGCGGTGCTCCACCACCACGATCGCCCGAACCACGACCTGTCGAGCCTCACACAGCTGATCATCGGTGGGTCGCCGGCCTCGCCCGCCCTGGTCGCGGCACTCGAGGACCAGCTCGGCGTCCAGGCAATCGTCGGCTATGGCCTGAGCGAGACCAGCCCGATCGTGACCATCGCCCAGCCGCGGCGTCTGCTCGGTGACACAGAGCCGCCGGAGCGACGGCGCGAGCGCCAGGCGATGACCGGCTGGCCGATCCCGGGCGTCTCCGTGCGCGTGGTCGATTCGGCGGGCGGCGACGTCCGGCCGGACGCCGAGCAGATCGGCGAGATCGCGGTGCGCGGCAACACGGTGATGCTGGGCTACTACCGCGATCCCGACGGGACCGCCGCCGCGATCCATGACGGGTGGCTCCACACCGGCGACATGGCGACGCTCGACGACGCCGGCTATGTCGTGATCAAGGACCGCTCCAAGGACGTGATCATCCGGGGTGGCGAGAACATCTCGTCCGTGGACGTGGAGAACGCGATTGCGGCGCATCCGGCGGTGCTCGAGTGCGCGGTGGTCGCGGCGCCGGACGAGAGGTTCGGCGAGGCGCCGGTGGCGATCGTGGTCCTCAAGCCCGGTGCGACCGCCACGGCGAGCGAGCTCAAGGCGCATTGCCGCGCCAACCTCGCCCGGTTCAAGGTTCCCCGGGAGTTCCACTTCCGGGATGCGCTGCCCAAGGGTGGGACGGGCAAGATCCTCAAGGCCGATCTGCGCGAGCCGTTCTGGAAGGGGCTCGAGTCGCGGGTGCACTAGCCCCGGCCGGCCCGCCGGGCGACGGAGCCGCGGTGGCCCCGCCCGTCAGCGCAGGGAGTAGACGCGGGCGTCGATCGCCTCGTAGTGGTCGTAGTGCTCCGTCAGTGGCCGCCCGTCCGCGAGCGGGATGTCCAGGCTGACCGCCGCCGCCTCCGTGATCAGCGCGTACGCCGAGGTCCCCACCAGCTCGGCGGCGTGATTCTTGAGCAGGCGATGCGCCATCACGACCTCGGGGCCGACGAGCTCGCGATTGCCGCCGATCGACTGGATGACGTAGCGGCCCGCGTGGAGCACGAACTTGAGATCCAGGCCGCCGACGCGGGCGCAGGCGTTGCAGCGGCACGTCCACACCTGCTCGGCGCCCGCCAGCCGCTCCCGGAACCCCGCGTAGCAGGCGGTCATGCAGGCGAGCAGCGCGCTCCACGTGGGACGTCATCGGCATCGTCGGCAAAGGCGAACACCGCGTCACCCTCGATCTTCGACAGCGTGAACGGCGGCACGACGGTCTCGATGATCCCGTCCAGCAGCGACGACACCAGGCCATACGCGTCGGGGACGTTGCCTCCCGCAAAGGCGTCGTCGCGATGCGCGGTGGCAACATCCTGGAGGAAACCGGTATAGCCGGAGATGTCCGCGAGCAGCAGCGGGCCCGACGTGGACCCCGTCCGGATGGGTTGGACCATGGCCTCCTCATCGCGACGCCGGGGCGTCGTTCGGCGTCAGCCTTGACGGGGCCGTCAGCTCGTCGGTCGTCGCGATGGGATCACGTATACGCGGTCGGACCCGCGCTGTCCACGCCGGGAACGCGTCAGGCGGTGGTCGGGCTCGCCATCGCGCCGCGGCCGCGCTTCGCCGCAGCCTCGCGGCGGTGCTTGACCACGAGCATGGACTTGCCCTCGGCGGCCTTGACGTCGATCGTCTTGCCGTCCAGGAGGTCCGCGGCGCTCGGCGCGACGAGCGTGGACATCTTGCCCCCGTCGACGAGCCGGTCACCTTCCTCGGGAGCGCGAACGAAGGTGAGCGCCAGGCGCCCGGATCGCCGGATGAACCGGGGGAGCTCCTTCGCATCGATCCCGCGCTGTCCGCGGACCCGCTGCAGGTGATCGATGGCCTGGGTGGTGAGTCGAAGCATGGGCAACCTCCGTGTGCGTGGGCCGGACCGCGAAGGCTGCCGACCGGGCCGTGGGCGGCGCGCGCGTTCGCCGACATCCCGCCTGTCCGGTCAATAGTAGCCCAGAGGCTAGTATCTGGTCCAGTCGGCGCCCGCGCCGGGACCCGGCCGGGCCCCGAACGCCGCGCGGGACCCTGAACGCCGTGCGGGCCCCGAGCGCCGCGCAGGACACCGAACCTTCTCACGCGACCCGGAACGCCCGGGTGCGGCACGATGGCGGCATGCATCCGGATGCGCTTGGCCCGCTGCTCGCCCGCGACGGCGTCGTCGTCCTCGACGGCGGCCTCGCAACGCAGCTCGAGGCACAGGGCCATGACCTGTCCGACCGGCTGTGGTCCGCGACGCTGCTCGACGATGAGCCCGAGGCGATCATCGAGGCGCACCTCGCGTACTTCCGTGCCGGTGCCCGCGTCGCCACGACGGCCAGCTACCAGGCGACCTTCGAGGGGTTCGCCGGGCGCGGCATCGACCACGACCACGCGGCCGAGCTGATGCGCCGCAGCGTGGACCTTGCCGCAGCGGCGCGGGACCGCTACCGCGCCGAGCTGGCGGCCCGCGGTGCGCCGGATCCGGGACCGCTGCTGGTCGCCGCATCGGTCGGACCGTACGGCGCGATGCTCGCGGACGGCTCCGAGTACCGGGGCCGGTACCGGCGCTCCGTGGACGACCTGATGGCGTTCCACCGGGAGCGACTGCACGTCCTGGCATCGACGGCTGCCGACCTGCTGGCGATCGAGACGATCCCCGAGGTGGCCGAGGCCGTTGCCCTCACCCGTCTCCTGGACGAGGTCCCCGGAACCCCGGCCTGGATCAGCTTCTCGTGCGCCGACGGCGCCCACCTCCGCAGCGGCGAGCCGTTCGAGGAGGCGGTCGACGCGGTGGCCGGATCACCGGCCGTCGTCGCGGTCGGCGTGAACTGCACGGCACCCGAGCACGTGACGTCGCTGGTGGGGCTCGCCCGCGGCGTCACGGCCAAGCCGATCGTCGTCTACCC
Source organism: uncultured Chloroflexia bacterium (assembly GCA_963835335.1). Classification (GTDB taxonomy): domain Bacteria; phylum Chloroflexota; class Limnocylindria; order Limnocylindrales; family CSP1-4; genus CAIXZV01. The sequence continues at coordinate 132,385 of CAWIFB010000023.1, read as the reverse complement.
CAACAGCGGCGAGGGCTGGGATCCGGCCGCGCGCAGGTGGACCGGCGCGGCATCCGCACGGGTCGATGGTGCCGCCGCGGCCCGCTGGCGAGCGGCCGGTGCCTCGCTGATCGGCGGCTGCTGCCGGGTGACGCCGGACCAGATCGCGCTCCTCGCCGGGTCCCTCGCCTGATCGTCGCCGGTCGCAGCCGTCGCACCGGAGTGGGCAGCGATCGGTTCCGTCCACCTCGCGGACGTGACCACCCGCGCCGAAAACGTGACCAGTGTCACGAGGGCGGACCCTGGTTCCCGGGCTAGGCTGGGACATCGTCCGTTGCCGCCAGGGCCGAGCCAAGGAGATCGATGGTGCACCGCCGCGTCCTCGCGGTCGCGATGACCCTGTTCATCGCCGCCTGCGGTTCGAGCGCTCCGCCCGAGGCCACCGGGCCGGTGTCCTCTCCGCTTCCCGCCGGCACCTACGCGTCCGCCGCGTTCCAGCCACCGGTCACGTTCACCGTGCCCGAGGGATGGGAGCTCGTGACCGACACGGCCGGATACCTCGAGCTCCGCCCGGCCGGCTCCGATCTTGCCGGGATCCACCTGTTCCGCGATGTCGTCGCGGCGTCCCAGGATCCGGCCTGTCCGACGGCGGCGGAACCCGGGATCGGGACCACCTCCACGGATCTCGTCCTGTGGATGCGCGGCCTGGACGGGCTGACGGTCAGCACGCCGGCGATGGCGACCGTCGGCGGACTGCGCGGCACGTCGCTCGACATCAGCATCGCTGCCGGCTGGGCGACCTCCTGTCCGTTCGCGAATGGGCTGCCCACGGTGGCGTTGCTCGTCGGCGAGGCGAGCGGCCTGCGCTGGGTCGTCGCGGGCAATGAGCGGCTCCGGCTGTACATCCTCGACCTGCCCGGTGGCGGGACGGTGATCGTCGACGTCGACGCGTTCGACGGGACGCTGATGGATGCGCTCCTCGGCGCTGCCGCCCCCGTCGTCAAGAGCCTCCAGTTCCAGACGGGCTGACCGCCGGGCCGCCACGCGCGGATAATCCGCCGATGACGGACGTGACGTCCGAGGCGCCGCGGATCCTGGCCCTCATCCCCGCCCACGACGAGGCGCCGCGTATCGGACCCGTGATCGCGTCCGCCCGGCGGCACCTGCCGGTGCTGGTCGTGGATGACGGCTCGGGCGATGACACCGCGGCCGTGGCGACGGCGGCCGGCGCGATGGTCGTCGGCCAGCAGTCGAACCAGGGCAAGGGCGCCGCGCTCCGGACCGGGTTCCGGCAGGCTCTCGACGACGGCTGGGATGCGGTCGTCACGCTCGACGCCGACGGTCAGCACGACCCGGCCGAGATCCCGCGCCTGGTCGCGAGGTTCACGGCGCCGGCCGCATCGGCGTCCCGGCCGGAGCTGATCATCGGCAGCCGCGACTTTGCCCGGATGCCGCTCGTCCGACGGCTGTCGAACACGCTCGGCGGCCTGCTGTTCTCGTGGGCCGTCGGTCGCCGCATCCCGGACAACCAGTCGGGCTACCGGCTGGTCGGGCGGCGGCTGATGACCGAGATGGTTGCCAGTCGCGAAGCCGGCTTCGAGCTGGAGGTCGAGATGATCGCCGTCTGCCTCCGCCGGGGCTGGACCCTGGACTGGGCACCGATCTCCACCATCTACGCCGGCGGTCCGAGCCACGTGCGCCCGCTGGCCCACCTTCGACACTTCGTGCGCGCCACCCGGGCGGCGCGCCGGATGGTGCACGAGGGCCGCGGCACGACGGATCCGTAAGGCAACTTCACCCCATGTCCACCCGCAATGAAGGCCGAGGCGTCATGCTGAAGTCCGCGCCGGCCGTCCCGGTGCGCCTGCCAGCTCAGCCCAACGGACCCGAATGACCGAATCCAGCCCCGACCAGCAACCCGATCCCACCGAGCCCGCCGCGAGCGGCGAGGCGCCCAACATCACACAGACCGCCGCGCCCGGGCCGTCGGCTGTTCCTCCTCCGCCGCCGCCGTTCGCGCCGCGGGGCGGGCTCCGGACACGCCGGACGACCACGTGGATCGCCGCCGTTCTGGCCCCGGTCCTGGCCGTTTCGCTGTTCCTCGGCGGTGCCGGGGCGGAACGGTCGGGCTGGTTCGGCGACGCCGGTGCGCCTGCGCCCACCGCGACGCCGTCCGGCGGCGAGGCCGACCTGGCGCTGATCGAGGAGGCGTGGCGCGACCTCCACGAGCACTACGTGGACGCCCGGAACCTCGACGACCAGGCCCTCGCCTACGGCGCGATCAGCGGCATGACCCAGGCGGTCGGTGACGTGGGCCACACCTCGTTCCTCACCGCGGCGGAGGCAAAGGCGTCGGACCAGTCGCTGTCGGGCACGTTCGTGGGCATCGGCGTCCGGGTGAGCGGCGAGACGGGCGCCGTCGTCATCGCGTCGATCATCCCGGGCACGCCGGCGGCCGATGCAGGCCTGCGGCGCGGCGACCAGATCGTGGCCGTGGACGGGAAACCGACCGCGGGAGAGACGGTCGACCAGGTCGTCACCCGCGTGCGGGGGCCGGAGGGCGAGGATGTCACGCTCACCATCGCCCGCGCAGGAACCTCGAACTTCGACCTGACGATCACGCGCCGCAAGTTCGACCTGCCGCTGGTCAGCTGGGCGATGGCGCCCGGAACGACCGTCGCCGTGATCCGGCTGGACCAGTTCGCCACCGGCGCCACCAAGGGCATCCAGGACGCGATCACCAGGGCCAAGGCGGCGGGTGCCACCTCGCTAGTCCTCGACCTGCGCGGCAATCCGGGCGGCTACGTCAGCGAGGCGATCGGGGTGACCAGCCAGTTCGTGGGCGACGGCATCGTCTACCGGGCGATCGACGCCAGCGGCGTGGAGAAGGACTCGCCGGTCGAGCCGGGCGGCCTTGCGACCGATATCCCGCTGGTCGTGCTGGCCGACGGTGGCACCGCCAGTGCGGCGGAGATCGTGACCGGGGCGATCCAGGACGCCGGCCGGGGCAAGGTCGTGGGCGAGAAGACGTTCGGCACCGGGACCGTCCTCGGGCGGTTCGACCTCGCGGACGGCTCCTCGCTGCGGATCGGCGTCGAGCGCTGGCTGACGCGGGCGGGCCGACCGATCTGGCACGAGGGCCTGGTCCCCGACGTGACGGTCGCGCTCGCTGCCGATGCCCAGCCGGTCGGACCGGACGAGCTCCGGGACATGACGGCCGCGCAGCTCGCCGCGTCGAGCGATGCACAGCTGCGCACAGCGCTCCAGCTGGCCGAGGGCACGGGCTGACGCCCGGCTGAATCAGAACGACCGCCGGGATCCGGCGGTCGTTGTTTGACGCGAGCTCGGGGTGCGCTGCCGAAAAGGTCAGCCGCGCTCGATCCGGGACGCCGCGACGTGGCGGCTCCAGTCACTCGTCCGTCCGTCGGGCGATGCCGAGCTTCCGACCCAGCCGCAGACGCAGGTGACTTCCTGGCTGCGATGGCGATACTCGGCGATCACGTGCTTGCGCTCATCGGCCGGCGGTGCCGGTCGTCGAGGAGGCAGCCCCGTAGCGGGACGGGTGACGTCGGCCATCAAGCTCAGGCCCGGCGCTGGGCGAAGCAGGAGCTGCAGTAGACCGGCTTGCCCGAGGTCGGCCGGAACGGCACCTCGGTCTCCTGCCCGCAGGACGAGCAGGTTGCGGGGAACATCTCGCGCGGGCCGCGGCTGCCGCCACCCCGCGAGCCGTAGCCACCGCCGCCACCGGAGCTGTAGCCACCGGAGCTGTAGCCGCCGCCGGCGCTGTAGCCGCCGCCGGCGCTGTAGCCGCCGCCGCCATCCGCGTTGCGGGCAGCCTTGCGGCTGGCGCGGCAGGACGGGCAGCGACGCGGCTCCGTGAAGCCACGCTCGGCATAGAAATCCTGCTCGCTGGCAGTAAAGGTAAATGCCTGGCTGCAATCAGCACAGGTGAGCGTCTTATCGACGTTCATCGAGATCCACATCCTCGTGGTTTGCGACGGTTTCCGCGATCTTCCTCGGCGGAATCCGGGAGGGAGTGGATCGAGTCGGCCGTACTAGGCTCGCCCTACGGTGGGGCGTCGAACGAGCATACGCCATAAATGCCCCCCCGCCAAGGTATGGATTTCCGTCCGCGAACGTCGCGGGGTGGCCCGGTTGGCCGCGTCAGCGCTTGGCGGGCAGCGACGCCGCAAACGCGATCGCGCGGGAGATCCAGGTGTCGAGCGCCGCATCGTCGTGGATCATGTCCGGCGGCAGCGTCGCGTAGCCCGACATCGACCGGCCGGGCATCGGCGAGAACGGCTTCGCGCCGGGCAGCTCGAGCATCGCCTCGAGGTCGGCCGGGCCGAGGCGGACCGTCCACGAGTCGGCGAACAGGTTGGTCGCGAGATTGCCGCCGACGAACAGGGCGGGGTAGCCGAACATCTTCCGGCGCTGGGCCTGGCCGAACCTGCCGGCGACCTCGTCGAAGCGGGCGATGAGCTCTGGCGGCGACTTCTCGAACGACGGCATCGTTGTTCGCCTCCTGCGCGGCGGCACTCTGGGTTTGCGGGTGCGTCGCCCGAGGATACGCGCCCGGCGGCAGGTCCCGGGTCAGCCGGCCGGCTCGTCCGCCAGGTTCTGGCCCAGCCAGCGAGCAGCCTCGTCGACGTCCATGCCGGCGCGCCGGGCGAAGTCCTCGAGCTGGTCGTGCCCGATCCGGCCGATGCCGAAATAGCGGCTCTCCGGATGCCACAGGTAGATGCCCGACACGGCGGCCGTGGGCAGCATCGCGTACGACTCGGTCAGCCGGATGCCCGCACGCTCCTCGGCATCGAGCAGCGTGAACAACGCCCCCTTCGCCGTATGGTCCGGGGTGGCCGGATATCCCGGCGCGGGCCGGATCCCCTGGTACCGCTGCGCGATCAGCCCGTCGTTGTCGAGCCGCTCGTCCGGCGCGTATCCCCACAGCTCGCGGCGGACCCGCTCGTGCAGTCGCTCGGCGAAGGCCTCGGCCAGCCGGTCCGCGAGCGCCTTGGCCAGGATCGCGCCGTAGTCATCGTGCGCGGCCTCGTGCTCCCGGACGATGTCGTCGAGGCCGTGCCCAGCGGTCACCGCGAATGCCCCCAGATGGTCCGTGACCCCCTCCGGACCGACGAAGTCCGCGACCGACAGGTTGGGCCGGTCGTCCGTCCTGGCCATCTGCTGGCGCAGTGCATGGAGCCGCGCGAGCTCGGTCGTCCGCGTCTCGTCCGCCCAGACCACGATGTCGTCCTCGGGCGTCGAGTTCGCCGCCCAGAAGCCCACCACCGCGGATGCCGAGAGCCGGCCCTCGTCGACGATCCGGCGCAGCATGGCCGTCGCGTCCTCGTGGAGCGAGCGCGCCGCGGCACCGAACCGGGGGTCGTCGAGGATCGCGGGCCAGGCGCCGCGGAGCTCCCAGGTCGCGAAGAACGGGGTCCAGTCGATGCGCTCGACGAGCTCCGCCAGCGGGTAGTGGTCGAACGTCCGGACGCCGAGGAACGACGGCCGCGGCGGTGGCGTCGACCAGTCGGCCTGCAGGCGGTTGGCACGGGCCGCGGCGAGCGACAGGCGGGTCTCTCGCGCGCGGCGCCCTTCGCGCTCGCGGCGAACGGTCTCGTACTCCGCGCGCATGCCGGCCGCATACGACTCGCGGCGGGCCGGGTCCATCAGGGCGCCGGCGACCCCGACGGCGCGCGAGGCATCGACCACGTGGACGACCGGCGCGGAATACGCGGGCTCGACCTTGACCGCGGTATGGACGCGCGACGTGGTGGCGCCGCCGATCAGGAGCGGGGTGTGCATGCCCTCGCGCTCCATCATCGACGCCACGTGGACCATCTCGTCCAGCGACGGCGTGATCAGCCCCGACAGCCCGATCAGGTCCGCTCCCACCTCGCGCGCGGTCTCCAGGATCCGCGCGGCGGGCACCATCACGCCCAGGTCGATGACCTCGAAGTCGTTGCAGCCGAGCACGACGCCCACGATGTTCTTGCCGATGTCGTGCACGTCGCCCTTGACCGTCGCCATCACGATCGTGCCCGCCCGGCGTCCCGTGCCCTCGCGCTGGGCCTCGAGGTACGGGATGAGATGCGCCACCGCCTTCTTCATCACCCGGGCGCTCTTGACCACCTGGGGCAGGAACATGCGTCCGGCACCGAACCGGTCGCCGACGACGTTCATGCCGGCCATCAGGGGGCCCTCGATGACGTCCAGGGGCCGGCTGGTGAGCTGGCGCGCCTCCTCGGTGTCCTCGACGATGAACGCGTCGATCCCCTCGACCAGGGCATGGGTGAGCCGCTCGTTGACGGGCAGCTCGCGCCACTCGAGGTTGTCGGCGACGCGCGCCTGGCCGCCCGCGGCCGCGTACCGGGGGGCGATCTCGAGCAGGCGCTCCGTGGCATCCGGTCGCCGGTCCTGGACGACGTCCTCCACGCGCTCCAGGAGGTCCGCGTCGATGTCGTCGTACAGCGGCAGCGCGCCCGCGTTGACGATCCCCATGTCCATCCCGGCCCGGATCGCGTGGTACAGGAACACCGCGTGGATCGCCTCGCGCACGCGGTCGTTGCCGCGGAACGCGAACGACACGTTGGACACGCCGCCGCTGATCCGCGCGTGGGGCAGCGACGCCTTGAGCCGGCGGACCGCCTCGAAGTAGGCGACGGCGTAGCGTGCGTGCTCCTCGATCCCGGTGGCGATCGCGAACACGTTGGGGTCGAGGATGACGTCCTCGGGAGCAAACCCCGATTGCTCGGTCAGCAGGCGGTAGGCGCGGGTCAGGATCTCGACCTTGCGCTCCGTCGTGTCCCCCTGGCCCTGCTCGTCGAACGCCATCACGATCACCGCGGCGCCATAGCGGTGGCACAGCGATGCCTGGCGCAGGAACTCGGCTTCGCCCTCCTTGAGCGAGATCGAGTTGACCACGCCCTTGCCCTGGAGCTGGCGCAGCCCGGCCTCGATGATCGACCAGCGCGAGCTGTCGACCATGACCGGGACGGCGGCGATATCGGGTTCGCTGCCCAGGCGGCGGAGGAAGCGGGTCATCGCCGCGACGCCGTCGAGCATCGCCTCGTCCATGTTGACGTCGAGCATCACGGCGCCGTTGGCCACCTGGTCGCGCGCGATCGCGACGGCCTCGTCCTCGGCGTCCCGTCCGGCGGCCATCAGCCGTGCGAACTTGCGGGAGCCGGTGACGTTGGTCCGCTCGCCGACGTTGACGAACGCTCCGCCCGGCATGGGGATGGTCAGCGGCTCGAGCCCGGCCAGCCGGGTCTCGTGGGTGCGCTCCGGGATGACCCTGGGCGGAACCCCGGCGACCGCCGCTGCGATCGCCGCAACGTGCTCGGGCGTCGTCCCGCAGCAGCCACCGGCGACGTTGAGCAACCCTGCCCTCGCCCACGCGCCCAGCTCGGCGGCGGTCTGGCCGGGCGTCTCGTCGTAGCCGCCCAGCTCGTTCGGGAGGCCGGCATTGGGATAGGCCGACAGCGCGACCGGCGCAAGCCGCCCCAGCTCCTCGACGTGCTCGCGCAGCTGCCTGGCGCCGAGCGCGCAGTTGAGGCCGACCAGCAGCGGGTTCGCGTGGCGCACGCTGTTCCAGAACGCGGCGACCGTCTGGCCCGACAGGGTCCTCCCGGACGCGTCCACGATCGTTCCCGAGATGATCACCGGCAGCCGCAGCCCCAGCGCCTCGAACGCGTCCTCGATCGCGAAGATCGCGGCCTTCGCGTTGAGCGTGTCGAAGATCGTCTCGACCAGCAGCAGGTCCGCCCCGCCGGCGATCAGGCCCTCGGCCGATTCGCGATAGGCGGCCGCCAGCTCCTCGAACGAGACGTTGCGGGCGGCCGGGTCGTTGACATCGGGGGAGATGGACGCGGTCCGGTTGGTCGGCCCGAGCGAGCCGGCGACGTACCGCGGGCGGCCATCGCGCGCCTCCGCGGCGTCGGCCGCCTCGCGCGCCAGCCGGGCGGCGGCCTCGTTCATCTCCCGGGCGATGTCCTCCAGCCCGTAATCGGCCTGCGCGATCCGGGTCGCCGTGAACGTGTTGGTGCTGATGATGTCCGACCCGGCGTCCAGGTACCCGGCATGGACAGCGCGGACGGCATCGGGCCGCGTGAGCGACAGCAGGTCGTTGTCGCCCCGCACGTCGCGCGGATGGCTCGCGAAGCGTGTGCCACGGAAGTCCTGCTCCGAGAACCGGTGGCGCTGGAGCATCGTGCCCATGGCGCCGTCGAGGACCAGGATGCGCTGGCGGAGGATGCCCGGCAGCAGCTCGAGCCGCGAGGCGCGCGTGAGCGGCGGGGCTGCGACGTTGGCCGGCATCAGGCCACCAATCTACCCCCACGGGGTTCCACGCCCCGCGTCACCCGCGACGCGACGGCCCCGCGGCTGACATCATGATCGGCGACGACGCGACCACTCGAGTGCCGCGCCGCTCGGCGCCCGATCCCGTCCCGCCGGCGTCACATCCGCGAAGGAGATCGAGACATGCGGATCCTGGTGATCGGCGCCGGTGGCGTGGGCAGTGCCGCCGTCGGCATCGCGGCCCGGCGCGAGTTCTTCGAGCACATGGTGGTCGCCGACTACGACCCTGCCCGGGTCGAGCACGCCCTGGTCCAGGTCGCCGGCGACGCCCGATTCTCCGGCGCGCAGGTCGACGCCTCGGACGTGGACGCGATGGTCGCCCTCATCCGCGAGCACCGGATCAGCCACGTGCTCAACGCCGTGGATCCGCGCTTCGTGATGCCGATCTTCGACGCCAGCTTTGCGGCGGGCATCGACTACATGGACATGGCGATGTCGCTGTCACGCCCGCATCCCGACCATCCGCACGCGGAGAGCGGCGAGAAGCTGGGTGACGCGCAGTTCGCGAAGGCGCCGGCGTGGGAGGCGGCGGGCCGGCTGGCCCTCGTCGGCATGGGGGTCGAGCCCGGCCTGTCCGACGTGTTCGCCCGCTATGCCGCCGATCACCTGTTCTCCGAGATCGATGAGGTCGGCATCCGCGACGGCGCCAACCTGACCGTCGACGGCTACGAGTTCGCGCCGTCGTTCTCGATCTGGACCACGATCGAGGAGTGCCTCAACCCACCGGTGATCTTGGAGAAGGATCGCGGCTGGTACACGACGCCGCCGTTCAGCGAGCCCGAGGTGTTCGAGTTCCCGGAGGGCATCGGCCCGGTCGAGTGCGTCAATGTCGAGCACGAGGAGGTCCTCCTGGTCCCGCGCTGGGTGGACGCGCAGCGGGTGACGTTCAAGTACGGCCTCGGCGACGAGTTCATCGAGGTCCTCCGGGTGCTCCACAAGCTGGGGCTCGACAGCACGGCACCGGTCCGAGTCAAGGGCGCCGAGGTCTCGCCGCGGGACGTCGTTGCGGCGTGCCTCCCGGATCCCGCCGGGCTTGGCGACCGGATGCACGGCAAGACCTGCGCCGGGACGTGGGTCACGGGGCGCGGGACGGACGGGAAGCCGCGCGCCGTGTACCTGTACCACGTGGTCGACAACGGCTGGTCGATGGCCGAGTACGGGTCGCAGGCCGTCGTCTGGCAGACCGCGATCAACCCGATCGTCGCGCTCGAGCTGCTGCAGCGCGGGACGTGGGGCGGGGCGGGCGTGCTCGGGCCGGAGGCGTTCGATGCGATGCCGTTCCTGGATCTCCTGACGGAGTACGGCTCGCCGTGGGGCATGCGCGAGGAGGCGCCGCCGGCCGGCTGACATCGCCCTGGCTCCGCCGCCGTCTCGCGGCGCGGTCGCCTCCCGGGCGCCGCCTCCCGGGCGCCGCCTCAGATCCGGTCGATCCGCCGGTCCGGCAGGCGCGGACCGTACCGTGGCGCGCGGACCCCCGACAGCTCCAGCAGCCGGAGCACGCGGCCGCGCTGCCCGCGGTATGGCTCGAGCAGGTCGAGCATCCGCTCGTCCGTCCCCCGGGGCTCGTGGGCCAGTGCCCAGGCGACGAGGTTGGGGAGGTGGAAGTCGCCGATGCTGACCGCGTCCGGATCGCCGAGCACCCGGATGCCCACCTCGGCCGCCGTCCACGGGCCGATCCCGCTGAACGACAGCAGGGCCTCGTACAGCCGGGCCGGCTCGCCGCCCGGCCCGGCGGCCTCTGCGGCCAGCCCCTCGAGCCGTGGCGCCTCGCGTGCAACCGCGCGGATCAGCTCCGCACGCCGGCGCTCGACGCCCAGCGGGTGATAGGCGTGATAGGGCAGGGCGGCGAGTGTCTCTGCCGGTGGCTGGAGGCGGAGCCCCGCGGGGCCGGGTGCGGGCTCGCCGTGCACCCGGACCATGGTCCGGTATGCCCGCCGGGCCTCTGCGCCGGTGATCTTCTGCTCGAGGATCGCGGGCACGAGCGCCTCGAGCAGGGCACCAGTCCGGCCGATGCGCAGCCCGCGAAGGCGACGGGCCGCATCCGCAACGAGGGGATGCACCGGGATGAGCGCGGACGGCTCGTCGTCGAGGCCGATCAGCGCCTCGATCCCATCGACGGCCGGCTGTGCGCCCGGACCCCAGGCGCGAGCCAGGAGCCCGTCCGGAGCGGGCAGGAGCAGGAGCGTCGCCGGGCCGGCCCCCGTCCGGGTCGCACGCCACACACGACCGCCCGGCTCGAACCGCCAGGTGGGATCGCCCGGACCCCGAAGGTGGAGCCCCAGCGTCAGGCGCAGATGGACCGGGACGTCGAACCGCACGTGCCGTTCCGCGTCGGGTGGCGGGGTGGTCGTCGCTGCCGGGTCGACCGCGACGGGATCGGCGTTGCTGCGGCGGATCGTCACGCATGCAGGCTACCGCCGGCGCGACGTCCGGCGGCACCAGACGGGCCACCACGTGCACGACTTGACAACTCCGGGTAGGCTGCGACGAGATCGTGCGCACCAGGCTCATCGTCGCGATCGCGGCCCTCATGGCCGCGTCCGCCCTGGTCGCCCTACCTGAACCCGCGGGCTCGAGTGCCCCGAGCTCCGCCCGGACGGTCGATCCGGCGTCATTGCGCGCCGTCTCGATCGCGCTGCTCGCCGGTTCACCGGCGACGACGATTCCACCACTCGATACGGCGCCCCGCTCGGCCGGATGGCTCGGGCCTGGTTCGACGTTGGTCGAGCCGGGTCGGGTGGTCACCCCGGCGGGCAGGCCGACCGTCGCGCAGCCGGCGGCGCAGGTTGGCACGTACCTCAAGAACTACTGGCGGTTCGACGGCAACATCAGCTGGTACGGGCCGGGCTTCTACGGCAGGCGCACGGCGTGCGGGTACGCGTATACGCAGACGATCATGGGGGTCGCGCACCGCACCCTGCCCTGCGGCACGCTGGTGACCTTCCGCAACCCGGCCAACGGGCGGCAGGTCACGGTGCCCGTCATCGACCGCGGACCGTACGTCACGGGTCGCCAGTGGGACATGTCCGCGGGCCTGTGCACGTACCTCCACCACTGCTACACCGGCTCGATCGAGTGGCGCTGGGGGAACCGGCCGGGCGACTGAGACGGCCGCCCATGGTCGCGGAACCGGCGGGGATCCACGGGCGTCCTCCCGCCACGGCCACATCGCCGCGTCCCATCGAGGCCAACGTCCCATGTTCAAGGTCGCACACCAGCGCGCTCGCACGAGCGTGCTGCTCGTCGGGTCACTGATCTGCCTGCAGCTGGCCGCTTGTGGGTCCGGACCTGCCAGCCTGATCCCGACCGACCTCCCGTCATCCTGGCCGGAGAGCTCAACCGCCCCATCCGCCGCTCCGTCGGCCGCACCAACGAGCGTGCCGGCTCCGGAGCTGCTGCTCGAGGTCACCAGCGAGGGCGGGTTCATCAACCCATCGGCCTCGATCGGGGCCCTGCCCCTGGTGGTCGTTGATTCCGATGGCCGCATCTACACGCCGGCCGACACGCGCGCCGATGGGGGCACGCCGCTCGTGCCGCCGATCTCCGTCCGCGATGTCGGATCCGACGGCGCTGCGACGATCCTCGACGCGATCCGTGCAGCCGGCCTGGACCGGGAGGGCAGCGGCGGCGGGGTCGTCGCCGACACTGGATCCGCGGTGTTCACGGTCGTGATCGACGGCAATACGATCGTGAGCCGGTTCGCCAACGGCGGCGCCCCGGGGCTCCCCGGCGGCGCGGGTGGCCCGGGTGCCCCCGGGAGCGACGGTCCCGGTGCAGCAGCCTTCGACCTGCTCGCGCGGCTGACCGATCCGACGGCGACATGGGGCTCGGCGTCCGCACCCCCTGCCCCGTACGTGCCGGCGGGTTACCGGATCTACGACGCGCGAGTCGCGCCGGGGACCGAAGACGGCGGCCCCTCGATCACCTGGCCGCTGTCGACGGACCTCGCGGACTTCGGCACCCCCGCCGTCCCCGACCTGGGCGTCCCCGGGCTCCGCTCGGGCATCGTCACCGGCGACGCCGCGGCCACGCTGGCGCCGCTGCTGGCAGCGGCCTCCGCCACGACAGCCGTTGTCTCGTCGGGACAGGCGTACTCGCTGTGGGTGCGGCCGCTGTTCCCCGACGAGCTTGGCAGCTGATCGACGGCGGCCCTTCGCGCCCGAAGATGTGAAAACGCTCATCGGGCGCACAGGCGGCGGCCAATGACGAGTCGCACGATCAGCCGCGGGATGCCGGATCCGGTCGGCATCCCGTCTATGGAGGTCCAGGTGCGCGTGCAATCCCCAGGGTCACGGCGTTGAGCCGTCACAGTCGTGAGGTGCGCCGTGCCCGATCCAGGCCACCGGTCGACGCTCAGTCGGCGTCGTGGCAAGAGGACTCCCGGACCGGTATGGCTCCCGAACCCTCGCTTCGGGAGCGCCTGGAGCGCGCGAGTGTTCCCGCTCGCGCGCTCCTGCCGGCCCGCCTGTTCTTCGGCGCGACGTTCGTCTACGCGGGCATCGACAAGCTGGTGGACCCGGCCTTCTTCGATGCGGCAAGCCCGGCCTCCATCAACGGCCAGCTGGCCGCGTTCGCGCGGGTCTCCCCGCTGGCTCCGCTCGTCCGCCTGACCCAGCCGTTCGCGTTCGAGATCGGGATCCTGATTGCCCTGGCAGAGATCGCCATCGGGATCGGGGCTCTCACCGGCCTTGCCTTCCGGCTGTCGGCCATCGGCGGCGCGCTCCTGTCGCTGCTCTTCTGGCTGACCGCCTCGTGGACCACCACCCCGTACTACTACGGCCCCGACCTCCCGTACGCATTCGGCTGGCTCGCGCTCGCGCTCGCCGGTGACGGCGGGCTGTTCGTGCCCCGGTCGGTTCGCGAGATCGGCCGGCGCGTGGAGGAGGACTGGCCGCTGAGCATTCGCGCGGCGGGCCGGCGGATGCGCGACCCCTGGTACGCGGACGACGAGGAAGAGGTCTCGCCGGCGCGGCGGCTCGTGCTCCAGAGCGGCGTGCTCGCCGCCGCCGCGGTCGGGGTCGCATCGCTGGCGGTGCCGCTGCGGTTCCTCCGGCCGCGGAGCCTCGACGACGCGCAATCCGCGGGATTGACCGGCGACCCGGGCCTCGGGGCCAGCGGAGGCTCGACCCCTGGCACGGGCGACCTCACGAGCCCGCCCGCCGGCGCTGGCGCGCCCGCGGCCACGGATCGGGGCACGGGGCCGGTCGCGACTCCCAACGCGTCGCTCGCCATCGCCACCGTCAGCGACGTGGATGCCCAGGGCGCTCGCCGCTTCCGGGTCCCGACCTCGGCGCCGTCACCGCTTCCCGCCGGCGATCCCGGCATCATCGTCAAGCTCGCCGACGGCACCTTCGCGGCCTACGACGCGACATGCACCCACCAGGGGTGCCGGGTGGGCTGGAACGCGCAGTACGGCGTCCTCCTGTGTCCGTGCCATGGGGCAGCGTTCGATCCGAACAACCACGGCGAGGTGCTCGGCGGGCCCACCAACCAGCCCCTGCTCGAGCTCCCGCTGGTCGTGGACACCCAGTCCGGGACGATCAGCCTGAAGGCGTAGGTTCCGCGCGTCGTCTCCTCCGTACGCGCTCGCCGGCGGCGCAGTCGAACCTCCTCTACAGTCCCGGCGTGAACCTGCCGATTCCCGATGGGCACGTCCCGCCTCGAGCGGCGACGGCCGGCGACGACCCCCCGGGCTCGGCGCGGCTGTCGCGCCGACGCGTCCTGGGTGCCGGTCTCGCCGGTGGCGCCGCGCTGCTGCTGGCCGCGTGCGCACCCGGGGAATCGCCGTCGGCACCGCCATCCGGCGCGACGTCATCACCAGCTCCGCCGGCTTCCGGGTCAGCGTCGGCATCCCCGTCAGCGTCCGCCGTGAGCCCCTCGCCCTCGCCCGCGATCGACCTTCGCCGCAAGATCGCCGGGTTGCTCGTGGTGGGGTTCCGCGGGCTCACCCTCGCTGACGCGCCGTGGGTCGCGGACGCGCTGGCCGGCGGTCTCGGCGGCGTGATCCTGTTCGATCGCGATCAGCTGACGGGCGGGTCTCGCAACGTCGGCTCCCCGGCGCAGGTCGCCCGCCTGACACGGGACCTGCGCGCGGCCGCCGGGAACCGGGCGATCGCGATCGGCGTGGACCAGGAGGGCGGCCGGGTGACGCGGCTGGGTCCGGCACACGGGTTCCCGGCGGTCGCATCCGAGGCGACGATCGGGGCAGGCACGACCGCCGCGGCCCGGACGTGGGCAGAGGGCATCGCCGCAACGCTCGCCGCCGCCGGCATCGACCTCAACTTCGCGCCGGTCGTGGATCTCGACGTCAATCCGAGCAGCCCGGCGATCGGGGCGCTGGACCGGTCGTTCTCGGCGGATCCGGACGTCGTCGTCAGGATGGCGGCGATCGAGGTGGCCGCCCACCGGGCGGCCGGGATCCGGACGACGCTCAAGCACTTCCCGGGGATCGGCAGCTCCACCGCGAACACCGACGTGGCATTCGTGGACGTCACCGCGACCTGGACCCGGATCGAGCTCGAGCCGTTCCAGCGCCTGGTCGCGGCGGGGAACGCGGACGCGATCATGGTGGGCCACGTGCTCAACGGCCAGCTGGATCCGGACCTGCCGGCCTCCCTGTCCCCGGCGGTGGTCAGCGCCCTGCTGCGGGGCACGCTCGGCTGGGACGGGGTCGTCGTGACCGACGATCTCCAGGCCACGGCCGTCCTGGACGCATACGGGCTGGAGGAGGCCGCGCTGCTCGCCATCGATGCGGGCGATGACCTGCTGCTGATCGCGAACCAGCAGGCCTACCAGCCCGACGTCGTGGAGCGGATCGTCGAGGCCGTCGCGGACGCCGTCACGCAGGGGCGCCTGGCCGAGTCGCGAATCGACGCCTCGCTGGCCCGTATCGGCCGGCTGTTCCGCGCCGGCCCGTAGCGCGCGCCCGACGCGCGGCGGCGGACCCCCGCGCCACGCCTATGCCAGGGGCGCGAACCTGGCCGTGAAGTGGCGCAGCTGGGAGGGCTGCTGCTCGATCCGGTATCCGCGCAGGGTCGACGCCCGCCGGGCCACGTCGCGGGCCACCTCGATCACGTAGTCGATGTGGCTCTGGGTGTACGTCCGGCGCGGGATGGCGAGCCGGACGAGGTCCATCGCCGCCGGTTCCTCGGTGCCGTCCGGGTGGATCCCGAACATCACGGTGCCGATCTCGCAGCCGCGGATCCCGCCGGCGCGGTAGAGCTCGACCGCCAGCGCCTGGCCGGGATACTCGAGCGGCGGGATGTGCGGCAGGAGGGCGCGCGCGTCGAGGTAGACGGCGTGCCCGCCGATGGGCTTGACCAGCGGGATCCCCGCGGCGTCGAGGGCATCGCCAAGGTATGCGGTCGACCGGATCCGGTAGCGCAGGTAGTCCTCGTCGACGACCTCGCGCAGCCCCTGCGCGATCGCCTCGAGGTCGCGACCGGCAAGGCCGCCGTAGGTCACGAACCCCTCGGTCAGGATGAGCAGGTTCCGGCACTGTTCCGCCAGTCCGTCGTCGTTCATCGCGAGCCAGCCGCCGATGTTCGCGAGCCCGTCCTTCTTGGCCGACATGGTCATCCCGTCGGCGAGCGACCCGATCTCGCGCACGATGTCGACGACGGACCGGTCCGCCTGCCCCGGCTCACGAACCTTGATGAACCAGGCGTTCTCCGCGAACCGGCAGCCGTCGAGGAACAGCGGCCTGGCAAACCTGTCGCACACGGCGCGGACGGCGCGCAGGTTCTCGAGGCTCACCGGCTGGCCGCCGCCCGAGTTGTTGGTGATGGTCACGAACACGACCGGGACGTCGTCGCCGCGGGCCGCCAGCAGCGCCTCGAGCGCAGCCACGTCCATGTTCCCCTTGAACGGGTGGAGCGTCGCCGGTTCGCGGCCCTCGGGGATCACCAGGTCGACCGCCTCGGCGCCGCTGAACTCGACGTTCGCGCGCGTGGTGTCGAAATGGGTGTTGTTGGGCACGACCTTGCCGCGGCCGCCGATCGCGCTGAACAGGATCTTCTCGGCCGCTCGCCCCTGGTGGGTGGGGATGACGTGGCGGAACGGGAACAGCTCCTGGACGGCGTCCAGGAAGGCGTACCAGCTGGGGCTGCCGGCGTAGCTCTCGTCGCCGTGCTGGATCGCGGCCCACTGGTCGCGGCTCATCGCACCCGTCCCCGAGTCCGTCAGCAGGTCGACGAGGACGTCCTCCGCGTGGATGTTGAACAGGTTCCAGCCGGCCGCCTCGAGCGCACGCTCGCGCTCGCGTTCCGTGGTCAGCCGGATCGGCTCGACCGCATGGATCCGGAACGGCTCGATGATCGTCTGCCAGCGTTCCATCACCGCGAGGATACGCGCCGGGTCAGGGGATGGGTGCGATATCCAGCAGCGTGCTTCGCAGCGGCGGGTCCCCGGCGGCACGGCCGGCGTTGAACACGGCGACGAACACGTCGCCGGACACCTTCCTCGTCCCCTGGGACCCGACCAGCGTGACGCTGATCAGGCGGCCGGAGACGCCGCGATCACGGAGGTCGAGCCCGGTCAGCGTGCCCACGCTCGTTCGCGAGTCGGCGTTGAAGATCGCGGTCAGGATAGCGGCGGAATATGCGTGCGTCTGCCAGGTCGCGTACGGGGCCGCGGTGTCGTACGCGGCGCCGGTCGGATCGCGGTCCGGTGACCCGCGCAGGTACGACAGGGGACCTGCGACCTTTGCGCCCGACGACGACACGAACACGTTCTCGTTGTTCTCGGTGGCACCACCGGCGGTCGAGTGGAACAGCGCGTTCGCGATCGCGGAGCCGCTGCGCAGGACCTGCGCGGCAGTCGCCGTCACGGCGGCGTCCGACGCGGCGCTCTCGCGACGCGCGCCCTGGTAGACCTGCGAGCGGGTGTCGTCGTAGACGTCGAACGTGGACACGCCCGGGCGCAGGCGATATGCGGCGTACGAGCGGGCGGCGATGGTCTGGGCCAGTCGCGCCTCGAGCGGCCACGACGTGGGCATCTCGGCCGGCACGACGCCGCGGAGGTAGTCCTCGAGCCCGACCTCGTTGACGACGTCCGCCGTGGACGTGCCCAGGATTGCGCGCAGCGTGCCGCGGTAGAGGTCGTAGGTCGAGGGCTTCGAGTACAGCTGGAGGGTCGTGCCCGACGCGCGCGGCTCGACGGTCAGGTCCGCAGGCGCAGCGGCATCGGCGAGGACGGCACCGGTGGTGTCATCGACGATCATCCGCCACTGGGTTCCCGTGCCTGCGGCGGGCGGCACGAGCCGGAGCCGGGCGTCCGCGGGATAGGCGGTCGAATCGCCGCGGATACCCCAGCCGCCGCCTCGGCCGAAGACCGTCAGCGGGATGGTCTGGCCGGCCGCGAAGTTGTCGAGCACGAGCACGCGGATCGACGTGCTGGACGGGAGGGTGCCGATGGTCGTTCCGGCGTAGTAGTGGGCGAGGATCTCGGCCGCGGTCTGGCCCGCCAGGGCACGGCCGCGAGCGCCGTATTGCGAGAGGCCGACGCCGTGGCCGTATCCGCGGCCGTAGAAGGTGGTGCTGCTGCCGATCGGCGAGATTCCGGGGGCCGGCGACGGCGTGGGCGCCGGCGTGGGCGCGGGCGACGGTGTCGCGCTGGGGGCCGGCGTGGGCGACGGGCTGGCCGTGGGCGTCGGCGCGGGTGCCGGCGCCGCCTTGAGCACGCCGGTCGCCCCGTACAGGTAGCTCACCCCGTACAGGGTGCGCACGTTGGTGCCGTTGACCGCGCTGATCCGGTACCAGCGCGACCCTGACTTGGACGTGGGGCAGACCGCGCTCCAGCTGCCGCCGCTCACCGTGGCCACCACGGTCACCGTGTCCGACGGCGTGAGCCGGGTCTTGATCGCGGCGCTGAGCGAGGCGCTGGTCCGGATGTTGACCGCGCTGCAGGCGGGCAGGTACAGGTTTGCCGCGGGGGCCGGCGACGGCGTGGGCGCCGGCGTGGGCGCGGGCGACGGTGTCGCGCTGGGGGCCGGCGTGGGCGACGGGCTGGCCGTGGGCGTCGGCGCGGGTGCCGGCGCCGCCTTGAGCACGCCGGTCGCCCCGTACAGGTAGCTCACCCCGTACAGGGTGCGCACGTTGGTGCCGTTGACCGCGCTGATCCGGTACCAGCGCGACCCTGACTTGGACGTGGGGCAGACCGCGCTCCAGCTGCCGCCGCTCACCGTGGCCACCACGGTCACCGTGTCCGACGGCGTGAGCCGGGTCTTGATCGCGGCGCTGAGCGAGGCGCTGGTCCGGATGTTGACCGCGCTGCAGGCGGGCAGGTACGTGCCGGTCGCAGCCTTGACAGCCTGCGGGCCGACGACGAGCCCCGCGAGCACGGTGGCGACGAGCACTGCCGCCAGCCACGGGAGGTGACGGCCGGCGCGGGCGGGCCCGAACCGGGTGGTGCTCGCAGGTTGATCCATGACCCCACAAGGCTGCACCGGGGCGCACCACGCAACCACGGCCCGAAGGGCCCAGCCCACCGCCCCGCCGCATGGGACCATTGGCTGGTCCCCGTCCGGCGCCGGCCATGCGTCCCGTCCCGTCCCCAGTCCCCGCGACGCTGTCGAAGGTCTCGGGGCAGTACGCTGCACCACATGTGTCGCAGCATTCGCCAGCTCCGCCGCGCCGACGATGCCGGTGCGGCCACCACGGGCGAGGCCCAGGCCGCAGCCCTCCAATACGTGCGCAAGATCAGCGGTTTCCGGACGCCATCGGCCCGGAACGAGGAGGCATTCCGGATCGCCATCGACGAGATCGCCGCGGCGACGCAGCGTCTCCTGACCGCGGTCGGGACGCCCGTCGCCGAGGGGCCCGACCCGTTCGCGGATCCGGTCGCCCGCCGGGCGATCCTGGCAGCGCGCCCCGCACGGACCGGGGACGCCCGCCGTTGATGGGCGCCGAGGCCGAACCGCTCGTCTCGCCGGCGCCCACCTGGTGGCGGCGCCCGGGTCTGGACGTCCGTGACGGCCGGCTGTCGCTCAACGGAGCGGACCTCGAGGCGCTGGTCCGCGAGCACGGAACGCCGCTGTTCGTGTACGACCTGGCGCGTCCGAGGGAGAACGTCCGCGCGCTCCAGGCCGCCGTTCGCGCGACCGGCCTCCGCCACGTCGTCCGGTTCGCGCTCAAGGCCAGCCCCGACCCCCGGATCCTGGCCGTGCTTCGCGGTCTGGGCGAGCCGGGCTCGGTGGACGGCATCGGCATCGATGCGTGCTCTCCCGGCGAAGTCCTCCACGCGCTGGCGAACGGCTGGCTGCCCGACGAGATCAGCCACACCGGCACCAACGTTTCCGAGCGCGACCTCGACGTCCTGCTCGCGCATCCGATCCACCTGAACCTGGACGGGGTCAGCCAGCTCGACCGGGTCGGCCGCCGTGCGCCCGGCCGGACCGTCGGCATCCGCGTCAACCCCGGCGCCGGCGCCGGGTACACCGAGCACCTGTCGTACGCCGGCGACCGGCCCACCAAGTTCGGCGTCACGGCCGATCGCCTCGAGGACGCGATCGCCGTGGTCCGGCGTCATGGCCTGGTCGTGGACACGCTGCATTTCCACGCCGGGTCAGGGTGGCTGGGGGATCAGCTGGATGGCTTCGAGCAGGCCCTTCGGGGGGCCACCGGGTTCCTCGACCGCGTGCTCGACGCGGGGCTCCCCATCCGCGAGGTCAACGTCGGCGGCGGGCTGGGATGCATCGCCCGCGATGGCGAGCGCGCGGTGGACCTCGACGCCTACGCGCAGGTCGTCGCCCGGCACCTCGGGCCGTATGGCGTCACGGCGGCGTTCGAGCCCGGCGACCTGGTGATGAAGGACGCCGGGATCCTGCTGGGCGAGGTCGTCAGCGTCGAGCGGAGGGGCACGACGACGTTCGTCGGCCTGGACATCGGCTGGAACGTCAACTGCGCCTGGTTCATCTACCGCTATGCGCAGGAGATCGTGCCGGTGCGCGACCCGTTGCGGGACCGGACCCGGCTGGTGACGGTGGCCGGGCACATCAACGAGGCGGGTGACGTGTTCGCCGAGGACTATCCATTCCCCGACGTGGCCGAGGGTGAGCTGGTGGCCATCCTGAACGCCGGCGGGTACCTTCAGGCGATGTCGATGACGCACTGCCTGCGGCCGACGGGCAGCGCGGTCCATCTCGAGCGGGAGGCGCTGACGTGACCGACTTCGAGGGGTTCGTGCCCGTGCCCGGTGGCCGGATCTGGGCCCAGGCGGCCGGCAGCGGACCGGGGGTGGTGCTCGTCCACGCCGGGATCGCCGACGCGCGGATGTGGGACCCGCAGTGGGACGCGCTGGCCGCGGCGCATCGCGTGGTTCGCTACGAGACGCGCGGCTTCGGGCGCACGGATACCGAGGACGTCGAGTTCTCCGACCGCGCCGACCTGGTTGCCGTGATGGACGCGGTCGGGGTCGATCGCGCGGTCGTCGTCGGCTGCTCGCGCGCGGGCTCGATCGAGCTGGACGCGGCGATCGAGTTCCCGGACCGGTTCGACGGCCTGGTCTGGGTGTGCGGCGGAGTGAGCGGGCTGGAGATCGAGCAGACGCCCGAGGAGCTGGCGCTGGGCGAGCGCGAGGAGGCGCTGTACGAGGCGCGCGACTGGGCCGGCATGGCGGACCTTGATGTCGAGATCTGGATCGACGGTATCGGGCAGCCTGCGGGTCGTGCCCCGGAAGGCGTTCGCCGGCTCGTGCGCCAGATGTGCCTGGACACGTCGCTCCAGGAGAAGGTCGAAGGGCGTCCGATCCCGCTGGACCCGCCGGCGGCCGGGCGGCTGGGCGAGATCCGGGTGCCGTTGCTCGCCATCGTCGGCGAGCTGGACCTGCCCTCGGTCGCAGCCGCCGCCGACGCCCTGGTCGAGGGGGTGGCCGGCGCGCGCCGGATCGATGTCCCCGGCGTCGCCCACCTGCCGAGCCTCGAGCGGCCCGAGTGGTTCACCGAGACGCTGCTGGCGTTCCTGGCCGAGATCGCCTGACGCTCACCCGTCCGTGGCCGGGCCGGCGATCGGCCCGAGGCGGCCCCAGCTCGACGCTCGCGTGACCAGGATCCGGATGAGCGGTCGCGCTTCGAGCCCGTGCTGCTCGTACTGCGGGTACTTGGCGCGCAAGGCCCGGATCGCGGTGTCGCGCTCGCCGGCCGCCGACCCGTCGGGCTCCAGGATCTGCGCGCGACCCTGCAGGCGCACCCAGCCCAGGCGCGACCAGTCCTCGTCCCAGCGATCGACCAGCAGCTGGGCGTCGTCGCGCGCCAGCAGGTCGCGGACGCGGGCCAGGGCGTGGGGATCGACGACCCGCTTGGGCTTCTCGTCGAGCGGCGTGTACAGGCGGGGCGGTTCCGGGACCGCGCCGACGCCCCCGAGGAGGACGAAGCACACGGGGACGAGCCGCGGCCGCCCTTGCGGGTCGATGGTCGCCAGCGTGGCACGGCGCGATGCGGCCACGAACGACCAGGCATCACCGGCCAGGATCTCCACCGGATCGGGCATCCCCGCAGTATGGTCCCGCGCGGGTAGGATGCCGGGGTGACCGGTCCCGGACAGCCCACGCCGCGCGAGGCCGCGCGCACGAGGATGACGACGTATCGCGCCGGCCGCGTCGAGGTGCGCGACGATCGCCTCGCGGGCGAGGAGCCGATGGCGATCCGCGCCTGCGGCCCCGGCCAGCTGCCGGTGGACGTCGCGGTCACGATGCGGACCCCCGGTCACGAGGCCGAGCTCGCCGTCGGGTTCCTGCGCACGGAGGGCCTCATCGACGACATCGCGAGCATCGAGCGCGTCACCACCGGCGACCCCGCCGTCCACGCGCAGCCGGACGACGAGCAGACCGTCCACCTGGTCCACGCGTTCGACGCGAGCCGGGTGGCGGAGCGCCACTTCGTCGCCACCGCGTCGTGCGGGATCTGCGGCAAGGCGTCGCTGGACGAGGTCGAGGTCCGCTGCGCACCGATCCCGGACGGACCGGTCATCGACCCCGCCACCCTCCTTGCCCTGCCGGCAGCCCTGCGCGAGGCCCAGTCGGTGTTCGAGGCCACGGGCGGCCTCCACGCGGCGGGGCTGTTCGAGCCATCGGGTGCCCTGGTCGCGATGCGCGAGGACGTGGGCCGGCACAACGCCCTCGACAAGCTCATCGGCAGCCAGCTCCTGGCCGGGTCACCGTCGCTCGGCGGCCGGGTCGTGCTGGTCTCGGGCCGGCTGAGCTTCGAGCTCGTCCAGAAGGCCGCGGTTGCCGGCGTGCCGATCCTGGCCGCCGTCTCGGCACCCACCGATCTCGCGGTCGAGGCTGCGGAGCGGCTGGGCGTGACGCTGGTCGGGTTCCTCCGCGGCGACGGCTTCAACGTGTACGCCCGCCCGGACCGGGTATCGGTCGGGCGGGCGTAACGCTCCTCCCTCGGGTGGGAATCGTCCGGGGGTTCGTCGGGTCAGCGGTGCTCGAGCTCGCGATCGAACTGGCGCTTGAGGAGCCACAGGAACACGATCCCGGCCAGGATGAACGCGAGCACGATCACCATCGCCTGGCGGCGGAAGACGCTCTCGTCGATCTTGGCCGTGGCCAGCGCCTGGGCCGCCTCCGCCCGCGACCTGGCGTCGGTCGAGAGGTCGGCGACGAGCTTGAGCTTCGTGGTGTGCACGGATGCCTGCGCCTGGATGAGGCTGGTCTTGGCGCCGACCAGGCCGACCTCGGCATCCGAGGTGATCATGCCCAGCCGGGCTGCCTCCTCGATCCTGGCGCTGGCGTCGTCGTACGCCTGCTCGGCTGAGCGCACCGCGGTCGAGATGCCCTGGATCTGAGCGTAGATCTGCGAGTCCGGGTGGTGGCAGGTGTCGCATCGCCGGTCCGGCTCGTTGGCGAACCGGTTGAGCTCGATCCGCAGCTGGTGGGTCCCCAGGTCGTGGCACGTCGAACAGTCGTAGTCGGGCGGCGACGGATGGAAGAACAGCTGCGAGCTGGGCTGCGACACGTCGTGCGTTCCATGGCAGGTCCAGCACTGGGGTGCCGCGGCCTGGAGCTCGGAATGGCGGCTCTGCTGGTACAGCTCCTCGGTCGCGGTGTGGCACTTGCCGCAGACCTGGACGACCGTTGCCGAGGTCGGCGGCTTTGCATCATGCGACCCGTGGCATGAGGCGCAGCTGGGGGCCCGGACGTCCTTGTTCTCGAGCAGCGCCACGCCGTGGACGCTCTTGGAGTAGATGGCGTACTGGTCGGTCGGGATCCCGTATGGCTGCATCCGCGCGGGATCCGCGTGGCAGCTCGCGCACAGGTCGGGGACGTTGAGGGCGTACACCTTCGCCGTCGGGTCCGAGACCTTCTTCACGTCGTGCGAGCCGTGGCAGTCGGTGCAGATCGCGACCCGCGTGTCGGCGGCCGTCGCGAGCCGCTGGCCGTGGACGCTCGACCAGTACTTGGCGTACTCGTCCGTGGGCAGGCCGGTGCCGCGCATCCGCTCGACGTTCGCGTGGCAGCTGGCACACACGCCGACCGCGTCCATTCGATCGGGGGCACCGACGAACCCGTTCGAGGCGTCCATCGCCACGGTGATCTGGTCGGACCGGGGGTCGCCGCCGTGGCAGTCCGCACACGTCACGCCCGCGGCTGCATGGGCGCTCGTCTGCCACGCGGCCGCGATGGCCGCCTGCTTGTCGTTGACCGCGCTGTGGCAGTCGTAGCAGCCGTTGGCGCCGCCGCCCTCGGGATGGGCGATGATCGCCGGAACGGGCGGCGGCGAGACCAGCGGGAGCTCGGACGGCTCCGGCGTCGCCTCGAACAGCGGGTTCAGCGTCGCGGATGCGGATGGGGATGTGGATGCGGATGGGGATGGGGTCGGGGTCGCCGCGTCCGACGAGGCCGCCGGGCTGGGGCTCTCGGCCACCGCCGCCCAGGCAAGTGCGAACCACAGGATCACGACCGCCCCGATCACGGGCGCGATCCGCAGCACCCGCCGAATCGTGGTGGCTCGGGCGGGGTTGGGCCGCATGGGCGTATCAGCCGACATAGCCACGCACCGTCAGCGCAATGAGGGCGACAAGGATCAGCGTGGCGCCGCCGACGACCACCTTCCGGCGCCGGATCAGGACCTCCTCGCTGCGGTCCAGGAACGGCCAGACGACGAGGACCCCGATGCCCACGATCGGGATCATGATCCCGATGATCCGGGGCACGAGCTTGAGCAGCTCGTACACGCCGAGGTAGTACCACTCGGGCTTGATGCCCTCCGGTGTCTCGAGGGCGTTCGCCTGCGCCTCGAGCCCGGCCGGGAACAGCGAGGCGAGGACCACCAGCACCGCGAGCAGGACGTACCAGGCCACGAGCTCGTCGACCATGTAGTGCGGGAAGAACGGACGCAGCGGCTCTCGCGCAACCTCGGGCGTCGGGACGCGTGGCTCGGGGCGCTTCGGGTTCGCGAGGCCCAGCTGGTGCACCAGCAGCAGGTGCACGCCCAGCAGGCCGGCCAGCGCGATCGGCAGCACGAGGACGTGGATCCCGAAGAACCGGCTCATCGTGTCGCCGGTGACATCGGCGCCTCCGCGCAGCAGGAGCAGCAGCGCCTCACCGACCAACGGCACGTTGCCCGCGATCTCGGTGCCCACGACCGTCGCCCAGTAGGCGCGCTGGTCCCACGGGAGCAGGTACCCGGTGAAGCCGAAGCCCAGGGTCACCAGGAACAGCCCAGTGCCGATCACCCAGGTGATCTCGCGCGGGTACTTGTAGGCGGCCTGGGCGAAGACCCGGATCAGGTGCAGGACCACGAACAGGATCATCAGGTTCGCGGCCCAGTGATGGATGCTCCGGATGAGCCAGCCGAAGCTCACGTCGCTGGTGACAAACTGGACGCTCTTGTAGGCCGCCTCGGGCGTCGCCTTGTAGTAGAGCGCGAGCAGGGTGCCGGTCACGGCCTGGATGCCGAACAGGAACAGGGCGATGCCGCCGAAGTAGTAGGTGCGGGCGGTCATCGGGATCCGGACGTGCAGGCTGGCCTGGATCAGCGGCGACAGGCGCGTGCGCTCCTCCAGCCATGCCATGCGGCCCGGGGCGGGCTCGGTGCCCAGGTCAGCCGGGGGGTTCGCTGCCATCTCAGGCTTCCGTCACGTAGATCTCGTCGCCCTCGACCGATACGGTGACGGCCGGCAGCGGGGCCGGCGGCGGTCCGGACACGACGGCTCCGGTGGTCGGGTTGAAGCGGCCGTCATGACAGGGGCACTGGATCAGGCCGATCATGTTGTTCCAGGCGACCACGCAGCCGAGGTGGGTGCAGATGGCCGAATATGCCTTCACGCCCTGGTCGGTGTTGATCACGATCGCCGGCTTGCTGCCCACCGCGACGACCTTGCCGGCGCCGGGCGGGATGTCCGCCGTCGTCCCGACCAGGGTTTTGCCCCCTCCGGCCGCCCGGCCGCTGCTGGACGGCACCAGGAACCCGACGATGGGGGTGAGGATCATCGCCGCCGTGGACACCACGGTGAGCCCGCCCAGCCAGCGCAGGAACGCCCGCCGCGTCTGCGCAACCGGCTTGGCCGGCGGTGCGGCGCTGGTCCCAGGCTCCATCCCTTCCCTCCGATGCGGGCCAGACGGCCCGTTCGACATCGACCGATGGCCTGCATTGTGTGTGCTGGGATATGGCCCAACCAAGGTGCGGATGGATACAGAAAAGGCATAGGCGGCCGACGGGAGCGGGTCAGGCTGCCTTCACCCGGATCGGGCGCCGGTCCCGCGCGTGCGCTCCGGGAGCGGAGGTCAGGACGCCGGCGGCAGCGGCGTGTCGGTCCCGGGGCCAACCCCGCCGAATGTCGTATCGACCGCCGCGCGGACCTGGATCATGGTGCTGCCGTCCTGGAGCATCTGCTGCGCGAGGTTGGCAGTCTTCACGCACACGTCGCAATACGACGCGTGCTCCTCGTACACGTAGCTGCCGGGGACCTCGCGCCGCTGGAAGAAGCAGTCGAGGTTGCTCCGGTGGTCGATCGCCACGCAGCCGCAATGGCAGGGCAGCCACTGGAGGACGTCGGGCCGGGCCAGCGCGTACGCGTAGGCGGCCTGCCAGTCGCCCGGCAGCGCCGTCACGTAATCGGGGCGAGCCTGCCAGGTCGCCTCCACCTCATCCGCGGTCGGCATGTGCATGTCGCCCAGCGGAACGACGGCGCTGGCCGCATGTCCCGTCGACATCGGCGCATCGGTCATGGCGGGGTCCGCAGCGGAGCAGCCGGCCATGCCGCCGCCCAGCGCGAGCACCAGGATCAGCAGGGGCATCCCCAGCGCGCCTGCGCGGCGCGCCTGGGACGGTCGCGACGGGTTGGCTCGTGCGGTCATGGTGGGTCGCTCCCGATTGCTCAACGCCGGGCCGTCAGGGGCCACGAGATCCCCTCCGGTGCGCCCAACCCGGTCGCCGGCGCAGGTTGGAAGTAGGGGGTCGTGACCGGCAGCACCGGCTCTCGATGGCACCGTGCGCAATACACGGGCTGGTGGCAGTAGGCGCAGGCGGTGTTGCCCTGCCGGCGGATCACCGCCGCGTGGTTGGTCAGCATCTCGTCGTGGTCGACCGTGACCGCACCCGTGGAGTGACAGTTCACGCAGAAGTCACGCGCATGGCATTCCCCGCAGGTGGTGCCGCCGGGGTCCGTGCTCGTGGTGACGTTCTTGTGGTTGAACACGTACAGGGGCTGGGTGTGGGTCGCGGGCGGCTCGCCGAGCGGCAGGCTGGCGACGGCCGGCCCCAGCTGCGGGAAGGTGTGGCACGTATCGCAGGTGGACGGGATCGTCTTCTTGGTCGCGACCCCGTTGACGACGAGGACATGGCCGCCGTCGTGGCAGCGGAAGCAGCCCGGGAAGTCCATGTGGCCGAGGTTGTCCGGATACGTCCGCGCCGACACCTTCATCTCGGGCGTCGCGGTCAGCCGGTAGAGCACCTTGATCTCGTCGATCGCCGCGTTGATCTGGGCGGCCTTGGTCTGGAACACGAGCGGGTAGTGCTGCTGGTAGAAGCCGTCCAGCCGGTCCGCCTCGGCGTCCGCGGACGCCAGGTTCGGGTAGCCGGCCGACAGGATCCGCATCCCCTCGCGCTTGATGAACGGCAGGGTCGGGTCGATCGCGCCGCTCGACAGCTGGTAGTCGAGCCCGGTCCGCGGGTTGGGGATCGCGTGGCCGGCGCGGTTGTGGCAGTCGTAGCAGGTCATCGTCGTCAGCGTCTCCGACGCCTTGATCGCATCGATGTCCGGCTGCACGTCCTCGCTGACCTTGATCCTGTCCTGCGAGATGAACTCGTCGACCGTCCCGTCCTCGGTCGTCGCCGCGACGTAGTCAATCGTTGTCGCGCGCGGGTCGGCGCTCGCGTAGGTGACGTTCCGAAGCACGTGCCAGTGGACGCTGCGGTCCACGTTGAACACGTCGCCGCCGCCGGGACGGATCAGGAGACCGACCAGCTGGCGGGTGTTCGCCTCGTCCTCGGCGAACTGGGTCCGGGTCTTGAGCGATGCGAGCGCCTCGCGCTCGACGCTGTGGCAGCTCGCGCAGGTGTCGGATGCCGCGGGCAGCTCGGAGTGGTCAGGGGGTGGGATCGGCTCCGGGAAGGTGCCCAGCACGACCTCGACGAGCTGTCGGGTGCCGTTGAGCTTGGCCTTGATCCAGCCGGCGATCCCCGGCTCGACATGGCATTCGGCGCAGGCCACGTCGCGGTGCGGGCCGGCCTCGTAGGCCGCGAGCTCCGGCTCCATCGCATGACAGCGGCCACAGAAGTCGGCGGTCTCGGTCCAGTGGAGGAGCGACACGGCCGAGAAGGTGGCGACGCCGCCCATACCGGCGAGCACGAGCAGGAGGGCGAACAGCCCACCGCGCGAGCGCGGGAGTCGAAGCCGCCGGCCACGCAGGTAGAACCGCGATCGGTGGGTGGGTGCGCCGGCCTCCGGTGCTGCGTCCTGTCCCGCCCCGGATGCGGTGGCCCCGGCGTCGGATGCTGCTCCATCCCCGGCCGCGGCGGTCTCCGTCGCCGTCACGCCGGCCGGGGCATCCTCGTCGGCCGCGGTCGCTGCCGTTGCTCCCTCCTCGGCCGCGCCGGCTGCCGGCACGCCGGCCGGGGCATCGCCGGTCGCGGGCTGGTCCGCGCCGTCTTCGGGCTGATCCGGGAGGTCGCTCATCAGGAGGTCAGTTCAGGATTGCCGCGATGGCGCGGTCCATCTCGTCCGGGTGCATCGCCCCGATGCGGATCTCGCGGACCCGGCCGTCCGCCCCGATGAAGAAGTGGGTCGGGATGCCCATCGTGCGGTATGTACCGGCGATGACCGTGTTCTCGTCCACCGTGATCGGGAAGGTCAGGCCGGCGCGCTCGGCATAGCCCTGGATGTCGCCGGCGGGCTCGCTGATGAACACGCCCAGCACCACGAGCCCCTGCGCCTGGTACTTCTCGTAGGCCGCCTCGACGTCGGGTGCCTCCGACCGGCAATCGGGGCACCACGACGCGCCGAAGGTGAGCCACACGGGCTTCCCGGCATAGTCGGACAGCGAGACCTTCGAGCCGTCGTACGTCACGCCGGTGAAGTCGGGCGGCTGGGCGCCGATGGCGGGGCCGGCCGCCGCCGCGTTGCCACCGAGGTTGACCTGGGTGACGCCGTCAGTGTCGGAACCACCCAGGAGGAACGCGACCGCGCCGATGATCACAGCCGTCAGCCCGATGACGAGGACGGTCTGCAGCCGTCCCGGAACGCGTCCGGCCGGCCGGGCCGTGATGCCTGCTGCGCTCATCTCGCTCGATCCCTTCTCTCGACCCGGATCAGCCGAGGCCGGAGTAGCTGTGGAGCCCGCCGAAGAACAGGTTCCCGAAGTACGTGAACAGCGTCGCGGCGAAGCCGAGCACGAGCAGCCATGCCGCACGGTTGCCGCGCCAGCCGCGCATCACGCGGGCGTGGAGGTAGGCGCCGTAGATCAGCCACGTGACGAGGGAGGCGGTCTCCTTGGGATCCCAGCTCCAGTACGTGCCCCACGCCGTGTCCGCCCAGACCGCGCCCAGGATGATCGTCAGCGTCAGGAACGGGAACCCGACGACGACCGCGCGGTACCCGATCTCGTCGAGGACCTGCGGCTTGGGCAGGCCCCAGCGGCCGCCCTCGGGCTGGATCAGGTACAGGATGGCGGCGGCGAACGCGATCGCAAAGCTGCCGTAGGCAACGATCGCGACCGCGACGTGGACGGTCAGCAGGAGGTTGTTCTGGAGGGCCGGGACGAGCGGCTCGATCTCGGCCGGGATCGTTGCCGCGTAGCCCATCATCGCGAGCGCGACGGGCAGGGCGACCAGCGCCAGGATGCGCTGGTGGTACCGGCGCTCGAACCACATGTAGGCGGCAAGGATGCCGAACGCGAACGCCATCGAGAACTCGTACATGTTCGCGAACGGCCCGTGGCCGGTGGCGACGGTCCGGAACGCCATGCTCGCGAGGAGCGCGACGACCGCGAGCCAGCCGAGCATCGTGGCATAGCGCCCGATCGCGGCCGTCCGTGGCCCGGAGATGAAGCCCATCGCGCCGCCCGGGACCGGCATGCCGGCGGTCTGGAGGCGGGCGGCACGGAGGCCGGATACCGCGTAGAGCAGGTAGGCGAGCGTTGCGAGCCCGGTGCTCAGCATCGCCGCCACGAAGGCGTATTCGGACATCTTGGCCATGGCCAGGTCTCCCTCAGCTTCGCGCCGGCGCCTGGAGCGCCTGGCGGACGGTGGTGACAAGGTTTTCGAACTCGGTTGTCAGCGTGGCCTCCCGGTTGCCCAGGCTCGCCAGCCCCAGCACGGCCCCGCCGTTGGCGCGGGCCGTGATCCTCGCCCACACGCGCTTGTGCGGGATGGTGAAGCGGATCACGAAGCCGACGAACAGGAGCAGCGCCCCCAGCCAGACGAGCGTCACCCCGGGATCGCGCGCAACGCTCAGGCCGGTGAACTGGCTCTCCCGATCGAAGGTGACGGTCAGCCCGCCGACGGTTCCGGCGCTGCCCTGGTCGAGCACGACCGTGTCGACCTGGGTGCCGGTGTCGGCGGTGTACAGGTCCAGCTCCATCTGGCCGGGCTTGACCTTCGGATCGCCGCTGCCGAGGGTGCCGATCACCCAGCCGACGTACTGCGTGCCGGGGATGCTGAACGAGCCGATCGGCCGGTCGTCGGCGGTTGTCCGCCAGGCAAGCGGCACACCCTCGGACACGAGCGTGTTGCCCGCGTCGTCCTTGACGGTCATCACCGCAGCCGAGCCGAAGAACGCCTGGTAGAAGGTCGTATCGCCGTACCGCAGCGGGTCGTTGACGCGGATGGTGTGTCGCGCGACCTCGGTGTCGTCCTTGTACAGGACGACCTCGCTCGCGTAGTCCTCCGGGGCGCCGGTCGCGACGTAATACGTGTCCGTGAAGTCGAGCAGCTGGATGCTCAGCCCGTCCTCGGCGGCGACGGGGAGCGTGGCACCCTCGGCGATCGTGAACCCGCTGTCGCGGTAGCCGTAGGTGGAGCCGATGATGGCGCCGGCGAGGATCACCACCAGCGACAGGTGGCCGATGAGCCCGGCGAACGGCGCCCAACGGAACCGGTCCGCGTACAGGTGGATGGTGCCGTCGTCCGCGACGATCGTGCGGTAGTGCTTGTTCTTCAGGAGGCCCTGGACGATGGCGAGCGTCTCGGCGGGGCCGTGGCGGACGACGATCACCTCGTGCTGCGGCGCGTGCTCGAAGAACCCCGGTCCGACATCGACGCGCGGCTTGACCGCGGTGCGGATCATGCCCGGGATCCGGTGCACGGAGCAGGCGACGAGGCTGATCGTGAGCGCCGCGACGGTGACCCGGAAGATGACCGAGTTGAAGATCTGGAACAGCTGGAGGCTGTCCATAGGGCCGGTCAGTCCGCCGAACCGGGGCCGGATCTCATTGAGCCAGTCCGCCTTCGCGGCCGCGTCGGTGAGCACGCCGGGAGGGGCCTGGATCACCAGCGACCCGATGACGCCGAGCACGGCGAGGACCAGGATCAGGACCATGGCCAGGCGCATCGACGACAGGAACTGCCACAGGCCTTCCAGCACCGCGTCAACGCGGTCCATGATGGTCGGACTCGCCGCCCCGGCAGCCGGGACGGCTGCGGGAGGAAGGGGCCGGGAACGCACCTCGTGAGCCATGACCGACCTCCTCAGACGCCGGAGGGCGACGGGACGGTCGCCGGCCGGCTGCAATTGCTGTTGGGAACGCGAGCGCCGATGGTCACGAGCGGCAGGCCGATCATGGCTGCGTGCTCGCCGACGCGGACGGCGCCGGGCTTGCTTCGGGGCTGGCGACCACGCTCGCGCCAGGTGACGCGGCCGCGGATCCGGAAGGAGCCGGCGACGACGCGCCCGAGGCGGCCGGCAGCATGGACGACGCCGCCAGCGAGTCGAGGTGGGACCTGACGGTCTGTGCCAGCTGCGAGCTGGGATCGAGCTCGATCACCATGTTCCACTCGCGCTGGACGCCGGCCAGGTCGGGTGTGGCCAGGTTCAGATACATGAACCCGAGGTCGTAGTGCACCTCGACGTTCTTGGGATCGATGGCCACGACCTTGTTCCAGGTCGTCTCGGCCGCAGTCAGGTCGCCGAGGTTGAAGCTCACCGCGCCACGCGCGAGGAGCGCATCGATGTTCTCGGGCTCGAGGGCCAGCACCTTGTCGAGCCAGGTGCCGGCCACGTCGTACTCCTCGCCCGCGTAGAACTCGTTGGCCAGCGCGAGCAGCGTCGCCGTGTCGTTCGGATCGGCCTGGAGCTTGGCCATCAGGTCCGCGACCTTGGCCTCGTCGATCGCCGGAGCGGATGCCTGTGCCACAGCGGATGCACCGGGTTCATCGCCGGGCGCTCCCCCGCCGCCGAGGTTGATCCCGATCACCAGGATGGCGGCGGCGGCCGCGATCGCGACGCCGCCCAGGAACAGCTTCTTCCAGATGCCGCCATCGGCAGCGGGCGCCGCGAGCGCGGCGGACCGCTGCGGCTCCACGTTGCGGGCCGTTCGCTTGCGATCGGGGCCCATGTCCGAGTGCGCGCTGGGGGTGACCGAGGCGTACAGGGCCTCGAAATCGTCGCCGGCGTCGCTCGTCTCGTCTGCGACGTCGGGGGCTGCCTCGGGAAGGGGGTCCCGGCGGGCCGGAGGTGTCGCCGGCCCGCCGGGTTCGACCCGCGGCGGCCTCGTCGGGCTCCTGAGGGCTGAGCCCCCGAAGCCGACTGGGTCGGTCAAATGGAGGTACGCGGCGTCGAGCGCCGCGGACTGCGCGTGGGCCCAGCCGCGGACCGCGGACGGGGCGGCGGCGAGGTAGTCGCTCACCGCCTCGTGAACGCGGTCCACGTCTTCGGGCGACGCGCTCGGCGGGAGGCCGAGCTCCGCGAGGAGCTCGTTCTCCGCGGCCGCTCGGCCGGTGGCGGGCAGGCCGGGGGCGCTCATGCCTGGCTACCCGTGGGACGCGCGCGACGATCGTCGCGCAGTTGCTGCCGGATCATGGTGAATGCCCTCATTGCGCGCCGCGGGGGACCGCGGCTTGACACCTGTCCTGATTCTCCGGGCAGAAACCCCGTCCGCCCATCCACCGGGCCGCACATTTCGGCCGGGACCCGGGAGGGCTGTTGGGTGGAGAGAATCGCAAGGCTCCTGTACCGGTCGATACAGGAGCCCCCAGATCAGCGCTGCGGCGCCTGTCCTCGGTGACGCCCCGTGAGGGGGATCGTGCCGCCGGTCGGGTCAGGGCGCCGTCGGATAGTCGTAGCCGTAGTTGACGTGCGCCTTGCCGTGGCAGACGAGGGTGCAGGTCCCGAGCGAGGTGGGCGTGGCGGCCGTGAACATCGGTGCCCCAGGCAGCCGCTGGACGTTCGGGGCGAAGTTGACCAGTCCGGTCGCCGGCGGCTGGCCGTTCACCGCGAGGGCAGATCCGTGGATCCGGAAGTGGCACTCGGCGCACAGGGCGTTGCCGCGTCCCGCGCCGGGCACGTCGATGTCCTGGCCGCCCGTGCCGATGCCGGCGATCGCGCCCATGTGGTAGCCGTGGAAGCTGAAGTTGGTGTCGGTCCGGACGTCACCACTGTCGTCCACCATCGGCGCCTCGGCGTGGCAGACATAGCACAGGGCGAAGTTCTGGGCCTTGTAGAGCCCGGGCACGTTGAGCGTCCGGTCCTGGTACGGGGCGATCAGGATGCCGCGGTTCGTGCTGGAGTGATTGTCCAGCTCGGCTCCCGGGTCTGGCGGGCTGGCCGGATCGGCCGCGGCGCCGTCGCCGTGGCAGCTCTCGCAGCGAATGGTCGCGTCCGTGGAGAACCGCCACAGCTTGTAGGGCGACGTGCCCTCGAGGCTGAGCGCCATCGCCGACGTCTGGTTCTTGCCCGCAGCCTCGATCGGGTGGTACGAGACGTTGGCGGGATTGAGCTCGACGGCCTTGTCGAGCGCCCAGCGGCTCGGGTGGCTGGGGTCCTGTGCTGGCAGCTGTGTGTAGCCCGAGTGGCACTTGAAGCACAGCTCGTACTCGAACGTCGACCCCAGCTTCCAGGTGTAGGTCGGGGCGGCACCGGCCGCTCCGTTCGCGACCTCGACGGCGCCAGCGGCCGCGATCGCGCCGGACGACGTCCAGCCCGCCACGCTGCCGATCGCCGGCGAGCTGTCCGCCACGTGGGGCTGGTGGCAGTCTGCGCACGCCGAGTGTCGGTTGAGCACGCCGCCGAACTCGTCATCGAGTGCCGAGGTGTGGGCGGTGTCGGTCGTCGCGGGGTGGGAGTACCACGACGACGTCGAAGGATCGTTTGCCGGGATCGACGAGCTCGACCAGTCGCTCTGGACATCGGTCGAGGCGCCCGTGCCGTCATGGCAGGTGAAGCAGATCGACGACTCGGATCCCGCGGTCTGGAGCAGCATCGGCCCCTGCGCGGTGTGGGCCGCGTGGCACGATGCACAGGTGTCCGACACCAGCCCGCTCTGGACGTGCGGCGAGGTGAGGGACGAGGGCGCTGCGAACGGCGTGCGCAGCGAGTACGTGACAGTCCGGCCGGAGCCCGTCGAATCCGCAAGCGGCATGTCCGTGAAGGCGATCGACGGATCGAGCCGGTAGAGCGGGAGCGGCTCGTCGACGGCCTCGCCTTTGCGCTGGCCGGGCGACAGCTTGATCGCCGGTTTGGGCTCCATCACGATCTCGGCTGGGGCGACACCGGCGACCGGTTCGGACCCGTCGAGGAGCCGGAACTGGTAGCCGGTCGCCCAGGCGGCGTCGACGGTCGCGCGGACGGCAAACTCGAACTCGGTGAAGCTGTGTGGGGCGAGGTTGAGGACGGGCATCGCGCGACCCGCTGCGCTCCGGCCGGGCGCGGGGAGCGCCGCCGGGTCATCCGACTTGCCGAGCCGCAGCCCCGAAACTCCGATCGTGGTCGAGCGCGGGTTGAACACCCGTCCGTCGTCAGACGCCTGGTAGAACGGCTGCCGGGGCACCGGATCGACGAGCGGCACGGTCGCCCAGTCGAGACGTCCGCCCGCGACCTGGAGCACCGGTGTGATGCTGGCGCCCGCGTCGCTGTC
The DNA here is from genome assembly GCA_963835335.1 of uncultured Chloroflexia bacterium. Classification (GTDB taxonomy): domain Bacteria; phylum Chloroflexota; class Limnocylindria; order Limnocylindrales; family CSP1-4; genus CAIXZV01. The sequence continues at coordinate 97,534 of CAWIFB010000023.1, read as the reverse complement.
GTTGAGCACCTGGAACCGGACGCGGTACACGGTGTACCGCTGCGCGGCTGCCAATGGCGTGTCCAGGCCGCCCGCCCGGCTCACGGCTCCCTGGCCATCGACCGTGTCGATCCAGGTGTGCTCGACGACGGTGCCCCGCGGCACGATCGACGGTGATGGCGCGATCGACGGTAATGGCGCGATCGACGGTGACGGGGCGCTAGAAGGCGTGGGCGCGGCCGACGGCGAGGGAGCGATCGACGGCGACGGCGCGATCGACGGCGACGGCGCGATCGAAGGCGACGGCGCGATCGAAGGCGACGGCGCGATCGATGGCGAGGGCGCGGCAGACGGCAACGGATCGATCGTCGCGGACGGTTCCTCCGACGCCGTCGGATCGGCGGTCGCCACCGGGCTCGGTACAGCCGAGGGATCGGGCAGGGGCGTGGGGTCGGTGGCCCGCACATCGGGGACCACGGGTGTGAGCGCGGCGAGCGCGCCGACCACCACGAGCAAGGCCCCGAACAGAGGGCCGGCTCGACGGCTGGCGGGACGCGGCTGGCGGTTCATGCTGATGTCGTCTCGGTCATCGCGTGGTGTTGGACGCTCACCCGTGGAGGCCTGCGGCCGCCGTGCGGCCGCCAGTTGAGGCCGGAGCTGGACGAGGAGACGCCAGGCGATCGCGTGCGGCGCGGATTGTCATCGCGGCTGTGCGAGACATTGGCGGCTCTTCGGCGCGGCTACGGTGGGCTGGTTGGAGATTGCGGGTGGCCGGGACGAATTGTCGCCGGCCACCACGCGGTCAAGGGAGCTAGGGGAGGATCGGGTTCGGCGTCGGGCCGACCTGGGTTCCTGCCAGGATGGTCCCCGTGGGATCGTGGCAAAGCTGGCACGTCCCGCGGTTGTCCGCCTTGAGCAGGCGGCTGTCGCCGACCGGAGCGGTGCCACTGCCGGCCACCTCGCCCGGGTTCTCCGGATTGGCGGAGTACGGCCCCGTCATCTGCGCGTTGGAACCATGCGACACGTGGCACGTGATGCAGTTCCGCGACGTGTTGGTGGCGGTATGGCGATACGTGAAGATCGCGTCGTCTTCCTTGACACTCCAGCCCTGGCTCAGATACCGGCTGTGGCACGTGGTGCACCACGTCGAGATCTGGGTCGTGAAGGTGGCGGAGATGCCGTTCGGCGCGTCGTTCGCCGTGCCGCTGGTCCCGTTCCACGGAACCTTTCTTCGGAAGTAGTCGCCCGCCGTTGCGGGCAGACCGAGGGCACTGACCTGGCTCGCAAGGAGCGTGTTGGTGCCGTTGAGTGTCTGGATGATGGTGTAGTTGCGGGTGTCACCGGCGGGCGGCAGGGCCGCGTCGGTGACGTTGACGCCCGTCGCGGCCGGAACGAACACGTCCGTGCCCGCAGCAGCCGGTTCCGGGATCGGATTCAGGATCCGATACTGGCCGTTGCCGTGCGGGTTGTGGCACGTGCCGCACTCGAGCTCGACCTCAGGGCCGGCATACGCGGTGAGGCTGTTGGGGCCGTTGCCCCAGGCAACGCCGTCCGCTGCGCCGACCACGCCGCCCACGTTGGGCAGGTGGGCGGACGTCACGGGCTGCGAACCAGCTGTCCGTACCGGTACCTTGGCGAGCTGTCGTACATCGCTTCCGCTGAGATAGGCGACGCGAACGGCCTCACCCGACCCGATCCGGGCCGTGACGAAGCCGCCGCCCCGGGTATACCCGAGGACGGTGCTGCCGCGAACGTCGGCGCCTGTGCCGAGCGCGTACTGGATCCCGTCCTCGACGTCAACCGTCGAGCCGAGGCCAGTCGCGCCGTGGCAGGTCAGACACAATGCGGTCCCCGAGTCGGCAAGGAGGAGGAACTCGCCCTGCGCCCTGTGAGCTCGGTGACAGCCGGCGCAACTATCGGCACTGATGCCGTTTACGCCACTGTTGTTCGCAGCCACATGCGGTCCACCGTCCGCGAGGACCGGGACCGCGGCAAGGAACAGCCAAAGACTTCCGGCTGCAATCAGCAGCATGAGCCTTTTCAAACTGTCCTCACCTCCTTTCTCTGTGCTACGTGGACTTTGATGTGGGCCGCCAAACGTGACGGCGACGCAGAGCTTCGGTTACCACCTCCCTTGCTGGACCTGGCTCAGTAGCTCCACAACTGCACGCGGTTGTTGGACGAGTCGGCGATATACAGCCGGCCCCGTCCGTCGACCGCGATGCCGTTGGGGTAGGCGAAGGCGCCATCGGCGATGCCCTCGGTCCCGAAGGTTCCGAGGTAGTCGAGCCGCGACGTGCCTTCGACGTACTGCCCGTACACGAAGACCGCCTGGCCGCTGACGTCCACGACGTAGACGCGGCCCTGGCCGTCGATCGCGACGCCGCGCGGCAGGCCGAGGTTTCCCTCGCCGGTGCCACGGCCGACCTTGGCCACGATGCTGCCGTCCTGGGCGAAGACGAGCAGCCGGCCGTTGTTGCTGTCGGTGGCGTAGACAAAGCCGTTGGCATCGACGGCGACGCCGTTGGGGAAGTTCATGCCGGCGTCCTGGCCGATCACGCGGATCTGCAGGCCCGTCGGATCGAACACCCGGATGACCTGGGGGAGCGGGCCGACGTCGGTGACGTACAGGTTCCCCGCGGCGTCGAACGCCAATCCCAGCGGCTGCCAGCCCGGGGCGTCTGCGGGCGGAGTGAACGCGCGCTGGTACGTTCCGGCCGCGTCGTACACGTAGATCTGGGCGGTCTGCCGGTCGGAGACGTAGATGTCGCCTGTCACCGGGTTTCGGGCGACGTACGTCGGGACATGCGAGTCGCCGGACGACACCGGCGGCAGCAGCTGGCCGACCTGGTTGCCGCCCGAGTCGAAGATCCGGGCCGTCTGCTCGCCCGCCGTCTCGCCGATGTACACGCGGCTGCCGTCGGACGTCACCGCGACGCTCATCGGGCGGGATGCCCCGTAGATCGAGGTGACGTAGCCGGGCATGATCGTCTCGCCCGGGATCGTGGGGACCGGGATCGGCTGGCGGAACAGCAGGTACCAGATCGCAAGGCCCAGCAGCCCCACGAACGCGAGCAGGAGGAAGAACAGGATCAGCAGCTTGCGCCGCCGCCGCTCCGGCGGCTCCTCGGCGATGCCGTCGGCGGGTTCGGCCCCTGCCGGCGGGACCTCGTCGACGCCCGTGGCGGGCTCGGCGGCGATGGGGGACGCGGTCATCAGTTGCTCCCTTCGAGGCTGGGCGATGGCACGACCTCGGGATGTCCGTCGGTGCCGCCGCTGACGCGGCTCAGGCCCAGCTGCGCGGCCTTGTTCTCGGCATCGAGATCAAGCGCCTTCTGATACCAGACGGCCGCGGTTGCCGTGTCGCCACTCGTCTCGGCCAGGAGGCCGAGCCCAATCCGGGCGTCGAGCGCGGCCGTGCCCTCGGCGATGGCCTCGAGGCGGGCGACGGCGCCGCCGATGTCGCCCGACTGGCTGGCCGCCATCGCGGCCGCCCACTCTGCCTCTGCGGCATCGCCCGTTGCCGTGTACGCGTCCGCCAGCGTCTGGTAGGGCTCGGCCCAGCCGGTGGGGACGAACAGGATCGCCTGTCGCAGCGGCTCGAACGCCTTCTCGGGTGTCCCGACCTTCACGTAGGCCGCCCCCAGGAGGTTCATGCTGTCGGCATCGGTTCGCTTGATGGCAAGCGCCTTCAGCAGCTCATCCACGGCGTCCTGTGCCCGATCCTGCGCGAGCGCGATGGCGCCCAGCTCGTAATGCGCGGTCTGGAGCATCGGGTCGACGTTGGCCATCTCGGCGCCCTGCGCAACCTCGACGACCTTCGCGAAGTCGGCGCCGGCCGCATCGAGATCACCCTTCGCCTGGTAGGCAAGACCGCGGCTCACGTAGGCGGCTTCGTCCTGCTTGCCGGTCCTGATGATCTCGCTGTACTGGGCGATCGCGTCGTCGTATCGATTGGCGGCGAGGTAGAGGTCGGCGAGGCGCCCGCGAGAGGCGATGTCGGTCGGATCCGTTCGGACGGCCTCCTCCATCGCAGCCATCTCGCGGTTCACGATCGAGGCTGTCGGGGCGCGGAACCGGTCGACCGCATAGAACGCGACGAACGCGATGATGCCGATGAGCAGCACGAATGCGACGCGCTTGATCCATCGGTTGAGCTGTCTCTCGGGTATCTCGGCCAGGGACGTGACCCGGAACATTGCAGGCACCTTCACTCCATGGTCGGCGGAATCGGACGAACCGACCTGCTGCAATCCTCGGACGCGCGAGCGCGAGTTCCCATCCGTCAGGGGATAGAACTGCGATACAGGGCGGGGTGCGCGTGCACCGCCGTTCGTGTATCGAGTGGCCCCCGAAGGTCCCAAGGACCCGGGCCGGATGTCCTGTCACGAGCGCGCGTGGATGGCCGGCGGGCTAGAGGCTCTCGCGCGGCGTCCGGAAGCTCGACGGCACGTCCACCTCGATCACGTCACCCACGAGCCGGAGCGGAAACCGGTCCAGCTGGCGCGGCGGCGGACCAGACACGACCTTGCCGTCGATGTCGAACACGCCTTCATGGCATGCGCATCTGAACTGGCGATCCGCGTCCGCCCAGCGGTAGATGCACAGCGCGTGCGTGCACCGCGGGTCGAACGCGGTGATGTCGCCGCCCGCCTGCTTCACGAGCCAGGCGGACGCGGCCACCGCCTGCCCGCCCGTGTCGAGCGTGAACGGGACCTCGGTCGGCACCCCGACCTCGAGCGAGGCGGGGTCGATGTCCAGGGTCACGGTGATCGGCGGGCCCGCACACGCCTCGAGCAGCACGCCGAGGCCGCCGCCCGCGGCGAGCGCACCGGCGCCCATCAGGAGCAGCACCCGCCGGCGGGGAACGGGCGTCGTCAGCGGGTCGATGGGGAGGCGCCCGGGATCGCCGGGCGCGCTCGGGATGTCGCGCTGATCTCCCATGCGGGAGAGCCTAGCCCGGAATGACGACCGTGCGCAGGCCGCGGTCGGGCTCGGTCAGACGATCGCGCTCGGAGACAGGGTTGCCGTTGTCCGACCGCTGGCTGGTGACCGCGCTCCGGATCGCCGCCAGGAAGTCGTCCGGCCGGCTGCTCAGGGTCTCGCGCCGCAGGCTCCAGGCGCAGGTCGTCGTGATGTCGACGTCGAGCACGACCGCGCAATGCGAGCGTCGCATCACCTCGGCGGCATCGATCGAGCCGCCTTCCTCGACGACGATGATCGTGGGCTCGCGCGCGATCGCCGCGTCCACCCCACCGAGATTGGCGCTGTCCACCGCGTCCACCGTCAGGCCGGGCTCGGCGGCGAGCATCCGCTCCAGGCCTTCGCCCATCAGCGGATGGCTGTAGACGACGAGGACACGCACCGGTTCAGGCGACACCAGGGCTCCTCGTGGAATCCGTGGGCCGCGGATGCGACCCGTGGGTGCGATCGTACGGGCGGGCGGTGGCAAGGCCAATCCCTCACCCGGCACAGCCTGCCGTCCGGGTTTCTGTATCCGACGGGATAGCCTGCCGCCCGACGGCACGCGCCCGTCGCTGCGCGTCCTAGTCTCGCTTCGGCTCGCTGCTCGCGAACCCCCGGCGGACCGCGTACGCCGCCGCCTGGACGCGGTTGGTCAGGTGAAGCTTCTCGAGCGCGTTGTGCACGTGGTTCTTGACCGTCCCCTCGGTGATCGTGAGCTGGTTCGCGATCTCCTTGTTGGACATGCCGACGGCGACCAGCTCCAGGATCTCGGACTCGCGCCTGGTGAGCACGCTGTCCTGGGCTGCCGCCGACTGCTGGCCGCGGACGGGGATGCCGCCGGTCCGGAGCGCCGTGAGCAGCTTGGTGGCCACCGCCGGTGCGATCGGGGCCTCGCCTCGCATGACCCCGCGCAGGTCCTCGAACAGCTGCTCGGGGCGGACGTTCTTGAGCAGGTAGCCGTTGGCCCCGGCCTTGATCGACTCGAACAGGTCGTCATCGTCCTCGGACACCGTGAGCATGACGATGGGCGTCGAGATCCCGGCCTGGCGGATCGCGTTGACGCCGTCCACCCCGGAGGCACCCGGCATGTTCACGTCCATGACGACGAGGTCGGGGCGCAGGGCGCGGACCTTGTCCAGCGCATCGCGACCGTTCTCACCCTCGCCCACGACAGTCATGTCGAACTGGGCGCTGATCAGCGTCGCGAGCGCCCTCCGGAACAGTGGCTGGTCATCGACGAGCAGCACCCTGAGACGCGGCGGAGTGTGTTCCACGAGAGCTCTCTGCTTCGAGGTGGACGACGATCCTGGTCCCCTGCTTCGGGGCAGTATGCACGACAAGGGTGCCACCGATCTGCTCCACTCGCTCCCGCATCGAGGCGAGCCCGAAGCCGCCGTCCATGGAACCCGCGACCGTGCCCGGGTCGAAGCCCACGCCGTCGTCCTCGATCGTGAGCGTGGTCGCGGCGATCGCGCACTCCATCCGCACCTGGACGTGGGTCGCCTGCGAGTGCTTGCGGGTGTTGGTCAGCGCCTCCTGCACGACGCGCAGCAGCTGGACCTCGCTGCGAGGCGTCAGCGAGGCGCGGGTGTCGCCATCGCAGGTGAGGGTGGCCGCGATCCCGGTCTGCCGGCTGTACTTGCGCAGGTACTCGCGGAGGGATCCCTCGAGCCCCGTCTCCTCGCGAACGGTCTCGCGCAGGCCCAGGATCGCCTCGCGAACGTCCTGGTAGGCCTCGTCGGCGGTGTCGGCGATCTGCGACAGCTCGGCGGCCATGGTGTAGCTCGCCTCGTCCTTGGCCCGGCCCTCGAGCGCGCGCAGCTGCAGGTGGATCACGCCCAGGACCTGCGCCAGGCTGTCGTGCAGCTCCCGCGCGATCCGGTCCCGCTCGGCGTGGATCGTCCACTGCTCCTCGGCCTCGTGGAGGCGGGCCGTCCGAACGGCGATGGTCGCCATGTCGGCCAGTGCGCCCAGCAGGGTGCGCTCGGCCTCGGTGAACGGCTGCCCCGCGCGGACGACGCACAGCTCGCCCAGGATCCCGTCCGGTCCGCGCAGCGGACGCGCTGCCCAGGTCCGGTTCGCGTCGACCGCGAGCAGCGGGCACTCCGGGTTGCGGGGGTGGATGGTCCCCGTCGCGCGGTGGACGATGAGGCAGACGCTGCCGTCGTCCGCGATCGCGACCCGTCCCTGCCCGCCGGATGACCTCGCCCGGGCGGTGTCGGTCAGGCACACGACGGCGCGGTCCGCGCCGAGCAGCTCGCGGGCGTGACCGGAGATCGCGTCGAGGATGTCGTGCAGGTCGGCCCGTCGGGTGAGCTGGAGCGCGACCTCGTACAGCGCGGCGCGCTCCCGTTCCCGGCGATGCAGGTCAGCGACCGTGAGGGCGAGCTGTGCGGCTCCCGCGATCTCGCCCGTGATGTCGGCGAGCGCCGCAGGCGAGATGTCGGGATCGACCGCCGGGTGGATGACGACGCGCAGGTGACCGATCCGGTCGTGGCCCCGGATCAGCGGCAGGTCCAGGACGCCGGTGTCGAGCTCCGCCCGGCGCGTGAACGCAGGGACGTCCAGCTCCGGGTCCGCCGGCTCGTCGAGCAGCGGGGCGAGCCAGGCGAGGCCCGCGGCAAGCGGGTCCGGCCTGCGGATGGTCAACGGCTCTCCGCCCCTGGTCAGGATCGAGATCGTGCCGGCGAGGGCGCCCGTCTGCGCCATGAGCCGGTCGAGCGCCTGGCCGAGCAGGTCCGGCAGGGCCAGGCCGCCCCGGACGGCGGAGCTCACGGCGTGGGTGACGGTGAGGTCCTTGTTCCGCGCCAGCAGCTGCTTCTGGGTGCGGTCGAGGTAGATCGAGACGAAGGTCGCGAAGATGACGATCGCGCCGCCCATGATCATCGCGGACAGGACGTGGGCGTCGTCGCCGGTGACCGAGCGATCGAGGAACAGGAACCGGACCACCTCGAATGCCCAGACGAACACGACGGGCACGATCATCGTCGCCCACTTGAGGCGGTTGAGATCGCGCGCGCCCTGCGGTTCGCTCATGGGTCCGACTGTGCCGTTCGATACATGCGTCGGCGAAGAGCCGTCCGGCCCGTGCACAGAGGGCCCCATCGGCACCCAACCGCGTGACCCGGCCCGTGCCCGCACGCAGAGATGGTGCGTGGCAGCACACGGATCGGGGGGGCGACGGGCGTGCCGGGCGCCGTACGTCCGCCGCGGCCGTCCGCGCCGCGGCCGTCCGCGCTACACCGGTCCGGCGTCCTCCGCCCGCGGGCCGTCACCCGCCGTCCGTGACGGGTCAGGTGGCCAGCCCTCCGCGTCGCCCCTGGGGCGAACCTGGACGAACTCGAACCCGAACCTGCCCTTGACGCACAGGTGTCCGCTGGTGACCGACGACTCGAGCGGGGAGGTCACCTTGACGATCGAGTTGTCCTGGACGTGGAGCGACAGGGTGCAGCCGACGCCGCAGTACGGGCAGATCGTGTCGGTCGTGGTCTGCGCGGTCTCGTCCCAGGTTCCCGCCTGCCGCATCTCGTGCTCCGACCGGAACATGAGGGCGCCGGTCGGGCAGACACCGATGCAGTTGCCGCAGTACACGCACGCAGACTCGGGAAGCGGGACGTCGAACTCGGTCGAGATCCGGGCATCGAACCCGCGCCCGGCGACCGAGATCGCGAATGTGTTCTGGGCATCCTCGCCGCACGCCTCGACGCACTTGTAGCAGAGGATGCAGCGGGAGTAGTCGCGGACGTACAGGTCGTTGTCGACCTTGACCGGCTGGGCGACGGTCTCGGCCGCGGGCGCATCCCCGGCGGGAGTGTGGTGGTGCCCCGGGGAACGGGCGTCGCGCTCGCCGGCGGCCGTGGGTGCCGCTGCCGGGCCGAACCGCTCGGGATGCGCCCCGTACCGGCGGGCGTACCGGGCGAGGTCGCCATCGGGTACCTCGGGTCCGGCGAGCGAGAGGTCGACCGAGGAGCCGAGCAGCTCCAGGACCATCCGTCGGGCGTCGCGGACGCGCTCGCTGTCGGTCTGGATCTCCATCCCCGGCTCGACCTTGCGCGAGCACGCCGGGACGAGGACGCGCGAGCCGGTGACCTCCACGACGCACACCCGGCAGACGTTGACCGGCGCAAGCGTCTCCAGGTAGCACAGCGTCGGGGTGTCGATGCCCACCGACCGGGCCGCTTCCAGGATCGTGGAGCCGGCCGGGACGGTCATGCCGGTGCCGTCGATCGACACCTCCACGGCCGGAAGCACGGGTGCCGGCGGTGGCTCGGGCGGCCGGGAAGGACGCGCCGGCGGCTCGAAGAAGATGCGGGCGACGTCGTCGACACTCATCGGCCCGCCCCCATGCCGGCTGCGTCGTCGTCGAAGCGGACGAGGCCCGCACGGAAGGCGCTCTCGATGGCCGAGGACGCCGTCTGGCCGAGGCCGCAGATCGAGGCGTCGCGCATCGCGCGCGAGAGGTCCGCGAACAGCCCGGCCTCATCGGCGTACGACCCCAGCGGTGCACCGGCGGCGAGGCGGGCGAGCAGCTCCTCCTGGCGGACGGTGCCCACCCGGCACGGGACGCACTGGCCACACGACTCGTCGCGGAAGAATGCCGCGATCCGGCGGAGCGCGCCCGGAAGGTCGGCCGTCTCGTCGAACACCATCACCACGCCCGAGCCCAGCGTCACGCCCGCCTCCCGGGTGCCCTCGAACGTCAGCGGGGTGTCGAGCCGGTCCGGGCCGACGAACGCTCCGGCCGCCCCGCCCAGGAGCACCGCCTGGATGGCGCGTCCGTGCGGGACCCCGCCGGCGAGGTCGATGAGCTGGCGCAGGGTCGCCCCGAATGGCAGCTCGTAGACGCCGGGCCGGGCCACGTTGCCCGACACGCAGAACAGCTTCGGACCGGTCGAGCCCTCGGTTCCGATCGCCGCGTAGGCGTCCGCGCCGAGGCGCAGGATCAGCGGGACGTTGACCAGCGTCTCGACGTTGTTGACCGCCGTCGGCCGCCCGAACAGGCCGACCTCGACGGGGAACGGCGGCTTGTTGCGAGGCTCCGGACGTCCGCCCTCGATCGACTCGAACAGCGCCGTCTCCTCGCCCGCGATGTAGGCGCCGGCGCCGATCCGCATCTCGATCTCGAACGCCCAGCCGCTGCCGGCCACGTCCGTGCCCAGCATGCCCGCTGCCCGGACCTGGGCCAGCGCGTGGGCCAGTCGTTGCCGCGCGAGCGGGTACTCGCCGCGCAGGTAGATGTAGCCACGCGACGCGCCCACGGCGAGCCCGGCGATCGTGATCGCCTCGAGCAGGGCGAACGGATCCTCCTCGAGGATCACGCGGTCCTTGAACGTCCCGGGCTCCGATTCGTCGGCGTTGCACACCACGTAGCGGGGCGTCACCGGCTGCGCGGCGACGGCAGCCCACTTCCGGCCGGTCGGGAACGCGGCGCCGCCGCGACCCACCAGCCTCGCGTCGGTGACCGCCGCGATGACGGCCTCGGGGCCGACGGCCATGGCATGGGTGAGCGCCTCGTAGCCGCCCGACGCCCGGTAGGCATCGAGCGAGGTCGGGTCGACCCGGCCGACCCGGGCGAGGAGCTGGAGGCCGTCCTCGCCTGCCTGGGGCGCCAGCCCGCGAACCCATTCGACCGGGTCGGCGCGCGTATCGCCGAGCTCCGTCGCGACGCGGTCTCCGCCCTCGCGAGCGACCTCCACGGCCCAGTCCAGCGTCTCGAGCAGCCCGCCGCCGTCCTCGATCTCGCCCACGACCATCGCCCCAGCCGTCTCGCCGGCAACGGTCAGCAGGGCCGCCGTTCCGCGCTCGCACTGCCCCAGGCACGGGCTCCGCAGCCACGTCGCGGCTCCGTCGCGAATGGGCGTTCCAGGGGGACCGGCCAGCCGCTCGAGGTCGGCGCATACGGACTCTGCGCCCGCGAGCCGGCAGGCGATGTCGTCGCACACGTGGGCGACCACGGGCGGTCGCGGCGTCGTTGGCAGCAGCGAGTAGAACGAGGCGACGCCGTACGCGTCCGCGGGCGGCACCGTGAGGCGTCTCGAGACGTGGTTGAGGGCGCCCCGGCTCACCCAGCCCGCCTGTCCGGCTGCGGCCTCGAGCGCCGGGAGGAGGAGGTCGCGGCGGGCTCGTGCCTCGTGCCCCCCACGAGCGACGTGTCCGTCGAGCTGGGTATCCCGTGCACCGCCCGACCAGCCGTCACGGGCGGGTCCGATCTCCGGGTCCAGCACGGCATCGATCGCGGCCCGCTCCTCGGGGCTCGCGGCGGGACCGACGACGTGGAGGTCCATGGCAGCCGAGTGTAGTGCGGTCGGTCGCGTCCCGGATTCCCGCGGCGCTAGAGCGTGAGCGGCGGTCCGTACCACACCGACGCGGCGAGGATCGCGTACAACCCGAGCAGCATCAGACCCTCGAGCCACGTGGATTCGCCGTCGAACACGACAAGCGCGCCGAGGACCGCGGTGAGGGACAGGCCGACGAGGAGGGTCGGGGCCAGAACCAGCGTCATCGGCTCGGGCGAGATGACCAGGCTGGCCAGCATCAGCACCGGCGTCAGCGCGATCGCGACCTGGAGGCTGGAGTTCTGGATCAGGCTGATCGCGAGATCGGTCCGGTTCCGGAGCGCCGCCTGGATGCCCACCACGTTCTCCACGGCGTTGCCGGCGATCGCCACGATCACGAGGCCCACGAACGCCTCCGACAGCCCGAGCGTCGCCATCGCCGGTCGCAGCGCCTCCACGAACCAGTCCGAGACCACTGCCGCGCCGATGCCGGCGCCCGCCAGCACGCCAAGGGCGAGCGCCATCGGCCACTCCTGCTCGGCCACCAGCTCCAGGCTCGACGCGCCCTTGCCGCCGCCGAGGGAGAACGGGATCGAGGCGGCGAACACGACCAGCAGGACGATCGAGACGAACACGGAGATCTCGACGGCGTGGCCCTGGTCGGGGCCGCCCGGGGAGGTGGAGATCGTCGGGATCGCGAGCGAGGCCACCGCCAGCACCAGCACGATCGCGATGTTGCGCACCGGCGCGGCGTGGAACGTCTGGGTTCCGTGCCGGAGGCCGCCGGCAAGGAAGGCGGCGCCGAGCACGAGCAGGCTGTTGCCGAGGATCGAGCCGATGAGCGCGGTCTGGACGAGGACCACGAGGCCCTCGCGCAGCGCGAACAGCGAGATGAACAGCTCGGGCAGGTTGCCCAGCGCGGACTGGAGGACGCCGGTCGCGCCCGGCCCGAACCGGCTGCCGAGCTGGTCCGTGCCCTCGCCCACGAGCGCGGCCAGCGCGGCCAGCGTGACGGCTGCGACGACGAACACGGCGACGTCCGATACGCCGGCCATCCTGATCGCCAGCGTGACGGCGACGCCGGTCACGGCGACGCCCAGCATGACCACGACCTTGCGGCCCAGGAGGCGGACCAGGGACGTCGTCGGGGCCGCAGGGGACGTCGGGGGAGTCGATCCGGTCGGGACCATGGGCGCAACTGTCACGCGTCGTCGCGGCTGGCGTCAACCCAGGCCCGCGGCGGGGCACGACCCGGGCAGTCGGCCGGGCCATGCCGGAATTGTGCTACCGTGTGCTACATGAGCGAGACGGGCGATCGTCCCCCGCGGGTGGGCGTGCGTGAGCTGCGGCAGAACCTGTCCGTCTACCTGGACCGCGTCAAGGCCGGCGAGACCCTCGAGGTGACGGAGCACGGGCATCCGGTGGCGCGGCTGACGCCGAACCCGCCCGAGGGTCTGTCGGTCGTTGACCGGCTGATCGCGGAGGGGCGGATCACACCGGCAAGGGGCGATCACCGGACACTGCCGTTGCCGCCCAGGATCCCGGGCCGGCCGCTGAGCGAGATCCTGCAGGAGATGCGGGACGAGGATGACCGGTGAGCGAGCTCACGTACGCGGACGCGTCCGCGCTCGTCAAGCTCGTCGTCGAGGAGCCGGAATCCCGAGCGATGAACCGCTGGTTCGTCGAGGCCCGACGCGTCACGACGAGCCGTATCGGCGTCATCGAGACCACGCGCGCCGCGTCACGACGCGAGCACGACCCGGTCCACCGCGAGCGCGTCCTCGATGGCGTCGAGGTGTTCGAGCTCGACAGGGTGATCGCCGCCCTCGCGGCCACGCTCGAGCCGCCCCACCTTCGGACGCTGGATGCGATCCACCTGGCGACCGCGCTGGCGCTCCGCCCGGAGCTGGACGCGTTCGTGACCTACGATGACCGCCTGGCGGAGGCGGCGCGCACACTGGGGCTGCCCGTGGTGCGCCCGGCCTGAGCGGCGGCGGGCAGGACGTGGTCCCGCGTCAGGTGGGCGGCAGGTCCAGCCAGCCCTCGCGCAGCGCCCGGGTCGCCAGCTCGGTTCGCGACGCGATCCCGAAGCGCTCGAACAGCCGGGCGAGGTGCGTCTCCACGGTCTTGGCGCCGATCGCCAGCGCGACCGCGATCTCGTCGTTGGATCGACCCTCGATCACCAGCGCCACGACATCGAGCTCGCGACGCGACAGCCGCGCGCGGTCGGCCGCCCTCGGACGGACCCCGAACGCCAGCCCGCCGGAGGCGGCGCGCCGGATCGCGTCCAGCAGCTCGCTCATCGGCGCCGTCTTGAGCACGAACCCGGCCGCGCCCAGCCGCAGGGCCGCTTCGGCGTACTGGGGGTAGTCGTACGCGGTGAGCACGACGATCGCGGGCCGCGGCCGGTCGGTCTGCGCGTCGTTGAGGAGGTTGAGCCCGCTGTCCGCGCCCAGCCGGATGTCGAGCAGGACAACGTCGACGTCGGTGCCGGCGATCAGCGCTCGTGCCTCTTCGAGCGAGCCGGCCGTTCCCGCGATCGAGAGCCCCGGCTGTGTCGCGAGGATCGCCGCCGTTCCCTCGCGCACCACCGGGTGGTCGTCGATGACCATGACCCGGATCGGCCGGTTCGGGTCACCCGCGTCGGTCACCGTGCTCGCCATTCGAGCCCGACATGCGTGCCGCCCTTGGGCCAGCGTCGGATGTCGAGGATCGCGCCGATGCCCTCGGCTCGCTGCTGCATGTTGAGCAGCCCGAAGTGGCCCTCGCGCTCGGCGCGGTCCCCCGCGTCGGATGGGATCCCGGCGCCCTCGTCGTCGATCGTCAGGGAGGCGATGCCCTCGCTCGACCGGTAGCGGACGGTGATCGGTGGCCGTCCGTGCTTGACCGCGTTGGACAGCGCCTCCTGCGCCACCCGGAAGAAGGCGAGCTCCACGTCCGCCGGGGGCCGCGTCCCGTCCGCTCGCTCGAGGCGGACCTCACCGCCGGCGAGCCGCTCGATCCGCAGCACCAGCCAGTCGAGCGCCGGCCCCACGCCGAGGTCGTCGAGGATGGGCAGCCGGAGGTCGCCGCAGATCGCTCGCAGCCGGTCCGACACGGTGCGGGCGATGTCCGCACCCTCGGTGTCGCCGGCCGCGTCCAGCCGGCGAACCAGCAGCGTCAGCTCCTGGAGGGCATCGTCGTGGATGTCCGCCGCCACCCGCGCCCGCTCGGCCTCGGTGGCCGCCACGACGAGGTCGCGCTGGAGCTGCGCGCGGCTCGCGAGCCGGGCGAGCGGTCGGACGGTGAACCGGCCCGCGAGCGCGATCGCCGCGATCCACAGCAGGAACACGATCAGGTACGAGGAGGACGCGGTCAGCAGGGCGATCACCGGCGTCACGCCGGCGAGCGCGAGCTCCGTGGATTGCAGCAGCCGGCCGCTGGCCGCAGCCTCGCCGCCTGCCGCGACGGGCGTGCGCAACGCTCCCGGCAGCATCGGCCCGGCGGCGATAAACCCCGGGATGGCGGTGATCCCCGCCGCCAGCACGGTCGTCGGCAGCTCGAGTCCCGGTGCGGCCGGGTTCGCGGCAGCTCGCCAGGCCGGTGACGATCGCCGCGACGGCACAGGTCGCGGTCCCGGCCAGGGCCATGGAGCGATCCTGCGGGTCGTCGATCCGCGCCAGCAGCGCTGCCGCGAGGGGCAGCAGCGTCGCAGGCAGCAGCACCGCGAGCAGCACCCCCGCGGCCGGCATCCACACGTGCGTCAGCGGCTGCACCAGGAACGGGCCCGCGGTGGCCAGGGCAAGGGGCAGGCCGAGATCGCGGAGCGAGGCGCCTGCCCGGCCGGTGACCATCCACCAGGCCGTCGCGAACAGGGCGCCGATCCCGAACACGACCAGCAGGATCGAGTCCCGGAGGCGGTTCTGGCCATCGTCGCCGATGAACGCCGTATACCCCTGGTTGTCGGGGCTCCACGCCGTGAGGTCGCCGGCCCGGATGGCGGTCAGGTCGACCACCTGGGCGTTGACCAGCGACTGGAGCACGTCCTCGGGCAGGCCGAGCGAGACCGGGAGCGCCGGATCCCACGTGTACGAGGGTTCGGGAAGGTCGCCCGTCAGCGGGTCCGGGGTCGCGTCGTTCGTTGCGTAGACCGGCTCCGGCATCCGGATCAGCTGCCGCCCGTTGAGGATGATCGCGACCATCCCCGGCTCGACGCCGTACCTGGCGGCGGGGCCGGCCGGATCGACCGTAAGCACGATCACGCGCCCCTCGGAGACGAAGAGCCGGACGCCCGGCCCGTTGCGCACGATGAGCGGCGTGAGCACGCCGATGACGACGGCGACCAGCCCGATGACGATGGCCGCCCGCTCGATCCGTGCCCGTGTGATGGCCATGGCCGGACGGTAGCACCGGGCAGGCCCGCTCGAGGTCCGGGAGATCCCGGAACGCCGGTCCGTCGTCCGACGGGTTCGCAGCCGGCCCGCTCGCTACGATGCTGGCTCCATGCAGCGAGAGAGGGGGACCATGGCGATCGCACTCGAGGCTCGTGGCGTCGGCAAGCGGTATCGCCGGGGGCGGCCATGGGCGCTGCGGGACGTCGACCTGGCGCTCCCGCAGGGCAGCATCACCGCCCTGGTCGGGCCCAATGGCGCCGGCAAGTCGACCCTGATCAAGGGGTACATCGGGTTCGAGCGCCCGACCGCAGGGCAGCTGCTCGTGGATGGGATCGATCCGTGGCGGGACCGGGGCGCTGCGGTCCAGAGGATCGGGTACGTGCCCCAGGCCGCGTCGCTCTACCGCGAGCTGATCGTCGCCGCCCACCTCGAGCTTGCCGCCCGCTTCCGCACCGGGTTCGATCGCGCCGCGGCCGAGCTCCGGCTGCGCGAGCTCGACATCCCGCTCCAGGCGAGCGCGGACTCGCTGTCCGGTGGCCAGCAGGCGCAGGTGGGGCTCGCGATCGCGCTGGGCACCCGTGCGCCGGTGCTGCTGCTCGATGAGCCGCTGGCGAGCCTCGACCCGCTCGCCCGCCGCGAGTTCCTGCACGTGATGGTCGGCGCGGTCCGCGAGGCCGGCGCGACCGCGCTGCTCGCGTCGCATGTGATCACCGATATCGAGCAGGCATGTGACCGGCTGCTGGTGCTCGGAGGCGGGCGCAAGCTGCTGGACGTGTCGATCGCGGAGGCGTGTGCCGCGCACCGGGTGGTCGATGGCGACAGGCCGATCGACGGCGGGCGGGTGGTCGGCCGGTTTCCCGATCCGGAGGGGAGGCCGATGGCGCTGGTCGAAGGGGCGGTCGCGCTGGGCCGGCCCGCGACGCTCGAGGAGGTCGTGCTCGGTCACCTGGCCGCGGGGAGGGCGCGAGCGTGTCTCAGCCCCCGCGGCCGTGGAGCCCGCCGCATGAACCGGCAGGACGCGCGGCTCACCTTCCGCCTGTACCGGTTCGAGATCATCAGCTTCAGCGTGTTGATCGGGCTGCTCGCGATCGCCGCCGTCGTGACCGCCAACATGCTCGACGCGACGGGCTACGGCGCGGATTGCTGGTCGGGCACCGGATCACCCGAGTGCGAATCGATGGGCCGCGCCTTCTTCGACCTCCAGGCGGCCCGCGTGCCATTGATCAGGACGAGCCTGATCGCGATGTCGTACCTGCTCGCCGCACTGGTCGGTGCACCCCTGGTCGCCCGCGAGCTGGAGCGCGGGACGACGCGCCTGGCCTGGTCGCTCGCCCCGTCCCGCGTCGGCTGGCTGGTCGGCCGGACCGTCCCGATCGCCGTCATCACGTTCGCGCTGGCGCTCGCTCGCCGGGCTTGCCCTCGACTGGCTGACGGCGGCGACGTCGCCGGGCACGGACGTCGCCAACGCGTTCGACGGGTTCGGTGATCGCGGCATCGTCCTCGCGGCGAGGGTGATGTTCGTGTTCGCGGTGGGCGTGCTCGTCGGGTCGATCATGGGCAGGATGCTGCCGGCGTTGATCGTGACGATCGTGATCGCCGCGGTGGGCATCGGGGGCGGTTCCCAGGTCCACAGCCGGATCCTCGCGTCGGAGGCGGTCTGGGTCGACACGGTGTCCGGTTCTGCCGCTCCCGGGGACCTGTTCATCGACCAGCGGATTCGGACCCCGGACGGCGCCGTGGTGACCTGGGACGAGATGTTCTCGCTGGTTCCCCAGCCGGAGGATGGCTCGGACTGGCCCCCGCCCGGCTATACGTTCGTCGCGCTCGTGGTTCCCGGGACGCGCTACGGGTTCGTCGAGCTGCGAGAGGTCGGGGCGCTCGCGGGCGCCAGCCTGGTCGCGCTCGGACTCGCCGCGTTCACCGTCCGGCGCCGGCGGCCCGGCTGAGGGCGCATCGGCTGAGGGCGCATCGGCTGAGGGCGCGCCGTGCGGGGTCAGGCGTGCGTCGCCCGCGTGCGGGCGCCGGCGTGCGAGGCATCAGGCGCTGCCGGTGGTCCCCCAGCCCGTGTACTCGCCCCCGTGCTCGGCGGCGAACGCGCCGAGCTGCTCGCGGATCGCGGTGATCCGCTCGAGCGTCACGACCATCGGGAACGCCACCCGCACCGCCCAGCTGCGGCCCATCAGGCTCGGGTTGAGCCGCACGGTGCCACCGCTGCTGGCGAGCTTGGCCACGACCTGGCGCGCCGATCGCTCGTCGGGGAGCGTCAGGAAGTGCTCGACGGTCATCGGCTGGGACATGTCCACGCCGGCCGCGACGAGCTTCGCGATGAGCTGCGCGTCGCCGTCACCAGCGTCGCCGGCAGAGCCGCCGAACAGCCGGCGGATCATGCTCACGGGCGGCCGCCGGGGGCGCTCGGTGCGGGGTCTCGCGACTCGAGCCTCTCGACGCGGATCGCGGTGGCCTTGAACTCGGCCGTCCCGGATCGGGGATCGGTGGCATCGATGGTCAGCAGGTTCGTCGCCACGTCGTCCTGGAAGTGCAGGGTCATGAACGCGAGCCCGGGTCGCAGCGCAGGATCGGTCCGGACCGGCACCTCGACCCGGCCGCGCCGTGAGATCGCGCGGACGCGCTCCCCTTCGGCCAGGCCAAGCCGGGCGATGTCCTCCGGTGACAGGTCAAGCGTCTCTCCACGCCGCCGAGGGTACCGGTAGCCGCCCGACTGCACACCCGTGTTGTAGGAATCGAGGTGGCGCCCGGTGGTCAGGCGGATCGGGAAGTCATCGTCGAGACGGTCGACGGGCGGGTCGTGCTCGACCGGGACGAACGGTGCCCGGTTGCCGGGAACTGGGTCCTCCCACAGCCGCGAGTGGAGGAACAGCTCACCCGGGTGATCCTCGTCGTAGCACGGCCACTGGAGCCCGCCCTCCGCCTCGAGCCGGGCGTAGCTCATCCCGTGGAATGCCTGCGCCAGGGTGCGGACCTCGTTCCAGACGGCCTCGGGATCGGGATCGCCCCAGTCCGCCCCCATGCGCCGGGCGATCTCGAAGATGATCCACAGGTCGTCCCGGGCCTCGCCCGGGGGGTCGAGCGCCTTGCGCACCCGCTGGACGCGCCGCTCGCTGTTGGTGACCGTGCCCTCGCTCTCCGCCCAGGCGGCGGCGGCCGGCAGCACGACATCGGCGATCTCGGCCGTCCCGGTCAGGAAGATGTCCTGCACGACCAGGAGGTCGAGGCCTCGCAGGCGGCGTTCGGTGAGGTGGCGGTCCGCCTCCGACTGCATCGGGTTCTCGCCGATCACGTATAGAGCGGTCAGCTCGCCGCGGTCCATCGCCTGGAACATGTCGGACAGGTGCCAGCCCCGCTTCGGCGGCACGCGCACGCCCCACAGACGGTCGCACCGCTCACGCGGCTCGTCCTGCTCCACGTGCTGGAAGCCGACCAGGCGGTCGGGCAGGGCGCCCATGTCGCCGCCACCCTGGACGTTGTTCTGGCCACGGAGCGGGTTGAGGCCGCTGCCGTACTTCCCGACGTGCCCGGTCAGCAGCGACAGGTTGATCAGCGCGAGCACGTTGTCGACCGCGTTGTGGTGCTCGGTGATCCCCAGCGTCCAGCAGATCATCGCGCGGTCCGCGCTGGCGTACGCATGGGCGGCCTCGCGGATGGCCGCCGCGGGAACCCCGGTCTCGCGCTCCGCGTGCTCCAGCGTGTACGGCTCCACGGCGGCACGGTAGGCGTCGAACTGGGACGTCGCCCGGCCGATGAACTCCGTGTTGGCGAGGCCGGCCGCGATGATCTCGCGGGCCATGGCGTTGGCCAGGGCGATGTCGGAGCCGACGTCGAGGCCGAGCCACAGGTCCGCCCACTCGGCGCTCGAGGTGCGGCGGGGGTCGATCGAGATCAGCCGCGCGCCCCGGCGCACTCCCTTGAGGAGGTGATGGAAGAAGATCGGATGCGTCTCCCGGGCGTTGCTGCCCCACAGGAGCACGAGATCCGTGTCCTCGACCTCGCGGTATGAGCTGGTACCGCCACCAGCGCCGAACACGGTCGCCAGACCGGCGACAGAAGGGGCGTGTCAGGTGCGGTTGCAGCTGTCGATGTTGTTGCTGCCCAGGACGGCCCGGGAGAGCTTCTGGGCCGCGAAGTTGACCTCGTTGGTCGACTTGCTGCAGCTGAAGATCCCGTATGTCCCGGAGCCGTGCGCCGCGCCCGCCGCCCGGAGCCCGGCGACCGTCCGGTCCAGCGCCTCGTCCCACGTCGCGGGGCGGAGGACACCGGTGGCTCGATCGCCGTCGCGCACGAGCGGCGTGGTCAGGCGGACGTACTCCTTCGGCACTGGCGTGACCTCGGGTAGGGAGTCCGACGCGCCGAGTGTAGATCGGACGGCAACCGACGGCGCGTCAGCCGGTGACGATCCGTCAGCCTGCCTCGATGCGTCAGCCGGCCTCGACAGTCCGCGCGTCAGTCAGCCCGGCGGCTGGCCGTAGCCGAGGAACAGCTCGCGCACCCGGGCGATCTCGGCGTCGTCGAGGACATCGGGCGTCCCCAGCTGGAGCGCGCGCCGCCAGACGCCGCACAGCCACTCGACGTCCGTGGCGAGCGATGCCGCCGTCGCCAGGTCCGGGCCGACGGCCACGGCGCCGTGGTTCGCCATCAGGCACGCAAGGCCCGACGCGCCGAGCGTGGTGACCACGGCCTGGACCAGCGCGTCGGTGCCGTAGGTCGCGTACGGCGCACATGGGAGGGTCGACCCGCCGAAGCGCGCGACGACGTAGTGGATCGCGGGCACGGGCCGGCCCAGCGTCGCGGCCGCGGTCGCGTCCGGCGAGTGGGTGTGGACCACGGCGCCCACATCGGGTCGCCGGTACAGCGCGAGGTGCAGCCGCCACTCGCTCGTCGGGAGGCGGGCGCCCGGGTCGAGCGGCATGCCATCGGCCGCGAGCATGACGCCGTCCTCCGGCTCCATGCGGTGCGCCGGGATGCCCGTCGGGGTGACGAGGATCCCCCGGCCGACCCGCAGGCTCAGGTTGCCGGACGCGTTGTGGTTGAGGCCGGACTCCTCCAGCCGCCGGGCGGCCCCGACGAGGGCGCGACGCGCGTCAGCTTCGTTCACCAAGAACCTCCGGGAGCTGCGCCGCGGCGAGCAGGCCGCGGTCTGTCAGGTACCCATCGATCAGACGGGTGGGGGTCACGTCGAACCCCCAGTTGCGGGCACGCGTCCCCGCGGGTGCGATCGGGGCGCCGTTGACGTTCAGGACCTCCGCCTCGTCGCGCTCCTCGATCGGGATCGCGTCGCCCGATGGGGCGCCGGGGTCGAACGTGGACGCCGGTGCGGCCACGAGGAACGGCACCCCGGCGTCGCGGGCCGCCAATGCCTTGAGCACCGTCCCGATCTTGTTGGCGATGTCGCCGTTGGCCGCGATCCGGTCTGCTCCCACGAGCACGATGTCGACCTTGCCGGTCCGCAGCAGGTGACCGGCGGCGTTGTCGACCACGAGCGTGTGCTCGACGCCGGCCTGGGCGAGCTCCCAGGTCGTGAGCGCGGCGCCCTGGTTGCGGGGCCGCGTCTCCGAGACCCACACGTGGACGGGAATCCCGGCCTCGTGCGCGACGTACACGGGGGCCAGCGCGGACCCCCACTCGACGCACGCCAGCCAGCCCGCGTTGCAGTGGGTCAGGACCTGGACCGGCCGTCCGGTGCGCTCGTGGATCGAGCGCAGGAGCGGGAGCCCGGCGTCGCCGATGCGCCGGCTGCCGGCCGCGTCCTCGTCGGCGATCGTCTGGGCGAGGCGCCGAGCCGCGCCGTCGCGGGCGCCCGGGGCCCCGCTCGCGAGGGCCGCGCGCATCCGATCCAGCGCCCAACGCAGGTTGACGGCCGTGGGTCGGGTGGCGGCGAGGCGAGCGTGAGCGGTGTCGAGCGATGCCGGATCCCCGCGCATCGCGAGGGCCATGCCGTGGGCAGCGGCCACGCCGATCAGGGGCGCTCCGCGAACCTGCATGCCCGCGATGCCTGCGACGGCGTCGTCGAGCGTCCGCCATGTCGCGGTGACCGCCGCGTGCGGGAGCCGGCGCTGGTCGACCACGACCACGGGCGCGTCAGCCGTGTCGTCCTGCCACCAGATCGAACGCGTGAACACGGATCGCAGCGTACTCCGCGGGGCGGTCGCAGCGGCTCCCACGCCGCTGTGCTGCGCGATCTCGCGCCGATGCCAGGGCGCCGATCCCGCGCGGTTGTGCTGCGCGATGCGGCGCCGCGTGTCATGAGGACAACCATTCCGCGGTCTGGCAGGCGTCGGAACGGGCCTCCGCCACATCTCGTGTCCGACAGGCACGACTTGATGGCGGGGACGAGGGGCCGGGTGGCGCAACGATGCCTTGGCGCCGATTCGGTTGTCCTGGAGGCACGCGGGCCGCCCCGAAGACACGCGGACCACGCCGATCGCCCCGGCGGCGCCGATTTGGTTGTCCTGGAGGCACGCGGGTCGCCCTGGAGACACGCGGGCCGCCCCGAAGGCACGTGGACCACGTCGATGGCACGTGGACCACGTCGATGGCCCCAGGCATCGATGCTGACGCTGACGCCGCCGCCGCCCGCGGAGCGAGACAGCCCGCCGCGACAGCCGCATCCAGCGTCTAGGCTGTCGCCGACGCACCCGCAGCGGGTTGGAGATCCGTGGCCCACGACCAATGGTGAGCTTCGCGTCGAGCTCCGGCGATCCCGGAGCGGTCCCGGATGCGGCGGCGCCCGAGATCCGGCTCGTCGAGCTGACCAAGCAGTTCGGGTCGCTCAACGCGGTCGACGGCGTCTCCCTCGACATCCGGCCCGGCGAGTTCTTCTCGCTCCTCGGGCCCTCGGGCTGCGGCAAGACCACGACGCTGCGGATGATCGGCGGGTTCGAGCTCCCCACGAGCGGACGCATCGAGCTCCGAGGCCGCGACATCACCGACGACCCCCCGGAGCGCCGGCCGGTCAACATGGTGTTCCAGAGCTACGCGCTGTTCCCGCACCTGCGCGTGTTCGACAACGTTGCCTTCGGCCTGCGCCGCCGCCACCTGCCGGACCCCGAGGTGCGCACCCGGGTCGGCGCCGCGCTCGAGCTGGTCCGCCTGACCGGGTACGACCGGCGGCGGCCGGACCAGCTCTCGGGAGGCCAGCAGCAGCGCGTGGCGCTGGCGCGCGCGCTCGTGTGCGAGCCGACCGTGCTCCTGCTCGACGAGCCGCTGGGTGCCCTGGACCTCAAGCTCCGGCGCCAACTCCAGGTGGAGCTCAAGCGTGTCCAGCTGGAGGTCGGGATCACGTTCGTGTACGTGACCCACGACCAGGAGGAGGCGCTCGCGCTGTCGGATCGGATCGCGGTCATGGACCACGGGCAGGTGGAGCAGCTGGGCAGCCCGGAGGAGCTGTACGACCGGCCCCGGACGCGGTTCGTGGCCGACTTCATCGGCACCACCAACCTGATCGCGGGCACCATCGAATCGCGCGACGCGGATTCGGCGCTGGTCCGCCTGTCGAGCGGCGAGCGGTGTCGCGTGGATGCCGGTGCGTTCCCGGCCGGCGATGCCGTGGAGCTCGTGATCCGCCCCGAGGCCCTGGTCCTCGCGGCGGCCGGCACGGACGCACCGTCGAACGAGGGCGTGCCGATGCTCAACGCGACGGTCCGGCAGTCCGCCTACCTCGGCACGTCCGTGAGCCACCAGGTGCGAACGGACGGCGGGCTCGACCTGACCGTCGTCGTTCCCCGCGGGGCGGGGCGCCACGTCGTGGGTGACCGGGTCGCCGTCGGCTGGGCGCCGGCGAGCGTCCTCGTTCTCGAACGCGACCAGACCACCAGAGCCGCCGGGAATCGGGAGAGCGAGCAGCAGGAGGAGGAGCAGCCATGAGCGATCCGGGTCCGATCATGCGTCGCGGCCGGCCGATGAGCCGCCGCCAGATCCTGAGGGGAATGGCCGGTGCCGGCGGTGCCGCCGTGTTCGGCCCGGTGCTGGCCGCCTGCTCCGGCAGCAGCCCTACGCCCTCGCCCGCGGCGTCAACCGCCCCGGCGGCCTCGACCGCGGCATCCGCGGCACCGACCCCCGAACCGACCGCGACGCCGCAGCCGACGCCCGAGGGCGAGCTGTTCGTCTACAACTGGGCCGACTACATCGGCGAGGACACGATCTCCAAGTTCCAGGACAAGTACGGGATCTCGGTCAAGTACGACTTCTTCGACAGCGCCGAGACCATGACCGCCAAGATCGCGACCGGGAACAGCGGCTACGACATCACGTTTCCCACCTCGACGTACATCAAGGGTTTCGTCGACCAGGGGTTCATCCAGCCGCTGGACCTGAGCCTGATCCCCAACGCGGCCAACCTCGGCGCCGAGTGGAAGGATCCGGGCTACGACCCGGGCAACCAGCACTCGATGCCGTACATGTGGTGGACGACCGGTGTCGCCTATGACACCGCGAAGGTCGACCAGGAGCTCACCTCGTGGTCCGCCCTGTGGGACGCGAAGTGGAAGGGCAAGATGGCGATGCTCGACGACGTTCGCGAGGTGTTCGCCGCCGCCCTCATCCGGCTGGGCTACGACATCAACACCACGGACGACGCCAAGCTCGACGAGGCGCTCGCGATGCTCCAGCAGCAGAAGCCGCTGCTGCGGACCTACACCACGGACGACATCGGCGTCCTCTCGACGGGCGACGTGTGGGTCATGCACGCCTGGGGAGCCGACGTCTACCAGGTCCAGGCGGAGCGGGACACCGTCGTCTACTACATCCCCGAGGAGGGCGGCGTCCGCGGCTCGGACACGATGGTGCTGCTCGCCAACGCGCCGCACCCGGTGGCGGCCAACCTGTTCATCGACTTCATGCTCGATGCCGAGGTCAGCGCCGCGAACACCAACTACATCGGGTACATGGGGCCCAACGAGGCGGCCAAGGCGTTCATCTCCCCGGACATCCTGGGTGATCCCACGGTGAACCCGGACGCGGCGCTGGTGGCCAAGCTCCAGGAGATCCTCGACCTCGGCACCGACGAGGAGAAGTACACCTCCCGGTACACGCAGCTGCGCGCCGGCTGACGCCGGCGGCGGCGCGGCTCACGACGACGACGAGGAGACGGGGTGCGGCGCGCGTGGCTGCGTGACACGATCCTGCTCGGGCCGGGGATGGCCTGGCTGGTCCTGTTCTTCGCCGTCCCTCTCGCGATCATCTTCGTGGTCAGCCTCGGGACCCGTGACCAGTACGGTGGCGTCCTGTTCGACCACCTGGGCTTCCAGAACTACGGGCGGGCGCTCGAGCCGGGCTTCCTGCCGACGGTCGCGAACTCGTTCAAGTACTCGATCCTGACGACGTTCTTCTCGATCGTCATCGCCTACCCGATCGCGTACTGGATCAGCCGCTACGGCGGGCGCCGCAAGGCCCTGCTGATCGTCCTGGTGATGCTCCCGTTCTGGACGAGCTGGGTGATCCGGACCTACGCCTGGATGATCATCCTGCGCGACAACGGCGTGGTGAACAGCATCCTCGAGGTGGTCGGGCTCCCGGGCCCGATCCAGCTGCTCAACACGGACCTGGCCGTGGTCCTGGGCATGACCTACGGCTTCCTGCCGTTCGCGATCCTGCCGCTCTACGTGTCCATCGATCGCCTCGACCCGGCGCTCGTCCATGCGGCCCGCGACCTGTATGCGAACGGGCGGGCCGCGTTCATCCACGTGACGCTGCCGCTCACGATGCCGGGCATCATCGCGGCCGGCCTGCTCACGTTCATTCCGGCGATCGGTGACTTCGTCACCCCCGACCTGCTTGGCGGCGCCCAGACGACGACGATCGCCAAGATCGTCCAGACCCTGTTCCTGTCGGCCCGCGACTGGCCGTTCGGTGCGGCGCTCGGGTTCCTGCTGATCGTGGTCACCATCGTCGGGACGGTCGGCGGGCTCAGGTTCCTGCGCCGCGAGGTCATCGGCTGATCATCCCATGACCTCTTTGTCAAGCTCCACCTTCGACAAGCACGGCGCGGTACGGGTCGGTCGGTCACGACCTGCCGTCCCGCTCCACATAGGAAGTGATACGGGTTCTGCCCTTCAGCCCGCGTTCGAGCTGGACAGGGACGGCGGGGTCACCCTTGATCAGTGGCGGGTTGTCCCCAATGTGCGACTGGGCTTGCCCGCCGACCCGGTCCGGCCGCGAATGGCCGGGTCAGGCAGCGATCAACTGTGGTCGCACCTCCCCTCGGGCGATCTCGCTGCGGTAGGGCTGGCCCGTCACGGCCATCGCCCAGAGTGTCCGGAGCAGCTTGTTGGCGACCGCGATGAGGGCCTGCTTCTTGGTCAGCCGATGTGGGCGGTCCTCGGCCACGAGGGCGAGATACCGCGCCCGGAAGTCAGGGTGGTAGCGGACGAGGCTGATCGCAGCCTGGTAGGCCACCAGGCGCAGCGTCGGCCGGCCACGCCTGTGGATCCCGCCCGGGGCATGGCGCTCGCCCGAACTGCGCTCGGTCGGGTTCGAACCGGCGAGCTTGACGAGGCACCGGCCGTCATCGAAGCGGGCCGGGTCGCCGGTCAGGGCGAGCAGGTTCACGAGGCCGACGTCGCCGAGCCCCCGGATCTGGCCCCGCAGCCAGGCGTGGCCGGTCGCCTCGAGGAGGACCGCCATCCGGGCGTCGAGCTCGGCGATCGCCGCATCGGCGGCGAGCACCCGCAGGGCCGCCAGGCGACAGCGCAGGACCGCCCCCGCCGTCTCCGGCGTCGGCTCGGTGTCGCGCGCGGCTGCACGCAGCCGGTGACCCATCCAGCGCAGGAACCGGCGCGGCTGGTGGTGGCGCCGGAGGAGGGCCAGGAACCGGCCCTCTGGCATCGCCGCGACCTGCCCGGGCGCCAGCCCCGTCCGCAGGAGCGCCTGGAGGTGGGTGCCCGCGAGATCCGGGCACTCGTCGAGCAGCCTCGGCCAGACGAGCTCGAGCAGGGCGCGCTGCTCCTGGAGGGCCGCCCCCCGCTCGACGGTGCGGCGGTCCCGTGCCTCGGCCAGCAGGTCGAGCTCGGCCCACGGACCATCGGGCAGCTGGGTGTCGGTGAAGCGCAGCTCGGCGGCGAGGTCGGCGATCAGGCCCGCATCGCGGGCGTCGGTCTTGTCGCGAGTGAGGTTGTCGAGTTCGCGGCTCTTGGCCACCACGAAGCTCTGGACGAGGACGTAGCGCACGCCGGCCAGATCGAGGCTGCGGGCGACGATCTTCCAGAAGTGGCTCGTTGGTTCCATCGCCACGACGAGCTCTCCCAGGCCGTGGCGCTCCCGCAGCTCGGCGGCCCGGGCCACCAGGCGCGCGACGCCGGCCCGGTCCGTCGGGATCACGAGCTTGCCCACGCGACCCCGGTCGGCCGCTCGGGTGAAGATCACCACGCTCTCCTTCTTGGCCAGGTCGACGCCGGCGATCAGGGCGTCGACGGGCAAGATCGCCCGATGCCGGGCCAGCTTCATGGACTGGCGGCGCATCCCGCGCGTAACCTGCATGACGGCTGCCTCTCCGGTGTGCGGATGTTCGACAACCACCACGCTAGCCGGGCGGGCAGCCTCGCTGTCTCCGCTCCGGTGAGGAGCTGATCCTATGCGCAGGGAGCGCAACCCGTTCCTGACGGTCTACGCCTGGATCGTCTACGTGTTCCTGTTCGCGCCGATCGTGATCCTGATCCTGTTCAGCTTCAACGACTCCAAGCGCAACTTCGCCTGGCGTGGCTTCACGCTCAAGTGGTACCCGGAGCTGTTCGCGAACGAGGCGCTCCTCGGCGCCCTGTGGGTGACGCTCCAGGTCGCCCTGATCGCGGTCGTCGTGACGACGATCCTGGGCACGCTGCTCGGGCTGGGGCTGGCCCAGCTGCGGACGAGCCCGACGGCCGCCGCGCTGTCGGACACGCTGATCCTGCTGCCGATGGTGACCCCCGAGGTCGTCATGGGCATCAGCCTGCTGTTGTTCTTCGCCCTGCTGTTCAACGCCAACGGCTCGATCTGGCAGATCGCGATCGCGCATATCGCGTTCTCGATCAGCTACGTCGCGATCATCGTGCGTGCCCGGGCGGTCTCGCTCGATCCACGGATGGAGGAGGCTGCGCGCGACCTCGGCGCCACGCCGCGGGTCGCCTTCCTGCGCGTGACGCTCCCGCTGATGATGCCGGCCGTGGCCGCGGGCGCGCTCGTCTCGTTCGCGCTCTCGTTCGACGACCTGATCATCACCTCGTTCAACGCCGGCGTGGGGTCGTCGACCCTGCCGCTGTACATCTACTCGCGGATCCGGTTCGGCGTGACGCCCGAGATCAACGCGATCTCGACGATCGTCGTCGTGACGACCGGCGTGATGGTCATCGTGGCCACGCAGATCGGCGCCCGGCGGGAACGGCGGCGCAGGGCACAGGAGTAAGGCGCGTCCCGTCCAGCAAGGAGCCCGGCCATGGCCATCTCGGACGCGCCCCCGACCGTACGCACGCGACACGCCCGCCTGGGGGCACGCACATGAGCACGCTGCTGCGCGTCCTGGCCGACGGTGACTGGGCGGCGATCCACGAGCAGACGCTGGCCGTGCTGGCCGGGACCGGGATGCGGGTCGATTCGGAGCGCGCCCGCGGGACCCTGGCCGCCGCGGGCGCGATCGTCGACGATGGTGCCGCGCGGGTGCGCTTCCCGCGTGCGTTGGTGGAAGCGTCGCTGGCCACCGCACCGCGGCAGTTCTCGCTCGGCGGCCGGCGGCCCGGTTTCGTTCTGCCGATGAACGCGGGCGAATGCACGTTGATGCCCGATGGCGAATCGACCGCGGTGTTCGACACGGTCACGGGGACCCGGCGCCAGTCCACCCGCGAGGACTGGGAGGCGGCCACCGGGCTGATCGACACGATCGACGAGGTCGGGGTCTACTGGCGCGTGGTGACCGCCGGTCTCGAGGGCGGCGGTCCGGGGGCGGCGGTGGCGCACTGGATCGCCACCCTCCGCCTCTTCTCCAAGCACGTCCAGGACGTGGCCGCCAACGAGGCTGAGGCGCGCTGGCTCCTGGAGGTGCTGGGCACCGTGTTCGGGGGCCGCGAGGCCGTCCGCCGCGACCACCCGTTCTCGTTGCTGTTCTGCCCTGTCTCGCCGCTGGGCATGGAGGCCGAGTTCACCGACGCGATCCTCGAGACCGCCGGTTGGGACCTACCGGTCGCGGTGATGCCGATGCCGATGATGGGCTCCTCCGCACCAACCGGACTGCGGTCCACCATCGTGCTCGGCAATGCGGAGGTGCTGGGCACCCTGTGCCTGGTCCAGGCGTCGTCGCCCGGGACGCCATTCATCTATGCTCCGGCGCTCGCGGTCATGGACCCGCGGACCGGGCGGTGGGGCGGCGGCGCCGTGGAGCATGCGCTGCTGGGCGCCGCGACGACGGAGATGGCGCGCGGCTACGGGCTGCCGGTCACGGCGTCGAACGGGGGCACGGACCACTGGGTGCCCGGTATCCAGGCGGCGTACGAACGGACGCTCAACTGGAGCCTGCCGGTGCTGTCGTGGCCGGACATCCTGGTCGGCCCCGGATCGCTGGGCGGTGCGTCCACCCTGTGCCTGGAGCAGCTGGTGATCGACGTCGAGGTGTACCGGGCCTGCCGCCGGCTCCACGAGGGTATCGGCGGCGGCCGCGGCGAGGACGACGTGGTCGCCGCGATCGAGGAGGTCGGTCCGATGGGCGACTTCCTGAGCCGGACCGCGACCCGGGACTCGGCCCGCGGCGGCGAATGGATGATCCCGCGCCTCGGCTCGCACGGCACGTTCGAGCGATGGGACGCGGCCGGCCGTCCGGACATCGTCGACGAGGCGCGCGAGACCGTGGCCGCCGCGCTGGCCGGCCATGTCCCGCTGCCCATGGACGATGCGGTCGTCGTCGAGCTGGACAGGATCGAGCGGCGGGCCCGGGCGGCAACGCAGGCGGGCCCGGGCAGCAACGCAGGCGGGCGCGTCGGCGCCCAGGCCGGCCGAAGGGTGAGGTGATCGATGCGCTACGAGGCGCGGTTCCTGAGCGACGGCGAACAGGCGCGGGTCCACGAGACATCGCTGCGCATCCTGGCCGAGGTCGGGGTCCGGGTCCACGGGGAGGTCGCCCCGTCCCTGCTCGCCCAGGCCGGAGCGGAGGTGGACGCGCAGACCGGGGTCGCGCGGATCCCCGCGGGCCTCGTGGACGCGGCGCTGGCCCGCGCACCGCGGTCGTTCACGCTGGGCGCGCGCAACCCATCGCGGGACTTCCTGCTGCCGTCACCCGTCACCCGGTTCGCGATGGACGGCACGGCCGCGTTCGCCCAGGACTTCGCGACCGGCGAGCGGCGGTACGGGACGCGACAGGACATCGTGGACGCGATGCGCCTCCTCCAGGCGTGCGACCTGGCGGTCATGGGCTGGCCGCCCGTTGCGGCCTCGGACCAGCCGGTCGGCTCCCGGCCCGTCCACGAGTTCGTGGCGATGCTCGGTGCGTCATCGATGCATGGCCAGCACGAGCTCCACCGGCGTGATCAGGCGCCTTCCTGGCCGCCGCGCTGGCCGCGATCGCGGGCGGCGAGGACCGCGTCCGCGAGCGCCACGAGGCGTCCGTCGTCTACTGCCCGGTGGCGCCGCTCGTCCACGACGGCGAGATGCTGGACGCGTACCTCGACCTCGGCGCCTGGGACGTCCCGGTGATGGTGATGCCGATGCCCGTGCCGGGGACAACCGGACCGGCTTCGGTGCTCGGCAACATCGCGCTGGCCAACGCCGAGGCGCTGTCCGCCTTCGTGATCTTCCAGGTGGCCAACCCCGGGCGGCCGATGATCTACAGCAGCGCCGTGGGGTCGATGGACTTTCGTACCGGCAACTTCCTGGCGGGCACGCCCGAGATGGGCATCCAGTCCGCCGCACTGACCACCATGGGCCGGTTCTACGGGCTGCCGACGGCCGGTGCCGGCTGCGCGTCGGACGCCCACGAGCCGGGGCCCGAGGCGTGCATCGAGAAGCTGCTCACGATGCTGCCGTCGATATCGGCTGGGGCCGACATCGTGGTCGGGTATGGCGAGATCGACGGCGACCAGACGCTGCTGCTGGACCAGGTCCTGGTCGACAACGAGCTGGCCCACCTGGCGCTGCGCCTGGTGGATGGGGTGGACGGCCGCGATGGCGCCGAGCTGTTCGATGACGTGGCGAGGTCGGGCCGGGCGGCAACTTCCTGGCCCTGCAGGCCACCCGGCATGCGGCCCGCAGCGGCGAGTTCTACGAGCCCTCGCTGATCGGGCGGACGCCCTGGGAGGCGTGGCAGGGGCTCGGCCGGCCGTCGATGTACGGGCGGGCACGCGACCGCGTTCGGGAGATCCTCGACGCGCCGATGGAGGACCCGCTGCCGGATTCCACCGTCGCGGAGCTGGACCGGATCCTGGCCGAGGCGGACCGGGCGCTCAACCGGTAGCGCCCAGTCGCGAAACCGGCGTGGCGCCAGCGGCATCAGTCGCGTTCCTGCGTCGGTCTGGATCCCCGGCGTGTCCTGGGGCAACCGATTCGCCGTCTGGCGAGCGCCGAGCCACGCTTCCGTCCAACGTCGTGTCCCGGAGGCACGGTTTGATGGCGGGCCGAGCCCGACGATGGCCCCAACGGGCGCTTCGCCCCCATCTGGCTGTCCTGGAGACACGCGGCCTTCGGCGATGGCTGCGGACCGCGGCGATGGCTGCGGGCCGCGTCGGTGGCTGGGGGCCGCGGCATCAGCCCCGCGCGTCAGCGAAGCTCGACGCCCTCCCCGGTCTCCACGCGGCCAACCCGCCAGGCATCGACGCCGGCGGCGACCAGATCGGCCTCCACGGCGGTCAGGCGGTCCGCCGGGATCGCGGCCAGCAGCCCGCCCGACGTCTGCGGGTCGTGGGCAAGCGCCACGGCCGCCGGGTTCACGCCGTCCGCGATCGACAGCGACGGTGCCGTGAACCGCCGGTTGTGCCCGGCGCCGTCGGTCTCGAGGCCGGCCGACGCCAGCGCCGTCGCGCCGTCGAGCGCCGGGAGCGTGGCCGCATCGAACGCCAGCCTCGCCCCCGACGCCCGCGCCATCTCGAGCCCATGGCCCAGGAGCCCGAAGCCGGTCACGTCCGTCGCGCCGCGGATCCCGTGGCGGGCCAGCACTTCGGACGCCGCCCGGTTGAGCGTCCGCATCTGCGCGATCGCGGCGGCCAGGTCCGCGTCTCCCGTCAGGCCCTGGCGCCGGCCGCTCACCAGCAGCCCCGTACCGAGGCGCTTCGTGAGCAGCAGCGCATCCCCGGGCCGGGCGCCGCCCTTGCGGAACAGGCGATCCGGGTGGGCGGCGCCGATGACCGCCAGCCCGTACTTCGGCTCCGGGTCACGGATCGTGTGGCCGCCCGCGAGGATCCCGCCCGCTTCGCGCACCTTGCCCGCCGCGGCCTCGAACACGGCCGCCAGGGCCGCCTTCGGGAAGTCCTCGGGAAAGGCGGCGATCGATAGCGCGAACAGCACCCGTCCGCCCATCGCGAACACGTCGGACAGCGCATTGGCGGCGGCGATCTCGCCGTACGCGACCGGGTCGTCCACGAGCGGCGGGAAGAAGTCGAGCGTGCCCAGGATCGCGAGATCGTCGGACACCCGGTAGGCGGCGGCATCGTCGGGCGGCTCGAGGCCGGCGAGGAGGTTGGGATCCGGGGCACCGGCACCCGCGCCCAGGCCGGCAAGCGCGTCGGCGAGCAGGTCCGCGCCCAGCTTCGCGGCACAGCCGCCGCACTCGGTCAGCTCGGTCAGGCGGATGGGGTACGGTGCGTCGGGACCGGGATCGGCAGGCACCGGCCGATCATATGCGGTCCATCAGCCGGCACGGCCCCAGGCTTCGGGCACCATAATCGGCCGGCGGGGGAGCGGAGGGGCCCCGGTGGGCTCCCCGGTCTTCAAAACCGGTGGCGCGGCGCCCGGCGTCGCGCGGTGGGTTCGACTCCCATGCGCTCCCGCCATCCCCGATCAGGGCGTCAGTCGGCGAGCTCGCGGTCAGCGACCGTCAGGATCCGCGTGAGCTCGGCCTGCTCGGCTGCGCCCAGCGGCTCCGGGTGGTGGTTCGCGCGGATCCACGCGACCTTCTCCCGGGCCACCTCGACCGGATCGCGGTACCGGCCCTGCGACAGCTCGTGGGTCAGGCCGCGCTTGAGCGAGGTCCGCATATGGGTCCGCGTGTGCTCCTCGGCGAGGAAGTGGCCGCCGGGCCCGACGGCGGCGATCACGTCCAGCGCGAGCGTCTCGTCGTCGATCTCCTCGGCCAGCAGCGCGTGACGGGCGCGCTGGTAGATGTCGTGGTCGAGGATGATCCCCTCCGGGTACAGCAGCGTGTACGTCCGATCCAGGCCCAGGCCCGTGACCAGCTCCGGACCCGCGAGCCCGCCGAGGAACGGATCGAGCGCGACCTCGGCGGCCGCCTGCCACGATCCCGCCGACGGTGAATCGGTCCCGAAGCAGGCAGCCATGGACGGCAGGCCCCAGTGGTGGGCCATCTCGACCGGCGCGTAGCGCGCCCGCGAATCGATCCCGTATCCGACATAGGTGCCGGTCCGCGGGTCCGCCCACGCCTTCATGATCGAGTGGAACACGGGCGTGCCCGGGTAGGCGAGCTGGAGCAGCACGATCCCGGAGATCACCTCGGCGTCACCGACCACCAGGGCTCCGGCGTTGGTGGCCGGCGCGGTCGTGCCCAGGGTCGGCATCGCGAGCACGCCGATCGGGAGCCCCGCCTCGGCCATCACCAGCGCGGACTCGAGCGCGGCGTGGTCGTGGGCCAGGGGCGCGATGGAGCACACGAGGTTCGACAGGACGGGTCGCTCGCGGAGGGCCTCGCGCGACCCGGCAAGGACCGTCGCCATCTCGACCGCGTAGCGGGCCGCGGCGTCGCCCATGACCATGGCCTGGAAGTGCTTGACCGTGTTGTTGACCGCGGCATCGATCTCGTGCAGCTGCGAGGTGCGGCCGTGATCCTGGGCGCTGACGGTTGGCCACATGAAGCCGATGGCGCCGAGGTAGTCCGCGATCCGCGCCATCTCGGCGATGTCGGCCTTGCGAGACGGGCGCTCCTCGCGGGTGTCCCAGTCGATCGTCGCGACGCCGCAGCCGTCGGTCGTGTAGTAGCTCGTGCCCTCCTCGAGGTGGAGGTCGAAGGCCGGGTTGCGCGCAGCCATCGTGAACTGCCGAGGCGCCATGGCGACGGCCCGCATCACGAGATCACGCGGGAACCGGACGATCTGCGTTGCCCGGTCGACGATGGCGCCGTTGCCGGCGAGGATCTCGAGCGAGCGCTCGTTGGGGAAACGGACACCCGTGTCCTCGAGCACGCGCAGGGTCGCGTCCTGGAGGAGGTCGAGCTGACCTTCGTCGAGGAAGGTGACCCGCCGCGAGGAGCGGATCGGCTCCAGTGGCGGGGTGGGGCTCCAGGTCGCGGCGGACGGATCCATCAGGCCGGTCATGGTGACTCCCTTGCGCTGCCGGCCGCGATCGACCGCGGACAGGCCCGGGACGCCGTCGCCAGTCTGCGCCGTCGGGCACCGGACGGACAAGCGAGCGTCCTGCCGGGCGCGTCATTCCGGTGCCTGCCATCATCGACGGGTGAGCCCGCCCACCCGCGCCCACCCGCCCAGCGTCGACCGCGTGATTGCCGCCGCGCGTCCGGACGTCGCCGATCGCGCGGCGGCCGCGGTGCTCGCGATGGCGCGCGCCGTCGTGGACGAGGAGCGCGCGCGGCTCGCGGGTGCCGAACCCGGTTCCGACGGCGCGGCCGGCGGCGGAGCTCGGGCGGGAGGTCGTGGCCCGCCTCGAGGCGCTGGAGCGGGCACCGCCCCGCAGCGGGTCATCAACGCCACGGGCGTCATCATCCACACCAACCTCGGCCGGGCGCCATGGCCCGAGGCGGCGATCCGGGCCGCGCGGGCGGCCGCCGAGGCCCCCCTGTTCCTCGAGCTCGACTCGGCAACGGGCCGGCGAGGCCGGCGATACCGCGATGCGGAGGACCACCTGGTCGCGCTCACCGGCGCCGAGGATGCGCTGGTGGTCAACAACAATGCCGCGGCTGTCGCGCTCGCAGTCGGCCTGGCGGGACGCGGAGGCGGCGTTGCGGTGAGCCGCGGCGAGCTGGTCGAGATTGGGGGCGGCGTGCGGATCCCGGAGATCGTGCGGCGCGCGGGCGCACGGCTGGTCGAGGTGGGGACGACGAACCGGACCAGCGTCCGCGACTTCGAGGCGGCGTTCGAGGCCGGCTCGATCCGCGCGGTGCTTCGCGTCCATCCGTCCAACTTCCGGCAGGACGGGTTCGTGGAGGCGCCGGTGCCCGAGGCGCTCGCGGTGGCCGCCCATGCGCACGGCGTGATCGTCATCGATGACCTCGGCAGCGGCGCGTTGCTCGATTCCGCGGCGTTCGGGCTTGCGCACGAGCCCACCCCGGCCGAGCGGCTTGCCGACGGCGCAGACCTGGTGACGTTCAGCGGCGACAAGCTCATCGGGGGGCCGCAGGCGGGGTTCATCGTCGGTCGCGCGGACGTCGTCGAGCGGCTCCGGCGCGACCCGCTCGCCCGCGCCATGCGTCCGGACAAGGTGATGCTCGCGGCCGTCGCCGCCACGCTGGCGCTGTACCGCGCGGGCGTCGCCGCTCGCGGCGTCCCGGTGTGGCGGCAGATCTCGGCGCCCGTGGACCGGCTGGCCGCGCGCGCTGCGGCGATCGCGGGCGCCGTTGCCGGTGCGGCCGTCGGCGAGGTGGAATCGACAGTCGGCGGTGGCTCGCTGCCCGGCGAGACGCTGCCGTCGCGCGCCGTGATCGTGTCGACCTCCTCGCCCGACCGGCTCCTCGCCCGGCTGCGCGCCGGGTCGCCGGTCGTCGTGGGGCGGATCGCGGACGGTGCCGTCGTCCTTGACGTGCGGACGGTGGAGCCCGACGACGACGATGCCCTCGCGGATGCGCTGGCCGCCGCAATCGGCGAGCCGGCCTGACGCCACCCGCCGCGATGAGCGTCGTCATCGGCACGGCCGGCCACATCGACCATGGCAAGACGACGCTGCTCCGCACCCTGACGGGCATCGACGCGGACCGGCTGCCCGAGGAGCGGCGCCGGGGCATGACGATCGACGTGGGGTACGCGCATCTCGCGCTGCCGGACGGCGAGATCGTCGACTTCGTCGACGTGCCGGGGCACGACCGGCTGGTCGGCAACATGCTGGTCGGGGCCGGCGAGATCGATGCCGCGCTGCTGGTGATCGCGGCCGACGACGGTCCGAACGCCCAGACGCTGGAGCACCTCGAGCTGCTGGATGCGCTGGCGATCGCGGACGGCGTCGCGGTCGTCACCAAGGTGGACCTGGTGCCCGAGGCGGATCGACGCGCCGCACTCGTCGCCGCCGTCCGCCTGCTGCTCGACGGGACGGCGCTGGCCGGGGCGCCGGTGCTGGTCGCATCCGCCACGACCGGCGAGGGGCTGGATGACGTCGGGTCGGCGATTGCGGCGCTGGCCGAGCGCGTGCGGTCGCGCGCGTCGTCCGACGGTTCCCCCCGGCTCGCCATCGACCGCGTGTTCGGTGTCCGGGGGCGCGGTACCGTGGTCACCGGCAGTCTTCGTGGGGGGCCGATTGGTTGCGACATGATGCTGCGGCTCGTCCCCGGTGGCGCCGCGGTCCGGGTGCGCGAGGTCCAGGTCCGGGGCGAGGCCGTGCCGCGCGCAGGCGTGGGTCGGACGGCACTGCTCGTGGGAGGTGTCGACCCCGGAGCGCTTCGCCGCGGCCAGGTGCTGACGACCGATTCCCGGGTGGTGGCGACGTCCCGGATCCTCGTCGCGGTCCGGCCGGTCGTCCTGGCCACGGGGGCGCCGGCGCCGCAGCTGGTCGATCGCGAGCGGCTGCGCCTGCACGCGGGCACGGAGCAGGCGGGTGTGCTCGTCGTTCGCGGACCGCGCGAGGCGATCGAGCTGCCGGACGGCCTTCGCGTCGCGCTGCTCCGGCTGGACCGGACGATCGCGGCTGCACCGGGCGACCGGTTCGCCCTTCGCCGGCCCTCCCCGGGGTCGACGGCCGGCGGCGGGGTGATCCTCGATCCGCTGCCGCCGCGCGGGGTCTCGCGCCGCCGGCTCACGCCGGGCCGGGCTGCGGCGCTCGCGGCGCCGGCGGTGGGGTCGCCTCACGCACGAGTCGACCTTCACGGCGCGTTGCGTGGCCACGGCGCGTGGTCGCTCGCCGGCGATGTCGAGACGGCGCTGCGGGAGCGCGCCCGGCAGGTCGTTGCGGACCACCACGCGGGTAACCCGGCCTCGGTCGGGCCGACAGCGCTCCAGGTCCGGCAGGACGTCGCCCGCGCGGCCCGCCGTCTGGCAACGCTCGACCGCGTTGCGGCCGACGAGGTCGCGGCGAGCGTTCTCGAAGCGCTGGTGGCTCGCGGCGAGGTCGCCCGCGACGGTGATCGGCTGCGCGATCCGGCCCGGGCGGCCGGATTGCCCGAGGACACCCTGGCGGCGATGGACCGGCTGGAGGCCGCGCTGGCGGTTGCTGCCCCACCCTCGCTCGCCGTGGCGGCCCGCGCCGCGGGCTGTCCGCCCGACGGCGTGCGCGCGCTCGAGGCCGCCGGTCGCCTGGTCCGGCTGGAGGACGACCTTGCGTGGGCCGGCACGACGTACCGGGAGCTGTCGCGCCGCGCGCTCGCCATGGCCGCCGAGGCGCCGCTCACGCCGGCTGCCTTCCGGGACGCGACCGGCACGAGCCGGCGCTACGTGCTCCTCATCCTCGAGGATCTCGACCGGCGGGGGCTCCTGCGGCGGACCGATGCCGGGCACGTCCTGGGGCCGAAGACGCTCGCTCGGCTGCGCGAGCGGGCGGCGGGCGGCGGCGGGGGATGAGCCGGCCCGACGTCGTCGCGATCGTGCTCGCGGGTGGCGCCTCGTCGCGCTTCGGATCGGACAAGCTGGTCGCCGAGCTGCGCGGCCGGCCGCTCCTCCACCACGCCATCGAGGCAGTTGCCGAGGTCGCCGGGAGGATTGTCCTCGTCCTCGCACCGGACGCCCCGGAGCCCGCGATCCCGGTTCCGCTCGTGGGTCGGGTGCGCATCGCCCGCGATCCCGTTGCCCATGCGGGACCGCTGGCCGGCCTCGCTGCCGGCCTCGCTGCCATTCGCGATGAGCGTCCGCGCATCGCGCTCGTGGTGGGCGGCGACATGCCGTCGATGGTGGCGGCCGTCCTGCAGCTGCTCGTCGAACGCCTGGCTGCCGACCCGCATCTGGCCGCGATGACCCTCGCCGCATCACCGGCGGCGCCGCTGCCGATGGTCATTCGCCCCGCCGCGGTGTCGGATGCGATCACCGCCTGCCTCGCGTCCGACCGCCGAAGCCTGCGCGCGCTGCTCGATTCCGTCCCGTCGGCCGTGATCGCGCCCGAGGCCTGGCGCGACCTCGACCCCGTCGGAGTGACGCTGCAGGACATCGACCGCCCGGCGGATCTTGCCGCCGGTTGACGCCGACCATCATAGTCATATGATGGTGCCATGAGAACGATCAACGCCCTCGAGGTCAGGGCACGGTTCGGACAGGTGCTCGATGAGGCAGCGGGGGGCGAGCGATTCATCGTCCAACGAGCCGGGCAGCCCGTCGCCGCCATCGTCCCATTGCGAGACCTCGAGGCGCTCGACCCTGACCGGATCCGGGAGCGACGGCTCGCCGCCGTCGACCGGCTGCTCCTGATGCGGGCGGCGGACACGCGGCGGCGCTCGACCCCCGACGAGATCGTTGGCTGGATCCGCGAGGCTCGGGATGAGCGCGGGGGCACGGCACGATGACGTTCGCGGCGCCACCGACCCCCGTTGTGGTCGACGCGTCGGTCGCCGTTGATCTCGCGCTCGGGGAGCGGGCCGACATCCCCGCACTCCTGCGCGCCTGGATCGCGGATGACCGGCTTCTGCTTGCGCCCGCGATCATCTGGACCGAGATCGGGCACGCGATCCTGCGCCGTTCGGGGTGGGACTCGATCGAGGCGTCGCGGCGTCTCGAAACCCTGGAGGACACGGGAATCGAGACGGCAGACCGGGGCGCGGCCGGGGTCCGTCTCGCACTCGCCCTCGCCGAGCGCCATCGCCTCTCGGTATACGACGCGACCTACCTGTGGCTGGCGATCGATGTGGACGGCGAGCTGGCGACGCTCGATCGGGCGCTCGCCTCGGCCGCGACGACGGAAGGCGTGGCCCTCGCGCTGCATCCCTGAGGGCCAGCCGACGCCAGGGCGACGGCCCCCGGGCGCTCCCTTCCGCGGCAGCTCTGGGGTCGGAACCGCGGAGCCCGGGTCGCAGGGGCTGCGTTCGTTGCGGCTGGCCTACCCGCTCAGCGCCGACGCCTCGTACACCGCCACACCCTCGACGAAGGTCGCCAGCACGCTCGCATCGCCGATCGGACCGGCGTCCGCCGCGAACAGGTCGCGATCGAGGATCGCGAGGTCGGCGAGCTTGCCGGCCTCGATCGTGCCCGTTTCGTGCTCGGCGTGGTTGACGAATGCCGTGCCCGACGTGAACCCGGCCAGCGCCGCCTCGAGCGAGATCCGCTCCTCGGGCAGGAACGGCTCCTTCTCGCCGCGCGACAGGACGGCGACGCGCGTCACGGCATGCTCCATCTCGAGCAGCGGGTTGGGTGACGACACCGACCAGTCGCTGCCCATCGCGAGCCGGGCTCCCGCGCGCAGCAGCGAGGCGAACGGGTACTGCCAGCCGGAGCGGACCGGCCCGAGGAACGGGATCGTCAGGTCGTCCATCTGGTCCTCGTGGACCGCCCACAGAGCCTGCGCGTTGGCCGTCACGTCGAGCGCGGCGAACCGCGGGACGTCGTCGGGATGGACAACCTGGATGTGCGAGATGTGGTGGCGGTGGTCCGACGGGCCATTGGCCGCACGGGCCGCCGCGACGGCGTCCAGGCACTCGCGCACGGCCCGGTCGCCGATGGCGTGGAAGTGGACCTGGAACCCCTCCCGATCGAGCCTGGTCACCGCCTCGTTGAGGAGCCCGGGCTCGACCATGCTCGGCCCGCGGTTGTCGGTGGGTCGGCCGTCGGGCCCGAGATACGGGTCGAGCATCGCGCCGGTGTACGTCTCCAGCACGCCGTCCTGCATGATCTTCACGCTCGTGGGGCGGAACCGGCCGGCCGGGCCAAGCGCGCGACGCGCGATCAGCTCGTCGATCTGCTCCAGGCCCCGATGGCGGTCCCACCACAGCGCCCCGACGACCCGGGCCGTCAGCTCGCCGCTCGCACCCAGCGCCCGGTAGGCGATCTCCTCCTGGTCTCGCTCGACGATCGCGTCCTGCCATTGCGTCAGCCCCAGCGAGTGCATGTATCGCTGACCCGCGCGCAACGCTTCCATGAGCTCCTCGCGGGTGGTCTGCGGCACGATCGCGGACACGAAGCCCATGGCGCCGTCGTGGAGGCTGCCGCTGGGTGTGCCGTCCGGGTCCCGCTCGATCCGGCCGTCGTACGGGTCCGAGGTGTCGGCGGTGACCCCGGCCAGCTCCAGTGCCCGGGTGTTGACCCACGCGCTGTGGCCGTCACGGTTGGGCAGGTAGACGGGCCGATCCGGGACGACCCGGTCGAGATCCTCGCGGCGCGGCGTTCCGCCCGGGAAGTCCGGCATGCTCCACCCGCTGCCGAGGATCCACGGACGATCCGGGTGGGCCGTGGCATACGCCGCGATGATGCCGAGATAGTCGTCGAGCGTCTGGTGATTGGTATCGCTGTGGAGCTCGCACCGGATCATCGCCAGGCCGCCGTGGATCGGGTGGCAGTGCGCATCGCCGAAGCCCGGCACGGCCATGCCGCCCTTCAGGTCGATCACGCGCGTCGACCGTCCGCGCAGGGCATCGATGTCGCGGGCCGCCCCGACGGCGGCGATCCGGCCGCCGCGCACGGCGACCGCATCCGCTCGGTCTGCAGCCGGGTCGCCGGTGTAGACGTGGCCACCGGTCAGGATCAGGTCGGCGTGATCGATGTTCGACATCCGCGGAGCATGGCAGCGGCGCGGCGGCGCGGGAGGGCCGTTGCGCGTGCCGGGCGCTCGTCGCGTTGCGCGTGCCGGGCCCCCGCAGCACATCGTCGACCGCCGGGTACCCTGCACGGATGACGACCGTTGACCTGCTCCACGCCGGCTACGCGGGCGACCGCGTCGGCTCATCCATCGTCCTCGTCCGCGACGCGGACGCGCTGATCGTTGTCGATCCCGGGATGGTCGCCCGCAGATCCCTGATCCTCGATCCGCTGCGCGATCTGGGCGTCTCTCCGGAGGCGGTGACCCACGTGTTCCTGAGCCACCATCACCCGGATCACACCGTCAACATCGCGCTGTTCCCCAACGCCGAGGTGGTGGACTTCTGGGCGCGCTACAAGGACGATCTGTGGCTCGACCACGACGGCGACGGGTATCAGCTGTCCCCGCGAAGCGAGCTGTGGCTGACGCCCGGGCACACCGAGGAGGATGCGACGCTGGTGGTCCGGGCGGACGATGCGGTGTACGCGATGACGCACCTGTGGTGGCGCGAGGACCGCACGCCGCTGGAGGATCCGCTGGGCTGGGACCAGGCGTTGATCGAGCAGCATCGGGCGCGCGTGCTGGCGGCCGCCGACATCGTGATCCCGGGTCACGGTGGCCCGTTCCGGGTCACCCGCTGAGCGTCGCGTTCAGCGTGATGGGCTGACGGCACCCCTGGGGCGGCCGCCCGGCGGCTCGTCGCTCAGGCAGCTCTCGGCGTCGCCCCGTCGGCATCCGAATCCTCGGCACCCGGACGGAGCCCGACCCAGTTCGCGAGCGCGCCCGCCGCCAGCAGTGCTGCGCATACCACGGCCGCGAGGCGAAGGGCGTCGACCGAGGCGACGTGCGCCGCCGCGGCGATCGCGGGCGGCGTCGACGCAAGCGGCGGGTTGAGCGGCTGGACGAGGGCGCGCAGGGCCGGATCCGATGCGTCGAGACCCGGCACCGCGCCGGCCAGCGCCGCGTAGAACGATCCGCTCACGACCACGAAGATCAGCGCCGACAGCAGCGGCTGGCCGATCCGGCTGACGGCGTTGTTGATCGCCGACGCGAGCCCTGCGTTGCGGACCGGCACGGAGGACATCAGGGTCGCCGTGAGTGGCGCCACGACCAGCGAGATCCCGATCCCGAACAGCACCACGAACGGCAGGATGTCGACGATGGTCGAGACCGGCGGCACGAAGGTGGACGGGTCGCCGAGGGCGAGCCGCCACGGCTCGGTGGTCGCCGGGACCCGCGCGAGCCACAGCAGCCCGGCGGCCATGATCAGCGGGCCGGCCACGAGGAACGGCCGCACGCCGCGCCGCCCGGCCACGCTGCCGACGCGCGTCGAGAGCACCGTCAACAGGATCCCCGATGGCAGCCCGATGATCCCGGCCGCCGTGGCCGAATACCCGACCACGCCCTGGATGAACAGCCCCTGAAAGGTGAAGGTGGTGTACAGGCCGGCGTAGATGAGCAGCGTGGAGAGGTTGATCGTCGCGAACCGGCGGCGGCGAAACAACCCCAGCGGGACCAGGGGGTCCGGGCGCCGCGCCATGAGCACGGGAAACGCGACCAGGGCGATCGCGCCGACGGCGAGCGACGCCCAGGCGATCGGGTCCTCCCAGCGCCGGTCCTGCCCGCGGATCGTGCCGAACGCGAGCCCTCCGACGGCCACCACGGCGACTGCCGCGCCCAGCCAGTCAAATCGACCGGTCGCGCCCTCGGCCCGGGTCTCGGGCATGTGGCGGATGGTCGCGAACAGCGCCACCGCGACCAGCGGCACGTTGATCAGGAACGCCGCACGCCAGCTCACCCCGTCGACGAGCAGCCCGCCGACGACCGGCCCGATGAGGGTGGTCGCGGACGTCGCGGACGCCCAGATCCCGAACGCGCGCGCCCGCGCCTGGCCGTCGAACAGGGCGGTCACGATGGCCAGCGACCCCGGCACCAGCAGCGCGCCGGCAGCGCCCTGCAGCAGCCGGAACGCGACCAGCAGCTCGAGCGACGGCGCGAGCCCGCACAGGACCGACGTGGTGCCGAACCCGACCAGGCCGATGGCGAACACGCGCCGGCGCCCGTGATAGTCCGCCAGGGCACCCGCGAGGACGAGCAGCGCCGCCAGCGTTGCGAGGTAGCCGCTGACCGCGTACGTCTGGCCCTCGAGCGTCGACACCAGCGTTCCGGGCAGCTGCTCGCCGATCTTGGGCAGGGCGAGGTTCATCACGGTCCCGTCGAGGAACACCATCGACGAGCCGAGGATGGCGGCGAGCATGGTCCAGCGTTGGGCCGAGGTCACTGGGTCTCCGTGGTCTGGGTGCGTGCCGTCGGGCGGCGTTCGCGGAGTGTGTCAGGCACGGCCGCAGGGCGTCCAGCCCCCGACCGGCCGGCACCCGCATCCGTCGGCGCGCGGGCCGTACGCCGGGCGGCTCGGCTCCGATTCGCGGAGCCTGCTCTAGACTGCGGCGGATCTCCAACACCGGCTCTACGTGGCGGCCAAGCGGTCGCCGGAGCGGCGCTTCCACGCCCTCTTTGACCGGATCTTCCGGCCTGACGTGCTGGAAGAGGCGTGGAAGCGAGTGCTCGCCAATCGGGGAGCGGCCGGGGTCGATCGGGAGACTCTGGCGCAGGTCGAGGCATACGGCGCGGAGCGCATGCTCCAAGACCTCTCGGACTCGCTCCGGCAGGGTCGATACCACCCGTCGCCGGTGCGGCGACGGGGCATCCCGAAGCCAGACGGCGGCGTGCGGCCGCTGGGCATCCCGACGGTTCGCGACCGCGTGGCGCAGCAGGCGGCGAAGCTCGTGCTGGAGCCGATCTTCGAGGCGGACTTCCTGCCCGTCTCCTTCGGCTACCGGCCCAAGCGGAGCGCGACTGGGGCGCTCGAGGTCATCCGGCGCTCGTTCATCGAGGGCAGGACCTGGGTCGTCGAGCTGGATATCCGCTCCTTCTTCGACTCGATCGACCACGCTCGGTTGCTCGAGTTCGTCGCAGAGCGGGTGTCCGACCGGCGGGTGCTCAAGCTCATCCGGCAATGGCTCACGGCAGGGGTGATGGAGGACGGCGTGCTCAGCCAGACGGTCTCTGGCACGCCGCAGGGCGGGGTGATCAGCCCCCTCCTGGCCAACATCTACCTCCACCGGTTCGATCTGGCCTTCGCGAGGCGCGGTCAGGGCACGTTGGTGCGCTATGCCGACGATGCCGTGATCCTGTGCCGGACGCAGGTCGAGGCCGAGGCGGCCCTTGGGCTGGTGCGAGCGATC
The DNA here is from genome assembly GCA_963835335.1 of uncultured Chloroflexia bacterium. Classification (GTDB taxonomy): domain Bacteria; phylum Chloroflexota; class Limnocylindria; order Limnocylindrales; family CSP1-4; genus CAIXZV01. The sequence goes on along the minus strand of CAWIFB010000023.1, from coordinate 53,698 downwards.
GTCACCGGTCTCGGGCTCGAGCTCCACCCGGACAAGACGCGGATCGTTGATCTCAGAGAGGGTCGGGAGGGCTTCGACTTCCTCGGCTGCCACTTCCATGCCCGGGTCTCGGGCCGGCTGCTGGAGCGCGGCATCCGCCGCTACTACCTCCACCGCTGGCCATCGGTCCGGAGCATGAAGAGGGTTCGCTCGCGGGTGAAGGAGCTGACCGGCCGCAACCGCAACGGGGCCAAGGATGTCCGGGTGTTGATCCGGGATCTCAACCCCGTCCTGCGTGGCTGGGGCAACTACTTCCGCACTGGCAACGCGGACACCAAGTTCACCCAGGTTGACCGCTACGTCGTGGACCGGCTGCGACGCTTCCAGATGAAGCGAAAGGGCCGAGACCTGCGACCTGGCGAGGCCAACCGGTGGACTGAGGACTGGTTCGCTGGTCTCGGCCTATACCGACTGCGTGGCACCATCCGCTATCCGGAGGCAGCGTAACCATGCGCGAGCGACCATCGGTGAGCCGTGTGCGGGAGAACCGCTTGCACGGTTCGAAAGGAGGATGGGGAACCGGGCCTGCTCGCCAGGCACCGCGCCCCTGACCACCAATGCCCGGACCAGTCGCGCTCGTCGGCGCCGGAGAGTTCCTCGCCCCCATGGCCGAGTTCGATCTTGGCCTGCTGGAGGCGATCGGTCGCTCCCGACCGCGCGTCGTGGTCCTGCCCACTGCGTCGGCACCCGACGGCGAGGCCACGTTCAGGTCGTGGGCGGACCGTGGCGTCGCACACTTCGCGTCGCTCGGCGCCGAGGTCGAGCCCGTCCTCGTCCGCGATATCGCGGACGGGCACGACGCTGCCGCACTCCAGGCGGTCGGCGAGTCGGACCTGGTGTACCTCTCGGGCGGGCATCCGCGGCACCTCCTGGCGGTGCTCCATGGATCGCCCCTCGGAGCCGCGCTCCGTGCCGCCCACGCTCGCGGTGCCACGGTTGCCGGGTGCTCGGCGGGGGCGATGGCGATCGCGGGACAGGCCGCGGACTTCTGGATGCTCCCGCGGTTCCGGATCCCGCTGCCGTTCCCGTTGCGCTGGCCGGCCGGGCTCGCCCTGGTCGAGGGGTGCGCGGTCTTGCCGCATTACGACGCATGGCCCGAGCCGATCGCCGCGCTCGTGGCCCTCCAGGCGCCCCGGGGTCGGGTGGTGGTGCTGGGGATCGACGAGGACACCGCGGTCGTCTGCAGCCACGGCGCCTGGCAGGTCCACGGCCGAGGCCGGGTCACGGTGTGGCGGGGCCGCCATCGGGAGCGATTCCGCCGCGGGGACGCATTCCGGCTCTGATCGAGGCGACGGCCCGCAGCGCCGCCAGTCGGCCGGATCAGTCCGGCTTGATCGCCCGGAAGCAGTCCGAGCAGTAGACCGGCTTGTCCATGCGTGGCTTGAACGGCACCTGCGCCTGGTTGCCGCACGAGGAGCACACCGCGACGAAGTACTCGCGGGCGCCGCGGTCGTCCATCCGCTCATAGCCGCGAGGCCCGCCGAACGAGCGCACGTCGGCGCCGCCGTCGCGGGTCGAGCGGCGGTATGCACGACACGACGCACACCGCTTGGGCTCCGACGTGAACCCCTTCTGGATGTAGTACTCCTGGTCTGCGGCGGAGTGGATGAACTCCACACCGCAGTCCACGCAGACGAGAGTTCGATCGACGTAGGTCACGAGTGCTCCTCCCGGGCGCGCGCTCCAACGGCTCGTGGTGCGGACGTCGAGCGGGGACCTCACCCGACGACGGAGACCACGGCGGGGAGTCAGCCGGGGCCACGCGTCCCAGGTGCCGTTCTCGGAGTCCCTAGCTCGGGGCCACACCGGTGTGTACGTGAGCTTCAGCCTACACCGCCTCGTCGATCCGGGCGTTGCGAGGGCATGCCGGCTGCCGGCCGACCATTCATCGGGCGAATCACATCGGTCGGATCGCTGCGATCGTGACGGGCGACCTGTCACAATGATGGCCAAGACTCGGCATGGCGAGACGGGAGCGATGGGGGCGCCCGTCCCGCAACCGGGTCCCGGGGGCGACCGGCCCAGCCCTGAAGACGTCCGAGACCACGCCAGGTGCAGGACGGGAGGGCTGGAAGCGGCCGCTTGCGGGGCCCGGTCGGTGTGCCGGTTGCACCGATGGCGTCGTCCCAGGGAGGCAGGCCCACCGCATGCTCCGACTGCTCCATACCGCCGATGTGCACCTCGGCGCCCGACACGCCGACCTCGGCGATGCTGCCATCGCCCAGCGTGAGCGACAGTTCGCCGCGTTCAGTGCGAGCGTCGACCTTGCGCTGGCCGAGAAGGTCGACCTGTTCCTGGTCGCCGGCGACCTGTTCGACTCCAACGTCCAGCCGGGCCGCTCGGTCCAGCGCGTGGCCGCGGAGCTGGCCCGGCTCGCCAGGGCGCGGATCCGGTCGGTCCTGATCCCCGGCACCCACGACGTCTACGACCGCTCGTCCGTCTATCGCGCGTTCGACCTGGCCGCGCTCGCCGGTGCCGGACCGGACGACATGGTCACCGTGCTGACACCGGACCGGCCGTGGATCCACCTGCCCGCGCTCGACGTGGTCGTCCACGGCCCGGTGTTCGCCACCAAGCGGGCCCCGCACAGCCCGCTCAAGGACCTGGCGTCGGTCGCGGTGCCGCCGGCGACATGGAAGATCGGGCTGCTCCACGCGGCGATCTCGATCCCCGGGCGGACGGACAATGACGAGGTCGTGATCACCACCGACGAGATCGCCGCGAGCGGGCTCGACTACCTTGCGCTCGGGCACTGGCACGCGGCGCAGGTCGCCACGGCCGGTGGCGTGACCTACGCCTACTCCGGCGCGCCGGAGCCCGTCGCCGTCGACCAGGACCGGGCCGGGAAGGTGCTGCTGGTTGCGCTCGACGGGCACGACGGCCGCCGATCGGTGACGGTGGAGGAGCGACAGGTGGGCAGGACCACCTTCCAGCGGCTGGAGATCGACGCGGCCACGGTGACGTCGCAGCCCGCGCTGGTCGAGCGGTTGCTGGCGATGGCGGACGGCGACGTCGTCATGGATGTCCGCCTGATCGGCGTCCGGCCGGACGAGCTGGATCTCGATCCGGGTGAGATCGAGCGCTCGCTCGGCGGCTCGTTCCTCCGCGTCCGGATCCGGGATGCCAGCCAGCCGGCGCTCACCGAAGGCGCATTGCCGTCGCCGGACACGATCGCCGGCGCGTTCATCCGCAACGTCGAGGGCCGCATCGCGGACCTGGAGGCGTCGGGCGACGATGCCGCCGCCCGCGAGGCGCTCGAGCTGCGAGACGTGCTGCGCCTCGGGCGTCTGCTCCTCGCCGGTCACGAGGTGACGCTGTGAGGATCTCGCGGATCGCGATCCACAACCTCCGCCGGTACCGCGACCAGGAGATCGAGCTGGCCCCGGGCCTGACGGTCGTCCGCGGCCCCAACGAGGCGGGCAAGTCGACGCTCCAGCGGGCCATCGAGCTCGCCCTGACCCGCAAGGTCACCAGCGCCGCCGCGGACCTAGACGGGCTCGTCCCGTGGGACGGGGACGCGGACGCGCGGACGGTTCTCGAGCTCGCCTTCACCTACGAGGACGAGGACGGCGGGATCCACGACGGCCGCCTCGAGAAGTCGTTCCGGGGCGCCCGGGGCCAGGTGACGCTGGACCTCGATGGCCAGTCGATCACCGATCCGGCCCGCGCCGACGAGGCGCTTGCCGAGCTGTCGGGTGTTCCGACGGAGGCCTTCTTCCGGTCCACGGCATCGGTTCGCCACCACGAGCTGGCCGGTCTCCAGCGCGACGAGGCGGCACTCCGGGATCGCCTGCAGGCCTCGATCAGCGGGGCCGACCGGGGCACCAGCCGGGCTCGCAAGAAGCTCGACCGCGCCCTCCACGACCTCGAGACCAAGGGCGCCCGGAACCCCGGCCGGCTCAAGGTCGCCGAGGACGCCGTCAACGACGTCGCCGCAAAGCTCCAGGCGGGCGAGGACGCGCTCGCCCGGCTCGAGCGGGATCGCGACGCGCTCGCCGTGGCCCGGGAACGGCGGGCCGAGGCGGAGACCGCGCTCAGCGAGCGGCGCTCGATGCTCGAGAAGGCCCGCCAGGCTGAGCGGCTGACCGCGGAGCGGGATGCGGCGAAGGAGCGGTTCGAGCGGTATCGAACGGCCGTGATCGTGCGTGACGAGATCGAGGAGCTGGACCGGACCCATCCGTCGTCCACGTCGCTGCCCGTGCTGCGCACCAACGTCGAGCGGCTGCGCGGCGTGTGGACCCGGATCGAGACGCTCCGGGCAATGCTCGAGGATGAGATCCAGGTCAGCTTCGAGGTTCCACCGGAGGTCCGCTGGCAGCCGCTCTCGCGGTGGTCGATGGGCCTTGTCCTCGCCGGTGCCGCCGTCGCGGCCGCGGTGTTCGGGCTCGAGGCGGCGGACATCGTCGACCTCGGGACGCTGCCGATCATGGCGGGCGGCGTGATCGCCGGGATCGGGCTGGTGCTCGCGATTGTCGGCATCTGGCTGCGCCGCGGGGACCGCGTCGACAAGCAGCTCCGCGATGTCGAGGTGAACCGGCGGCTGCGTGGCAGATCGGACCTGGAGCTCGAGCTCGGACAGCGGCAGGGAGAGCACGACGACCTGCTCCATCGGCTGGGGCTCGTCGACCAGGCCGAGGCCGAGGCGGTGCTCCAGAAGGAGGAGGCCCACACCGCGGAGATCGAGCAACGCCGGGCGCGGCTCGACGGGCTGGTGGGGGACGAGCCGCATGACGCGCTTCCCGGCCGGCGCGACACGGCGGCGCTGGAGATCGAGCAGAAGACCGGGGCGCTCGAGGCATTGGGGCCGATCGCGAAGGAGCCCCGGGCCAGGGAGCGCCTCGAGGTCGAGGTGTCCGATTCCGAGCGCACGCTCGACCGCGCGCGAGACGACGAGGCAACCGCACGAGCGCGCGTCGAGCAGAACCCCGTCGATGCCGAGGAGGTCGCGGCCCTGGCCGAGCGGCTCGACGCCTGGAAGGAGGAGCTCGCGACGCTCCACCGGCGCGATCGCGTGTACGCCGCCACGCTTCGCGAGATCAACGCGGCCGAGCAGGCGACGATGCAGCGCGCGACGCGCTATCTCGAGCGGCGGATGGTCGGCGACCTGGCGCGCGTGACGGGCGGCCGGTACCGGCGCGTCCGCGTGGACGACACCAACCTGGGCATCGAGGTGTTCGCACCCGAGCGCAACGACTGGGTGTCCGTGTCGGAGCTCTCGCAGGGCACCCTCGACGTGGTCTACCTGGCCGCGAGGCTCGGCCTCGTGCGGCTGGTCACCGGGGACCGCAGGCCACCGCTCATCCTGGACGACCCGTTCGTGACGCTCGACAGCGTTCGCGCGCCACGTGCGCTCGAGCTGCTGCGCGAGATCTCGGCGGACTTCCAGGTGATCTACCTCACCACCTCGGACCGTTACGACATGCTCGCGGACCTGGTCGTCGAGCTCGATGGGCCGGCCGCGGTCGACGGGCACGTGGAGCCCGCCGAGCTCGAAGGGGTGGCGCCTGCCTGACGCCTTCGGGCCGGGCTCGACGGTCGTCGTCCTCGGCCTGCTGTCCGCCCTGGCCTGGGGGTCCGGTGATTTCGGGGGCGGGATGCTCAGCCGTCGAGCGCCCCTGTTCGGCATCGTCATCGGGACGCAGGCGATCGGGCTGGTTGCCGCCCTGGCGCTCGCCGTCGCCCGCGGCGAGCCCGTGCCGCAGGGCGCCGACCTTGGATGGACGGTTGCCGGCGGCCTGGCCGGCGTCGTCGGGATCACGTCCCTGTACCGAGGTCTCGCGGTCGGCCGGATGGGCGTGGTGGCGCCCACCACGGGCGTGCTTGCGGCGGTGGTGCCGGTCGGCGTCGGGTTCGTGCTCGAGGGGGTCCCGCGCCCCGAGGCGATCGCGGGGATCGTCCTCGCGCTGATCGCCGTGGTGCTGGTCACGAGCGCGCCGGGCCACGCGACCGACCGGCCCTCCGGGATCCGCTGGGCGCTGGCGGCCGGGTTTGCGATCGGCGCGTTCAACGTGTGCGTCGGCCAGCTGTCCGGAGCGGGAGCGTTCGGCCCGCTGGTGCTCATGCGGCTGCTCCAGGTGGCGATCCTCGCCGCGCTGATCGTGGCCTGGCGCCAGCCGTGGCGGCTGGATGCCTCGATCGGCTGGCGGCTGGTGGTCGTCGGCCTGCTGGACATGACCGGCAATGCGGCGTTCATCCTCGCCGCCCAGTCGGGGCAGCTGGCGATCGCGGCGGTCCTGTCGTCGCTGTATCCGGTCGTCACCGTCGTGCTGGCGATCGCGGTCGTAGGGGAGCGGCTCGCCCGCCGCCACGTCGCCGGGATCGTGCTGACGGCCATCGCGATCGCGCTGATCGCGGCGGGCACCGCTACGCTGTGACGGTGCGGGCCGCCGGCGCGAGCAGCCTGCCGCGCCGAGGAGCCCCATGACCGACGCCACCCAAGCTCCCTGGATCGAGACCGTCTGGTTCGTCGAGGCGACCTACGCCCCCGACGCCGCCGAGACGCGGGTCCCGTTCCGCGCCCGCCACATGGCACGCATGGCCGACCTCAAGGCCGCCGGCGTGGTCGTCGAGGTCGGCGCGTTCACGGACGTCTCGGCATCGGTCGTGATCGTCCGCGCCGCTTCCGAGGACGAGGCGATCGAGCTCTGCCGCCAGGACATCTACACGCAGAACGGAGTGTGGGTCGAGGTGCGAGCGAGGCCGTTCGGGATCGTGCGACTCGGCGGCAGCTGAGACGGGCGTCAGCCCCGCGACCGGACCACCGTCGCGGTGTCCAGGTCCGCAGGGTCCGTGAGCCGGACGACGAGCGCGAACCCCTCGTGGCGGAGGCGGTCATCGGGCGCTCGCCCCAGGTCCCCGAGCTGGCGGCGGACCGCCGCCTCGGGCACGATCCTGGCGCCTCGCCCCGCATTGCGCTCGAGCACCACGGCCGGCGGCATGTCGAGCACGATCGCGACGGCCGGCATCCCCGCCTCGGCCGCACCCTCGAGCAGGGCCCGTCGCGCCTTCGCCTGCACGCTGGTGGCATCGACCACCGTGAGCCTGCGAGCATCAAGCCGCTGTCCGAGCAGCCGATGGAGGGTCGCGAACGCCGGTCCGGTCGCTCGCTGATCAGCGGCGTCGCCGGAGATCCGCTCGCGCAGTTCGTCCGAGGAGAGCACCTCGTGCGGGGCGAACCAGCGTGCGGCGAAGGTGGACTTGCCCGCGCCGGCGGCGCCGATCAGGACGACCAGGCAGGGATCCGGGATCGTGATCACGGGGTCGCGGTGCATGCGTGGATGATGCCGCTCAGTCACCGGTGCGCGCCGGGCGACGCGGCGACGCCGCCTCGACAGCCGGTCCTGTACCGTCCGCGTGATGTCGGCGCGATCGCGAGCACCCCAGGACTGGCGGGTCATCGTCGGCGTGTTCTGGATCACCCAGCTCATCGAGGGCATGGGCGTGAGCCAGGTGTTCGCGCTGCTGCCCGCCTATCTCCGCGACCTGGGCGTCCCGGAAACGGAGCGACTCCCGTTCGTCGGCCTCTACAGCTCGCTCATGTTCGTCGTCGGGCTGCCGCTGGTCCCGCTGTGGGGCGTCTGGGCGGACAAGATCAGCCGCAAGGCGGTGATCGTGCGCAGCGCGCTCGTCGAGGCCGTCGTGTTCACGATGGCCGCTCTGGCGCGCGAGCCGTGGCAGCTGGCGCTGGCCGTCCTCCTGATCGGGTTCCAGCTCGGCAACACCGGCGTGATGCTGGCGGGGATCCGGGACGTCAGCCCGCGCCGTCGGCTGGGCACGACGATCGCGCTGTTCGGTGCGGCCGGCCCGATCGGGTTCGCGGCCGGCCCGACGCTCGCCGGCCTGCTCATCGACGGATTCGGCTGGGCCATCCCGAGCGTGTTCGGGTTGTCGGCGGCGCTGTCGGTCGGGACCGCGCTGCTGGTGGGCCTGGGGACCCGCGAGGTGCGACCCGAGGTGATCCCCGTGGGCCCGGTCCTGCGGCTGGCGTTCGGTGCGGTCCGGGGCGTGTTCGCCGACCCGGCCGTCCGCCGCGTGTTCGTGATCTACGGGGTCGTGTTCCTGGCCAACCAGATGTCGCGACCGTACACGCCGGTCCTCGTCGAGGACCTGGTCGGGACAGGCGCCGGGCTCGCGACCGGGATCGCGCTCGTGATGGGCGTCGCGTCCCTTGTGGGTGCGATCGCCTCCCCGGGCGCCGGGTGGCTGGGCGACCAGGTCGGGTTCCGGCCGGTGCTGATCGCGGCGCTGATCGCCGGCGGTGGCGCCAGCATCCTGATGCCTCTGGTCCCGGAGCTGGGCGCGCTGGTCGTGGTGGCCGTCGTGCTCGGTGCGGCGGTTGCGACCACCGGTGCGATGGTGTTCGCCATGCTCGCGACCGACGTGCCTGCGGAGCGTCGCTCCGCCACCCTGAACCTCGTGTACCTGCCGCTGTACATCGCGGGGATCCTGGGCCCGGCGATCGGCGGCGGGCTGGCAGCGGCCGGCGGTGCCGGAAGCCCGTTCGTCGCCGGCGGGATCGTGTTCCTCGCCGGTGCCGCGGTGCTCGGGCTGCGCGGAACCGGGCGCGACCGCGCCCAACCGGCGACGACGGCCGGACCGACCGGGGTTCCGTAAGCAGCCCCCACACTGGGATTGACCCCGTCGGCGTCAGTCTTCGACGGTCTCCGCGTCCGGGGGGAGGTCCTCGACCCGCGCAGACGCGATGGCCATGGCCAGCCGGTCCGCGAAGTCCGTCGCCAGCTCGCGCTCGACGAGCACGGTGACGCGGTCGCCGACCTGCAGGACCGTCGTTGCCGTCGGGGCGAACCGGAGCCCCTCGCGCCGGACCATGATCGGGAGCGCCAGCGTCGGCCAGGGCAGGTCGGCGATGGGGACGCCGACCAGCGCCTCCTCCGATGTGAACTCGAGATCGAGGATGCGGAAGCCACCCAGCCACGACGGGCCAACGCGACGCTCGATCGGACCCGTCGGGCGTAGGCCGGCGACCGCGGGTCCCGCGTGCGTGCCCGGCTCGCCGGAGACCGCGACCTCGCCCTCGGCCGCGACGTCGCCCCCGGCCGGGACCGTACCGCCGGCCGGGACCCCGCCGCCGACTGGGCTCCGGCCGGCTCCGCCCCCGCTGTAGGCGCGGAGCACGTCCCGGTGCGTCAGCCAGCCCACGACTCGTCCGTCGCCGGCGTCGAGCACCGGCAATCCGGCGATCCCGTGCGCCAGGAGCTGCTCGAGGGCTCCCTCGAGCGTCTCGTCGGCGCCAACCGCCGGCACGTGCTGGGCAAGCTCGCCCGCGGTCATGTCCAGCGAGTTCGTCCGCATCTGCTGCTCGACGCCGTCCGCGGTCACGATCCCGCTGTACACGCCGGCCTGATCCACGACGGGCAGGGTCTCGACACCGGCCGCGATGAGCCGGTCGACGACCTCGCCCAGCGGTGCGGTCGTCGACACCGGATCAGGAACGGGGCGCATCGCATTGCGCACGGTGATCAGGTCCATGACGCTGGCCGCCCGCCCGCGCCGGACATCGATGCCCCGTCGCCGGAGCTTGAGCGTGTAGATCGTCTCCGAGGTCAGCAGCGCCGACACCCCGGCCGACACGGCGATCGCCGTCATCAGCGGCAGGATCACCGTGTAGTCGCCGGTCAGCTCGAACAGGATCAGGACCGACGTGATCGGCGCATGGGCCGCCGCCGCGAACACGGCGCCCATACCCACCAGGCCGTAGGCGCCGGCCGGCGCGACCATGCCCGGGAACAGCGAGTTGACCACCACGCCGAAGGCTGTGCCCAGCATGCCGCCGATGAACAGCGACGGGGCGAACACGCCGCCGGAGCCGCCGATCCCGATGGTGAGACTGGTCGCGATCATCTTGCCGACCAGCAGCAGCAGCAGGAGCTCGAGCGCGTCGTGACCCCCGATGGCCTGCTCCAGCGGCGCATAGCCCACGCCGTACAGCTGTGGCAGCGCCAGGAGCAGCAGCCCCAAAACGAGCCCGCCTGCGACGGGGCGCAGCCACTCGGGCCGCGGCTCCCACAGCCGGTCGATGACGTCCTCCATCCCGTACAGCACCCGGCTGAACCCGATCCCGACCACGGCCGCCACGAGGCCCAGCGTCGCGTACAGCGGGTACTCCCAGAGGTTGACGATGGTGAACGGCGGCAACGGCAGGAAGGAGCTGGAGCCGAATGCGGCGCGACTGACCACATCAGCGGTGACCGATGCCAGCACGACCGCCCCGAACGACCGGACCTCGAAGTCGCGGAGGATCAGCTCAAGGGCGAAGAAAACGCCCGCGATCGGCGCGTTGAACGTGGCCGAGATGCCACCCGCAGCCCCGCACGCGACGAGCAGCCGCAGGCTCGATTCGCCGACACGCAACGCCTGCCCGATGGCCGAGCCGAGCGCCGATCCGATCTGGACGATCGGGCCCTCGCGACCCACCGATCCCCCCGAGCCGAGGCAGATCGCCGATGCGAGCGACTTGACGATCGCGACGCGTGGCCGGATCCGCCCGCCCCGCTCCGCGACCGCGAGCATGACCTCCGGGACGCCGTGGCCGCGCGCCTCGCGCGCGAAGCGGTCGATCAGCGGCCCGTACAGCAGCCCGCCCACCACGGGCACGGCCACGATGAACCAGATGCCCAGGAAGGGCAGGTCCGGGTGCGTCGGCCGGCTGACGGCGCCGTAGTCGGACTGCCCGGTGAACACCATCGTGAACGCGCCGATGAGCCACCGGAACGCGATCGCCCCCAGACCTGCTCCCAGGCCGGTAAGCACGGCGAGGGTGACCAGCCCGGCCGGCCCGCGCTGCAGCGTGTCGCGCGCGCGGCCGATCGGGTCCCGCGGCACGCGCAACCAGCCCGGCCGGCCGGCGCTCGCCCGTGACCGGCCGCCCGGGAGCGCTCGCGCCAATGATCGGACGAGGGCAGCCCGACGCTCCAGGGTGGGGTGGCGGAGGTCAGCGTCGAGCACGCACCCAAGCATACCGAATACTTGCCTGCTGGCTATCATTCGGCCGGGTGGCCTGTGCCGGACACGGCACCGCGGCCCGCGGCGGGTGCCGCGGTGGATTCCTGCGCTGGCGGCTGCCCGGCGAGCGTCCTCCCCTCGCACCGCGTGGGTTACGATCGGACGATGGAAACCGGAGGTCCTCCAGGTGCCGAACCTGCCGCTGCGGCCGCTGCGCCGCGCCGGGCCGCCTGGTGGCGCCGCGACCGGCACGAACCCTGAGGCTCGTGGACCCGACATCATCGCCGCGGCCGGCGTTCGCTGGCTGACCCTGGAGCATCCGCGCGAGGCGGACCGTGAGTGGCTCGAGCAGGAGTTCGGCTTCCACCCGCTGGCGATCGAGGACATCGCCTCCCGCAACCAGCGCCCCAAGCTCGATGCCTACGACGAGTACCTGTTCATCGTTCTCCACTTCCCGGTGTTCGACAAGCGCAGCGGGCGCCTGCTTACCGCGGAGCTGGACCTGTTCGTCGGACCTGACTACCTGATCACGCTGCCCGACCAGACGATCCCGCCCCTTGCCGCGATGTTCGAGCGGTATCGCGAGCGCGAGGAGGTCCGCGACCCGGTGTTCGCGAAGGGCACCGGGTACCTCCTGTACCGGATCGTCGACACCTGCGTCGATGCCTCGTTCCCGATGCTGCGCAAGATGGGCGCCAAGCTGGACACGCTCGAGGACGACATCTTCGAGGGCCGGTCGGCCGAGATCGTGCGCGACCTGTCCGAGGTCAAGCAGGAGATCATCAACTTCCGGCGCGTGGTCCGGCCGATGCGCGCCGTGCTGCGGGATCTCGAGCGCACCAAGCAGCGCTACCTCGCCGAAGACCTCGACATCTACTTCGACGACATCACCGACGCAGCGGAGCGGATCTGGGACGTGCTCGAGAACTACAAGGAGGTCGCCGAGGCGCTGGAGGACTCGAACGAGTCGGTCCTGTCGCACCGGCTCAATCGACTCTCTCCGGGTGCTGACATCCGTGAGCGTCGTGCTGCTCCCGCTCACGCTGATCGCCAGCATCTTCGGCATGAACGTGAAGGTCCCGGGCGAGGGCGAGCTCGAGGCATTCTGGGCCGTGATGGGGATCATGGCCGTGATGCTGGTGGCGATGGTCGCCTACTTCCGGCGGCGCGGCTGGCTGTAGCCTCGCCCCACAGAAGGTACCCGACCCGCCCGTACACCAAGCTCGGCGAGTTGTGGCCACCAGGACTGGGGGGTCGTACGCTGTCGGAGCTCGCGTAGCACATGTGGGGTGGAGATGGGGCGTCGTCGACTTGGCGCGATGGCGGTGCTCGCCGTTGTGATCGCCGCTTCGTCCGTTTCCAATCCGCCCAGACATTGTTCGCGCTGTGATGCCGAACTGCGTTGATCCGGGTTCGCAGGCCGTGTGGGGCCGCTGGCGCACTGGCATTGTGTTACCTCGACGTCGACCAAGCGCAACTTCAACACCTGGGACGACCGAGTGCCATGAACAGCAGCTTCCTTCTCCGAGTCCTCGCCGTGGCTGCCGTGGGCATTGCTGCGATTGCGTGTGTCGCGCCATCGGATCTCGTCCTCGAGTCGCCCGGCACGCCGGCCGCGTCGAGTCAGCCGACGCTCGCCGCCGCCCCGTCTCAGGCCGTCCCATCCGCCGCCGTCGATCTCGTGGCGATATCAGCGTCAGCGCCTTCCGCTGGTGCTGCCGACGCCATCGCCAAGTGCCACATCGGCGACATGATTCCGATTTCGGAAGTCTCCGGCATGGCCCAACTCAGTGCCGCGAGCGAGATCACCCACTACATTGCGCTGACAGGGCGTGAACCCCAGCTTCGCGAGGCGGGTCCCGTTTGGGTCATCCAAATCCGCGGGGAGGTCCAGGAGCCAGGCGGCGAGATCTGGACAGATCCCACGTGCATCGTCACGCACAGCGACTTTGGCTACTTCGCTACTGGGCCGGTCAAGAATGTAGCGACCGGGAGTGTCGTGCTGCCAGAAGCTCCAGCGACTCCGCCGGATCGCGTCCTGCCCACGCTCGCTCCCTGATACGGCATGCGGGATGCATCGTGAAGACTGGTCGCGATGAGCGACAAGCCACCACGGTGGTCGGGAGATACGTCTCGCCGACGCCAGCGGCGCGGCTGACCGCGTGGGCGTGGTGCATGGAGCGGGCACCGCGAACGGACGCGACCTTCGTCGATACGCTGACGGGCTACGCCTCGGGCAGCGTCCGCTCCGCGGGACCGATGTAGCGCATCGTCGGGCGGATCAGGCGGTTCGCTGCGCCCTGCTCGATCGCATGCGCCGTCCACCCGGCGTGCCGCGCGAGCGCGAACGTGGCGGGGAACAGGTCGGGCGTGAGGCCCACGCCCATCAGCACCGGCGCTGCGTAGTACTCGACATTGGTCTTGAGCGGCCGGTCCGGGTACTTCTCGGCGAGGACCCGGAGCGCGACATCCTCGACGGCGATCGCCAGGTCCAGCCAGTCCGGCCGGTGCTCCATCCCCTCCGCGACCTGGCGCAGCGCGGCCGCACGCGGGTCGTATGCCCGGTACACGCGGTGCCCGAAGCCCATCAGTCGCTCGCCCCGGGCCAGCGCGTCGCGGACCCAGGCCTCGGCGTGCTCCGGCGTGCCCACCTCGTGGATCTGCTCGACCACCTCGGACGGCGCGCCACCGTGCAGCGGCCCCTTCATCGCACCGATCGCACCGCACACGGCGGACGCGAGGTCGCTGCGGGTCGAGGTGATGACGCGGCAGGTGAAGGTGGAGGCGTTGAAGCCGTGCTCGGCGCCCACGATGAAGTAGGCATCCAGCGCGCGCGCCGTTGCATCATCCGGTCGCTCGCCGTTGATCTGGTAGAGGTAGCCCGCGACCAGGTCGAGGTCAGGGTCCGGGTCGACCGGATCGAGGCCCCGGCGGAGCCGCGCGAACGCTGCCAGCGCCGATGGTGAGAACGCCGTCAATGCCCGCGCCTGCTCGGGTGTCGGCGGCCAGGCCGGGTTCGTCGTCGCGCCCCAGACCGAGACGGCCGTCCGCAGCGCGTCCATCGGCTTCGCGTCGTGCGGGAGTGACCGCAACGCGGCCATCACCGGTGCCGGCACGGGCTGGCAGGGCATCCGGGAGTCGGGCCGCCAGTCGCCGGTCCACAGCAGCTCCGCGATCGCCGCGAACGAGCCGTGGGCGACCAGGTCGCCGATCGGGTAGCCGCGATACAGCAGCCGCCCGGCGGCCCCATCGATCGAGGACAGCGCGCTCTCCCCGGCGATGATTCCCTCGAGTCCGGGAGAGTAGGGACGGGTGTCGGCGGCAGCCGGAGCAGGGTCGGTCATGACCTGATGGTAGCCGGATGGTCCGTGTGCCGGGTCATGGCGGGCATCTCACGCGCCTGATCGGGCATGCCGGGAGACACGGGACGCGCCGTCGTCAGCGCCGCCCTTCGATCGCCCGAAGCACGACCCGGACCACGATCGCGCCCAGGATCGCGAGCACCAGGGCGCCGACGAACCCCTGCTCACGCGGCAGGCCCATCTGCTCGGCCAGCCAGCCCCCGACGACCGCCCCGAGGATCCCGACCACGATCGTCGGCAGGCAGCCCTGTGCGCTGCGGACGCCGACCACCCAGCCGGACACGGAGCCGGCCAGCAACCCGATGATCAACCAGCCAATCACGCTTTCCATGACGTGGAGTTTGCCCGACCGGCGGCCGTGCCGCTAGTCCTCGACGAACGCCTCGACGGCGGCGATGAACCGGTCCGGGTGCGTGTGATGCGCTGCGTGGCGGGCGCCGGCGATGATCACGAGCCGGCCGTCAGGCAGCCGCGCGTCGAGCGCCCGGGCGCCGTCGCGAAAGGTCGCCGGCGACCGGGATCCGGCCAGCTGGAGCACCGGCACCCGGACCCGGCCGAGCGCCTCGAGCGATGTCGCCGGGTCCGACCGGGCCGCCTCGAGCTCGCGGATGATGGTCGGTGTTGCGGCGACGCGCAGCGGCCAGACCGGGTCCGCCCGGAACCGGTCCAGGTCATCGGCGGTCATGCCCGTGGCCTCGGTCATGAACCGCGACAGGAGGCCCTCGAGGTCGCCCGCGGAAAGGTCCGCTCGAAGGCGTGCGAGGAGCTGGCCACCGTCCGGGTCGTCGGCGCCAGCCTCTCCGGCGGCCACGTCGCCGCCGCGCGGGCTCGTCGGGGCACCTTCGTACGCCACCACCCGCCGTATGTTCTCCGTTCGCAGGCTTGCCCCCAGCGCGATCCGGCCGCCCAGCGAGTGACCGACCACGTCGACCGGTCGGCCCGCGGCGCCGGCGAGCGTGTCGGCCACGGCGGCAACGTCCTCCAGCTCGCGCTCGATGGCGTACGAGGGACCATCTCCGGAGCGTCCCCGTCCCCGGCGGTCGATCGCATGCAGCCTGTGGCGGAGGGCCAGCCGGGGTCCGACGACGCGCCACGTCCGGTGGTCAGCGGTCGTGCCGTGGACGAGCACCAGGTCCGGTCCCGCACCCGCGGAGAACACCGCGATCGGTGTCCCGTCACGAGACGTGACGAACGAGGTCGGATCGTCCGGAAACGGGGCGGCCACGATGAGCGCTATCGGTCGTTGCGCGGCAGCTCGGCCGCGGCGTCCTCATCGAGGAGCCAGGTGGCGTTCGCCGTCCGCGCCGCCCGCACGGGGAGCTCGCGCACATCGTCGCCCGTCCACGCTCTGCCCAGCACCGCCGCCTTCGACGCGCCCGTGGACACGACCAGCACCGTCCTGGCGGCGGCGAGGAGGCGGGGGTGCATCGTCACCCGCTCGAGGTGGGGCTCCACGTGGCTCGGTGCGGCGACGGCGACGCACATCGCCGGGTCGTCCCAGACCGGGGACCCCGGGAACACCGACAGGATGTGCCCATCGGGCCCCACGCCGAGGATGATCAGGTCGAACACCGGCACGCCGTCCGGCCCGGCGTCGGGACCGGCATCCCGCAGCTCGGTCGCATAGGCGGCAGCGGCCCATCGCGGTCCGCCGGCGCGGGCGATCGCCGATGCGACCGGCACCGGATGCAGGTTGGCTGCGGGGATCCGGACGCCGGCCCCGCTGCCCCCGACGTCCGCGCTGGTCGCCCCCGACTCCGTCTCGTCGCCGCCGGACTCCAGCAGGACCTGCTCCAGCGGCAGCACGTTGGACTGGGGATGATCGGTCGGGACGAACCGGTCGTCGCCCCACCACACGTGCACCCGTTCCCAGGCGACGGTGTCGCGCAGAGGCGGGACACGCAACAGCCGGTAGATCGGCGGCGCGGCGGATCCGCCCGTGGTCGACCAGTGGGCGACCCCGCGCTCCGCGATGGACGCGGCCAGGATCCGTGCGATCTCCGTGGCGGCGGCGCCGGCCACCGCGTCGGGCGATGGCAGGATCCGCAGGTCGGGACGCGTGCCGGGCGTATCGGTGGACATCGATCAGACCTCGATGGCGGGGCGTGGATCGCGGCCACGCACCGGGGTTGGCCGGATCACGTCCGCCGGCCGTCGGGCTCAGCCGGGGCGGTGGGTTCCGGAGCCTGCGGCCGGGTCCGCGAGCCGGGCCGCCATGCGCGTCGAATCCACCGACATCGGATCGCGGCCGCCGACCTCGAGCGCCTCGCTCAGCAGGTCGACATCGGTGCGGCGGGGTGCGCGGAAGGTCCGGTCGATGGCCTGGACGCCGTCCAGCCAGGTATGGCAATGGACGTTCTCCGCCTCGGCGGTGACGTCCGCGCGCAGCTCCGAACCGCGCCGCTCGGCGAGCAGCTCGACGCGCAGCGTCGTCCCGGCGGGCGCATCCGACGCGATCGGCCGGATGACGACCGAGACCATTCCCGTCGCGTCGCGCAGCTTCGCCTGGAGCCCGCGGTGCATCGGCGGCCGCTCGCCGGGCCGGGGACGGGCAGTCCGCCGTGGGGCATCCACCGGGCTCAGCGCCGATACCACGCGCATGCCCAGCCGCGAGGCCAGCCACGCGACGTGGTACAGCGGCTTGATCACGTTCGTCGTGCCCGGCTCCCCGGTCGCGTCGTGCGTGCTGTACGTCACCGCGATCCGCCGGATGTGGCTGACGAACGGCAGGAAGTCTGGCACGTCGAAGATGGCGGCGATGGCCTCGCGCCAGCGCGATTGGCGGACCAGGGCGAAGTCGCGGATCGACAGCCGGTCATGCCGGTCGTACAGCGCGGCAAGCTGGCGCAGGCGTCTCAGGCCATCGCCCGACCACGATGCCCCGTCGATCACCAGCCGGTCGGCACCCCGAAGCAGCGTCGTTGCGGCCTCGCCGTCCAGCGGCGGCTCGCTCGGCCACCAGACGGTGACCGGCAGGTCGTGGATCAGCAGCGGGGCGACGAGCGCCGAGAGGTGGCGACCCGTGTCACCACCCGCGGTCAGGAAGATCAGCTCCGCGCAGGTCTCCGGCGCATCTGCGCGTGGCAGCACGCAATGGGCCTGGATCCGCGCATCGAGCCACGACGGCCCGTCCGGATCGGCGGACGTGACGAGCAGGGTGCGCGACGGATGCCGGCCGGTGAGCCGGCTCATGGTCTCCGCGGCGCGTTCCGCGATCTCGGGCTGGCGGGCGATCACGACCAGGTTCATCACGCTCGTGCGTGCCGCGATGTAGCGACCGCCGGGCGAGTCGTCGCCGTCGAGCATCAGGTCGGGCTCGGACCAGATCCGCGCCAGCTCCTTCTCGATGCCGTCGATCGTCGACGCGTGCGATTGCCAGCGGAGCACCGGCTCCCCGGGTCGTGGCCGCCTTGCCAGCGCCACCCGGCCGTCGGTCGTGCGAGCGGTCGCGCTCAGATCCGGCGCCACCGTCGGCCCTCACGGGCGAGCAGGTCCTCGGCCGCCTCGGGGCCCCACGTCCCGGCCCCGTAGTTGGGGAAGTCGGGCGCGGGCGCGTCCGCCCAGGAGCTGATCACGGGGTCCACGATCGCCCACGCCTCCTCGACCTCGTCCGCCCGGGTGAACAGCGACGCGTCGCCCAGGAGCGCGTCGAGGATCAGCGTCTCGTAGGCGTCGGGGCTGTCGGTCTGGAATGCCGAGCCGTAGGTGAAGTCCATGGTCACGTTGCGGACGTCGATGCCCAGGCCCGGGACCTTGGCGCCGAACCGCAGCATGATCCCCTCGTCCGGCTGGATCCGCATCGCGAGCAGGTTCGCCTCGGGATTGGTCGCACTGTCCTTGAACAGCTGGTGCGGGACCTCCTTGAACTGGATCGCGATCTCGGTGGCCCGCTTCGGCAGCCGCTTGCCCATGCGCAGGTAGAACGGAACCCCGGACCAGCGCCAGTCGTCGATCGTCAGCCGCGCCGCGATGAACGTCTCCGTCTCCGATTCGGGATCGACGTCGCCCTCCTGGCGGTAGCCGACCACCGGCATCGCCGAGACCCAGCCGGGCCCGTACTGCCCGCGGACGACGTCGCGGCTCGCCTGGTCCGCGCCGAGCCCAGTGATGGCGCGGAGCACCTTGACCTTCTCGTCCCGCAGGGCGTCCGCCTCGAACGTGGCCGGCGGCTCCATCGCCACCAGCGACAGCAGCTGGAGCAGGTGGTTCTGCAGGAAGTCGCGGCTGGCGCCGGTCTCCTCGTAGAAGGCGCCTCGGCCCTCGATGCCGATCGATTCGGCGACCGTGATCTGCACGTGGTCGATGTGCCGCCGGTTCCAGATCGGCTCGAAGATGCCGTTGCCGAACCGGAACACCAGCAGGTTGCGGACGGTCTCCTTGCCCAGGTAGTGGTCGATGCGGTAGACCTGCCGCTCGCGGAAGACCTTGCCCACCTCCCGGTTGAGGCGGATCGCCGACTCGAGGTCTCGCCCGAACGGCTTCTCGATGACGACCCGCCGCCAGCCACCGTCGTGGCGCTCGTGATCCAGGCCCACCCGGCCGAGCTGGGCCACGATCTCGGCGAACGCCGACGGCTGCGTGGCCAGGTAGTAGAGGCGGTTGCAGCGCGTGCCGCTCGTCTCGTCGAGCGCGTCGAGCCGCACGCTGAGGTCGCTGAACGCCGCCGGGTCGGCGAAGTCGCCGCGGTGGTAGACGATCCGCTGGGCGAGCTCGTCCCACTCCTCGTCGTCGACCGGGAGCACCCGCGAGTGCCTGTCGAGCGAGGCCCGGAGCTCGTCGCGGAACGCCTCGTCGGTGTAGGGCCGGCGGCCGACGGCCACGATCATGAACTCGTGGGGCAGCAGCCCCGTTCGCCACAGCTGGTACAGCGCCGGCACGACCTTGCGGTGGGCGAGATCGCCGGTCGCTCCGAACAGCACGAACGTCGCCGGATCCGGGACGCGCTCCAGGCGCAGGCCCTCGCGCAGCGGGTTGTCGAGCGACGTGCTCGCCGGCGCCTTCCGGCGACCCTCGGCGGCGAGGCGCAGCTCGCGCATCGTCCGCGGGGCATCCTTCTTCGCGGTCGTCGCCGTGGCTCCTGTTGCGGGCGCGGTCACCACGGCCCGCGACCCACGCGTGTGCGCCACGACTAGGCCAGCCTTCCGGCGCTGACGACCGTTCGCCATCGGCGGTCGAGGTCGTTTCCCATCGCAGGTTCTCCGTTGGGCTGTCGCGCTCGCCTGCGAGACGACCTCAAGAGCATAGGTCCGTCGGCCGCTCCGCGTCCGGAACGCCCATGTCCGCATCAGCCCCGGCGCGCCGCTGGGAGGTGCGCCGGGTGCCGACGGCCGTCCGCGCGTCCAGCCCGCCGATCACGTCGCCGCCGGACCGCCCATCGACTCGGCCTCGATCGCGAGGACCTTGCCCAGGCGACGCCGGTGGCGCGGCTCACCCGAGAACCGGGCCGCCAGGAACGCCAGGGAGCACTCGACCGCCGGCTCGAGGCCGATGACCCTGGCGCCCATGGTGAGCACGTTCATGTCGTCGTGCTCCACGCCCTGGTGGGCCGAGTACGTGTCGTGGCAGATCGCGGCCCTGACGCCGCGGATCTTGTTGGCCGCGATCGAGGCGCCGACCCCGGAGCCGCAGACCAGGATCCCCCGGTCGGCGTGCCCGTCCCGGACCGCAAGGCCCAGCGCCTGCGAGAAGTCGGGGTAGTCGTCCTGGGGGTCGGATCCGTCGCCGCCCAGGTCGATCAGGTCGTGCTCGTCGCCCAGGATGGCGGCGAGCTTCGCGATGAGGTCCCGCTTGAAGGTGACGCCCGCGTGATCCGCGGCGACCGCGACTCGCATCGTGGACCCCCTCAGCGCGCGTCGGGATGGGGGGAGTGGAGCGTCGGCAGCCGGCCGCGGAGCCCGTCCCGGACCACGGCACGACCGGCCTCGGCGACTCGCTCGGCCGTGAAGCCGAACTCCCGGAAGATCGTCCCCGCCGGCGCGCTTGCGCCGAAGTGGTCGATGCCGATGATCGCGCCCTCGTCGCCGGCCCAGCGTTCCCAGCCCAGCGAGACGCCCGCCTCGACGGTGACGCGCCTCGGGACCGACGGCGGCAGGACCGCGTCGCGGTAGGCCGCGTCCTGTGCCTCGAAGCGCTCCCAGCAGGGCAGGCTCACCACGCGCGTCGGGATGCCCTCGGCCTCGAGCGTCCCGGCGGCGTTGAACGCCAGCTGGAGCTCCGAGCCGGTCGCGATCAGGATCAGCTGCGGCGTGCCGCCGGCCGCCTCGCGCAGGACGTAGCCGCCACGGCGGACGCCCTCGCGCGCGAGCTCGCTCGTTCCCGGCAGCGTCGGCAGCTTCTGGCGGGTCAGCGCCAGGGCGACCGGCCCGCTCCCCGCTCCCTCGATCGATGGGCGCTCCACGGCCAGCGCCCACGCCGCCGCGGTCTCGTTGGCATCACCAGGACGGACGAACCACAGGTTGGGGATTGCCCGCAGCGCTGCGTAGTGCTCGACCGGCTGGTGCGTCGGACCATCCTCACCGAGGCCTACCGAGTCGTGGGTCCAGACGTACACCAGGTGCAGGCTCGACAGCGCCGCCAGCCGGACGGCGCCACGCATGTAGTCGCTGAAGGTCAGGAAGGTCGCGCCATACGGGAGGAAGCCGCCGTGACAGGCGATCCCGTTGACGATCCCGCCCATGGCGTGCTCACGCACCCCGAACCGCAGGTTCCGGCCGGCATGATCCGCCTCGAAGTGGTCATGGCCCAGGGCCTTGACGTCCGTCAGGTTCGAC
The DNA here is from genome assembly GCA_963835335.1 of uncultured Chloroflexia bacterium. Classification (GTDB taxonomy): domain Bacteria; phylum Chloroflexota; class Limnocylindria; order Limnocylindrales; family CSP1-4; genus CAIXZV01. Next base: position 32,565 of record CAWIFB010000023.1, on the reverse strand, counting down.
TCGGACAGGTCCGCGGACCCGCCGAACAGCTCGGGCACTGGGCCGGCCAGCGTCTGGATCAGGTCCTGGCTGGCGTTGCGGGTCGCGACCTCGGAGCCCGTCTCGTACACGTTGAGCGCGGCGTCCCAGCCGGCCGCCAGGCCGGCGCCGGTCATCCGGCGGCGGAGCTCCGCGGCGGCCTCCGGATAGGCGTCGCGATAGGCGTAGAACCGCGCGTCCCACGCGGCAACGAGCGTCTCGCCGGCCCCGACCGCGGCGCGGAACAGGGCCAGCGCCTCGTCGGGGACGTAGAACGTCCTGTCCGGGTCCCAGCCGTAGGCCTCCTTCGTGAGCCGGACCTCGTCCGGACCCAGCGGCGACCCATGCGCCTTCTGCGTGTCCTGCTTGTTGGGGCTGCCGAAGCCGATGTGGGTCCGGACCGCGATCATCGATGGCCGGTCGTCCGCCTTGGCGGCATCGATGGCGGCATCGATCGCGGCCAGGTCATTGCCGTCCTCGACGCGCTGGGTATGCCAGCCGTAGGCGTCGTAGCGCGCCAGGACGTCCTCGGAGAACGCCCAGGCGGTGGGCCCGTCGAGCTGGACCCGGTTGTCGTCGTACAGCACGATCAGCCTGCCCAGCCGCAGGTGCCCGGCCAGCGAGCTTGCCTCCGCGGTGATGCCCTCCTGGAGATCGCCGTCGGAGCAGATGACGTAGGTCCGATGATCGATGATCTCGTGCCCGTCGCGGTTGAACTCCTCGGCGAGCCGCCGTTCCGCGATCGCCATGCCGATGGCATTGGCCAGCCCCTGGCCCAGCGGGCCGGTGGTCGCCTCGACGCCCGGGGTCAGGCCGACCTCCGGGTGGCCGGGGGTGATCGAGCCCCACTGCCGGAACGCCTTGAGGTCGTCGAGCGAGACGTCGTAGCCCGTGAGATGGAGGAGCGAGTACAGGAGCATCGACGCGTGGCCCGCGGACAGCACGAAGCGGTCCCGGTCCGGCCAGGTGGGGGTGCTCGGCGCATGCCGGAGGTGGCGCGTCCAGAGCACAAAGGCCATCGGCGCGGCTCCCATGGGAGCGCCGGGATGCCCCGAGTTGGCCTTCTGGACCCCATCGATGGACAGCGTGCGGATGGTGTCGACGGCGAGCTGGTCGAGGCGGTCCGTGTCGATGGTCATCGATGCCTCCGGGTGCGCGATCGCGGGATCGGCCCGGCGTGGGGCGCCGGGCGATCGGACCGGCGCGACGGATCGGGCCGCGGGCCGCAATCGTACCGCGTGCCTCGCCCTGGCCCCGCGGCGCTATCCTCGGCAGATGCCCGACCTCCCCGATCCGCGACGCCTTTCCGGACGCGGCAGCCGACGCGCCACGCAGCGGCGGCTTGCGGCCGATGGCGTCCGCGTCATCGTGCTCGGTGACCTCGTCCTGGACGTCGTGCTCGCACCCGCCCGCGAGCTCGAACGGGGTACGGACGTTCCCGGACGGGCACTGCTGCGACAGGGCGGCTCCGCGGCATCGACGGCGCGCTGGCTGGGACGCCTGGGAGCGCGCACCACGTTCATCACGGCCGTCGGTCGCGACGCCGCGGGCCGGGCGCTGGTCGCCGCGGTCGAGGCCGACGGCGTGATCGTCCGCGCGGTTCGGGTGGCCGGTGCCCGGACGGGACGCATCGGCGTCCTCGTCGAGCCCGGTGGAGAGCGCTCGTTCGTCGCCGATCGCGGCGCCGCGGACCGGTTGCGCCCCGACGACCTGCGGCCCGGCTGGTTCCGGGACGCGGACGCGCTCCACATGCCGGCCTACTCGCTGATCGGGTCACCGCTGGGTGATGCGGGCCTCGCGGCGGCCAGGCTGGCACGGGCGGCGGGCGCCGCCGTCACGATCGACCTGGCGTCCGTCGGTCCGCTGCTCTCGGTGGGGCGCCGCGCGGCGTTCCAGGTGCTCCGGGATGCCGCGCCGGACCTGCTGTTCGCGACCGCCGACGAGGCGGAGGCGCTGATCGGGGCGCGACGGACCGACGGCCTGCTCGACCTCGCCCCGATCGCGATCGTCAAGCGCGGCCGCATGGGCGCCACCGTGCTCACGCGCACCGGAGACGAGCGGCTCAAGTTCGAGGTCCTGACGATGCCGATCACCACGACCGATTCGACCGGCGCGGGCGACGCATTCGACGCGGGCTTCCTCAACGCGTGGCTCGAGGCGCGCCGGCGGTCCGCCGCGCAGACCCCGGCGCTGCAACGGGCGGCGCTGGCGGGCAACCGGCTGGCACGCCGGCACCTGTCGAGCCCGCCGGGCGAGCTGTCGCTGGGCTGAGCTCCCCGCCGGGCGAGCTGTCGCTGGGCTGAGCTCCCCGCTCGGAACGGGTGGGGATCAGCCGCCGGACCCGGCCGCGCTCGCGGCGCGCCCATCGCCGAGGAACCGGTCGAACCAGTCCAGCACCCGGGTCATCCGGTCGATCCGCCGGTCCGGCCGGCCGGACGCCTGGTACACGTGGTACTCCTCGGGGTACAGGACGTACTCGACCTCGCGACCCAGCCAGCGCAGCGCGACGAAGTACTGCTCGTTGTCCGCGGGCGGGCAGCGGCGATCCGCCTCGGCCTGGAGCATCAGCAGCGGCGTGTGCACATCGGCGACGTGGCGCAGCGGTGACTGCCGCCACAGCTGCTCGACGCCGTCGGGCGTGGTCGGGTCGCCCATGCGTGCGGTCCGGCAGTACTCGGGGCCCTCGTCGCTGTGCGCCCAGGCCGAGACCTGGTTGGTCACCCCGTTCTCCGACACCGCCGCCCGGAAGCGGTCCGTCGTGCCGACCAGCCAGTTGACCATGAACCCGCCGTACGAGAGCCCGAGGGCGCCGAGGCGCTCCGGGTCCGCCAGGCCGATGGCGATCGCGTGGTCGAGGGCCGCGTTCACGTCGGCGGCGTCGACGCCGCCCCAGTCCCCCAGCTGGGGCCGGATCCAGTCCCGCCCGTAGGTCGCGGAGCCGCGGATGTTGGGCAGGACGACCCGGTAGCCGCGGGCGCACAGCAGCACGACTTCGATCGAGGGCGCCGGCGCCCAGGCGCCCAGCGGTCCCCCGTGGACGTCGACGATCGTCGGCAGGGGTTCGTCTCCGGCGCCCGCCGGCGAGGCGATCCACGTCTCGATCGGCCCACCTGGGCCGGGCGCGAGGACCCGTCGCACGTCGGGCCAGGCGAGCCCGCTCGTCCAGGCCGCACCGAGCGTGGTCAGGCGCCGCAACCCGCCATCCGGCTCGACCTCGTACAGCTCCGGGGGTCTGGTCCCGAGCGTCGCGATGACGGTGATCCGGTCTCCGCCGACCGCGAGGCTGATCGCAGCCGCGTCTCCGCTCGCCAGCCGGACCGCGTCGCCCGCCGGCCGGCCGGTCACCGGATCGAGCGGGAAGCGCCACGGATGCGAGCGCGCACGATCCGAGACCAGCGCGACGATCGCCGACTCGCCGGCCCAGACCGGACCCGGACGTGATGCCGCCTGCCAGCCGGTGAGATCCGTGTCGATCCAGCTCCCGACGGGGCGATCGAGATCCGGGGCGAGCGCGACCGCCGGCGTCGATCCGTCGACCGGGCCGACGAACAGCGTCGGAGCGACATCGTCGAAACCGTCGGTGTCGTCGACGCCGACGCCCGCGATGAGGCGGCCGCTCGGCGAGTAGGCCGGTGCGCGGAGGGGACCCCGGAGCGCCATCAGCTCACGCGCCTCGACGGTGCCTCCGCGGCGGCGACCATCGAACGGGACCTCCCAGATTGACGACCGCGCGTGGCGATCCGCATCCGGACGGGGATCCGCCGTGAACGCGAGCGCCCCGCCGTCCGGACGCCAGGTGATCCCGGACACCCCGCCCTCGACCTCCGTCAGCTGCCTCGGCCGCCCCCCGCCCGCCGCGGCGACCACGTGGAGCTGGCTCCGGCGATCGAGGTAGCCCATCTCGTCGTAGCGCCAGTCGAGGCGCGTCACGTGGCGAGCGAGCGGCTTGTGCCCGTCGGTGGCCGGACCCACGATCAGGCGCTGCGGGCCGGCCTCCGCGGTGAACGCGATCCACCGGCCATCCGGCGACCATGCGATCTCGCCCACGCCGAGCTCGGTCGTCCGCTGATCGGCCTCGCCGCCATCGATCGCGAGCACGAGCAGGGCGGCATCGTCGGTCCCGGGCGCGCACCGGGTGAACGCCACCCGTGCCCCATCGGGCGAGATTGCAGGTCGCATGTCCCTGGCCGTGCCCCGGGTGAGCTGGCGGGCTGCGGGCACGGCCCTGCGGTTGCCGGGGACGCCGACCGGCACGAGGTACAGGTTGGACGCATACGCGTTCGCGCGCACGAACCGGCGGCTGACGATCGCGAACGACCCATCAGGTGCGAGGTCATGCTCCTCGAGCACGACCTGCCGGTGGACGATGTCGGGACCGGGAGGAGTGGGCGGGCGGCGATCGGGTTCGGGCATGGGATGCAGCGTAGACCCGGCGGCGGGCCTCCGGGCGCCGGATCCGCGCCGCGGTCCGGCACGGTCGCGAACCGGTCCCGCCACGCGGTGTCCCGGTTGGGGCCATTGGCCCTGGGAGGTACGATCCACGCGATGTCCCGCATCGGAGCCGGCGTGCTGTCGACGTTCCTGTTCACCGACATCGAGGGCAGCACCCGCCTGTGGGAGACCCACGCCGCGGCGATGGGCACCGCGCTCGCCCAGCACGACCGGATCCTGCGGTCGAGCATCGAGACGCGCGACGGCACGGTGATCAAGACGACCGGCGACGGGATCCTCGCGGTGTTCGACAGCCCGGTCACGGCCCTGGACGCCGCGATTGCCGCCCAGCGGGACCTGCGCGACGCGTCATGGGGTGAAACCGGTCCGCTCCGCGTTCGCATGGCGCTCCACTCGGGCACCGCCGAGTCGCGCGACGGCGACTACTTCGGGCCCGCGCTCAACCGGGTCGCGCGGATCCTCGCGATCGCCCACGGCGGCCAGGTGATCTGCTCCTCGGTGGCGGCCGTCCTTGCCCGGGAGGGGTTGCCCGCGTCCGTGGATCTCGTGGACCTCGGCTCTCACCGCCTGCGCGACATCGACCGGCCCGAACAGGTCTTCCAGGTGGTCGTCGACGACCTGCCGCGGACCTTCCCGCCGCTCCGCTCGCTGAGCACCCGGCGCTCCAACCTGCCCGTCCAGCTGACCAGCTTCATCGGCCGTGAGAAGCAGCTCGACGAGCTCGCTGCACTGATCGAGCGGCACCGGCTGCTCACCCTGATCGGCACCGGCGGAACGGGCAAGACGCGGCTGATGCTCGAGGCTGCCGGGCGGCTTCTCGACCGCTACCCCGATGGGGTCTGGCTGGCGGAGCTCGCACCGCTGAGCGATGCCTCGCAGATCGCGTCCGAGGTCGCCCGCGCGCTCGGTGCGCCCGAGGTTCCCGGCGTGCCGGCAAGCGCGACGGTCGCGTCGTTCCTCGCGGACAAGGAGCTGCTGCTCCTGCTGGACAACGCGGAGCACCTGGTCGACGGCGTCGCCCGGTTCGCGGACACGATGCTGGCCGGCGCCCCGGGTCTCCGTGTCCTGGCGACCAGCCGCGAGGCGCTCGCGGTCCCCGGCGAGGCCGTGCTCCAGCTGCAGTCGCTGTCCTGCCCCACGCTGGCGAGCGCCGTGCCCGGCGCTGACATCGACCCGGGTGACATCGCGGAGGCATCGTCGACCGAGGCCGTCCGGCTGTTCACCGAGCGCGCTGCCAGCGCGGATCCCTCGTTCGTCCTCGACACCGCCAACATCGCGTCGGTCGCGGAGATCTGCCGCCGCCTCGACGGCATCCCGCTCGCGCTCGAGCTGGCCGCGGCCCGGGTGTCGGCGATGTCCCCCGACGACATCGCCCTCCGCCTCGGTGACCGGTTCCGGCTGCTGGCCGGCGGTCGCCGGACCTCCGTGCCGCGCCAGCAGACGCTGCACGCATTGATCGACTGGAGCTGGGACCTGCTCACGGACGAGGACCGCCGGCTGTTGCGGCGGCTGTCGGTGTTCACGGGCGGGTGGACGGTGCCCATGGCCGCGCAGATCGTCGGAGACGGCGAGGCTCCCCTCGATCAGGTCGACCTCGCCGACGGCCTGATGCGCCTCGTCGATCGCTCGCTCGTGCTGGCGGAACGCGGCACCACGACGCGCTACCGGATGCTCGAGACGATCCGGCAATACGCACGGGAGAAGCTCATCGATTCGGGCGAGGCATCAGCCGTGGCCGACCGTCACCTCGCCGTCTATGCGGCGCTTGCCGCCGAGGCCGAGGACTCGCTCCGCGGTCCGGCGATGGTCGACTGGCTGGACCGCCTCGACGACGAGCTCGACAACCTCGGGGCAGCCCTCGAGTGGGGTCTCGAGGCGGCGCCCTGGACCGCCGTCCGGATGGCGACGGCGCTGCTCGGCTACTGGGCGACGCGGGTGATCTCGGAGGACAACGACGCCCGACTCGTCGCGGCGGTCGAGATCGCACGGGCCCGGGTGGCCGGCCGGCCCGATGCGGACCCCGCCGACCAGGCGCTGGCAGCCAGGCTGATGGGTGAGGCCGCGCGACTGTGGGCCATGTCCGGCCACGGGGTGACGGCGATCCCGTGGGCCGAGGAGGCCGTCGCGCTCGCCGACGCGTCCGGGGATCCCACGGCCCGGCTGTACGCGCTCAGCGGTCTCGCGGTGGCCTCGGTGTTCACCGGGCGGGCAGGGCCCGGTGGCATGAACGTGCGCTCCCTGTTCGAGGAGGCGGCGGACCTCGCGGACGAGGTCGGCCAATCGTGGCTGGTCGCGCTGTCGGCGGCATTCGCGGGTGCCAGCCTGGGCTCGTTCGATCCCGAGGGCGGGGCAGCCCTGCTCGCGCGCGGCATGGCGGCAGCCCGCCGATCCGGCAGCCCGTACGCGATCGGCGCGGCATCGATGGCCCAGGGCCGCACGCTCGGGCGCGAGGGACGCACGGACGACGCGATCGCGGCCTTCGGGACCGCGATCCAGCGGTTCATGGAGCTGGGTGACGAGCGGTTCGTGCTTGCCTGCCGGAGCGATCTCGCCCACGCCCTGCGTCGTGGCGGCCGCCTCGACGAGGCCCTCGCGATGTACCGCGAGACCATCGGGGGCTGGGTCCACCTGGGCCACAAGGGAGCGATCGCCAACCAGCTGGAGAACATCGCGTACATCGCCGTCGAGCGGGGCGATGCAGCGCGCGCGTCGCGCCTGCTGGGCGCCGCGGACGGGCTTCGAGCGGCCTCGCACGCACGACTCGCGTTCGACGAGGAGCCGGAGTTCGCACGGTTCGTCGAGCGGGCGCGGGCTGCCGTGAGCCCGACGGCGTTCGAGGCAGCCTGGGCCGAGGGCCGGGCGATGTCCCAGGCCGAAGCGGTCGCGCTCGCGCGCGCGGGCTGAACGCCGCCCGGCCGGTCGCCGCCTGCACCCAGCATCGTCGACCCTCCGCGGTCGAGGGGTGACAGACGCGGGCAGGTGCGCCCGCCGGTTCGCCCGGGGTACCCTCGGTCCATGGTCCAGCCCGAACGTCTGTCGATCGCACCCGAGGTCGCCGACGCGCTCAACGACGGCCGGCCGGTGGTCGCGCTCGAGTCGACCCTGATCAGCCACGGGCTGCCGTATCCGCAGAACCTCGAGGTGGCGGCGGCATCGGAGCTTGCGGTGCGGGCCTCGGGCGCGATCCCCGCGACCGTGGCGCTCAACGGGGGCCGTCTCCTGGTGGGCCTCTCGGGGAGCGATCTGGAAACCCTCGCGATGGCCCCCCAGGGCTCCGTGCTCAAGGTCGCCCGGCCGAGCCTCGGCGCCGCCATCGCGTCCGGCGGCTGGGGCGCGACGACCGTCTCGGCGACGATGATCGCCGCCCACGCCGCGGGCATCCGCGTGTTCGCGACGGGCGGCATCGGCGGGGTGCACCGCGGTGCCCTGGGCGGCGCGCGACCGACCTTCGACATCTCGGCCGACCTCGAAGAGCTGTCCCGGACGCCGGTCGCGGTCGTGTGCGCCGGGCCCAAGGCGATCCTCGACGTCCCGCTGACCCTCGAGTATCTCGAGACGCACGGCGTCCCAGTGGTCGCCATCGGGACCGACGAGCTGCCCGGCTTCTACGCCCGCGGCAGCGGGATCCGGGCACCGCTGACCGTCCCGGACATCCCGGCCGCCGCCCGCCTGGTGGCCGCGCACGACGCCCTCGACCTCGGGTCGGGCGTCCTCCTGTGCACCCCGGTGCCCGAGGGAGACGCGCTCGCCGACGACGTGACCCGTGCCGCCGTTGCGCAGGCCCTGCGCGAGGCCGATCACACCGGCGTGGCAGGTCCGGAGCTGACCCCGTGGCTGCTGGCCCGGATCGCCGCGATCACCGACGGGGCCTCGGTCGCCGCGAACATCGCGTTGATCGTCAACGATTCGCGGGTGGCCGGGATGCTCGCGGTCGAACTGGGAGCGGCGACGCCGCGTCCCTCATCGGGCTGATCCCTCGCCGGACTGATCATGTGGCGTACCTGGCCCGCGCCGCGCGGGTGGCCCGGCCGGTTACGACGCTTGCGCCTTGTCTGCGGCAGGGGGGCTCAGTACACTCGCGACGACCGCCAGCCTCCGGCGAGCGTCATGACGCGCGAGGGACGAGCGCCAGCCCCGTCCGGTACTCGGTCGTCGACCGTTCGCAACGACGGGTGGTGGGGGCCGCAGCGAGGGAGCAGCCAATGCGGATCTACGAAGGCAGCCCGCGGCAGGACTTCGAAGAGGTCTTTCGATCGATCGGGGCGTTCCTCGACACCCGCGGCACCCGCGACATCCTGCTGCTCGAGGTTCCGGACGGGTTCATCGTCCAGGGCCTTGTCGCGGCCGGCGCGGACAGCGGCACCTGGTCGGAGTCGGTCGGCTCGATCCTGAAGGAGACGCTGACCTTCCTCGACGACGACGTCGCGAAGTTCATGGAGGAGGCCGCGGCGCGCCGCGGGGAGGTGGCGGCGGCCCCCGACCCGCTCGCCGGCCCGTATGAACAGGCGCTGCGCGTGATCGGCCGCTGGATGGACGGGCAGAAGCCGAGGGACATCTTCCTGCTCGAGCAGGACGGTGCGTACGTGATCCGGCTCCTTGTCGGCGGACACGCCGGGGTCCGCCACCAGATCGCAGAGTTCACGCGAGAGGATGTCGCCGACCTCATCGCGCAGGGCCCGACACTTCGTGTGCCCGATGCGGCCGCGGACGCGGCACCCGGCGCGTGACAGCCCGCGACACACCGGGCACAATCAGGACAGTTCGTCGTAGTGAAGGAGGTCCGACCCGATGAAGGCGCTGCGAACCGTGGCGGTCGCCCTCGGGGTGACCCTTGGTGCATTGATCGTGATCCCGCTCGTGGTTCTGGCCGGATTGTTCATCTGGCTGAAGCTCACCGAGGAGGATGACGAGGAGGCGCTCGAGCTCGAGCAGGAAGGCACCTGATCGACGAGCCCAACGCGACGGCCGGTTCGCCCGCTGTTGCCACTGAGCCCGACCTGACGCCCGCCGATCCGGCGGGCGTCTCCGTGCCTGCTCCCTCCGGGCTTGCGGGGGAGCGACGCCTCGCCGAGGCGGCCGTGCTGATCACGGTGGCGATCTGGTCAGCCAACTTCGTCGTGGTCAAGGCCACGATCGGGGTGTTCGGTCCGCTCACGTTCACCGCCCTCCGCTGGGGCGTCGCCCTGGTCACGATGTTCCTGATCGTCCGGTGGCGATCCGGCACCATCCGCTGGCCGGGGCGTGACGGCTGGATCCTGATGGGCCTGGGCGTCCTCGGGTTCGGCTGCTACCAGCTGTTGTGGACGGTCGGGCTGACCCAGATCACCGCCGGCGACTCGGCGCTGATCATCGCGTCGTCACCCGTGCTCGTGGCATTGCTGGCAGGAGCGATCGGCCTCGACCGCCTGACGCCGCCGAAGCTCGCCGGGGCGATCGTTGCCTTCGGCGGGGTGGCCATGGTGATCGCGGCTGGGCACGAGCTCCGGCTGGGCGCGTCGCTCACCGGCGACCTGCTCACGCTCGCAGCGGCGGCGCTGTGGGCCGTGTACACCACGGCCGGTGCCCGGCTGCTGCGGCGCATCGATCCCCTCCGCGCGACCGCGTGGGCGGTCCTCGGCGGTGCCGTGTTCCTGCTCCCGTTCGGCGTCTGGGAGGCGGTCACGTCGCCGCCGGTCGGGGTGACCCCCGCTGCCGTGATGGGCGTCCTGTACTCGGGTGCGCTCGCGGCCGCGATCGCCAACGTCATCGTGTTCAACGCGATCCGGCTGGCCGGGCCGACCCGCGTGATGTCGCTCCAGTTCCTGGTGCCGGCAGGCGCCGTGGCGCTGGGTGCGGTCGTGCTCGCCGAGACCGTGCGGCCCGCACAGGTGCTGGGCGGCGTCGTGATCGTGATCGGCGTCTGGCTGCTCCGCCAGCCGGCCATCGTCCCGGGCCGGGTTCGCGCGCGGCTCTCCTCGGCTCGATGACCCGCTCGGCGTGATGATCCACTCGGCGCGATGACCCGCGACCTGCCCGATCCGCCGGCGAGCGTCGGCGTCCGGCCGCTCCCGGTCCCGCCGCTGCAACCCGGCCAGCCGCCGCTGGCGATCCTGGTTGACTACGACGGCACGATCGCCAGGACCGACGTCTCGGACACGCTCATGGCCGAGTTCGTCAATGCCGAATGGGAGGCGCACGTCGCCGACTACGACGCGGGACGGGTCGGCTCGCGCCGGCTCATGGCGTGGGAGATCGGGCTGATCGACACCGCGCCCGACGTGCTGCTGGCCAGGGCCGCCGCCCAGCCGCACGACGCGACGTTCCGCCCATTTGCCGAGCGGGCGCTGGCGGCCGGGGTCCCGGTCGAGGTCGTGTCCGACGGGTTCGGCTTCTTCATCGAACCGGCCCTTCGGTCGCTTGGTGTCGGGCAGATCCCGGTCGTCACCGCCGAGACCACGTTCGGCGTCGATGGCGCCCGGATCTCCTTCCCCAATGGCAGCCCGGACTGCTCCGTCTGCGGGACGTGCAAGCGGAACCGCGTCCGTGCGCACCAGTCAGCCGGGCGTGCCGTCGTGTTCATCGGGGACGGCGAATCGGATCGCTACGCCGCGGGCTATTCCGACGTGGTGTTCGCCAAGCACTCGCTGGTGCGGCTGTGCGTCGAGAACGGCTGGCCGTTCGAGCGCTGGACCGAGTTCTCCGAGATCCACGCGTGGCTCGACCGGCAGCTCGAGGCCTTTGCAGCCGACCCCTCGGCGTTGCCCGGCCCACGTCCCCGACCCCTGTTCTGCGGCGCGGAGGTCTGGGGTCCAGGACGCTTCGATCCCCCGGCGCCCTGAGGCCGTCATCGGTTGCCGTCCGAGGCGTGCTCGGCGCGTTCCCGGCCGGCCGCGGCTTTCTGCCACTCGCCGCCCACCGCGGTCCTCGCCGACCACTGCGAACCTCGCCACCCCCGCGACCTCGCCACCCCCGCGACCTCGCCACCCACCGCGACCGCTGTGTCTCCCGGACACGCAGATCGGCATCACGCGGGGCCGGGCCATCGCCAGCTGTCGATGGTGTGTCGGTACGGCACGCCGGCAGGACTTGCGGGCACCAGGGCACAGCCAATGAGGGCCTTGACCCGGTATCTGATGTCTCCGGGACACGCGGCCTCAGCGTCCCAGGTGGATACCCCGAGGGGGACCGTCCAGGAGTCGCGCACGTCCAGCATCCACGACCATCCATACGATCGCGGGGCCCGGCCACGGCATCGTTGATCCAGTCAGCGCCATCACCGCATCCCGGCAGCGCGCAGGGTAGGCGGCTCGCAGCGTCTCCTCGAAGCGAGCAGCCAGGTCGCGCAACGAGCGCGTCGAGCGCAGCACGAGCAGCCGCGACGTCGTCCCCGGTTCAGGCGCGATCGGGAAGCCCCCCACCTCTGCGGACGGCAGCGAAGCCTCCTTCTCCCGGTGCCATCGGACCTGCTGCTCGAGGCGTCGCAGCTCGGAGTTGAACTCGACGGCGATGGTGATCGGCTCCCGGCGGCCGGACAGGACGAGGTCGATCACGCCGCGAGCCGGGCGGTGGACGGGTACCTCCGGCGATCGGATCCAGCGCCCGTCGAGCCGGGCCAGCATCGCTTCGATCATGGCGGCCTGGATCCTGTCGTGGATCAGCGGACCGGTTGTCGGGTACAGGCGGACCGACAGGTCCGCGCCGAGCACGGTCGCGATCGCCGCCAGCGACGACAGGCTGGGTCCTCGATCCCCCGATTCGATGCGGCTCATATGCGACGGATCGATGCCCGCTGCCTCCGCGACCGAGGATCGAGTCAAGCCCGCGTCCTCGCGCAAGGCTCCGGATGGACGCGGCCACCGCCTGTCGGACCCGTCGTTCGTGTGCCCGGATCCGCCGTTGCATCCGCCTCTCGCCCATTGCCGTGTCTCCCGGATGACCTGCCGTGCCCGGGCGGGACGAGCGTGGCTGGCAGTCAACCACACGCACCTCAACGCCGGCTTGTCGGACGGATGCGGCCTCCTCCGGCCAGGAGCTTGTCCCAGGGACACGCACGATGCCGCGCGGCACCCGGACCGAGCGCGACCCTGCCCCTGGCCCCGTTGCGCGTGCGTGAGAGACACGCACGACGCCGCGCGGCACCCGGAGCGAGCGCGACCCTGCCCCTGGCCCCGTTGCGCGTGCCTGAGAGACACGCACGACGCCCGCCCCGGGCGGCACCCGAAAGCCATCGGGACGAACAGGACCGGCATTGAGGCGGACCTGCGCGACCATCGATCAGCGCATCACCGGTGCGTGGCGAACGGCCGCGGCGGTCGGTGCCGTGCCGGCGTCACCACCGGTCCCAGTGCGCGAACTCCTCGAACGGGACCCAGCCGCGCTTGAGCGACGGCGAGCGGACGTCCGGCAACGGCCGTCCCACCGGCATCACGCCGATCGGCACGAACTCATCGGGGATCGCGAGGTGGGCGCGCAGTCCGTCGATGTCCGGGCCGACGAACCCGCAGCCCAGGCCCTCGTTCACCGCCGCCAGCATGACGTTCTGCATGGTGGCGCCGATGTCCACCCACCAGAAGGGCACGGGCCACTCGATCTCCGAGCCGTCGTCGAGCGTCTTGTCCGGCTCCTGGTAGCGCCGGTGGTAGATCGATTCGCTCACGCACGGGATGAGCTGGGCGGCGCACTCGCTGATCCACGGCCCGAAGTCCGCCTCGTACGCCTCCTCGCCGCAGATCCGCGCGACCTCCCTGCGCGCAGCCGGGTCCGTGACGACGACCAGCCGCTGGCCCTGGCTGAACCCGGCCGACGGCGTTCGCTGCGCCAGTCGCGCGATCCGCTCGATGACCTCGAGCTCGACCCCGCCCTCCTCGAACCGCCGTACGGCACGGCGTTTCATCACGACATCGCTGAATTCCATCGGTTTCCTCCAGCCTTGGAGACGTTCATCATGCACGCGCGAGGTCGCCGGCCGGCCTCGAGGGCTCGCATCGGAGCGCGGGATTCGATAGCATGGGAAAAACCCCGGAGGACCGCGACCCATGGCGAAGTATGTCTTTGTGACCGGAGGCGTGACCTCCTCACTGGGCAAGGGCATCACCGCCGCCAGCGTCGGCCGCCTGCTCAAGGCGCGGGGCTTCAAGGTCTCCATCCTCAAGCTCGACCCGTACATCAACGTGGATCCGGGCACGATGTCCCCGTATCAGCACGGGGAGGTGTTCGTCACCGACGACGGCGCGGAGACGGACCTCGACCTGGGCCACTACGAGCGGTTCATCGACGAGAACCTGTCCCAGGGCTCCAACGTCACCACCGGCCGCATCTACCAGGCGGTGATCGGCAAGGAGCGTCGCGGCGACTACCTGGGCGGCACCGTCCAGGTCATCCCGCACATCACGAACGAGATCAAGGAGCGGATCACGCGCGTGTCGCGAGATGGCGACCCGGACGTGGTCATCGTCGAGGTCGGCGGCACGGTGGGCGACATCGAGAGCCTGCCGTTCCTCGAGGCGATCCGCCAGATGCGCAAGGACGTGGGCCGCAACAACGTGCTGTACGTCCACGTGACGCTGCTGCCGGCGCTGGCGGCGACGGGAGAGCTCAAGACCAAGCCCACCCAGCACTCGGTCAAGGAGCTGCGTGGGATCGGCATCCAGCCGGACGTGATCGTGCTCCGGTCCGACAGCGAGGTCCCGCACGAGATCCGCGAGAAGATCGCGCTGTTCACCGATGTCGACGTGGACGCGGTGATCCCGGCCCCCACGGCCGAGACGATCTACGAGGTCCCGCTCCAGTTCGAATCGTTCGGCCTGGGCCGGCTGGTCGTGCGCGAGCTCGGACTGGGTGACCCGGATGTCGCCCCGGATCTCGGCGGCTGGCGCGCGCTGGTGGCGCGGATCAAGGCGCCCAAGCCGACGCTCGAGATCGCGCTCGTGGGCAAGTACATCGAGCTGCCCGACGCCTACCTGTCGGTGACCGAAGCGCTCCGTCACGCGGCGTGGGCGAGCGGCGTCGACGCGAAGGTGCGCTGGGTGGACAGCGAGCAGCTGACCACCGACAACGTCGGCGAGCGCCTCGAGGGCGCGGCCGGGGTGATCGTTCCCGGTGGCTTCGGCCACCGCGGGATCGAGGGCAAGGTGCTGGCCGCGCACTGGGCGCGCGAGCGCAGGATCCCGTACCTCGGCCTGTGCCTCGGGCTCCAGTGCGCGGTGATCGAGTTCGCGCGCGAGGTCATCGGCTCGACGGACGTCAACTCGACCGAGTTCGACATGTTCACCGCCAACCCGGTCATCGACTTCATGCCGGACCAGCGCGACCTCGAGGACAAGGGCGGCACGATGCGCCTGGGCCTGTACCCGGCCCGCCTGGTCGAGGGCTCCAAGGCCCGCGCGGTCTACGGCCAGGAGGTCATCTACGAACGTCATCGCCACCGGTTCGAGGTCAACAACCGGTACCGGCAGACGCTCGAGGCGGCCGGCATGCTGCTGAGCGGGATCTCGCCCGACAGCCGCCTGGTCGAGATCGTGGAGCTGAGGGACCACCCGTGGTTCGTCGCCAGCCAGTTCCACCCGGAGTTCAAGTCCCGGCCGGAGCGGCCGCATCCCCTGTTCCACGGGTTCGTGGCCACCGCGCTCGCGCTGCGAGAAGGCTCGGAGCCCCGCCTCACGGCCGTCGGTCCCGGGGCCGCGAGCGACGGCCGGCGATCCGCGAGCGACGACCGCGCAACCGCAGGCGCCGGGCAGGCACCCGCGGACGATCTGCCGGCGGAGGCCGCCCAGACCTCCTGATCCGGCCCGGCGAAGTCGGCGCACCGCGGAGACGGCGTCCCTCCGAGACGGCGCACCGCGGAGACGGCGTCTCGCGGAAACGGCCTGCGCGGCCTGTGCCGGTAGACTCAGCCCTGTACGAACTGAGCTGCCCGAGAGGTCCCGACCATGAAGCTGTTCCTCGACACCGCCGACATCGAAGAGATCCGCACGGCGGTCCGCTGGGGCGTGATCGACGGCGTCACCACCAACCCGTCGCTGTACGCCCGAGTCGAAGGCATGTCGTACGACGACGTGCTCACGGAGATCTGCGGCATCACCTCGGGGCCCGTCTCGGCGGAGGTCGTCGCGGACGATGTCGAGGGGATGCTGAGCGAGGGCCGCCATTTCGCGAAGCTCGCCGACAACATCGTGGTCAAGGTCCCGATGATCGAGAACGGCCTCGAGGCGATCAAGCGCTTCAAGGCCGAGGGCATCAAGACCAACTGCACCCTGATCTTCACGGCCAACCAGGGGCTCCTCGCCGCGAAGGCGGGCGCCTCGCTCCTGTCGCCGTTCGTCGGCCGGCTGGACGACATCAACGAAGAGGGGATGATCGTCATCCGCGAGCTGTCGGACATCATCAACTCCTACGACTACGACGCCGAGGTGCTGTCAGCCTCGATCCGCCACCCGCGCCACGTCACCGAATCGGCGCTCGCGGGTGCGCACATCGCGACGCTGCCGTTCAAGGTGCTCCAGCAGATGATCCACCACCCGCTGACCGACGCGGGGATCGTCCGGTTCAAGAAGGACTGGGAGGCGGCCAGGGCCGCGGTCGCCGCCCGCCAGAAGTAGCTCGCCGGGCCGGGACAGGGCGGCCACCCGCCGGAGCCAACGTCCCCGGCCGTCCGGGCCGCTACTCCGCCAGCCTGGGCAGCGTCCTCGCGGTCGCCGCGACCAGCACGACCAGCACCGCCGCCAGAACCGAGATATCGAACAGGACCCCACGCGCGCTGGGAGCACCCACGATCATCAGCGATCGGGTCGCGTCCACCATGTACGTGAGCGGGTTCAACGCCGCGACCGTCTGCAGCCAGCCGGGCATCATCGACACCGGGTAGATCGCGCTGCTCGCGAAGAACACCGGCATCGTCATGACCTGGCCGATCCCCATGAACCGCTCGCGCGTCCGGACGAAGGTGGCGACGAGCATCGAGAACGTGGCGAACACGGCCGATCCGAGCGCCACCACCGTGACCACACCCAGGACCGGCAGCGGCTCCAGTCGCACGTGGACCCCGATCGCCAGCGAGATCACGTACACGATCACGGCCTGGGCGAGCCCGCGGACGCTGCCCGCCGTCGCCTTGCCCAGGACCACGCCGGCGCGCGAGGCGGGGCTGGCCAGCACCTTGTGCAGCAGCCCGACGTCGCGCTCCCAGATGACCGTGATCCCGAAGAAGATGGCCATGAACAACGCGCTCTGGGACAGGATCCCGGGTGCCAGGTAGTCGATGTAGCTGAGGTCGCCGGTCGGGATCGCCCGCGCGCCGGCGAGGACCTGGCCGAACACGAGCAGCCACAGCAGCGGCTGCACGGCCCGGGTCGCCAGCTCCAGCGGATCGTGGCGGAGCTTGGTCACCTCGGCCGATGCGATCGTGACCGCGTCGGTCAGGATGCGCAGCGGTCCCTGGTCAGCCCAGGCGGCGCGCGGTGCGTCGCGTTCGAACGAGATCACGGAAGCTGCCTCCGGTGTCGAGATCCGCGCCCGTGACCCGGCCGAACACGTCGTCCAGCGTCGCGTCGGGCCCGATCTGGGCCTTGAGCGTCTCGGGTGAGCCGAGCGCCACGATCCGGCCGCGATGCATGAACGCGATCCGGTCGCACAGCGCGTCGGCCTCCTCCATGTAGTGGGTGGTGATGAGGATCGTCATCGAGACCGTCGCCCGGAGACGCTCGATGTGCTCCCAGACCGCGAGCCGCGCGGTCGGGTCCAGGCCGACGGTGGGCTCGTCGAGGAACAGCACCGCCGGCCGGTGGAGCATCGCCATCGCGAGCTCGAGACGCCGGACCATGCCCCCCGAGTAGGTGCGGACCTGGCGATCCGCGGCCGCATCGAGGTCCATGAACGCGATGGCCTCGCGAATGAGCGCGTCGTGCTGGCTGCGCGGCAGGTGGTACAGCCGCGCGGACAGTCGCATGTTCTCGCGGCCGGTCAGCAGGCCGTCGGCCGAGACTGCCTGGGGCACGTAGCCGATGCGCTCGCGCACGACGGCCGGCCGGCCGCTGACGGACGCCCCCGCGACCCAGGCCTCACCCGCGTCCGGCCGCAACAGGGTGGTCAGCATCTTGATCGTCGTGGTCTTGCCCGCGCCGTTCGGCCCCAGCAGGCCGAACACCTCGTCACGCGCGATATCCAGGTCGAGCTCGTGGACGGCCACCTGGTCGCCGAAGCGGCGCGTGAGGCCCCGGATATGGATCGCGCTCTGGCGCGGGTCGCTCGCCGGCGCGGCCGCCTCGGACGGGGGGACCTCGGACGCGAGCGCCCCGGACGGCAGCACCTCGGACCCGCGGACCGCCGAAGGCGGCTCGGACCGGACGGACTGGGCGCTCACGCGACGCCTCCGGCACCCAGGCGGGCGAGCACGTCGAGCGCGGCGTCCAGGCGGTCGAGATCGTCGGGGCCGAGGGTCGATACCTCGCTCGTCAGCCACGCTCGGGTCGCGGCCTCCGCCCCGTCGATGCGGGACTGGCCGGCGGGTGACAGGCGCAGGTGGATCCGACGCCGCTCGGCATCGTCGGTCTCGCGCAGGATCTCGCCGGCGCGCACGAGCCGGTCGACGAGGCCCGATGTCGCCGTGACGCTCGTGCCCAGGCGCTCCGCGATCGCCGACACGCCGATGCCGGGCTCGTGGCCGACCAGGCGGAGCACGCGGAACTGGGGCACCGACAGCCCGGGCTCGGCCCCTTCGCGCATCTTGCGCCGGATGCGCTGCCCCAGGCGCGGCACGACCTCCAGGATCCGGTCCGCGCGGGCGGCGGCAAGCAGCGGGGTGGCCCGGTCGACCTCCACGGTCACGGCAGATGCTCCACGTTACGAACTATCCACGTCATGAACTATAAAGCCGAACGCAAATCGTTGACGTGGCCGCGTCCGGCGCGATATCCTCGGGTATCCCCACTGGCCGCGCGCGACGGCTCCCCGATTCCGCGCGAGCAACGGCCCCGTGGTGCGAATCATCGTTCCCCACCGGATCGTGCCGGTGCCGGACTCCACCCTGGAGCGTGCCCAACCCCATGCCGAACGGCCCCGACCAGCGTTCGAGCCGCAACCGCCGGCCTCGTCGTCGATCCCAGACCAGCCGCCTGCCCGTCACCGAGCAGGACGAGGTCGCCGAGCTCGAGGCGGCGCGCGAGCGCAACGACCTCGACATCCGCGATCTCATCGAGATGTCCGTCAAGGAGCTGCGCGAGGTCGGCGAACGCCTGGACATCGAAGCCGAGCCCTCGAACCGCCGCGACGATCTGGTCGACCTCATCCTCCAGGCGCAGACCGAGCGCGCAGGCTTGGACTACGCGTTCGGGATCCTGGACATCGTGGACGAGGGCTACGGCTTCATGCGCCGCCACGGCCTGCTGCCCAGCCAGGACGACGTGTACGTGTCCTCGAGCCAGGTGCGCCGGTTCGGCCTTCGGGTCGGCGATCGCGTCACCGGTGCGGTTCGCGCTCCCCGCGAAGGCGAGAAGTTCTGGGGCCTGATCCGCGTCGACAGCGTGAACGGCGTCGACACCGATACCGCGCGCCGGCGTCCGCACTTCGGCGACCTCACGCCGATCCACCCGATCGAGCTGATCAACCTCGAGTCGGATCCCAAGAACCTCAGCCAGCGGCTGGTCAACCTCGTCAACCCGCTGGGCAAGGGTCAGCGCGCGCTCATCGTCAGCCCGCCCAAGGCCGGCAAGACGATGCTGCTCAAGGCGATCGCGAACGGGATCACCGCCAACTACCCGGACGTCCTGCTCATGGTCGCGCTGATCGGCGAGCGGCCCGAGGAGGTCACCGACATGCGCCGCTCGGTCGACGGCGAGGTGATCAGCTCAACGTTCGACGAGCCGACCGAGAACCACACCCACGTCGCCGAGATGGCGCTCGAGATCGCCAAGCGACAGGTCGAGACCGGCCGCGACGTGGTCATCCTGCTGGACTCGATCACCCGTCTCGCGCGCGCATACAACCTTGCCCTGCCGCCCAGCGGCCGCACCCTGTCGGGCGGCATCGATCCGATCGCGCTGTACCCGCCCAAGCGGTTCTTCGGGGCTGCGCGCAAGATCGAGGAGGGCGGCAGCCTCACGATCATCGGGACCTGCCTCGTCGATACCGGATCGCGCATGGACGACGTGATCTACGAGGAGTTCAAGGGCACCGGCAACAGCGAGCTGATCCTCGACCGCAAGCTCGCCGAGAAGCGGATCTTCCCGGCCATCGACGTCCAGCGCTCCGGCACGCGCCGGGAGGAGCTGCTGCTCGAGGAAGGCACCCTCAAGATGGTCTGGACGATGCGCCGGATGCTGTCGGCGGTGGGTACCAACGAGGGCATCGAGCTGCTGCTGAACCGGATCGCGAAGACCGAGGACAACGCGCAGTTCCTGGCGACGCTGACCAAGAGCCTCGACTAGAGGGCCGCAGGGCCGCCCCGCCGCGGCTGTCCTCCGGCGCCGGCGAATTACCAAGATTCAGGAAATTCGGCCCGGAAATTGGGTCCCCTCCGGCCCCCGGGACACTGGGCGGGGACGTTTGCGCGACCATCGGGCGGTCTGGTACGGTTCGGGCCGAGTTGGAGGCTGCCCCGGATGTCCGGGCACGGTCGCGGGGGCGACCCGACGCTACATCGCGACCCAGACGATCCGCCTGCCTGCCCCCCGGTGAAGGGACACCGGGCGATGATCGTCCTGCCAGGAGACCGTATTGCAGAAGCCCATGGACGGCGCGCAGCGAACTGCACACAGGCTGCGTGACGACCGCCCTCGAGCATCCTCGGCCTCCCGTCTCAACGGCCGCAGCATTCGCACCGCCCGCGCGGTTCGCGGGTGGCTGCGTGGCGGGCTCCCCGTCCACCTCCGCGCGCTGAGCGCTTCGCTCGCGGCGGGGTTCCAGCCGTTCCGGACCGCGGAACGCGCGTTGCCGATCGCCGTCGCGGCGATCGTCGCCCTTGCCTCGCTGTTCGCGATCCTTCCCAACACGCCCCAGGGTGCCGTCGGCGGCACGCAGGGCGGTGGCCGCGACGTCCGGCTGGCCATCGGCGGTGGTGCCGGATCACAGGGCGGGCTGAGCGACTCGGACCTGGCGGCGGGCATCGGCTTTGTCAATCCGACGTTCGAACCGGTTGTGCTGCCCGATGGCGCCGATACCGCTCCGGGAACGGATACCTCGCTCACCCAGGACGGCGCGTTCCTCGACGACGGCACGCTGCTGACCGGGTACGCCCCGCAGACGACCGTCGAGGACGGCGCCAGCCTGATCCAGACCTATCGCGTCAAGTCCGGCGACACCCTGGTCACGATCGCGCGCCATTTCGACGTCTCGATGATGACCCTGTGGTGGTCGAACAAGCTCAGCTCGAAGGATGAGCTCCATGTCGGGCAGACCCTGCGCATCCCGCCGGTCAATGGCGTTGTCGTGACGGTCACCGAAACCGACACGCTGGATTCGCTCGCGGCCAAGTACAACTCTGACCCCACCGACATCATCGACCTCAACGGGCTCGAGGACCCCACTCTCGTGGTGGGGCAGGTGCTGGTCCTGCCGGGCGCGCGCGGCGCGGCCATCCCGACGCCCAAGCCGACGCCAAAGCCGAAGGTGGTGGTCCGGTCCAGTGGCGGCAGCACCTCGTCGTCCAGCACGGCCAAGTACTCCGGCGGCGCGTTCAAGTGGCCGGTGATCGGCGGCGGCAACTACATCAGCCAGTACTACCACTACGGCCACTACGCGATCGACATCGCCGCCTCGTACGGCAGCCCGGTCGTCGCCGCGGCCGCGGGCAAGGTGATCTTCGCCGGGTGGAAGAACAACGGTGGCGGCTACCAGGTCTGGATCTCGCACGGCAGCAACCTGTACACCACCTACAACCACATGTCGGCGATCACGGTCGGCTCGGGACAGTCGGTGGCACGGGGACGCCAGGTCGGGCGGATCGGCGCGACCGGTGATGCGACGGGACCGCACCTCCACTTTGAGGTCTGGATCGGGCCGATCTGGAACGGCGGAACGCGCGTCAACCCGCTCCGCTACTTCTAGGCGCTCGCCCGCACCCCCGCGGTCGCCCGCACCCCGCGCCGGACCGTCTGGCGGGGAAACCGCATCCCCATGCGACAATGAGCGCGATGTTCCTCGATGAGGTCCGCATCGTGGTGCGCGCCGGGGCGGGCGGCGACGGAGCGGCCACCTTCCGGCGTGAGGCCCACGTCCCCCGCGGTGGCCCCGACGGCGGGGACGGCGGGCGGGGTGGTTCCGTGTACCTGCGCGTGGACGTCGGCCAGACCACGCTCCGCGACTTCCGGTACAAGCACCATTTCAGCGCGTCGCCCGGTGGTCGTGGCGAACGATCCAAGCGCCACGGCAAGGCCGGCGAGGATCTCTACCTCCCGGTGCCGCCCGGGACCGCGGTGCTCGACGGCGAGTCGGGCGCGCTGCTCGCCGACCTCGTCGCCGTGAGCCAGGAGGTCATGGTCGGGCGCGGGGGTCGCGGCGGCCTGGGAAACGTGCACTTCGCGACCTCGACCCACCAGGCGCCCAAGCACGCGCAGAAGGGCGAGCCGGGCGAGGAGCGGACGATCCGCCTCGAGCTGCGGCTGATCGCGGACGTGGGCCTCGTCGGCCTGCCCAACGCCGGCAAGTCCACGCTGCTGGCGGCCCTGACCGCGGCACGCCCGAAGATCGCCGACTACCCGTTCACCACGCTCGAACCCAACCTCGGCGTCATGGACCTCGGCATCGACGACGGTCGCAGGCCCACGATCGCCGATGTGCCTGGCCTCATCGAGGGGGCATCGTCGGGGGCGGGTCTCGGCCACGCGTTCCTGCGCCACGTCGAGCGGACGCGGATCCTGCTCCACGTCGTGGACGGGTCGTCGCACGATCCCGGCCGGGACATGGACGTGATCCGGGAGGAGCTCGAGGCACACGATCCCGCCCTCCTGACCCGGCCGATCCTGGTCGTGTTCAACAAGCTCGACCTGCCCGATGCACGCGCGGCATGGACGGAGTTCCAGAGGGCGACGCGTCGGGCCGGGATCCCGTCGCTGGCGATCTCGGCGGAGACAGGGGAGGGACTCGATGCCCTGCGTGCGGCCGTCGGCGAGCTGCTCCCCGACGCCGACCAGCTGGCCGCACCGCCGGAGCCGGCCGGCGTCGTCGTGCACCGGATCGAGGCCGCCGGCGACGGCTTCACGATGGAGCGCGAGGACGGCGCCTATCGCATCCGCGGGAAGCGCATCGAACGGCTGGTCGCCCAGACCAACTTCGAGGTCGATGAGTCGGCCGGGCGATTCCAGCGCGAGCTGGTCCGGCTGGGCATCGACGCCGCGCTGCGCAAGGCGGGCATCCGGCCCGGCAACACGGTGCGGATCGGCGGCCAGGAGCTCGAGTGGGAGCCGCGCGAGGACGAGGCGTGACCGGTGCCCGGGTCGTGCCCGGTAGCCCGATCCTGCCCGGGGGTGAGATGTTGGCGGAGATCGCGCCGCCGGCCCCGATCACGCCCGGCAGCGTCGGGCTCCTGGGCGGCACGTTCGACCCCATCCACCACGGGCACCTCGCGATCGGCGAGGAGGCCCGCGAGACGCTGGGGTTGGAGCGCGTCGTGTTCGTGCCCGCCGCCATCCCGCCGCACAAGCCGGGCCAGCCGGTGACCGAGGCGGGCCATCGCCTCGCGATGCTCGAGCTGGCCGTGGCCACGAACCCGGCGTTCGAGGTGAGCCCGATCGAGATCGACCGGGGCGGACCCTCGTTCACGGTCGACACGCTCAGCGAGCTGCGCGCCGCGGGGATCGGCGATCCGTGGTTCATCCTGTCGTCCGAGGCGCTGGCCGGATTCCCGGCATGGCGGGATCCGGAGCGGATCCTGGACCTGTGCCGGCTTGCCGTCGTGCCGCGTGGCGGCCACACCGCGCTCGGCGCAGCCTGGGCGGAGCGGCGGTTTCCCGCGCGGGCCGGCCGGATCACCTTCCTGCCGGGGCCCCTGTTGCCCATCTCGGGTAGCGTGGTGCGACGCCGTGCCGCCGCGGGCCGCTCTGTCCGCTATCTCGTGCCCGAGGCGGTTGCCGCCTACATCGCCGACCACCAGCTGTACACCGACCCGTCGTGAGGACCTTGACCCTGTGACCGATCCCGCCACCCCGATCGCCCCCCGCCCGGACGGGCTGCCCGCCCGTGAGACGGCGGCCCCGGGAACCGACCGCGCTCCGCTCGACCTCGCCCGACGGATCGTCGAGCTGGCCGAGGACAAGAAGGCGGCCGACATCGTCCTCCTCGACCTGGGCGAGCTGACGACGCTGGCGGATGCGTTCGTCATCTGCTCCGGCGGGACGGAGCGCCAGATCGCGGCGATCGCGGACGGGATCGTGGGCGGGCTGCGCGACGAGGGCGTCCGGGCGATCGGGCGCGAGGGCGCCGCCGAGTCGCATTGGGTGCTGCTCGACTTCGGGTCGGTGATCGTCCACGTGTTCACGCCGCCCGAGCGCGACTACTACCAGCTCGAGCGGCACTGGTCGGGCGCCAGGATCGTCCTGCGCGTCCAGTAGGTCCCCCGCAGCCGACGAGAGGCCGGTCGCGGCCGTTAGCCGGAGCACCTCGCGCGGCCCAGCCGGTGGTGGTACCTCCCGCAGGGGTACCGCTGGGTCATGTCCCGCCGGGGCCACCGTTCCTAGCATCCGGAACAGGTGGTCTGCCGTCGGGGCCGACCCCACCCGGAGAGTGACCTTGTCGGGCCTGCGCGATCGCTGCCCCAGCTGCACCCGCCGCCTGATCATCACCCGTTTCGACACCACGTTTCGGCTGTCGGACCGGACGGAGCGGCTGTGCTTCGGGATCCCGGGCGGGCTCTGTGAGGACTGCCACCAGCTGTACATCGACCCGGAGCTGATCGAGCTGCTCGACCTCGGCGACGGGCGCTGCGTGTTCGCCATCGAGAGCGACGTGGTGCTCCAGGAACAGGCCTGGTCCGCCGCCGACTGAGCGGGCAGGCGACCCGGCAACCGACGCGGCGGGAGCCACGGGCTCCTCGCCGGCTACCTCCCCCGGCCGTGCGCCACGACGGGCTTCGGGCCGCCGCCGGGCTTCGACGCGCCGCCGGGCGCCGTCGCGATGCGATCCCGCACCCACAGGGCGAACATCAGCCGGCGCTGGCGCTCGGTCGATCCCGAATCGGGCGCCCCCTTGACCATCGCGTCGAGCTCGAGCACGCCGTCGAGCGCCGCCTCGAGCTCCGGTAGCGTCCACCGGCGCGCCTGCTCGGCCAGCTTCTGGGCGCGGAAAGGGTGCCCGCCGATGAGCTTGACCAGGTCGGCCGGTGTGCCGCGGGCGGCGACGTGGTCGGCGGCGATGATCAGCTCGCGCAGCCTGCGATGGAGCTGGACCAGGATCACGGGCTCGGGGACGGTCTCGAGGAGGCGGTCGAGGAGCGGGCCTGCGACGGTCTCGCGCCGTTCCGCGATGGCGTCGAGCGCGGCCCAGGTCGAGTCGGGGACGACCTCGGACACGAGCGCCTTCACATCCTCCTCCCCAACCTCGCCATCGGGACGGTAGAGCGCAAGCTTGTCCAGCTCGCCGACGGCAAGCGCACCCTGCCGCTGCCGGTCGACATCCCCTTCCCTCACGAACCCTCCGACACGCCGCGCCAGCTCCCGCGCAGCCGGAGGCGTCAGCTTCATGCCGCGCTCCTCGGCCCGTCCCCGGATCCACGCGGCCAGCTCGCCCTCGCGCGGCGCCTTGAACACCTTGACCTCGCCACCCGCGGCGCGGACGGCGGTCTCGAGCCCCTGGAGCGCCGCGGACCTGCGGCCGCCGCCATCGCCCTGCTCGATGAACACCAGCGCATTGCCCGGCGCCACGCTCCGGATCGCCCCGTCGACCGCCTCGCGCTCCGCCTTCGACCGGAGGAGGGGACCCGGGTCGAGCACCACGGCGACCGTGCCGCCGCCGAACATCGGGGCCGTCGCGACGCGTTCGCCGATCGCGGCGGCGCTTGTCTCGGCTGCGGCGACCCGCCAGCGGTCTGGCGCCATCCCGGAGTCCTGCTCGATCCGGCGCGCGATCAGGGCCGCCGCGCGATCCAGGGACCAGCCGTCGTCGCCCCGGTAGTACGCGATGATCGGGACGTCGCCGCTCATCCCGTTGCCTCGCGGACCGCACGCGCCGACCACCGGAGCCGGCGCACATCGCGGGGCTCGACGCCGGCTGCCTGGCACACGTCGCGCTCGAGCTCGCGCGCCCGGGCGAGCACGCGCTCGGCCACGAGGCTGTCCCAGCCGGATCCGGTCGCTCCGCCGGCCACGGAGGGGTCCGCCGGGCCCGTGGGATAGCGCCGCCGCCACGAGGCGAAGCGCGCCTCCATCGGTTCGAGACGCTGTCCGGCGCGCTTGTCGGCGTAGGCCACGATCCGCGCCTCGAGGCTCGCGGTCTGCGACCAGGCGATGTGCGAAGGCTCCGCGAGCCGCGTGACCGGGTGGTCCCGGACGACCGGGCCGAGCTCCGGCCATCCGCGCTGGGCGAGCCACCACGCCGAACCGTCCCCGTGGCGGAGGTGGCCGGGCACCGCCACCGAGGGCAGCTTGTCCACGTCGTGCAGCAGCGCTGCGACGGCGACCAGGTCCCCGTCCACCACCTGACCGCTGGACCGGGCGCGCGCCGCGAGCCAGGCGGCGACGTCGGCCACGGCGCACGAATGCCGCAGCAGCCAGCCGGGCGGATCGAGGGAGCGAAGCAGGCGGGCGGCCTGGCGGCGCGCCGGAACGGTCATGGAAGGGATCGTATCCGAGCGACGCCGCGCCGACCGAGGGCCACCAGGCTCCGACGGCGGGCGACCGACTTCCGACCACGGCCGTCGCTCGCCCTCCGGTCGTGCGGACCACGACGCCGTCGGGGCGCAGGTCGGCCTCGATCGAGCCGTCCAGGTCCGTGCGCAGGACGCGGGCACCGGTGGCGGCGAGCCTCGACAGGGTCGCGTGCGCCGGGTGCCCGTACGGATTGCCCGTCCCGACCGAGATGGCCGCGACCGCGGGCCTGACGGCGTCGAGGAATGCCTGCGTCGTCGCGGTGGCGCTCCCGTGATGGGCCACCTTGAGCACGTCCACGTGCGGGAGGCCGCGCGCAACCAGCGTCGGATCCACCCCTTCCTCGATGTCGCCGGTCAGCAGGAACCGGCGACCCTCGGCCTCACCCAGGAGCACGATCGAGACGTCATTGATCCCCGTCCCCGTCGCCGCCGGCTCGACCGGCACGCTGCCGGGATCGGGCCACAGGACCCTGATCTTGATCTCCCCGAGCTCGATCCGCGCGCCCGTGGCGAGCTGTCCCCGGGGCGGCCCATGGCGCAGCGCCCTGTCCCACGCTGCCCAGCCGGGACCCGGTCCATGCATTCCCGGCTCGTACACGCGACCGACCGCATACCGGGCGAGGACGCGCACCAGCCCCGCGACGTGATCCTCGTGCGGGTGCGTGAGGACGATCACGTCGATCCGGCGGTCCCAGGGCGGGATCCGCGCGTCGAGCTCGAGCAGCAGGCGGTCGGGGTCCGGGCCGCCGTCGACGAGCATCCGGGCCCCGCCGCGGCTTTCGACCAGGATGGCGTCGCCCTGGCCGATGTCGAGCACGGTGAGGCGGGTCTCGCGACCGGCCGCGGTGGCAACGGCCGCCGAGCCGATGGCGATCAGGATGGCCAGCCCGACCAGCAGGACCCGCTGCGATGTCCCGAGACGCCTCCTGCCCGCGCGGCTGCGCTGCGAGCCGCCGGGCGATGGCCTCGGGGTGGCGCGACCCAGGGCAGCGGGCGCCGTGCGCCGGGTTCGCCGCCACCTCCTGCGCAGCGCCGGCAGCAGCGCGATCACCGCCGCGATCCCGACCGCGACCAGACCCGCGAACGGCACCGCGAGCTCGGTGGGGATCTCGACGGCCGCGAACGGGATCCCCGCGCCGATCCGGACCATGGCGACGATGACGTGGAGGAGCAGCCATCCCGGCAGCCCCGCCAGCGTCGCCACGACCGGCGGCAGGCCGAGCGCCACGAGCGCGCCTCCGGCAAGGGCAAGGACGCCGCCCGCCATGGCGAGCGGCACCAGGGGCACGACCGCGAGGTTCACGAACGGCGCGACGATCGACAGACGCCCGAACGTCGCCACGACATCGGGCAGCGTCGCGGCCTGGGCGGCCAGCGAGATGCCGAGGCTCTCGGCGAGCCAGCCCGGAACGCGTCCTCCGCTCATCCTCCGGATCCGCGCCGCCAGCGGGTTTGCCCATGCGAGCAAACCGGCGGTCGCCAGCACCGACAGGCGAAAGCCCGCGTCACCGATCATCCGCGGGTCGGCGAGCAGCAGGATCGCGGCCGCCCAGGCGAGCGCCGCGGGCGCCCGACCCGCACGGCCGCTCTCGCGCGCGACCAGCACGACCGACGCCATGACCGCCGCCCGCACCACCGACGGCGATGCCCCGGCGGCGATCACGTACGCCACAATCGTGCCTGCGACAACCACCGCGACCAGGCGTTTCGGGCGACCCCGGAGCATCGCGCCCACGAGCCCGGCGACGATCGCAATGTTCCAGCCGGAGATCGCGACGACGTGGCTGACGCCGGCCGTCGCGAAGTCCGCCGCGAGCTGCCGATCGACGCGCTCGCGCAGGCCGATGAGGATCCCTGCGGCCAGGCCCGCCTCGGGCTCCGGCAGCGCGGCCCGGAGCGCGTCTCCCGCACCATCGCGGGCCGACTGGAGCGTGATCTCCGACGGCTGATCCGGCATCGTGACGGACCGCGCCTGGAGCGTTCCCGACGCGCCCGTCCGGGTCAGGTACTGACCATATGGATCATCCGGCGGCGGCGGGCGAAGACGCCCGTCGACCTCGAGGAGGTCGCCGGCGGCGATCTCCGGATAGGCGGGCAGGGTCGCGGCCACGACCAGCTCGCCGTCATCGACCTGCAGCCGCAGCCTCGCTGTCTGGTGGCCGTCGCGCGGCGATCCCATCGATTCGACGACCGCGGTCCACGGACCGGTCTGGCTCTCGTCGAGGACAGGTGGGGGCACGCCCGCCGGCCCGGCGACCAGGCGGATCGCCAGCACCAGCAGGCCGAGACCGAGCGCCACGGCTCGGGGTCGCCACGTTCTTGCCTTCGCGCCGCGCGGGACGAAGGCCGTTGCGATGATCGCCGGGCCGGCGACCATGGCCGCCAGCGCGGGGACCCCCATCCAGGCGCCACCCGCGGCGATCGCCGCGCCGCCGGCGAGCCAGGCGCTCCGCGGAGCGCCTGCCCGGGCGGAGCTCATGGACCGACGGTCACGAGCGGGCGGATCCTGGCCAGCGTCGCGGTCCCGACCACCTTCCGCGACCCGAGCTCGTCGATCGAGCTGAACCGCTGCTCCTCCCGCGCCGCGATGATCTTGGCGGCCGTCGCGGGCCCGATGCCGGGCAGGGTGTCGAGCTGCTCGGCGCTCGCCGTGTTGAGGTCGATGAGCGCGGTTCCGCCACCCGCCCCCGCACCGCCGCTCGTAGCGCCCGGGCCGGTTGCGCCGGACGGAGCGGCAACCTCGTCTCGGCTCGGGACACGGACCTCATCGCCGTCGCGGAGGATGGCCGCCAGGTTCAGCCGGAGATCTGCCGCGGCGGTGTCGACCCGTGGACCGTAGCCGCCCGCCGCGGCGATGGCATCGCCGATCCGCGATCCGGCGACGAGGCGGTACAGGCCGGGATGCGCGACGGCCCCACCGACCTCGACGACGATGTCGGCGGTCGGGGTCCCCGAAGCGGTGTCCGAGGGACCACCATCATCGGATGCCGCGCCGAGTGCCGTCGCGCCATCGACCGTGACGACCGTGCCTGACTGGCTGGAGAGGATGAACGCGCCGAGGGCCGCGCATCCGATCGCGAGCACGATCGCGACGGCCAGCCATGGGATCGCCCGCGGTTCAGGCTCCGGGGTCGCGCCGCCGGATGTCGTGGCGCCGGGCTCGGCGGATTCGAGGACGCGCCAGGGCGCGCTGGAAGGCTCCAAGGGTTGGATCGCTCCCCGGCGGGCCCGGCGGCGGGCAATGGGGGGAACAACCGCTTCGTCGGGGGCACTTCCGGCGAGGCGGCTGTCCGATGCGGACAGTACCCCCGCCGGCTTATCGCCCGCTTACGGGCGTCGAGAAACGACCCGCCGGGGACTCCGACCGTTACCCGTCGGGCAGCGTCTCCCAGGGGACCCAGCGAGATCCGTCCCACCATCGATGCCAGGTGGCGCCGTCCATGCCGTGCGCGAACACGTCGAGCCGGTCGGGGCCCCACGACGAGGCCGCGGGCGCGACGCCTGGAGCCAGCTCGCCGCCCAGCGATTCCCACGCATGCCAGGACTCGCCGTCCCAGTACCGGTTTCGGAGCGTTCCGTCGTCGAAGATCGCGAAGACCTCCATCCGGTCGACGGCCCAGGCGGTCACGGCCGGGGGCGATGCCAGCTCGCCGCCCAACGATTCCGGGGCGCTCCAGACCCAGTCCCGGGATGCGCGATGCCACAGCCGGTGGTGGGCATCGACCCAGAACAGGTCGATCCGGGACTCGCCCCACGACACCGCTGCGATATCGCGCATTCACCGACTCCTGGCCTGCCGTTGCCTTCGACGGGAGGTTACGCCGGGCGCCCCTCCACGCGCGAGGCGGCCCGGCAGGTCGCGACAGCGACGGAGTCCGCGCCCGTGCTCAGCCCGCGCAGCAGCCGGGCGATCACGACACGGACGGGGCTCATCGTCCGCGCCCGGCGCGCGTCGCGCTCCGCGTCGGCGACGTTGCTCAGGCGCCACCGCTCGGCGTTCGCCTCCGCCTCCCGCGCGCGCTCGCGTGCGAGGTCCAGTGCGATCATTGCGTTCACCTGCCACATGCTGCTTCTCCTCGGACGTCAGTGGTTGTTGGAATCGAACCCGTCGCGGCTCTCGACGCCGGCGATCGCTGCCAGCGCGCCCAGCAGTGCGAGCGCGGACAGGAGGACGGGGATCAGGGTGTCCATGAGGGGTCTCCATGGGGTCCGGAACGTAACCGGATCTGACTCATTTACTGGTTACGTCATGCTACCGGCTTGCGTGTAACCTGTCAACAGGAATATGGTGGTTACACACCGATGACGAGCAACCCGATGACCAACGCACCGACAGCCCAGATCCGTCCATCCGCGGGCCATGAGCACGCGCCGGGACACGCGCACAGCGCCGACCTCGAGGCATGCCTCGACTTCATCAACAGCGAGGAGCTGACGGCCGGGATCCCCGAAGAGAACATGCCGACCGTCGACTCGGCGGTGGCCTATTTCACCGAGCGCGGCCTCGCGCACGAGGAACTGCTGCGCGCCCAGGCGGCGCGCGACGAGCGGGCCTGGCTGAGCCGGCTGTATGCGACACGAGCGGCGCTGCGCCGCGTCTGGGACGCGCAGGTCGAGGGGCACACGCCCCCGGAGGATGCGATCGCGGTGATCAACGACGTGCTGCGACATGTCGCGCCGATCGAGCTCCGGGCTGGCCTGACCGGGATCACGGTGGGCCATCGGCACGCGGACGACGATCCGACGGGTGAGGCACTGGCTCGCATCGTCCAACCGCTGGTGGATGCGATCGCGGGCGGCGAGACGTCACGGTTCCGCGTCTGTGCCAACGACGGCTGCCGCTGGGTGTTCGAGGACACGTCCCGAGCGGGCCGACGGCGCTGGTGTGACATGACCACGTGCGGCAACCGGGCCAAGGTCCAGCGGTTCCGCTCGAAGCGCCGTGGGGGCACCGACGCGGACCCCGCCCCGGCACCAGGCGATGGTCAGGCGCGCTCGAGCAGCGGCCGCACCTCGGTCGCGAAGCGGGTCATCGACTCCTCGTCGTAATTGGCCGGGAAGCCCGCGATGAGGTGCCGGTAGCCGAGGTCGAGGTACGGGGCGAGCATCTCGGCCACGTCCTCCGGCGTCCCGACGGGCTGCTCGGTCCAGTGATTGGCGACCTGGTTCCGGGCGAACGCCTCGTGGAAGATCCGCTCGGCCTCGGAACGGCTGTCCCGGATCACGACGGTGCCCACGCCGGTCGTCCGCTCGATCTCCGCCGGGTCGCGGCCCACGGCCTCGCAGTGCTGGACGAGGATCGCGTCCTTGCGCCTGACGGTCTCGACGCTGCCGCCGACGTTGTTCATGTCGGCATACTTCGCGGCCAGCCTGAGGGTCACCTTCTCGCCGCCACCCCCGACGCAGATCGGCAGGCGGGCCTGGACCGGCCGCGGCAGGTTGCGCGTGTCCTGCGAGCGGTAGTGCTCGCCACCAGCCGTGGGCTCGGTGCCGTCAAGCATGCCGCGCATCACCGGCAGCGCCTCGCCCAGCCACCGCAACCGCTCGGGAAAGCCGGACCCAAACTCGAGCCCGAAGTCCTCGTGCTCCTCCTCGAACCACGCCCCGCCGATGCCCAGGATGGCCCGGCCGTTCGAGATGTGGTCGAGCGTCGTCGCCATCTTCGCCGTCAGGGTCGGGGCCCGGAACGTGTTGGCGCCGACCATGAGCCCGATGCGGACCTGGCTCGTCGCCTGCGCCCAGGCGGTGATCGTGAGCCAGCCCTCGTAGTTGGGCCCGTGCGAATCACCGACGATCGGATACAGGTGGTCCCAAGTCCAAAGAGTCGAGTAACGCAGCTCATCGGCCCGAATGCCCGCCCGCAGCAGGCTCGGCCAGTCCGTGTACTGGTTCCAGCAAAGTGCACCGATCTTGACGTCGCTCAACTCACGCTCCGTTTGATCAAGAAGGCAGCGATGGCTCAGCTCACGCTTGCCCGACGATATCGACCGAGATCTCCACCGCCGGCATCGCCCCCCTGTTCTCGAGCCAATGGGTCGTGTCCCGATCCTCGGGCCAGCCCACTCCCGGCCCATATTCGGTTGCGACCCCGTTTCGATGGTCAGTGATCGTTCCCTGCAGCACGTAAACGGTGCCTGGCCTGCCCTGGTGGTGGTGGATCGGACCGAAGACGCCTCCAGGCTCGATGGTCACCAGGCGCATTCGAAGTTGGCGCCCTTCCATGCCCTCGATCTCGCGGCCAAGGTCAACCGTTGCGAGTACCTCCACCGCGACGCCCTTCGTCTCGGGCGCCGCCTGTTCGTTGCGCGTTGTGCTCTCCTTTCCGA
>CAWIFB010000022.1:0-32621 GCA_963835335.1 uncultured Chloroflexia bacterium | reverse complement strand
CGAGGCCCTCGCTGGCTCGAGCTCGGCGCCGGTGACGGCGCGTTCACGCTCGCGCTGGCGGACCTGCTCGGACCGGACGGCAGCATCCTCGCCGTCGATCGCGACCGGTGGGCGCTGGCGGAGCTCGCCGCCCGGCTCGCGTCGCGCTTCCCGGAGCTCGCGCTCACGACGCTGGTCGCCGACTTCGAGACCGGACTGCCCGCGGGTCCGTTCGATGGCGTGCTGGCCGCCAACAGCCTTCATTTCGTCGCCGACCAGGGGGCGGTGCTGCGGACCGTCCATGCGGCGCTCGCGCCCGGCAGCCCGTTGGTCCTCGTCGAATACGACGCCGAGCGCGGCAACCCGTACGTCCCGCACCCGATCGCCTTCGACCGCCTGCCGTCGCTGGTCGCGGCCGCCGGGTTCACGCAGCCGCGTCTCCTGCACCGCGTTCCGAGCCGGTTCCTGGGGGCGATCTACGGCGCCGTCGCGATCCGGCCGGGGTTGGCACGATCCGGCCGCGGTTGGAGGCCGGAACCCGCGTGCTACACTCCGGCCCTCACGGCGACGACCGAGAGGAGTAGGTCCGGAACGACCCCGGAGCGAGCGCGGGACGGTGCGAGCCGCGCGGGCACGACGGATTCGAAGGTCGCTCGCGAGCCGTGCGGGTGGCGCCCGATAGCGCGCCGTGAGGACACCGGACCCGGCCGGCCGCGATGAGCGGCGAGGCCCCGGCGTCGAACCAGCAGGTGGTACCACGACCCCGTTCGTCCGCTGGACGAGCGGGTCGTTTCGTATCCGGGGCACGGCCCCGCACGCAGCGGAGCGAGCGATGACGCAGTCAGAGCCGACGGAGATCCTGGCCAAGGCCTACGTGCCGGCCGACTTCGAGCACGCGATCTACGAGCGCTGGCTGGCGGCGGACGTGTTCGCCCCCGACGGAGCCGGCTCGACGGCCGATTGGGCGCAGCCGCCGTTCGTGATCATCCAGCCGCCCCCGAACGTCACCGGCAGCCTCCACCTGGGGCACGCCCAGCGGACGACGGTCGAGGACCTCATGATCCG
Source organism: uncultured Chloroflexia bacterium (assembly GCA_963835335.1). Taxonomy (GTDB): domain Bacteria; phylum Chloroflexota; class Limnocylindria; order Limnocylindrales; family CSP1-4; genus CAIXZV01. The sequence goes on along the minus strand of CAWIFB010000022.1, from coordinate 31,577 downwards.
GCACGCGCGGATGCTGGGACGGCCGGCGCTGTTCCTGCCGGGCCTCGACCACGCCAGTATCGCCGCGCAGTTCGTGCTCGACGGCATCCTGGCGAAGGAGGGCGAGAGCCGCGCGACCCTCGGGCGCGAGCGATACCTGGAGCGGATGCACGCGTTCATCGAGGACACGCGGTCCGTCATCCTGTCCCAGCAGCGGCGCGTCGGCGGCAGCTGCGACTGGGGCCGCCTCCGGTTCACGATGGACGACACCTCGGCGCGCGCCGTTCGCGAGGCGTTCCTGCGGCTGTACCGGAAGGGCCTGGCGTACCGCGCCGAGGCGCTCGTCAACTGGTGTCCGGGCTGTCGCACGAGCGTGAGCGACCTCGAGACCATCCCCGCGCCCGAGGCCGGCACGCTGTGGCGTGTCCGATACCACCTGATCGACGAGTCGACCGGGCTGCCCGACCCCGACGCGACGCTGACCGTGGCGACCACGAGGCCCGAGACGATCCTGGGCGACACCGCGGTCGCCGTCCATCCCGACGACCCGCGCTACGCGGCGCTGGTGGGCCGGCGCGTCCGGATCCCGTTCGTGGACCGCGACGTGCCGGTGATCGCGGACCCCGTGGTCGACCCCGCGTTCGGGACGGGTGCGGTCAAGATCACGCCCGCGCACGACCACGACGACCACGAGACGGGCGTGCGGCACGGGCTCGCGATGCCGACCATCCTCGACGACGCGGCCCGCATCGCGAACACGGGCACGACGTACGACGGGGCGGACCGCTTCGCGGCTCGCGCACGGATCGTCGAGGATCTCGCGGCGACGGGCGACCTCGAGGGCTCGCAGCCGCACGAGATGGTCATCGGCCGCTGCCAGCGCAGCAACGACATCGTCGAGCCCCGGCTCAAGACCCAGTGGTTCATCCGGACGGCGCCGCTCGCCGAGGCGGCGCTGGCGGCGACGCGATCCGGCCGGATCGACATCCTTCCCGAGCGGTTCGAGAAGGTATGGGAGCACTGGCTGACCAACATCCGCGACTGGAACGTCTCGCGCCAGCTGTGGTGGGGTCACCGGATCCCGGCCTGGTTCTGCCCGGACGGCCATGCGACGGTGAGCGCGGACCCGGCAGGCCCGGATGCGTGCGAGGTGTGCGGGCAGCCGGCGGCCCGGCTCACCCAGGACCCGGACATCTTCGACACCTGGTTCAGCTCCGGCCTGTGGCCGTTCTCCACGCTCGGCTGGCCGGAGGCGACCGAGGACCTCGCCCGCTTCTATCCGGGCTCGGTCATGGAGACGGGCTACGACATCATCTTCTTCTGGGTGGCCCGGATGGTGATGCTGGGCATCGAGCTGACGGGCGAGGCGCCGTTCCACACGGTGTACCTGTCGGGCCTCATCCGCGACCCGTACGGCCAGAAGATGTCCAAGACCAAGGGCAACACGGTCGATCCGCTGGGCATGATCGACGAGCTGGGCGCCGATGCCGTCCGGTTCGCGGTCGTCCATGGGACGACGCCGGGGAACGACCAGCGCTTCGGCAGGGCAAAGGTCGAGAACGCCCGGAACTTCGCCAACAAGCTGTGGAACGCGACCCGGTTCGTGCTCGGTGCGCGACCCGCCTCGATCCCGGCCGACGCCCCGCGCCGGCTGCCGGATCGCGGTCGCCTCGGGCCCGGCGACCGGTGGATGCTGTCGCGCCTGAACGCAACCGTCGACGCCGTCGACCGCGCGATGGCCGGCTATGCGTTCGGCGAGGTCACGCGCCTGCTGTACGACGCGATCTGGAGCGAGCTCTGCGACTGGGGGATCGAGCTGGCGAAGGTCCGCCTCGTGGACGAGCGCCTCGGCGATGCGGAGCGCGAGGCCACCTGGTGGACGCTGGTGTACGCGCTCGACACCTACCTGCGCCTGCTCCATCCGGTGATGCCGTTCCTGACCGAGGCCCTGTGGGCCGCGATCCCGCACGACGACGTCGACCCGGCGCTGCTGATCGTCGCGCGCTGGCCCGTGGCGGGGGAGCGGGACGAGGCAGCCGAGCAGCAGGTGGGCGCGCTGGTGGAGCTGGTCCGCGCCGTGCGCAACGCGCGGGCGGACGCCAGCCTGGAGCCGGCGGCCTGGCTGCCCGTCGACGTGTTCGTCGAGCCCGAGCTGGCGGTGGCGCTCGCTGCGCTGCAGCCCGCCATCGAACGGCTGGCGCGGGCGCGACCCCTGCGGCGCCACGACGCACGCGATGCCTTGCACGCGGCCACGCATGGGGTCAACGGTCTGGCCGTCGTGGCCGGCCCCGCGGAGGCCGTCATCCGGCTGGCCGTGGTTGACCCGGCAGCCGCGGCCGCCGATCACGCCCGGCTGGCGAAGGAGCTTCTCGACGCCGAGCGTCTGCTCGCGGCGGCCCGGGCACGGCTGGCCAACGATGCCTTCATGGCCAAGGCACCGCCCGCGATCGTTGACGGCGCCCGGGCGCGGGAGTCCGAGCTGGCAGACCAGGTCATCCGGTTGCGGGAGCGCCTCGCGCGCTGACAGCCGACGACGCCCGCGCCGCCCGCAGCGGGTGGCGCCGCCGATCGTCCGCACGCTCGGATGACGCTGGAAATCGGGCTCCACTGGCTGGTCTCTTCCCCTGATCCCTTACACTGGGACCGGTTCCATGAAGAGGCGGTTAGGCATGGGTGTGACCATCAGCGACGTCGCGCGGCTGGCCGGGGTCGGTCGCGGCACCGTCAGCCGCGTGCTCAACGACCGCGCCAATGTCGATCCCGCGACGCGGGAAAAGGTCATGGCCGCGATCGAGACGCTCGACTACGTCCCGAGCCAGACGGCCCGGAGGCTCAGTCTGCGCCGGACCCAGACGATCGCCGTGATCATCCCGTTCCTGACTCGCCCGTCCGCCGTGGAGCGGCTGAGCGGCATCGAGCAGACCCTCGCGGCGTCCGGGTATGACCCGATCGTGTTCAACATCGAGACCGCCGAGCGGCGGCTGGCGGTGTTCCGCGACCTGCCACGCCCGGAACGCATCGACGGGCTGATCATCGTCTCGCTGTCACCGCATCCGGTCGAGCTCGAGCGGATCGAGCGATCCGGGCTGCCGACGGTGCTGGTCGACGCCCATCACCGCTCGCTGCCGCGTGTCGTGGGCAACGACGTGCTTGGCGGGCGCCTGGCGGCGCAGCACGTGATCAATCTCGGGCACCGCCGGATCGCGTTCCTGGGCGACATCCCGCGCGTCGCGCTTGCATTCACGTCGAGCCGCCTGCGGCTGTCGGGCGTGCGCCAGACACTGCGCGCCGCTGGAATCGGCCTGCCGCCGAGCCGGGTGGGCATCGGCGAGCACTCCCGTCGCCGAGCCTCCGAGATGGCCATCGAAATGCTGAGCTCGGCCGACCCGCCGACCGCGATCATCTGCGCCAGCGACACCCAGGCAGCAGGCGTGCTCGAGGCCGCCGGCCACCTCGGGCTCAACGTCCCGGGCGACCTGTCCGTGACTGGATACGACGACCTCGAGATGGCCGACCATCTGAGCTTGACGACGATCCACCAGCCGTTGTTCGAATCCGGCGTCCGGGCGGTCGAACGGTTGCTCCGGCTGCTCGACGGCGGCCCGGCGGAGCCGTTGCGAGAGGTCCAGGACATCAGCCTCGTCGTCCGCCGCTCGACCGCCCCGCCGGCCGCCCATCCTCCGTGACGATACGCATCGCGTGAGGCGGATCGGCATCCGACACGCCGGTCGGAGGATGCCGCCAGAATGCCGCCTCAGCGATTCCTGGCGGCCCTTGACAGGCGTTGGTAGGCTAGCCACAGGGGCCCGTGGGACCGGTTCCACGCACCCGCATTGGCTCGGCCGTCTACAGGTCGAGCCGCAGGAGGAGCATATGAAGAAGCGCTTATTGGTCGGCCTGTGGTCGGCCGCGTTCGTATTCGCTGCGTGCGGCGGTGGCACGGCGACCAATTCCCCAGGGGCGTCCACCGCCCCGGGTACGTCGACGGCGCCGGGAGAGTCCTCGGGAGCAATGGACCTGTCCGGCAAGAACATCGTCGTCGGTGGTGCGTTCGTTGACACCGAGGCGGCTGCGTTCGCGGATGCGGTGAAGCCATTCGAGGATGCGACCGGCGCCACCGTCACCTACAACGGTGACAAGTCATTCGAGCAGAACCTGAACGTGCAGGTCCAGGCCGGAAACCCGCCGGATGTTGCCCTGCTGCCGCAGCCCGGCTCCATGAAGGGCTACGCGGCCCAGGGCAAGCTCTTCCCGCTGCCTGACGACATCGTCGCCAACATCGACGCCAACTACGGCCCGGGCTGGAAGGACATCGGCACGGCGACCGACGGCAAGGTCTACGGCGTGTTCCACCGGGTCAACATCAAGGGCAACGTGTTCTACCCCAAGGTCACCTATGACGCGAAGGGCTACACGACGCCGACGACCTGGGATGAGCTCACAACCCTCGAGGCCAAGATGGCCTCGGACGGCACCCCGGCCTGGTGCATCGGTGTCGAGAGTGGCTCGTCGACCGGCTGGCCGGCCACCGACTGGATCGAGCAGATCATGCTCCGGACGGTCGGACCCGACGGCTACGACAAGTGGGTCAATCACGAGATTCCGTTCAACGATCCGACCGTCCAGACTGCCGTGCAGACCATGATGGACATCTGGGGCAACCCGGCCGACGTCTATGGCGGGACGGCCACCATTCTCCAGACGAACTTCGGTGATGCACCGCCGTTCGCGTTCAGTGACCCGCCGAAGTGCTGGCTGACGAACCAGGGCAACTTCATCACCGCCTTCATGCCCAAGGATGTCCAGGCTGACCTCGACAACCAGGTCGGCGTGTACAACCTGCCGGCGATCGACGCCCAGTACGGGACGCCGGTCGAGGTCGGCGGTGACCAGGCCGTGGCGTTCGCGGACCGGCCCGAGGTCTGGGCATTCCTCAAGTACCTGACCACGCCGGAGGCCGGAGTCTCGTGGTCGAAGGCGGGCGGTGCCCTCTTCCCCTACAAGAACCAGGACCTCAACAACTACTCATCGAACCTCGACAAGACATTCGTCAAGACCCTCGCCGATGCGCCGTTCGTGCGCTACGACGGATCTGACCAGATGCCGCTGGCCGTCCAGAACGCCTGGTATGCGGAGATCGTGAAGGTCATCAACGGCTCCGAGGACATTCCCACGGCCTTGGCCAACATCGACGCCGCCTGGCCCAAGTAGTCATTCGCGAGCTCGGGGTCTGGCGGCGCCGCCGGCAGACCCCGAGAAGCTCTCGACGGGGGACCGTCCCAAGGCTGATCCAGTCGCAACGAGGGAGAAGGCATGGCTGGCGCAACGCGTGCGGAGGGGCAGCGACAGGGTGTCGTCCAGGGGGTCGTTGCCGGTCTCGGCCAGGTCCTTGTATCCGTGGCCGTGCCGGTGGTGGCGTTCATCGTCCTGTGGGCCGGCTTCCTGTTCCTGAAGGACTCTGACGCTCCGAAGCTGGTCGTCGTCGCGGTCGCCATCGTCTGGGGCGTCGGCGGCACTGCCCTGCTCTACGTCATCTCGAACTGGCTGGTCGAGAAGCTGCCGACGACGTGGAGGAACAGGATCCTCCCGTTCGTATTCGTCGGGCCGGCCTTCGCGATCCTGTCGTTCTACCTGCTGATCCCGGCCGTGATCACGTTCATCAACAGCTTCAAGGATGCGACGAGCACGGACTGGGTGGGCCTGGACAACTACGTCTACGCATTCACCAACCCCGACATGCTGACCGCCATCCGGAACAACGTGCTGTGGCTGGTCCTCGGGACCGGGTTCTCGACCGGGTTGGGCCTCGCCATCGCGGTGCTCGCTGAGCGTTCCCGGATCGACCGGGTCGCCAAGACCCTGGTGTTCCTGCCGATGGCGATCTCGTTCGTCGGCGCAGGCATCATCTGGCGATTCGTCTATTCCTACCAGCCGCAGGGTTCGGAGCAGATCGGTCTGCTCAATGCCATCCTGGGCGTGTTCGGCGTTGCCCCCCAGTCGTGGCTGACCGGCGAGCCACTCAACACGATCCTGCTGATCGTGATCCTGGTCTGGGGGCAGACCGGCTTCGCGATGGTGATCCTCGCAGCCGCTCTCAAGGGGGTGCCGGACGAGCTGCTCGAGGCGGGGCGGATCGACGGCGCGTCCGAGTGGCAGATCTTCCAGAGGATCATCTTCCCCTCGATCTGGCCCACGGTCGTGACCGTCATGACCACGATCGCAATCCTGACATTGAAGATCTACGACATCGTCACCGCGATGACGGGAGGGAACTTCGGCACAAATGTCATCGCGACGATCCAGTTCAAGACGATCTTCTTCGACTACGGGCTGGGGTCAGCACTGGCCATCATCCTGCTGGTCGCGGTGACACCGGTGATCTGGTACAACCTGCGGCAATTCCGCTCCCGCGGGATCTGAGGAGGATGAGATGAAGGGTTCACGATCCTCCGCGGTACTCCTCAACGTGGGCGTTGCCGCCCTCGCGCTCATCTGGACCATCCCGACGATCGGCCTGTTCATCACCTCGTTCCGGACCAAGGAGGCGATTCTGGGGTCCGGATGGTGGAACATCCTGTTCAACCCGGGCAATCTCTCGTTGGACAACTACAACGCGGTGATCTTCGGGGGTGACGGCCTCGGGACTGCGTTCCTGAACACGATCGCTGTGACGATCCCGGCCGTCGTCATCCCGATCCTGATCGCGGCCTTCGCCGCCTACGGCTTTGCCTGGATGCAGTTCCCCGGCCGGCGGATCCTGTTCGTCACCGTCGTCGGCCTGCTCGTGGTCCCGCTGCAGATCTCGCTGATCCCTATCCTCCGCGCCTACCTTGCGATCGACCTCAACGGCACGTTCCTGGCCATCTGGCTGGCCCACGCCGGCTTCGGCCTCGCGCTTGCCACGTACCTGCTCTACAACTACATCAGCCAGCTGCCCAAGGACATCATGGAATCGGCGTACATCGACGGTGCCTCGCACTTCCAGACGTTCGTGCGCCTGATCCTGCCGCTGTCGACCCCTGCGCTGGCGTCGTTCGCGATCTTCCAGTTCCTGTGGGTCTGGAACGACCTGCTGGTCGCCCAGACGTTCCTCGGGACCAACAAGGACGTCGCCGTGATGACCTCTGCACTGCTCAACATCGTCGGGTCTCGCGGACAGGACTGGCAGCTGCTGACGGCGGGGGCGTTCGTCTCGATGATCGTTCCGGTCGCGGTGTTCCTGGGACTCCAGCGCTTCTTCGTTCGCGGTCTCCTCGCGGGTTCCGTCAAGGGTTGACGGACTCGCCGTCACCACCGAGGCGATGGCGCCCGGCGTCCCGGATCTCCTCCTCCGGGTCGTCGGGCCCGCGGCTCGGCCTGCCCGCCGCGAGCGAGCTCGCGGCTGCCCGGCTGGCCGGGGTCCCGGCCCGTGACCTGGAGCTGTTCCTGATCCGGCTCGCCCGCTGGTGGCCCGACCTCGAGTCGGCCTGGGGCACCGTCTACGGTCCGCATCCGGCCGGGCGCAGCGGCCTGGTCGACCTGGTCGAGCTGCTCGCAGACCGCTATCGCGAGCGCCCCGCGCCGCTCGTCTCACTCGACCTCCAGCGGTCCGTGCGCCCGGACTGGTTCCAGGAACCGTCGATGATCGGATACGTCTGCTACGCGGACCGGTTCGCCAACACGCTGTCGGGCGTCGCCGAGCACCTCGACTACCTGGCCGAGCTCGACGTCCGGTATCTCCACCTGATGCCCCTGCTGCGCCCGCGCCCGGGCGAGGCCGATGGCGGGTATGCGGTCGCGGACTACCGGCAGGTCGATCCCGCCCTTGGCACGATGGACGACCTCGAGCGCCTGTGCGATCAGCTGCGTGCCCGCGGGATGAGCCTGTGCGTCGACCTGGTGCTCAACCACACCGCGGCCGAGCATCCCTGGGCGCTTGCCGCCGCAGCCGGTGACCCCGAAGCATCGGCGATGTACTACATCTACCCGGATCGCCGCCAGCCGAACCGCTGGGAGCGGACACTGCCCTGGACGTTCCCCGAGACCGCGCCCGGCAACTTCACCCAGCTGCCCGACGGGCGCTGGGTCTGGACGACCTTCAACTCGTTCCAGTGGGACCTCAACTGGTCCAACCCGCGGGTGTTCCTCGAGATGCTCGACGTCCTGCTGGCGCTCGCCGCCCGCGGGGTGGAGGTGTTCCGCCTCGACGCAGTCGCGTTCATGTGGAAGCGCCTCGGGACGAACTGCCAGAACCAGCCCGAGGTGCACGACCTGCTCCAGGCACTCCGGGCATGCGCGCGGATCACCGCCCCGGCGGTGATCTTCAAGGCCGAGGCGATCGTCGGTCCGGACGATCTCGTCCGCTACCTGGGGGTCGGTCGCCACCACGGCCACGTGTCCGACATGGCGTACCACAACAGCCTGATGGTCCAGTTCTGGTCCGCGCTCGCGACCCGCGACGCGCGCCTTGCGACCCAGGTGCTCCGGGCGCTGCCGCGCAAGCCCTCGACCACGGCGTGGGCCACCTACATCCGCTGCCACGACGACATCGGCTGGGCGGTCGTGGACGAGGCTGCGGCCGCCGTCGGCTGGGATGGACCGTCGCACCGCGGGTTCCTGTCCGAGTTCTACGCGGGCCGGTTCGCCGGCAGCTTCGCGCGGGGCGAGGTGTTCCAGTTCGTGCCCTCGACCGGTGACAGCCGGATCAGCGGCACGTTCGCGAGCCTGGCCGGTCTCGAATCGGCGCTCGATGCCGGCGATCCGGCGCTGGTCACGGCGGCGATCGAGCGGATCCGGCTGGGGCACGCGCTGATCATGGCCTGGGACGGGCTGCCGCTGCTGTACATGGGCGACGAGCTGGGTCTGCGCAACGACTGGACCTACGCCAGTGACCCCGAGCACCGGGCCGACAACCGGTGGCTGCACCGCCCGAGGATGGACTGGGAGGCCGCGGGACGCCGCCGTCGTCGGGGCACCATCGAGGCCCGGATCCACGCCGACCTGCGGCAGCTGATCGCAGCCCGCCGCCAGGCGCCCCAGCTCCACGCGGCGGTCCCGCTCGATGTGCTCGATACCGGGGATCCGGCGCTGTTCGCCTTCCGGCGCGATCACCCGATCGGCGCGCTCGTGTCGGTGAGCAACTTTGCCGACGCGACCCGCACGATTCCCGCGATGCTCCTGCCGGCCTCCCCGACCGGGCTGCTCGTGGATCTCCTCGACATGTCGGCGCACGTGCAGGGCGAACCCATCGAGATCCCCGCGCACGGCGTCCGCTGGCTGGTCTCGAGCGATGCCACCGCGCGAACCCCGCGCCGGCGCACGGAGGCGCCGGGCGCGACCGACACCCGGGCCGCGCCCCCGGCGTGACCGCCACATCGTCGCGGCTCGCCGGTGATCGGGGCTGATCCCGCGACGGCCCTGCTACCATGACCCCCGTTCCTGCAGCTCCTGGGAGATGCCCGGTGCCCCTCGATTTCCTCAAGCGCCGCGGTGGTGACGGCGACAAGCCGGCGCCCGCCGCGCCCAAGCCGACACGCTCCGTCGCGCTGCCCGAAGAGGTCGTCGCGCAGGAGTACCAGCTCAAGCTGTACTTCGCGGGCAAGAGCACCGAAGGCGTCCGGATGACCGCCGGCCCCCAGGCCATGCACGAGCTGCCGGACATGCTGTCGGGGATCGTGAGCGGCGAGATCGAGGTCGTGGAGCCGCTGCCCCTCGAGTTCGCGCAGGCGGTGCCGCAGATCGTGCGGCCGTCCGAGGCGATGCAGTGGCTGAATGCCCACCACCAGCTCAGCCCCGTGACGCGCCACACGCTGTACGTGCTGGAGTCGATCGACGCCGTTGATCTTGCGTTCGACACGCTCGCCTGCGGCCTGCTGGACGGCGAGGTCAGCACCTCCGGATATCCCGAGTACAGCGCCATCGTCGGTGGCGTCGCGTCGCACTGGGACGAGGCAACGGGCGACATGATCGTTCGTGGCGTCGTCGGCTGGGGTGGGCGCGGCGTCCGGGGCGACACGGACCGGAACGCGCAGCGCATCCTGGGCGGCATCCTCACCAACATCCTCGCCAACCAGCACGCGCTCGGTCTCACTTCCGTCGACCGGCCGGTCCCGGCGGCGGGCCGCGGCGGCCTCGTCTGCGCGCACTGCGGCTTCGCCTCCGCGCACGAGCGGGCGTTCTACTGCCCGAAATGCGGGATGCGGCTGCTCCGCGGCTGACCACCACCAGGACCCAGGCCATGCCCGTCTACGAATACGCCTGCACCGTCTGCGACCATCGAACCGACATCCTCCACGGGATCAACGACCCGGGGCCACGTTTCTGTCCGTCGTGCGGTCGCGAGGACACGATGCGCAAGCTGTTCGCCCCGCCCACGATCCATTTCAAGGGGTCGGGCTGGGCCAAGAAGGATCGGGCCACCTCGGCAAGCGGATCGCGTCGTCATGGAGGCTCGTCGGGCTCCGCGGGCGGCGATGCCGGCAGCTCCGGCGAGTCGCGCGAGTCGCGCGAGTCCGGCGGCTCCGGCGGTTCCGGCGAATCGCGGGAGGCTCGCGGTCCCGGCGCGTCGCAGGAGTCCGGCGGCTCTGGCGGATCTGGCAGCTCCGGCGGCTCAGGCAGCTCAGGTGAGTCGCGGGAATCGCGCGGTTCCGACACCGCAGACGGGAAGCGCGCGTCGCGAGACCGGGACTCGTCATCATCCGGATCGTCGGACCGGTCCGCCACCTCGACCGGGTCGTCCGCCGCTCCCGGCTCCTCCGCACCATCGAGGGACTGACGCCCGATGCCCGCCGCCGCCGACTGGATCACCCTCGCCGAAGCCGCGTCGATCCTGGAAGCCGCCAACATCCGTTTCCGTCCGGAGACCATCGGGAGCTGGGCGCGCAACGGCCGGCTGTCGAGCATCAAGCTCGGTGGTCGCCGGTTCGTCCGGCGCGGTGAGGTCAAGGCACTGGTCGCCGCGCCACGGCGGGTGCACGCGGAGGACATCCAGCCGGTCCTGTTCGAGGACCTGACTTCCTGACGGGGACGGGCCGGCCGGCCGACGAACCCCGGATCGATCGGGTCCGGCAGTATGCCTCGCGCGCCGCCGGGTGGCTGGGGGGCGTTCCCGCGGTCCGGACCCTGCGCGCGATCCTCCAGACATACGACGCGGCGGGTGGAGGGCTCGTCGCCGGCGGCCTCGCCTATGCGGCGATCGTCGCCCTCCTGCCGGGGCTGCTGCTGGTCCTGTCGGTGGTCGGCATCCTGATCGATGACGAGGCGGTCCGCGCGAACCTTGTCTCGACCATCGCGACCGCCGTGCCGCCGCTCGAGAGCCTTGCCCGCCAGGCCCTGGAGCAGGTGGCGAATGGGGCGGTCCCGACCAGCGTCGTGGCCGTCCTCGGCCTGCTGTGGGGGTCGAGCCGCTTCTATGTCGCGCTGGACAACGCGTTCGCCCGCATCTTCCACAACGCGCCGCGGCGGAACCAGATCCAGCAATCGGTGCGCGGCCTGGTCCTCATGGCGCTGTTCATCGCGCTGCCGGTCACGGCGCTGGTCTTCGGGTCGGTGACCTCGTGGGTCCTTGACATGGCGCCCGCGGGTGAGCAGGTCAGCGGGGTCGTCCGTGCCGCCTGGCAGGTCGCGTCACCGCTGGGATCGGTCCTCCTCTTCGTGATGGGGGCCGCGCTGGTCTACCGGTTCGTCCCGGCGCGCCGCGTGCCGCGGCAGGCATTCCTGCGACCCGCGATCGTGGTGGGGATCGTCCTGGCGGCATTCACGCAGGCATTCACCTTCATCGCGCCGCGGCTCGTCGGCGCGGCCGCCCTGTATGGCACGTTCGTCGCGATCTTTGCGCTGCTTGCCTGGCTGTCGATCGGCTTCAACGTGCTCCTGCTCGGGGGCGCGTGGACACGCGTCCGCATGCTGGCGCGACTGAGCCCGACGCCGGCCGGCGACGGACAGGACGGGGGCGGCGCGACGGACCCGCACGGCGATCCCGCCGCGCATGGCACTCCTGACCAGGCCGGCGGGCCGGTCCGGCAGCCAGGCAGGACCGGGACGGCTAGCCCTGGCGCGAGCCGCAGCGGCGGCAGAACCGCGCATTCGCCGAGAGCGAGAGCCCGCAGCTGACGCACGGTTGCGCGGTCGGCGTCGGCGCCGCGACGGGGGTCGGCGCAACCCCGAGTGGCGCTGCTCCCAGCACCTCCTGGGCGGAGGCGGCCCACAGCGCGGTCGCGTCCGACTGCAGCAGCGGCCGTCCCGCGAGCGTGGTGGGCGTGTCCTGCGCCGACGGTGAGGATCGCCGTTGCGCCGACGGCCATTGCGGTGTCGCCGGCCAGACGGGCGGTGTCGCGTCGTCGGGGGCCACGGTGAGCCAGGGCGATGCTGCCGGTGCCTGTGTCGGAGCCGGCGGCTCGGGCGCTGACGGCGCGACGGGCGCTTCCGGCGTAGGTACGGGCCAGGTCGGCTGGGGAATCTCGTCGCGGTCGGGGCGCGCAGGCTCGGCGGCCGCGACCTCCGGTGCCGCGGCGATCGGCTCCGGCAACGGCTCCGCGGCGATGGGCTCCGGCTGCTCGGCGACCGGCTCCGGCTCCGGCTCCGGGGTGATGCGCTTGGTCTGATCTCGGGCTGCCGGCACCGCCTCGCCGCTCGTGGTGCTCCCGGCCTCCTCCGTCGCGAGCAGCTGCTCGTACGCGGCGATCGCGTCGTCGAGGCTCTGTCCCGGCGCGAGGCCGCTGACCACGGGCTCGGTGTCCGGCGCGGCCTGGCCTTCGTCTCCGGCATTGACCGCGTCAATGTCGCCGGCGTCGTCGGCTGCCACGGCCGGGCTGTCGAGCACCCGCGCGAGGCGATCGGCGGGGAGGTCCGCCTCGGGCCACGCCCCGTCGTCCTCGACAGGGGAGTGCTGGTGCCCGTTGGCAGTCGCAGGTGCGGCCGGCATAGGCATCAGGTCGACCAGCGCGACAGGCTCCTCCTGCCCGGGGATGGGGGCGCACGTGAGGCAGCGTCCTTCGGGCCCGTTCCAGCAGTCGCTGCAGGTGTACTGCCGGCACGTCAGGCAGAAGTTGAAGGTCTGGTGGAAGGCGTCCAGCTGGGAGGTGGTCGCCGCGAGCTCCTCCTCGCTCCGGGCCTCGGCCATCGCCTCCGACAGCGACGCATCGTCGGACATAACGAAGTTGCGAACGCCCTTCGACAGCACCCGAACGCGTGTCAGCCGCGACTTTCGTGGTGCGGCGGATTCGAACGTATAGCGGGTGCCACACCGTTCGCAGAACGACTCGGTGAGGATCTCGGTCATCTGACCCCCGAGCACACGTGGACGCGATCCGGCTACCCCGGCCGGACAGGTGCCAGAGTATATCGCTCGTTCAAGCGCATGCCCTCCGCCGAGGCACCCCGGGAGTGCGGCTCGTTGGTCGCGGCGCGGATGGCCGCGCGCGCTCTGGTACGGTTGGCCGCGCCATGGCCGCACTCGCCGCCCTCGAACGGCTGCTCGAGCGGATCTTCGAACGGTCCACCGCGCGGCTGTTCCGGACCCGCATCCAGGTCGTCCAGCTCGAGCGTCGTGTCGAGCGGGCGATGGAGCGTGCGCGCGTGGTCGATGGCCGCCGGACCAGCGTTCCCAGCCGGTACCGGGTCCGGATGCACCCGGCCGACATCGCGGGCACCGCCGACGGGGTCGGCGGGGCGGACGCGCTGGCGGGCCGGCTCGCGGACGCCGCGCTGGCATTCGCCCGTTCCCACGGCTATCACCTCGGGGACCGGCCGGTCGTGATGCTCGTCGCCGATCCGACGGTGGCCGCCGGCGAGGTCGATGTGCTCGCCGCGGGCGATCCCGACACCGCGTCGATCGACGACGGGGCCGCCGCTCGACACCAGGGTCGCCCGGCGCCAGCCGCCCCGCGCGACATCCCGGCGACCGACGGTCCGCCCCCGGGGATCCGCGGGCCGGGGCCCGAGACCCAGGTGTTTCGCCGCCCCGCGCCGCCCGCCACCCGGGCCGTCCTGCGTGCCCAGATGACCGATGGGCGCGAGCAGACGATCGAGGTCGACGGGACGCCGCTGGCGATCGGGCGCGCCCCCGACAACGGGCTGGTGCTCGATGACGGGCGCGTGTCCAGGCACCACGGCCGCCTCCAGGCGCGCCGCGGGGCCCTCGTGTACACGGATCTCGGCAGCACGAACGGCAGCCGGGTGAACGGCGTTCACGTCGACGAGATCGTGCTGGGCCAGGGGGACCGCCTCGAGATCGGCGACACCGTGCTCGTCGTCGAGACGCTGCCGGACTGATCGTGGACGGCTTTGCGCTGACGTTGTGGATGGTCCGGATCCTGTTCCTGGCGCTGCTGTACCTGTTCCTGTTCTTGGTCGTGCGCGTGCTGTTGCGCGACCTGCGGGCGGCCTCGCGGGGCCGGGCCGAGCTGGGCCGGCTGTTCGTGCTGGCGTCGCCCGGCAACGAGCCACCCGCCGGGTCATCGTTCCCGCTGGACGCCATCACGTCGCTGGGCCGCGATGTCAACAACACCATCGTGGTGGACGACCCGTTCGTCTCGACGGAGCATGCCGTGCTCACCTTCCGCGGCCGCAGCTGGTACCTGGAGGATCTCGGCAGCACCAACGGCACGTTCGTCAACGGCGCGCAGGTGCAGGACGTGGCGCCGCTGGGCTTCGGTGACGAGGTCCAGATGGGCGGGGTGCGGCTGCGGCTCGACCGGAGTCGCGAGTGAGCGTCGCGGCCCAGGCGCGCTCGATCGGCGCGGGGATCCGCGTCCGGCCGCGGGTGCGACCGACCGAGCTCGCGCTGCTCGCGGTCGTCGCGGCCGCGCTCCTCGCCGGGGCCGCCTCGCTGGGGGCGACCCAACGGGCAGTGGCCGCCCAGGTCGCCGGTGCATCGCCCGCCGCGCCCGACTTCACGCCACCCGACCCGCGCGGCCTCGCCGTGTACCTGGGCGCGCTGCTCCTCGTCCACGTCGCGTTCGTGCTCGCCGGCAGGCGGACGGACCAGGTGCTGCTGCCGACGGTCGGCCTGCTGGGCGGGATCGGGCTGCTGCTGATGCAGCGCCTGCCGCAGGGCCTGGTCGTCCAGCGGTTCGGTGACGCGGAGCTGGGCCTGGGACAGCTGCAGCTGGCGTGGCTGCTGATCGCCATCGCGGTGATCGCGGGGCTGGCGCTCGCGGTCCGCTCGGATGCCTGGCTGCGCCTGTACAAGTACACCTGGGCCGCGATCGGGATCGTGCTGCTCCTGCTCACGTTCGTGTTCGGCAGCGACGTGAACGGCGCACGGCTGACCCTCTCGATCGGGCCCGTCTCGGGCCAGCCGTCGGAGCTGCTCAAGGTCATCCTCGTGGTGTTCCTCGCCGGGTACCTGTCGGAGAACCGCTCGCTGCTGGCCGAGGAGAGCACCCGGCTCGGGCCGCTGAGGCTGCCACCGATCCCGTACCTCGCGCCGATGGTCGCCATGTGGGCGATCGCCCTGGGCATCGTCGTCGTCCAGCGCGACCTGGGCGCGGCGCTGCTGTTCTTCGCGGTGTTCCTCGCCCTGCTCTACGTCGCCACCGGGCGCCCGGCCTACGTGATCGGCGGCGTGATCCTGTTCCTGGCCGGGTCGTGGGTTCTGTACAACCTGTTCGGGCACGTCCAGCAGCGCGTCGACAACTGGCTGGATCCGTGGCGCGATCCGCAGGGAGCCGGGTTCCAGACGGTCCAGGCCCTGTACGCCTTCGGCCGGGGCGGCCTGCTCGGGGTCGGCCTGGGGGCGGGCCTGCCCACCATCGGCGGCCACCTGCCGGTCCCCGCGGTCCACACGGACTACCCGCTCGCCGCCCTTGGCGAGGAGCTCGGGCTGATCGGGCTGCTCGCGATCCTCGGCCTGTACCTGGTGGTCGTCGAGCGCGGCCTCAGGATCGCCGCCGCGGCCCATGACGACTTCCGGGCGATCCTCGCCGCCGGGCTGTCGCTGGTCATCGGGACGCAGGCGTTCATCATCGCCGCGGGCAACCTCAAGCTGATCCCGCTGACGGGGATCACGCTGCCGCTGATCTCCTACGGCGGATCGTCGCTGCTGGCGAACGCGATCGTCATCGGCCTGCTGCTCGCGCTGTCGGACCGGGGCGCGGAGCCGCCACCACCACCGCGACCGCGGTTCGGACGGTTCGCACGGTTTCGGCCTCGCGCGAGGGCCCGGGCGTGAGCGCCTCGAACGGACGCCCGCGCCCGACGGACCCCGCCCGCCCCATCGGCCCCAGCGTCGTCCGGGCCGGCATCGCGATCGCGCTGGCCTTCGCGCTGCTCGCCGCGGGCGCCGGCTGGTGGCAGGTCGTCGACTCGCAGGGCCTGTCCACGGCGCCCGACAACCCGGCCGTGATCGCCGCCGCGCGCCGGACGCTGCGGGGTCCGATCGTCGACCGGGATGGGCGGTGGCTGGCGCGCAGCAGCCGCGACGTCAACGGGGAGGCGCAGCGAACCTACCGCGACGACACGATCAGCCAGGTTGTCGGGTACGCATCGCGCCAGTTCGGCACGACGGGCCTGGAGCGGACGTACAACGCGCAGCTGCTCGGCCTGAGCGGCTCGGACCCGCTGGGCGGTCTGCTCGACAAGTTCGCGTCCACGCCCCACGACCCGCTCGGGCTCAAGCTGTCACTGGACCTGCGGCTGCAGCGCGAGGCGATCAAGGCGCTGGGCAAGGACCGGGGCGCGGTGGTGATGCTCGATCCGGCGACCGGCGAGGTGCTCGCGCTGGCCTCGACGCCGACCTACGACGCGGGGGCGATCGCCGACCCCGCGACGGCCGCGGCGACGTTCGCCGAGCTCAGCGCCGATCCGTCTCACCCGCTGCTCCCGCGGGCGACCCTGGGGCGGTACGTCCCCGGGTCGGTGTTCAAGATCGTGACCGCGATCGCCGCCCTCGACAGCGGCGCGGTCACGCCCGACACGACCTTCCCCGAGCAGCCCGGTGCGGAGAAGGCCGGGCTGCGGGTCAGCGGGTTCCTGGTCCGCGACGGGCACCACCCGCAGACCGACGGCAAGGCGCTGGACTTCGTGGACGCGACCGAGGTCAGCTGCAACATCTGGTACGCGCTGGCGGGGCTGGCCACGGGCGGCGATCGCCTGGTGAGCGAAGCGGGCTCGCTCGGGTTCGGCGCGCCACTCCCGTTCGACCTGCCCACCGCGATCAGCCGGGTCACCGGTGGCGGCGGCCCGGCCCCGGGCGGCTTCGCCGATGACGTGGAGCTTGCGTCCGCCGCATTCGGCCAGGGCGAGACGTACGTCACGCCGCTCCAGATGGCGCTGGTCGCGGCGACCGTCGCCAACGACGGCGTGCTGATGAAGCCGCATCTCGTGACCGAGATCACGGGCAGCGGGCCGGGCGCGGGGACCGTCGGGCCCGAGACCTGGCGGCGGGTCCTGTCGGCCGCGGACGCCCGATCGATCCAGACCGCGATGCAGCAGGCCGTCGAGGGCAGCCTCGGCCGGCTGTTCACGTCCGGGGCCAGGGTCTCCGGCGTGCCAACCGCCGGCAAGTCGGGCACGGCCGAGCTCGGGGGGACCGGCGAGCCGCACTCCTGGTTCATCGGCTTCGCACCGGTCGAGAACCCGCAGGTCGCGATCGCGGTGCTGGTCGAGCAGGGGGGCAGGGGCGGGGAGCGCGCGGCGCCGCTGGCGGGGTCGCTGCTGACGCGCTATTTCGAGCTGTACGGGAAGCCGTGAGCTCAACCGCATCCCGAGGCGGTAGGCTCACGGGGTGACCGACCCCGGATCGTCCCGCGCCGACCCGCCCGCGGCGGAGACTCCCCGCACGGCAGCCCCTGGACCCGGTGCTCGCACGCCCGCGTCCGGGGAGCCGGACCGGCGGCCGCGCCCCCTCCTGGAGCGGATCGGCCTCGCTGCCGTCGCCCTCGTGCTCGCCGCCATGTTCGGGGTGGTCGCGGTCGCGTCATTCCTGGGGGGCGAGCCGTTTCTCGGGGTGATCGGCATCATCGGGTGCCTGATGGTGCTGTGGGTCGGCGGACTCACCCTGGTCCGCGGCTGAGGCGCGACCGGTGGCCGGAGAACCGGATTCAGGGTCGGGTCGTACACTGCGCAGAAGGCACGACGTCGCCCACCGCTCGGATCCCGTTGCGCGACGTCACGGAGGGTCGCGCCGGGAACCTGCAGGGCCTGGCCGACGTCAGACGCTGCGAGGGCAGGCAACCATGACGGGAGACCGATGAGCGACATCCAGCAGGTCGGCGACAGGGTGCTCGCGAACGTCGAGCGGGTCATCGTCGGCAAGCATCACGAGGTTCGGCTGGCGCTGGTCGCGCTGATGTGCCGCGGGCACCTTTTGATCGAGGACGTCCCGGGCACCGGCAAGACCGTCCTCGCCAAGGCCATCGCGCGCAGCCTGGGCTGCTCGTTCCGGCGGATCCAGTTCACGCCGGACCTGCTCCCGTCCGACGTGACGGGCCTGTCGATCTACAACCAGAAGACGCAGGAGTTCGAGTTCCGCCCGGGCCCGATCATGAGCCAGGTCGTCCTGGCCGACGAGATCAACCGCGCCACGCCCAAGACGCAGAGCTCCCTGCTCGAGTGCATGGAGGAGCGCCAGGCGACGATCGACGGCGTCACCCACCTGATGCCGGATCCGTTCCTCGTGATCGCCACCCAGAACCCGATCGAGTACGAGGGCACGTTCGCCCTTCCCGAAGCCCAGCTCGACCGGTTCATGCTCCGGATCCGGCTCGGCTACCCACAGCTGCTGGATGAGATCGTGATCCTCGACGAGCAGAAGCGGACCCACCCGCTCGAGGCCCTGTCCGAGGTGTGCTCGGTCGAGGAGCTGCGCGCGCTGCAGGACGGGGTCCGCGAGGTCTACGTGGACCCGGCGGTCAGCGACTACATCGTGCGCCTGGTGGCGTCCACCCGGACCCACCCGGACGTGTATCTCGGCGCCAGCCCGCGGGGGTCGATCGCGCTGTACCGCGCGTCGCAGGCGCTGGCCGGGCTGCTCGGCCGTGATTACGTCATCCCCGACGATGTCAAGGCCCTGGCCGAGCCCGCGCTCGCGCACCGGGTCATCATCAAGACGGCGTCGTCGATCCACGACATCAGCGCTGCGAACGTGGTCCGCGAGCTGCTCGAGGCGACGCCGATCGAGTCGCCCCGCCGGTCCGGCGGTCCACGCGAGGTTCGTCCGAGCCCCGCGGCCGGCTGACCGCGATCTCGGGCGCATCCCGGCCGATCGGAGGACCGACCGCCTTGCTCCGTCGTCTCCAGCTCATCGCCCTCGCCGTCGTCCTCGCCGTGGCGGCGTTCTCGACGGGCTGGCCGTTCCTGTTCTTCCTCGTCTATGTCGCCCTGCTGGTCGGCGGCGGCAGCTACATCCTCACGCGACTGGGCCTGTCCGACCTCGAAGCGGGATACGCGGTCAACCAGCTCAGCGGACACGTCGGCGACCGACTGCGCGTCACCTACACGCTGCGCAACACGGGGCGGCTGCCAAAGCCGTGGCTCGAGGTCCACAACCCCACCACGCTGCCCGGACGGGCTCCAGGGACGCGCCCTGGGCCTGGCCGGTCGCGAGGAGAAGTCGTGGATGGTCCGGCTCCAGCTCATGCGCCGCGGCCACTTCCGGATCGAGCCGCTCCAGATCCGCACCGGCGATCCGTTCGGGTTCTTCGAGGCGTCGGCGAGCGTCGGCCAGGGCGTGACCATGATCGTCTACCCGCGGATCGACCCGCTTCCGCTGTGGCGGCTGCCACCCGCCAACCTCGAGGGCGCGCACGCGTCACCCGAGCGCACGCTGCAGACGACGCCGCTCGCGACCACGGTGCGACCGTATGCGCCGGGCGACTCCATGAACCGGATCCACTGGCGCTCGACCGCTCGCCTGGGCGAGATCCAGGTCAAGGAGTTCGAGCTCGAGCAGACGGCCGATGCCTGGATCTTCCTCGACCTCGATTCCGCGTTCGAGGCGGGCGAGGGTGAGGACAGCACGACCGAGGTCGCCGTCCGCGCCGCGGCGTCCATCGCGGACAAGGCGATCGGCGAGAACCGCGCGGTGGGCCTGACGCTCAACGCCCACCGGATCACGGTGCTGCCCGCCGATCGGGGGTCCCGCCAGCGGCTCAAGATCCTGCAGCTCCTGGCGTCGGTCGAGGCGGACGGACAGACGCCGTTCGTCGAGGCGCTGGTGACCGGCCTGACCCGACTTCGCCGGGGCATGACGGCGATCATCATCACGGCTTCGCTGGACTCCTCGTTCATCCGGCCGCTCGCGACGCTTCGCGGGCGGGGCATCGGGTCGGTGGTCGTGCTGCTCGACCCGATGGCGTTCTCCGCCGATCCGGCGGAACCCGACGATGTCGAGACGCGACGCCAGCGAGCCCGCGCGCTGCGGCATGCGCTCGCCGAGTTCGAGCTGCCGACGGTCTCCATCGGGCCCGCACGGGACCTCGGCGCGGTGCTCATCCGGTGAGCGGCCTGAAGCTTCGCCGGCCGGAGGAGGGCTGGCTGCCGCTCGCGCTGGTGGCGTTCATCGCGATCATCCTCGGTCTCGCGATCGACGATCCCGGCTGGGTGAACGGCAAGGGGGCGCTGACCAACAGCCTGCCGGGGCTCGCGCTGATCGGTGTCGGCGTCGGCTTCGCCGGTCCCAAGCTCGGGCTGGGCCGCTGGACGACGCACCTGGTGGGCGCCGTCCTCGCCGCCCTGGTCATCCCCGTCGCCGCCGGCTGGGCCCTCCACCCCGGCGCCTCGATCCCGGATGCGTTCGTGGCGACCGCGGCCGGCACCGTCAACGCCTACCTCGACCTGGCCTGGCGTGGCCGCCAGTTCACGAGCGAGGAGATCCACTACGTCCTGACGCTGGGCATCATCGTGTGGGGCACGATGCAGTTCGCCTCGTATGCCGTGTTCGGGCATCGACGGCCCCTCAACGCCGTGATCGTCGTCGGCCTCGTGCTGATCGCCAACATGTCGATCACCAGCCGCGACCAGCTGCCCCACCTCATGGCGTTCACCGCGGCGGCGCTGCTGCTCCTGATCGCGATGCACGCGTTCGATGAGCGCACGATCTGGAACCGCCGCCGGATCGGCGACCCGGGCACGCTCGCGAACCTGTACCTGCGCGGCGGGACCGTGTTCATCGTCGTCGCCATGTTCGGCTCGCTGGTGCTGACCCAGCGCGCCGCGTCGAGCCCGCTCGCGGGCGCCTGGACGGGCGTGAACGGCCAGCTGATCGAGGCGGGCGAGACACTGTCGCGCCTGTTCCCGCTGGGCGGCGACGCGCGGTCCCCGGGCGGCGTCCGGTTCGGCGCGAGCGCGCGCATCTCCAGCCAGTGGTTCAGCGACGACGGCGTTGCCTTCGTGGCCACGGTGCCGGCCGCGTCGCCGCTCGAGCGGTGGCGGGCCGCGACCTACGACCAGTTCTCGCTCGACGGCTGGGAGCAGACCGACGTCCTGCGCGCCCCGGTCGCCGCCGGCGATCGGCTCCTGGCCGGGACGCCCGAGGACCCGGTCCCGGACCTGACCCGCGAGGTCACCGTCCAGGTCCGCCCGGACATGTACCGGGACCAGATGGTGGTGAGCCCCGGGACCCCGTGGTCGGTCTCGGTTGGGTCCACCGTCCTGTTCGCGGGCGAGGCGGGCTGGTTCGACGGGGTCGAGATGGCAGGCAACGCCAGCGCCTACGACGTCACGACCCGTGAGCTCATGCTCGGCGACACGGATCTCATCTCCGGCAATCGCCTGCGCGTGGCGTCGACGGACTACCCGGCGTCGATCATCGAGCGCTACACGGATGTCCCCGACGGTGCGATCGGTCCGGATGCCGCCAACCTGCTGTCCACGATCCTCCAGCAGGCGCATCCGGACAATCCCGTACGACGCGGCCGTGGCCATCGAGAGCTACCTCAGGAACGGCAACAACTTCCACTACCAGATCGACGTCCGCGACGTCAGCTGCTCGTCCTCGAGCTCCGTCGAATGCTTCGCGCGCACCCGTCGTGGCTACTGCCTCCACTACGCGTCCACGATGGCGATCCTGCTGCGCGCGGCGTTCCCCGCCAACCCGATCCCCACGCGGCTGGTCCAGGGCTTCCTGCCCGGCACGCGGAGCGGGACGACCGAGACGGTCCTCGACCGCAGCGCCCATGCCTGGGTGGAGGTGTACTTCCCGGGCTACGGCTGGATCCCGTTCGATCCGACGGGCGGCAACGTGGGCCTTCCGTCCGAGATCCAGGAGGGTCCGGTCGTGCCCAGCCCGTCGCTGGCCGTGCCGTCGGGTGACCCGCGTGAACCGGAGCTGACGCCGCACGCACCGATCATCAACCCGTCGGACGGGTCGCAGGGTCCCACGCCCGCCAGCGGTCCGACCAATGCCACGTTCGCCCTGCTCGCCGCCGCGCTGCTGGTGCTGCTCATCGGGGGGATCGCGCTGGCGGCCTGGGTTCGTGGACCCCGCGGTGAGGTCAACCCGGACGGCGCCTGGCTGACCATGGCCCGCGGCGCCTCGCGGCTGGGCTTTGCGCCGCGCCCGACCCAGACGATCTACGAGTACGCGTCCGCCCTGGGTGAGCTCGTCCCCGTGGCGCGGGCGGATCTCCAGACGGTCGCCGACGCGAAGGTCGAGACGCAGTACGCGCGGCTCCACCTGGGTGAGGACCGGATGCGCGCCGTCCGCGAGGCCGTCCAACGGCTTCGCGTATCCCTGCTGCGGCTCGTGTTCCGGCGGCGCGGGTTGAGCTGGCTTCGGAGGATCGGCCGGCGTTCGTGAGGCGGCGACGCCCTGCTACAGGGCGCCCGACCGCGCACGCCGCTCGGCGGCCTCGCGGGCCTGCTCGTCGATCATCGGCGCCAGGTGCTCCGCGAGGTTGAGCGCCCGCAGGACCGCGCGCCCGCCGCGGAGCTCGACGACCGAGACCGCGCACAGGTCGAAGCTGAACGTCCAGAAATGGTCGAGCGGGATCCCGAACATCGTCAGCAGCACGACCTTGAACACGCCGTCGTGGCCCACCAGGATCGACCACGGCTGCTCCACGGGCGCGACGCCGCGATAGCCGCCGACCTGGGGACGGTCGAGTGTGCCGCGCGGGCGATCCCGGCCGAGGCGCTCGAGGACGCCGGCAAGCGCCGGTCGGACACGCGCCTGGACGACGGCCAGCGACTCGCCGCCCGGTGCCCAGGCCTCGACCGGCCGTCGGCGCCAGGCCGCCAGCTCCGGCGCCCAGCGGCGCATGATCTCGTCGTGGGTGACGCCCTCCCACTCGCCCTGCCCGATCTCCATGATCCCGGCATCCGCCCGGACGACGACGGCCGGTGCCGCGGTGGTCCCGCGCTGGCCCGGTGCGGAGGTTGCGCGCTCGGCATCGATGGCATCGGCGACGGCACGCGCAGTCTCCCGGGTGCGTGCGAGGGGCGAGTGGACGATCTCGAGCGGCAGCCCCGCGGGCACCGGCAGGGCGGGGGAGGCGTGGGGCCGGGCGAGCCGGCCCGCGGCCAGCTCCGCCTGACGCCGGCCCGTTGCCGAGAGCGGCGTCTCGGCCTGGCCCTGGAAGCGGCCCTCGGCGATCCATTCGGACTCCCCGTGCCGCAGCAGGACCAGCGTCGCGTCGAGACCGTCTGGGATCAGCGGCCCGCCGGGGGAGCGGGGACGGCCGGCGGGTGCCCCCTGGCTCACCGCTCTCCGCCCAGCCGGATCGTCCACACGTCCAGGACCGCGGGGTTCGCGCGGATCGCGTCGGCGACCGGCGGCGGGACATCGTCGTCGAGGGCGAGGACCATGAACGCGTCGGCGCGGGGCGCGGACCGGGCCAGGGTCATGGCGCTGATGTTGACGTCGGCCTCACCGAGCAGCGAGCCGATCTGGCCCATCGTGCCCGGTCGGTCACGGTGCCGCGTGATCAGCATCGAATCCGCCGGCGCCATGTCCATCGAGTGCTCGTCCAGCCGCACGATGCGGGCCTCGCCGTTGGCCACCGTCCCGGCGACCGTCGCCGTGCTGCCGGCCGTCTCGGCGGTCACGGTGAGCAGCGACGAGAACGGCCCGGCATCGGGTGTCTTGCGCTCGACGAGCGTGATCCCGCGCGCCTTCGCCAGCGTCGCCGCATTGACCAGGTTCACCCGCTCGGTGACCGCGGTCTCGAGCAGGCCACGGAGGACCGCCGCGGCCAGCGAGGACGCGTCGTATGCGGCCGGCTCACCGGCGATCTCGAGCGTCACGGTTCGCGGGGCCGTCCGCGCGAACTGCGCGATGAACCTGCCGAGCGTCTCCGCCAGGGGGAGGTACGGCGCGATCGACTGGGCCGTCTCCGGGGTCAGCAGCGGGGCATTGACGGCGTAGTGCGCCGGACGCCCGTCGAGCACGTCGAGGATCTGCTCCGCGACCTCCTCGGCCACGGCGACCTGCGCCTCGGCGGTGGACGCCCCCAGGTGCGGCGTCAGCAGCGTGTTCGGCGCGTCGAGCAGCGGGGAGCCGGTCGGGGGCTCCTTCTCGAACACGTCGATCGCGGCTCCCGCGATCCGGCCGGCCCGGAGCGCGTCAGCGACCGCAGCCTCGTCGAGGATGCCGCCGCGAGCGACGTTGAGCAGGAACACGCCGGGCTTCATCGATGCGATGGCCGCGGCGTCGATCAGGCCGCGTGTCGCGCGGGTCATCGGCACGTGGACGGTGATCACGTCGGCCCGTGCGATCAGCTCCTCGAACGTGACCAGCTCCACGCCGAGGTTCGCGGCCTGGTCGGCCGTCACGAACGGGTCGGACCCGACGACGGTCATCTCCATCGCCCGGGCACGGACGGCGATCGCCTGGCCGATCTTGCCCAGCCCGACGATGCCCAGCGTCTTGCCGCGCAGCTCCACCCCGGTGAACTGCGACCGCTTCCATTCGCCACGCCGCATCGATGCATCCGCGGCGGCCGTGCGTCGGGCGAGGCCGTACAGCAGCGCGAGCGTGTGCTCCGCGGCGGCGATCGTGTTGCCGGTCGGCGCGTTGACGACGGTGATCCCGGCGCGCGTCGCTGCCTCGAGGTCCACGTTGTCGACCCCGACGCCGGCCCGGCCGATCACGACCAGGCGGGTGCCTGCGGCGATCAGGTCGGCGTCGACCTTGACCTGGCTCCGGACGACCAGGGCGTCGTACTCGGGGAGGATCGACGCGATCTCCTCGTGCGACAGCCCCAGCTTCTCGTCGACGTCGTGATGGCCGCGCAGGAGCTCGAGACCCTCCGGTGCCAGGGCCTCGACCGCCAGGATCCTCATGCCGTCGCCGCCGTGACGCGCTGCCCGAGGAGCGCCCGCTGGGCGGCGGCCACGGCCTCGCCCGGTTGCACGGCCATGCCCTGCTCGATCGCGACGGCCTCCATGACGCCGATCGCCGCCAGGATCTCGTCCGTGGTCACGGATCCGAGGTGCCCGACCCGGAAGATCCTGCCCTTGAGCTTGCCCTGTCCGCCGGCGATCACCAGCCCGCGCGCCTTGAGCGCACCGTTGAACGTCTTCCAGTCCACCCCGTCCGGGACCCACGCCGCCGTCACCGTCTGCGACGCGACGGCATCGTCGGCGAGCAGGTTGAAGCCGATCGCGCGAAGCCCCGCACGGGTCATCGCCGCGCACGCCCGGTGGCGGGCGAACACCCCGTCACCCTCGGCCTGCATCAACCGCAGCCCTTCGTCGATCTGGTACATCACCGCCACCGCGGGCGTCCAGGGCGTCTCGCCGTTGACCGCCGTGTCGCGATGCCGCGTGAGGTCGAGGTAGAAGCGCGGCATGGTCGCGGTCTCGGCGGCCGCCCAGGCGCGCGGCCCGACCGCGGCCATCGCCATCCCGGGCGCCGACATCCACGCCTTCTGCGAGCCCGTGACCACCAGGTCCAGGCCCCACGCGTCCATCTCGAACGGGACGGCGCCCAGCGCGGAGATCGCATCGACCAGGATCAGCGCGTCGGGCGCCACCTCGCGGATCGCCGCGGCGAGCGCTGCGATGTCGTTGGTCACGCCGGTCGAGGTCTCGTTGTGGGTCAGCAGGACGGCCTTGAGCCCGCGCACGGCCGCCGCCGCCGCCCGGACGTCGGCCGCGTCGGCCGCCTCGCCCCACTCGACCTCCAGCCGGGTGACGGCGGCGCCGTAGACCTCGGCGATGTTCGCGAACCGGTCACCGAACGAGCCGATCGTCACCGCCAGCACCGGGTCGCCGGGCGACAGGGTGTTGACGACCGTCGCCTCGAGCGCGCCCGTCCCGGCGCAGGTGAGCATCACGACATCGCAGGTCGTGCCGAAGTACGGCTTGACGCCCGTCTCGACCCGCTTGAGCAGGGCCTTGAACTCCTCGCCGCGGTGGTTGACCATCTGGCGCCCGCCGGCTTCGCGGACGGACGGGGGGAGGGCCGTGGGCCCGGGAATGCGGAGGTTCGGCTCGAAGCGGCTCACGTCGGTCTCCTGGGGTCGCGAGGGGTTCACGCGATGGTGCCCCAGGTGACAGCGCCTCGTCCACCGTGGTAGATATGACGTCATATGAAGACGGTACGAACCACGATCCTGCTCGATGCCGACCTGCTGGACCGCCTCGAGCGGCACGTCCAGCAACAGCGCACCACGAAGACCGCGGTGATCGCCGCGGCCGTCGAGGCGTGGCTGGATTCCCACGAGGCGGTGCCCGACTTCCCGTTCGTCGGGATCGGGCGCAGCGGGCATGGGCGCCTGTCGCTCGATGGGCGGTCGATCACCCGGCGTGACGCGGGCCGGCGCGGGAGCGGTCGCTGATGGCGATCCTGCTCGACCCGTCGGCGGTGCTGGCGGCCGCGGACACCGCGGACCTGAACCACCGCGCCGCGGTCGCGTGGTTCGCGCGGATCGACGAGCCCGCCCTGCTCGGGTCGCTCGGCCTGGCCGAGCTGGACATGGTGCTCCAGCGAGAGCTTGGCGCGGATGCGATCCGCGCGGTGGTCGATTCGATCGTGAACGGATCGATCCGTCTCGTGTTGCCGACGCAGGCCGACCTCACCCGGGCCGTGGAGCTGCTGGCACAGGCGTCGGAGCACCGCCCGCGGCTTGCGGACGCGTTGCTCATCGCATCAGCCGAGCGGCTCGGCATCCGCCGCGTCGCGGCCTTTGACCGCCGGCCGCTCGCCGTGTTCAAGCCCCGGCACGTGCGGAGCCTGGACTTCGAGCCCTGACCGCGCGGGGCAGCAGAATGGGGCCGGCGACGCCGGCCCCATCTGGGTGTGCGGGCTGTGGCTCGAGCTAGCCCATGCGCTTGACCACGACCGTGCCGGCCTGCACGTCGTGGTAGCCCTGGCGCTTGGGGCTCTGCGAGGCGGTGTACAGCAGGTAGATCGTGTAGACGAACGCGGCGAGCGACACCAGCGTGCCGAGGATCGCGATGGAGCCGACGAGGGCGAAGTTCGCGACCGTGCCGAGCGCCGACGGGCCGAACAGGTAGGCCCAGCGCCGGATCGCCTGGTCGCGGGTCAGGGTCGCGCCGTCGGCGGCATTGACCGTCTCCAGGTTGAGGACCTTCTGGCCGACCGTGGCTCGCATGCTTGTCCAGGTGTAGATGAAGTACACGGCGCTGCCTGCGAGGTACAGCAGGCCAAGCACGACGAATCCGATGATCGCGCCCGCGAAGCCGCCGGTCAGCAGGAACGTGCCGAGGATCGCGACACCGATGACGCCGAATGCGATCGACAGCAGGATTGCGTCGATGATGTACGCGATGATGCGCGTCACGAGATCAGCGTAGGCCACGCCCGGTGCGGGTCCCGCGGCGACCGGTGCCGCCTGAAATCCACCCGGCGCCGCAGGCGGCGGCGGGGTCTGCCAGTTGTTGTCCGGGGCCTGGGGCGTAGGGGGCGGCCCTCCCGCGGGATCCGTCATGCAAGCACCTCCCTCGTCGGTGCGACACGCACCGTCCGCTCCGAGGATACGACCCAGACCGATCGAGCGGAAGCCCCTTGTGTGCGGGACCGTTGTTCGCACGCTCCGCCCGACGTCGGATCCTCGCCCGGCCGCTCGTTGCTCAGCCGGATGATGAATCTCCAGCAATTCGTCGCGTGGGCGACAAGATGGACCTACACCGCACCGCCCGGCCATTTTCAGGTATCACAAATGCCCGACTTCGTGTCATCATGCGTTTCGCCCACCGCCAGCCGTTTGCGCCCCTGGAGTCCACACACAATGCGAATTCGCACCGCCAAGTTCGAAGAGCTCAAGCCGAAGTCGCGCGAGCGCGCACTCTCTCCGCGCCAGCTGGCAGCATTGCAGCGGGAGGACGAGATTCGGAAGGCGCTCGGGCGCCTCAAGTCCGATGACGACGTGATCGCGCTGGAGCTCGATCCCGCGGAGAAGATCCCCACGATGCGGGCCGCCGTGAAGAAGGCGATTGCCGCCCACAAGGCCGGCACCAACATGGCGATCCGGGGCCGGACCATCTTCCTGTCCACGGCCAAGCTGCCGGGCGGACGCGGGGGGCGCAAGCCCAGGGCCGCCTGACGCCGTTCCGGCCCCGTTGCACCGGCGCCGGTCCGAACGTCTCTCCGGCAGCCGCTTGTCCGGAGCACCAAACAGCATGACCATCGCGCGATCCCTGCGTGCGCACCTGCGACCGGTGCTGGCCGCCGCGATCCTGGCCGGCGTGCTCATCGGCGTGGTCGCGGTCTGGGGCAACGCGTTCGGCGCGGGTGACAAGTTCGCGTCGCTGGCGCGCCGGATCGAGCTCATCATCGACCCGCCGCCGGATCGCCCGATCGAGGCGATCGTCCACGTGACGCCGATGCCGAGCCTGGACCCGACGCCGGCACCGACCGTCACCGCAAGCCCCGATTCCTCGATCGCGATCCCGACGCCGTCGCCCACGGTGGTGCCGCGAATCAACGTTGACGTCAACCTTCTCGCCGATCCCGAGGCATATTTCATCACCGAGATCGACAACGAATGGTGTGCGGTTTCCGGTGTCCAGATCGTGCTCGCGATTCACGACAAGGTCGCCCTGACCAAAGCGGTCCAGAAGGAGATTGCATCGAGGATCGGCGAATGGGAGAGCCGTCGCGACAGCCTGAACGGCGGCTGGGGTCCGGCCGCGATCGCCGCCGCCCTCGATGCCTATGGCGTTCCCGGGTACCAGGTCCGCGCCTATGACACGCGCGCCGATGCGCTGCGCGATGCCGCAAAGGCGATCTCGGAGCTGCACGCCCCGGTGATGCTCCTGGCCTGGAAGGGCGCCCACACGTGGGTGATGACCGGCTACCGGGCGAACGCTGACCCGACAATCTTCGATGACGCCAAGGTGACCGGAGCCTACATCCTCGATCCCTGGTATCCGCGGATCTCCAAGATCTGGGGCCCGTCCGATCCGCCCGGGACCTTCCAGGACGCCGCGGAGATGAACAGGAACTACCTGCCCTGGAAGCGCCCGGAGGGCCACTACCCGGATCGGGACGGGCTGTACATCGCGGTCGTGCCGACCATCCCGCTCGATCGCTGATCAGCGGCCGCGAGTCGGTCAGGCTGCCTCGAGCCGGGTGGGTCCATCGCCCGCGACGGGCTGGCGGAGCCGGTGGACGAGGGACGCGCCGAGCAGCACGGTCTTGAGCGCCGTCCC
Source organism: uncultured Chloroflexia bacterium (assembly GCA_963835335.1). Classification (GTDB taxonomy): domain Bacteria; phylum Chloroflexota; class Limnocylindria; order Limnocylindrales; family CSP1-4; genus CAIXZV01. Next base: position 2,063 of record CAWIFB010000022.1, on the reverse strand, counting down.
CGCGGCAAAGCCCAGCGGGATCGCCACGATGCCCAGCCCGCCCACGAGCGCAAGGGTCGACACCACCGTGAGGGCGAACCCGGCCAGCGACGCGCCGACCGGCAGGATCGTGTTGTGGGTCGCATACACGGCCCGTGCCAGCAGGTGGCTGAGCGCGTCGAACGGGATCGCGAGGGCGAATGCGGCCAGCACCGTGGAGGTCAGGCGCACGTCCTCGGCATCGAACGCCCCACCGCCCAGGAACAGGTCGATGGCAAGCGGGCCGACCACGATCAGCCCCAGGGCCGCGAGCACGGTCAGGCCGCCGATCGTTGCCAGGTTCGTGCGCACGAGCCCGAGGAACGCGGGGCGGTCGCCCGCCGCCCAGGCCGCCGACAGAGCCGGAAACGCGGCGAGCGAGAACGCCACACCGACCAGCGACACCGGGACGCTCTGGAAGTTCCGGGCGAAGCTGACGGCGGTCACGCTTCCCGCCGCGAGGGTCGTGGCGACCGAGGTGAAGAACAGGAAGGTCAGCGGCTCCAGCGGGTGGCTCGCCATCTTGGGCAGCATCAGGCGCACGAACTCGCGGACGGCCGGCATCCGGACGTCGAGCCGAGGCCGCAGGCGGATCGGCGTGCGCGCGATCCCGACCACCCTGATCGCGAGATGCAGCAGCGCTCCGGCGACGGCGCCCACCGCGGCGGCGCGGATCCCCATCGAGCCGTGGAGCAGGATCGTCCCACCCGCGATCCCGGCGTTGTACAGGATCGGAGCGAGCGCATAGAACATGAACCGGCGCTCGGCGATCAGGACCTCGCCCAGGGTGATCGAGGCGGCGAACAGGATCGGCGTCAGCAGCATCAGCCGGAACAGCTCGAGATACCGCTCGCGTCCCTCGGCGTCGAAGCCCGGGGCAACGACGCTCACCGTCCAGGGCGCTGCAACGAGCAGGACGAGGCAGCCGACGCCCATCACGAGCACGGCCAGCGTGAGAACCGTCTGGGCGAATCGTGCTGCCTGCGCGAGATCCGTCCGCCGAAGGGAGGTGAACACCGGAACGAACGGCGCGGTGAGGCCACCCGCGACGAGCACGTCCAGGGCAAGCTCCGGGAGGACGAAGGCGGCGTTGTACGCATCGAGCTCGGGTCCCGCCCCGAACGTGCGGGCGAACACGCGGTCGCGCGCGAGTCCCATCGCGTAGCTCACGAACGTCAGCACGGACAGGAGCAGCGCGCCCTGGGGCACGAACCGCGCGAGCCACTGGCGGACGAGCGTGATCACCGGCCCTCCCTCGGCCGCCGGATGCGACCCGAACACCTGACGTGCGGGCCTGCGCAGCAGCGACGGTACTCCACGCGTTCGGGCGTCGTCGATCGTAACGGGGGATCCCGCCGTGTTGTTCCCGCGCACCGGTCAGGGCCTGATCCGGTCGCCTGGCTCGCCGCGCCACCTCACCCGACGCGACCGATCGGCCCCGGAGCCCACGCGCGACCAGGACGGATGTCACGGTGCCGGGCAGGACCCCATGTTGCTCCGGCGCCTCGCGCTGCCGTTGCAGAACAGCACATAGGTCCATCGTGCGGTGGTACCCGGGTACCACGTCGTCGACTCTGGACCTGCGTTTCACGGAGCGTCGCGCCGTCCAACTGGCCGGGCGAGCCAGCACACCGGGGGTGCTGACATGAACATCGCGACACCGCAGCGGGGAATGACGCTGGCGGCTGTGGCCGCTGCCGTCACTCTTGTCCTGATGCCGTTCGTGCCACCTGTCGTCGCGGCGCAGCCGGCGGATCCGATCCTCGATGTCGAGGTCGATGTTGATACGGTTGCCGTTGGGACTACCGTCGAGCTGACCGCATCGGTGTATCTCCCGGACGGCAGCCCGATGACCGGGCCGAGCAGCAACACGCAGGTGCGCTTCTACTTCGCGGCCGGCAGCGCCAACGCCCCCGGTGGAGACGGGAGCGGTGCCGATCTCCAGTGCCACACGGGCCTTGTGGGGACCTGCGTGGTCAGCTATGTCGCCGCAATCGCCGGGTCCGACGTGATCTGCGCGACGGCGGCAGGGCCGGGCGACTGCA
>CAWIFB010000021.1:0-32314 GCA_963835335.1 uncultured Chloroflexia bacterium | reverse complement strand
GAGCGGCAGGTCCGCGGCACGGATCGCCTTGCCCTCGAGATCGACCAGTCGCAACCCCTTGCGCCAGGGGGTCTCGAACAGGGCTCGCCCGGGTGCCGGACCCAGCGACAGCACCGGGATCGCGAGCGCCGCGCCCAGGCCCGCGAGCGCGCCCGCGAGGGCCCGGATGAGCAGCGTGCGCCGGGTGATCGACGCCTCCTCCTCGATGATCTCGCGCTCCGCGGCCGGATCCGCGGCTGCCTCGACCGGGTGGCGCTCCTCGATGTGCAGGTTGCCCGGGAGGAGCCATTGCGACCAGGCGATGACCCCGATCCCGATTCCCCCCAGCGACACCGCGAGCAGGACCGCCTCGACCTGTGTCTGACCGCCCGCGAGGTAGACGCCCAGCAGCGCGATCCCGGCGATCGCCGACACCGCGAACGCCAGGGCGATCGCCCGCTCCACGGTCCTCGTTCCCGGATCCGGCGCGCTCACGACGACACCCCGCGCTCACGACGAACGGCGACCCAGCGGGCGACGAGCAGCAGGCCGAGCAGGGCCAGGGCGGCGACGAAGCCCTCGGTGACGGGACCGACGGCGGGTGCCGTCGCGCCGCCCGGATGCGGCGGATCATGGAGGAACTGGACGTACGCGGCCAGACTGTCCAGGTCGTCGGGTGAGAACGAGAACCGGGGCATCGGTCCGGGGCCGCTGACCACGGCCTCGCCCACCGTCGTGGCATCCGCGCTGGTCAGGGCCGGGGCCACGAACCCGCCACCCACGGAGCCGCCGCCGGCCGCCGGACCGTGGCAGGCAGAGCAGTTGGCCACGTACAGGCGCCGGCCGGCGTTGAGGTCGGCGCCGGACACGACCACGTTGGGGATCTCTGGCCCCGAACCCAGCGAGGCGACGTAGGCGACCAGGGCTGCGATGTCGGCGTCGTCGAACTGCGGCGTGCCCCGGCGCGCAGGCGGGCCCTGGTCGCCCAGTGGCATCCGCCCCGTCCGCAGCTCGAAGTCCGCGAGGGCCGCACCGGCGGACCGGATGTCCGGCCCGTTCTCGGTGCCCGCGCCCTGCGGCCCGTGGCATGCGGCGCAGCTGGTGAGGAACAGCTCCTCGCCGCGGCCCGCCTCGGTCACCGACGTCCGGGCACCCGCCGCGGGTGGCGGCGGGGCTGCGGCGGCGAGGACACCGCTCACGGCGATGCCCAGGATCATCAGGCTCGAGATCCCGAGGTAGACCGCCACCACTCGCCAACCGGACACCGACCGCCGGCGTCGGGTGCGCGCGCGCGTGCGTGGCGTTGAAGCGGGGGACACGATCGCCTCGACTACCCTGTGTGCATGCTGACTGCCGCTAATCCTACCCGCCGAATGGCCAACGCCGCTGAGAGGCAGGCTCGGTGAGCGTGCTCATCGGGTGGGCCGCCGGCTCGGCTCCGCGCGGCCGGGCCGCGACCGGAGCGAGGTGAGCGTGCTCATCGACGCCCATCGGCTGGTGGCCATCCTCGTCGCGATCGCGGCCGGGCTCCTGGTCCTGATCGTGATCGCGGGCGGCGCGACGCAGCGCCCGCTCCGGTTCGCCCGGGATCGCGCCATCCTGGGCATCGTCGTGCTGGTCCTGGCCGGCGCCGCCCTGGGGCTCGTGCTGCTCGTGACCGGACCCGGCCCGCAGGACGCGCTCCACCTGCTCTACGCGGTGGTGGCGGTGCTCGTGCTGCCGGTCGCGCGGTTCTGGGCACCGCTCGCGCGCCGGCGCGAGCTGGCGATCGGCGTCGGCGGGATCGCCCTGGCGCTTCTCGTCCTGCGCCTGTTCCAGACGGGCTGACCTCCGGAATCCCGGCTTGCGGACCGTTCACCGGGCGATCATCGCCGCCAGGGAAAGATCCGGTCGCCATCGACGGTCGACCACACGAGGCCGGCTTCGAGCGGGGCGGGCTCGCCATTCGCAAGCGCCCGAGCCCAGCGATAGGACGACGCCGGGAACCTCGCCGCGAAGACCTGCGGGTAGCGGGCAACGATCGCGCGGTTTCGAGCGGTCGCGCGAATGACCCACACGAGCCCGACCGGGTGGTCGCCCTCACCCCAGCGGGAGGCCGCGAGCGCGCCCGCTTCAACAGCCTTGCGCGTGGACGCGCGCGCGGCCGCGCCGACGTCGCCGATCGTGTTCCAGCATTCGACCACGAGCAGACGGCGGCGCGAGTCATCGGCGAGGACCACGTCGATCGAGCGCCACGGCTCGAGCGGCGTCGTCGGCAGCTCGACGAGGCCTCGGTAGCCGGCCGCGCGACCCAGCCTGAGCACGAGCTCCTGGATCGCGAGATGCCCGGCGTCGTGCGTCTCGCTGTCGATCGGGCGCTGGAGGCCGAAGGTCAGCGGGCGGCCGACCGCGAGCGCGATCCGCTGCCAGGCGTCGAGCGAGACGCCGCCCCCTCTCCCGCGCTCCAGCCGGCTGACGGTCATCCGCCCCATGCCGGCTCGCTCGCCGAGGGAGGACTGCGTCAGCGAACGCGCACGCCGGGCCGTGCGGACGTCCGCGCCAAGCCTGGACAGCTGTTCCAGGTTGCGGCGCTCGGCCTCGACCGCGAGTCGGGTTCGCCTGCGACCTCCCATGATCCGGACATGTTCATTGGAGGCACTTGTTCCGCCCTTACCTGGCGTCGCGACGGGGAGCGCCGGTCGGTCATGGGTCGCGGGTCGCCGTGCGCAACGGCGTGATCGTCTGGTGTGCAGACGCGCCCGCACGCGGGTCGCGCGCGGCGGGGCGGGATGGGCGCGCTGGGTTCGCGGCGTACCAGGCCCTGCAATGCACATCAGATGATCACGGTTGGAGGCAGCGGGAGCCCGAGGTATGAGGGCCGGAGGCATCGCGGTGCCGGAGGCGGCGTGGGCGCCACGGAGTGGTGCGTCGCGGGGCGCGGGCGCGGGCGCGCGCGAAACAGAGCGCGCGAGACAGAGCGCGCGAAACGGGAGCTCGCGCCGGGATTCGGTCAGGCGCTGGCCTGGGTCGCCAGCCACTCCTCGTAGTTGGTCTCGTCGACGCCCTGGTCGACATCCGACTTGGTCAGCAGGAGCGGCGCCCGGCCGGTGCGGATCGTCTCCTCGGTGATCAGGCACTTGCGGATGTCGCTGCGCTCGGGGATGTCGTACATGACCTCGAGCAGTGCCTCCTCGACGATGGAGCGCAGTGCCCGGGCGCCGGTCTTGCGGTCGAGCGCAACCTCGGCGGCCGCGCGGAGCGCCGCGTCGGTGAACACGAGCTCGACCTTGTCCAGCTGGAGGAACTTCTGGAACTGGCGGGTCACGGCGTTCTTGGGCTCGACCAGCACGCGCTTGAGGTCCCCCACCGTCAGCGGCGACAGCGTCACGATGATCGGCAGGCGGCCGATGAACTCGGGGATCAGGCCGAACTTCAGGAGATCCTCGGGCATCAGCCTCTCGATGATCCGGGCCCGCTCCGCGCTGGACATGCCGCCATCGGAGCCGAACCCGATCGCGCGCTTGCCCACCCGCTCCTCGACGATCTTCTCCAGCCCGTCGAACGCCCCGCCGCAGATGAACAGGATGTTCGTGGTGTCGATCTGGATGAAGTCCTGGTGCGGGTGCTTCCGGCCGCCCTGCGGCGGCACGTTGGCGACGGTGCCCTCGAGGATCTTGAGCAGGGCCTGCTGGACGCCCTCGCCGGAGACGTCGCGCGTGATCGAGGGGTTGTCCGCCTTGCGCGCGATCTTGTCGATCTCGTCGATGTAGATGATCCCGCGCTGGGCCCGCGCGACATCGAAGTCCGCGGCCTGGATCAACCGGAGCAGGATGTTCTCGACATCCTCGCCCACGTAGCCGGCCTCGGTCAGCGAGGTCGCGTCCGCGATGCAGAACGGCACGTCGAGGATCCTGGCCAGCGTCTGCGCGAGCAGCGTCTTGCCCGAGCCGGTCGGTCCGACCAGCAGGACGTTAGACTTCTGGAGCTCGACATCATCGACCGACGACCCGGCGTTGATCCGCTTGTAGTGGTTGTAGACGGCGACCGCCAGGACCTTCTTCGCCTTGTCCTGGGAGATGACGTACTGGTCGAGCGAGACGGTGATCTGGTGCGGGTTGGGGAGCTTCTGCTGGCTCGGGCGCTGCTTTGGCGCCTCCAGCATCTCCTCCTCGATGATCTCCTGGCACAGGTTGATGCACTCGTCGCAGATGTAGACGCCCTGCCCCGCGATGAGCTTGCGCACCTGCTCCTGGCTCTTGCCGCAGAACGAGCAGCGGTAGGGAACCTTGGTCCCCCCCTTGGAGCCCGTGGTGGTCACCGGCACGATGTCCCCTGTCTAGTGGTCCGTGGCCGGATCCGGCTCGGCGGCGTCCGACCCCTTTGTCTTGCTGCCTCCACCGACCACGAGCCCCGCATCATGCGCCTGCGCGATCAGCGAATCACCCGTGACGGTGTAGACCGCATCGATGATGCCATAGTCATGCGCCTCCTCGGGACCCATGAAATGGTCCCGGTCGGTGTCCTTGATAATCGTCTCCAGCTTCTGACCGGTGTGGCGGGCGAGGATCTCGTGGTTCACCTGGACCAGGTATTCCCACTCCTTCATCTGGATCACCGCGTCGGGGGCGTTTCCGCGGAAGCCGCCTGAACCCTGGTGGATCATGATCCGGCTGTGCGGCAGGGCGTAGCGCTTGCCCTTGTTTCCGGCGGCGAGGAGGACCGCGGCCATCGACGCCGCCATCCCGATGCAGATCGTGCTGACCGGTGCCCGCAGGTACTGCATCGTGTCGTAGATCGCCAGGCCGCTGGTCACGACGCCGCCCGGCGAGTTGATGTACAGGCTGATGTCCTTCTCGGGATCCTCGGACTCGAGGAACAGCAGCTGCGCGATCACGAGATTGGCGAGGTGGTCGTCGATCGCGTCGCCCAGGAAGATGATCCGCTCGCGCAGGAGCCGCGAGTAGATGTCGTAGGCGCGCTCACCACGGCTGGTGGATTCGATGACCATCGGGACGAGCATCGTGGGTCTCCCCTGCGTTCGATCGTGCACGGCTGGTGCGGCTAGCGGCCCGGCGCGGTGCCGGTCGGCGCCTCCTCCGCGGCCACGTCCGCGGCATCGCCATGGTCGTGGTCGTGGTGATGGTGCTGGTGGGCGTCACCCGGGAGCGACCCCGGGTCGGTTGCATCGATCGCGGCCGCCGAGGCAGCCTGCGGATCGTCGAGCGCCGACGGCGCGTCATCCTCGAGGTGAGGCAACGGCGGGTGCTCCGGGTGCGCGGCCAGCCACTGGTCGACGAGCGTCTCGACGACCTTCGTGCGGCGGAGCGAGCTGCGGATGAAGTTGCGACCCCGGTCAGACTCGAAGTACCGGACGGTCTTCGGGTCCTGGTAGCGGGCACGGGCGCGTTCGATCTCGCCCTCGACCTCGGTCTCGGGAACCTCGATCCCCTCCTCCTCGGCGATCCGCGACAGCGCGAGCAGCACCCTGGTCCGATGCTCGGCCTTGGGCCGGAGCTCCGCGTGAAGGCCGGCCTCGGTCTGGTTGGTCGCCTTGAGGTATGCGGCCTCGGCGATCCCCTGCCGGGCGAGCGACGTGCGCAGCTCGTCGTGCATCACCTCGACCTCCTGGTCGACCAGGATGTCCGGCAGCTCGATCGTGGAGTTCGCGACCGCGTACTCGATGATCCGGTCGGCGAACTCGTGGCGTGCGCGGTCGATCGCGTTGCGGCCGAGGCGCTGGGCCACGTCCGCCTTCAGTGCCGCGAGATCCGCGTACTCGCCCAGGCTCTGGGCAAAGGCGTCGTCCGCGGTCGGCAGCACCTTCTCGCGGAGCTCCTTGAGATCCGCCGCGAAATGCGCCTGCTTGCCGGCCAGCGACTCCTCCGGGTAATCCTCGGGGAAGGTGATGTCGAACTCGGTGCTCTGTCCGGGCTCGAGCCCGATGAGGTTGGCCTCGAAGCCCGGGATCAGGCGGTCCTCGCCCAGGATCAGGGGCATCCGCTCGGTCGTGCCGCCCTCGAACGGGGTTCCGTCGCGGGTGCCCACGAAGCCGATCACGGCCCAGTCGCCGTCGCGCGCCCCGCGGTCCTCGACCGCCGCCAGCGTCGCGTTCTGATCGCGCAGCTCCTCGACGACCTTGTCGACCCTGGCGTCGTCGATGTCCTCGATCTCGGGACTGAAGTTGAACTCCTTGTAGTCGCCGAGCCTGACCTCCGGGCGCACCTGGACGGTGGCCTTGAACACCAGCGGCTTGCCTTCCTCGGCGGTCACGACCTCCACGTCGGCGTTCGTGAGCGGGATGATCCCCTGCTCGATGATCGCCTCGCGGTAGGCATCCTGGACGAGGTGGTCGACCGCCTCTTCGAGCACGGCGCCCGGGCCAAGGACACGCTCGAGGATGGGGCGCGGCGCCTTGCCCGGGCGGAACCCGGCGACCCGCGTCCGGCGCGACAGGCGCTGCACGGCATCGCGGACCGCGCGGTCAAGCCGGTCGGGCGGGATCTCGATCTCGAGGAGGACGGAGCTCTTGGGGGCGGGCGTGGCGGTCACATTCATCGCCCGGCGAGTATAGGGTGGGTCGCGGGCGCGGGCCGCGTTCGAACGGGAGCCCGCAGATCGCCCGGCGGCCGCGCGGCGCAGCGACGACCGCCTGCATCGCGACAGCGACGACCGCCCGCATCGCGACAGGTAGACTCGCGGCGGGCGAGTGGCGGAATGGCAGACGCGCCGGCCTTAGGAGCCGGTGTTCCGTGAGGAACGTGTCGGTTCGACCCCGACCTCGCCTACCAGCGAATGGATCGCCGTGCGCACCCGGGCGGCCAACCCCGTCCCCGCGCGACTGTCACGTATCGGCAATCACTTCCGGGCGGCGCGTCATGCCCCGGTTTCGTCCGACCTGCTTGGATCCGGAGACCCACGGCCGGCACAGGAGACGACATCGGTGGCAGACCGACCGATCGACGAGCCACCGCCGGGACCCGGCCAGCGCCGGATCTCGCGGCGATCCCTGCTGGCCTCCGCTGGTTTGATCGCCGGCACCGCCGTCGCGACGGCCGCGGGGTTCGAGCTCACGCGGCCTCTGACCGGCAATCCGATTTCGAGCGCCGCACCAACGGGACTCTCCCCGCAGGAGATCGCCCTTGCGAGCCCGCTCGCGAACCCGCCCGCCGCCTCGGGCGGCCCGACGCCGACGCCACCGCCACCCGGGCCGCGCCTTGCGTTCATGTCGCGACCCGACCTTCGACCGCCGGCACTCCTCCTCCGCACGCCGCCCATCGGGACTGCGCGCGGCCTCCTGCTGATGACGCCCAACAACGGCGACGTCACCGACGGACCGACGATCTACGAGGAGACCGGCGAGCTCGTCTGGATGCACGCCGATTCGGGGCGCCACGCCACCAACCTCCAGGTCATCGAGTACCAGGGAAGGCCGGCGCTGTGCTGGTGGGAGGGAACGGTCAACGTGGGCATCGGCGACGGGGAGTACGTCATCGTCGACGCGCGCTACCGGGAGATCGCACGGATCCGGACCGAGGGCGGCGGCGCGGACCTGCACGAGTTCCACGTCACGCCCCAGGGGACCGCGCTCTACTTCGTCGACCGCCCCGCCGATCCGCCGACCGGGTCGGCATCACCCGCGCCCGCCCAGGTCCTCGACTGCGCCGTGGTGGAGATCGACCTGGCGAGCGGGCGGCGCGTGTTCGAGTGGCACTCCGTCGAGCACATCGCGATCGACGAGACCTACCTCGACCCACCGGACGACAGCACGGGCGCCTACGACTACGTCCACTGCAACTCCATCGACGTGGACCACGACGGGCGGCTGCTGGTCTCGGCCCGCAACACGTCCGCCGTGTACAAGATCGACCGCGGCAGCGGCGAGATCGTGTGGCGCCTCGGGGGCCGCAAGAGCGACTTTGCGATGGGTGACGGGGCCGACTTCGGCTGGCAGCACGATGTCCGGCGCCAGGCCGACGGGACGATCACCGTGTTCGATGACCGGAAGCCGCCCGAGCTCGGCCGTGGCCTCGTCCTGGCCATCGACGAGCACGCCATGACGGCGACATTCGTTCGCGACTACAAGCGCCATGAGGGCCTCGAGATCACGAGCCAGGGAAACATGCAGGTCCTGGCCAACGGCAACGTCCTCGTCGGCTGGGGCTCGCAGCCGGTGCTGACCGAGTTCGCCTCCGATGGCACGATCGTGTTCGATGCCAGCCTGCCCGCCGGCAAGCAGTCGTATCGCGACATCCGCGCCGAATGGTCCGGCCAGCCGTCGGAGCCGCCGACGCTCGTGCTCGACACGCCGGTCGAGGTCACCGAGACGCAGCACCGCATCAACGCCTACGTGAGCTGGAACGGGGCAACCGCCGTTCGCGCATGGCGGCTCCTCGCGGGGGCCACGCCCGATGCGCTGGCCCCCGTCGCGGAGACGGCGCGCACCGGGTTCGAGACGGTCATCACCGAGGTCGTCGCGTCGGCGTCCGCGGCGTACGTCGCCGTGGAGGCGCTCGATGCGTCCGGCCGGGTGCTGGGGACGTCGGACCCGGCCGCGACCGGATAGGCGCGCGAACGCGCGATCGGGATCGCGCCTCCAGGTCAGGGGTTCGGCTTGTCTCCCGCCACGCTCCCCGCCGCGGGCTGCTCGCCGGCGGCGCGGCGCCTTCGCACCTTGGCCAGCTGCTCGGCGAAGCCGGGGCCATCGGGATCGAGCGCCTGCTCGAGCAGCCGGCGGCCGTAGCGCTCGACGACGGGCTTGGCGGCAACGGTCAGGAGCGACGCGGCGACCGCGTTGAGGTCCCGCTCCTTGCGTTCCGGCGCCTTCTCCTTGAGGTACGAGGCGAACTCGCGCTCGATCGTGCCGCGCACGCGCTTGCCGTCGTCGCCGAGCTCGCCCAGGGCCTTGTCGATCTCCTTGGGCAGCATCGACGCGGGCAGCGGATCCGGCTTGCCGAAGATGGCGTTCCTCACACCCCGCAGCGCGCGCTTGGGACCCCCCAGCAGAAGGAACCCGGCACCCGCGACGGCGCCGACCGTGCCGATCGGGTTGCGCCGGATCTTCGCCGGGATGTCCACGGCCGCGCGGGCCGATGCTTCGAGCCGTTCGAGCTCTCCGTCCAGGGCGGCGCGTGCCGCTAGGACGTCGGCCCGAGCGGCGACCGTGCCTTCGCCCACTCGATCGTCTCCTTCGTGGTGTCGATGGTCGTCTGTGGCCAGAATCGTGCCTTGAGCGCGTCGGAGTCGATCCCGGCCCGGGCCACCGTGACGCCCATCAGGATCGGCCAGCCCGCAAGCGCGGCCGCGACACCGAGCGCCGCGCCGACGCGCCAGCCGAACGTGATCGCCGAGAACGCGCCCAGGATCGCGCCCAGGATCGCCCCGCCGACCAGGCCGCCGACCGCCGCAGCGCCGCCGCCATATCGCGCCCCGAGCAGGATGCCCACGATGGCGCCCACCGCAGCCATCACCAGGATGCCGGTCGCGAGCGGCCGCCAGGACGTGTCGCCGAGCGCCGCCGCATCGCCGATCCGGCGCCATAGCTCGTTGGGCAGGTTGGGTCCGAGCAGGAGCGCGACCACCAGGCCGATCACGATCGCGATCACGAGGTCGGCCAGGAGTCCACGGACCCGCAGTGCGACCATCACGGCGAGCACGGCGACCGCGATCAGCAGCTCCGTGCCGTGGAGCAGGCCCCAGCCGATCGATCCGAAGATCCACTCCCCGAGGAACAGGAGGCCGCCGATCGGCAGCAGGAATGCGAGCAGGACGAGGCAGCCGAACGCGACCCCGCCGAGCGCGGCGGCGCGTCCGATCTCGCCCTTGATCTCATCGGCCTCGGCCTTGGCGAGATCGATGTGGGCCCGAATGAGGGCGAGGAGCGCATCGCGGGTCGCCCGCACCTGGTCGCGGAGGCCGCGCACCCCATCCTCGGGTGCGGCGTCATCGCCGGCGCGTGTACCGTCGGCCGTGGGACGCTCGTCGTCGGGAATGGGCTGTTCGGGTTCCAGCGGTTCGTCCTCCGCGAAACGGGTTGGGCAGGTTCGGCGGGACGTCCGAATCATAGCAGCGGCGAACTGGCGCCCCGGCGGGCAAGCGTGGCCGCGTCCGGCCGGCGGTGCGTGCCGGGGGGGGCGTGCCGGGCGGTGCGTGCCGGCGGTGCGTGCCGGCGGTGCGTGCCGGGCACCGCCGCACGCGGTGGTATCGGCGGCAACGGCGGACGTGCTGCAGCTCCTGCCCGGCACCGCGCCACGCGGTGCTATCGGCGGCAACGACGGAATCTGGTGTCACGCACCGCGAGGGCCGGTGTTCGGCGGTGAATTGGGAGCAGGCGACTCGCCGTCCGACACCTTCCGAGCGTGGCGCGGGATCGCAGACCTCCAGATCAGTGACAGACTCTCGACTTGCACCGGCACGTGCGGTGCCTGACAGAACCCGAGGCGCCCGGGGCGGCTCGGCGCATGGGCGGCTCGGCGCATGGGCGGCGCGGGGCGCATGGGGGGGCGCGGGGCGCTCGGGCGGAAACCGCGGCACGGGCGCCCGACGGCGTGGAACGTCGATGCGGCGCCGGTTCGGCTACGCTGCATCCCATGCCCGACGTGCCCCCGCGTGCCGCCGGCCTCCGCCAGGTGCTGTCCGCCGAGCTGGTCGCGATCGGGACGGAGCTGACGGTCGGCGAGACCACCGATACCAACAGCGGCGAGCTCGCGCGGTCGCTCGTCGCGCACGGCGTGCGGGTCGGGCGCATCGCCAACCTCCCGGACGACCACGCGGTGGTCGTCGATGCCCTGCGAGCCGCGCTGGCGCGCGTCGACCTGGTGGTCACGACTGGCGGCCTTGGCCCGACACCGGACGACCTGACGCGCGAGGCCGTCGCCGCCGTGTGCAACGAGGTCCCGGTCGTCGACGAGGCGACGCTCGACTGGCTCCGGCGGCTGTGGGCCCGCCGCCGGCTGCCGTTCCCGTCCACCAACATCAAGCAGGCCTGGGTCATCCCGTCCGCCACGGCACTGCCCAACCCCAACGGCACCGCACCGGGCTGGTGGGTCGATCGCCCCGACGGCCGGGTGATCGTGACCCTGCCCGGACCGCCGCGAGAGATGCGGCCGATGTGGGCGGACGAGGTCCTGCCGCGACTGGCATCCCGAGGCGTCGGCGTCGACAGCGAGGTGAGGACGCTCCGCCTTCACGGCATCGGCGAGTCGCAGGTCGCCGAGCGCCTGGGCGAGATCCTGCTCCGGACGTCGAACCCCGTCGTGGCGACCTATGCCCGCCACGAGGCGGTCGACGTCCGGATCTCCGCGCGGGCCGCGGACGGACGCACGGCCGCCGATCTCGCCGGTGAAGCGGAGGCCGCAGTGCTCGCCCAGCTCTCCGACCACGTCTGGGCGCGCGGCGACATGACCTGGGCCGGGGCGATCGGCGAGGCGCTGGCCGAGCGGGGATGGACGATAGCCATCCGCGAGACGGGCACACGCGGCGCACTCGTCGGCCTGCTGCGAACGCTGACCGGCCTCGTTCGGGCCGAGGTGATGGTCGCGGACCCCCCGGGGAGCGGCGCCGGCGACGCGACCGCAGTGACCGACGCGACCGCGGTCCGGGAGGCGAGCGGCGCGAACGTGGGCTTCGCTGTCCGGGCGGCGCCGGCGGGCGACGACATGGCCGCGGAGATCGGCATCGTCACCCCCGACGGAGCGAGATCCGCGCGACGGATCGCCTTCCTCCGTGGCAGCCAGGGTGCGGACCGGGCGGCGATCGCGGCGGCCGCGGTGCTGCTGGCTGCGCTGCGCGAGGCATCCGGGCGTCGGGGCGACGCCGTCCGGACGGGCGAAGGACGCCCATGACCTGACGCTTCGTCGATCGCCGGTCCCGGCGTCAGCGCCGGGCGGCTTGCCGGAGCGCGGCCAGGTCCTGGATGACGATGGCGTCGCGCTCGATCCGGATCAGGCCATCGTCAACCAGCTGCCCCAGGAGCTTGTTGACGCTCTGACGCGTGCTGCCGACCATCGCCGCGATCTCGCCCTGCGTGATCGGGCCGTCGAGCCGGACCTCCCCGTCGTCGCGGTCGATCCCCTGCTCCTCGGCAAGCCTGACCAGGCGCGCGGCAATGCGTCCCGCGATGTCCAGGAAGTGCAGCTCCTCGACGTGCCGGGTCAGCCGTCGCATCTCCTCGGCGAGCGCCGTGAGGACGTGATCGCGGATCGACGGCTCGTCGTCCACCAGCTGGCGGAAGCGGTCGCGCGGGAGGATCAGCGTCTCGGTGGCTCCGACCGCCGTCGCGGACGCGCTTCTCGGGGCCCCGTCGAGGAGCGCCAGGGCGCCGAACCATTCCCCCGGGCGGAGGGTCGTGAGGATCGCCTCGACGCCGGTATCCGATGGGCTGGAGATCTTGACCCGGCCGGTCAGCACGATGTGCAGCGCATCTCCGGGATCGCCGCGGTGGAAGATGACCTCCCCGCGCGCATACCGCCGTGTCCGGACGGTGGCGGCCAGCGTGGCCAGGTCGGCGGCGTCCAGGTCGCGGAACAGGGGCATGCCGCCGAGTGCCGCGATCAGCGGACCGGGATCATCCGATCCCCGCGGCGGGCTCATCGACGCGTGCCGGCGCTCGGCGTCAAACGGCTCTGGTGGCCGGTCAGGTGACCGTGAGGACCGGCGTCTGGGCGTTGGCCGCACGCACGCTCATCCGGGCCGCGACCAGGCCCGCGACGGCCTCCAGCGCGATCCCTGCGGGACCGGGCTCGCGCTGTGCGACGGCGGGAATCCCGGCATCGCCGCCCTGGCGGACCGTGATGTCGAGCGGGATCTTGCCCAGGAAGTCGATGCCGTGCTCCTGCGCGAACCGCTCTCCACCGCCACGTCCGAAGATCTCGGTGGTCTCGCCGCAGTGCGGGCACACGAAGGCGCTCATGTTCTCGACCAGGCCGATGACGGGGACGTTCAACCGGGTGAGCATCGCGTACGCCTTGGCCACGTCCGCGAGCGCGACGTCCTGGGGCGTCGTGACGAGGACGGTGCCGCTGATCGGGACCGCCTGCGCAAGCGTCAGCTGGGCATCCGACGTCCCGGGCGGAAGGTCGATGACCAGGTAGTCCAGCTCGCCCCAGTCGACATCGCGCAGGAACTGCTGGATGGCGCCGCCGATGAGGGGTCCGCGCCACACGATCGGCTGTCCCTCGGGGACGAAGAACTGGATCGAGATCACCTTCACGCCATGGCGCTCGAGGGGCACGATCTTGTTGTTGGGGCTCGACGTCGGCTGCCCCTCCACGCCCATCATCATCGGGATGTTGGGGCCGGTGATGTCGGCATCGAGCAGCCCGACGCTGGCGCCCGCGCGAGCCAGCGCGACGGCGAGGTTGACGCTGACCGTGCTCTTGCCGACCCCGCCCTTGCCGGACGCGACGGCGATGACGTTCTTGACGCCGGGGACGAGCTGCTCCGCCGCACGGGGCGTTGCCCGGCGAACGGTCGCGCCCCAGGCGATCGCGATGCCGCTGACGCCGACGGGCGCCAGCGCCGCCCGCACCTCGGACTCGATCTGGTCCTTGAGCGGGCAGGCGGGTGTCGTCAGCTCGATCGTGAACGCCACATCCGAGCCGTCGATGGCCAGGTCCCTGACCATGTTCCGCGTCACCAGGTCGCCACCCAGCTCGGGCTCCTGGACGGTGCGGAGGGCGTCGAGGACGGCTGCCTCGGTGATGGCGGTCATGGGCGATGTCGCTCCTGTGGCACTGCGGCCCGTGAATTGCGATGCGCGGGCCGCCGATATCGTACCCGTGCCCCGCACGGAGCGCGGAGACCGCCGCATCCCGACACCAGTCCGGCGCCGGCCGACGCGGGCACCCGACGCATCGATTCGTGCGATTCGACTGCCAGGCCTGCGCCTTCCGATACGAGATTCGCACCCGTCGCGCGTGGAGCGTGCGATATGGTCGTCTTGACACCCCGGCCGCGGCGGCCCTATCGTCACCACGCCGACGGGGCGCCGTTGCGCACTCGCGCTCGAATCCGGGCCTGTCCCACCCGGTCGGTCCGCCCCGACTGTCCTACTGCAGGAGCAGCGCCGTACCCGTGCACGACGTCGACGTCCGCCTTGTCCAGGTATCGAAGATGTTCGGCGACCTCTACGCGGTCGACCATATCGACCTCGAGGTCGTGGACGGCGAGTTCTTCAGCCTCCTCGGGCCATCCGGCTGCGGCAAGACGACCACCCTGCGGATGATCGGCGGGTTCGAGCAGCCGACGTCCGGCCGCATCGAGCTCCAGGGCGAGGACGTGACCTGGCTTCCGCCCTACAAGCGGCACGTCAACACTGTGTTCCAGAACTACGGGCTGTTCCCCCACCTGTCGATCTTCGAGAACGTCGCCTTCGGCCTTCGCCGGTCCGGGGTGAAGAAGGACGAGATCACGTCGCGAGTCACCGACATGCTGCGCCTGGTCGAGCTCCCGGGCTTCGAGCGCCGCAAGCCCAACCAGATCTCCGGCGGCCAGGCGCAGCGGGTCGCGCTCGCGCGCGCGCTGATCAACAGGCCCGCCGTGCTCCTCCTCGACGAGCCCCTGGGCGCTCTCGACCTCAAGCTGCGGAAGCAGATGCAGGTCGAGCTCAAGCGCATCCAGCGGGAGGTCGGGATCACGTTCATCTACGTGACCCACGACCAGGAGGAGGCGATGACGATGTCGGACCGTATCGCCGTGATGAACAAGGGCCGGTACGAGCAGCTGGGCGATCCGGAGACGCTGTACGAACACCCCAACACGCGGTTCGTGGCCGGCTTCCTCGGGGTCAGCAACCTGCTCCCGGGCGCGGTCGACGGGAGCGCTGACGGCTACGGGCTGATCCGCCTTGCCGATGACACGCGGGTCCGCGTGCCTTCCGCGCTGCTGGGGTCGAGGGACACGGTCGATGTGGGCGTCCGGCCCGAGAAGATCCGCATCCACCATGCCGACGAACAGGCGTCCAGCGAGGGCAACCGCCTCGCGGGCGTCGTGAAGGATGCCTCGTACCTGGGGGTCAGCACCCAGTACCTGATCGAGACGCGGGGAGGGGCCCGCGTCACCGTGTACGAGCAGAACGTCATGCGCACCACCAAGAGCGAATTGTGGGCGAACGGCGACGAGGTGTTCCTCACCTGGTCCCCGGATCACACGTTCGTCGTCGACCCAACGTCCGGGGCCGCGCCGACCGCGGCCGAATGATGGAGGAGCACCACATGGCAATCGAGCGGCTCGCGACCGTCGTGTCGCGCCGTACCGTCCTCAAGGGGACCGCGCTCGCGGGCATCTCCGCGTTCATCGCGGCGTGCACCGGCTCGAAGGCCACCGAGGCGCCGAGCCAGGGCGGTGCGTCGTCTGCGCCGGTTGCCTCGACGCCCGCGGAGAGTGCCGCGCCCGCGACACCCAAGACAGCCACCGGCCCGCTGATGTTCGCCAACTGGCCCGCCTACATCGATCTCGCGGGCGCCGCCGGCGATGCCGGTGAGTACGCACCGGGATCGTCGCCGACGCTCGAGGATTTCAAGACCAAGTACGGCGTCGACGTCGATTACCAGGAGAAGATCTCCGACAACAACACGTTCGTCGAGACGATCAAGCCCGCGCTCATCGCGGGCCTGCCGACCGGCTGGGACCTGATCGTGATCACCGACTGGATGGCATCCAAGGTCGTGACCAACGGCTGGGCCGAGAAGATCGACCAGGACAACGTGCCCAACTGCACCGCGAACATCCGCGACGCGCTCAAGAACCTGCCGTGGGATCCGGGCAACGACTACCACTACCCGTGGCAGTCTGGGATGACCGGGGTCGGCTACAACTCGAAGACGCTGGCCGAGAACAACATCGCCGAGCCCACCAAGATCGCCGACCTGTGGAACATCCCGGCCAACAAGCTGACGTTCCTGTCCGAGGCGCGGGACACGTTCGGCCTGGGGCTGCTCAAGCTGGGCATCGAGGCCGATCCGGCCACGGTCACCCTGGATGACCTGCAGAAGGTCCACGACGACATGAAGCCGCTGGTGGACCAGGGCCTCCGGTTCACGGGCAACGAGTACCTCCAGGACTTCGCCGAGAAGAAGGTCTGGGCGGCGTTCGTGTGGTCGGGCGACCTCGCGTCGTCGGGCGGCGAGAACGACATGTTCATCGTGCCCGACGAGGGCTGCCTCATCTGGACCGACAACATGCTGATCCCCAAGGGCGCGGCCAACAAGTACACGGCCGAGCTGATGATGAACTACGTGTACGACCCCCAGATCGCGGCCCAGATCGCCGAGTACGTCTACTACATCTCGCCGGTGAAGGGCGCGGATGAGGCCATCAAGGCGGTCGACCCGGACGCGGCGACCAACCCGCTGCTGTTCCCGACCCCCGAGATCGTCGCCAAGCAGAAGAACTTCCAGGCGCTGAGCGACGAGCAGGAGGCCAAGCTCAACGACCTGTACGCGGACCTGTCCGGCGTCTAGTCCCGCGTCCAGCTCGCTCGAGGCGACCACGCCATGACCGCAGCCACAGCCCCGGCGCGTCCGCCCGGCCTCGGCATCCGCCGCCGGTTCAACCGGGCCGTGCCCTGGCTGCTGCTCGCGCCGGGGATGCTGTGGCTGCTCATCTTCTACGTGCTGCCCGTCCTCCAGATGTTCACCTACTCCATCTCGGAGGGGTCGCTGGAGACGGGCTTCACGATGACCATGGCGCCCGACGCCTACGTCACGGCCCTGACCAGGTTCGGGCCCCAGTTCCTCAACTCGATCACCTACGGCGGCCTGGCCACGATCTTCACGTTCATCATCGGCTTCCCGGTCGCCTACACGATCGCCATCCGCGGCGGCCGCTACAAGAACCTGGTCCTGTTCCTGGTCATCGCGCCGTTCTTCACCAGCTTCCTGATCCGGACCATCAGCTGGAAGATCCTGCTGGGCGACGAGGGGCCGCTCCTCGGACCGCTCAAGCACACCCTGGGCATCCTGCCCGGGACGTTCAGCCTGACCAGCACGCCGGTCGCCCAGGTGGCGGGGCTGACCTACAACTTCCTGCCGTTCATGATCCTGCCGCTGTACGTTGCGCTCGAGAAGATCGATCCGCGGCTGATCGAGGCGGCCTCGGACCTGTATGCCGGGCGCTGGGCGGCGTTCCGCCGGGTCACGCTGCCGCTGGCCCTGCCCGGCGTGTTCGCGGGCTCGCTGCTCACGTTCATCCCCGCGATGGGTGACTACATCAACGCGGAGCTGCTGGGGACCCCGCAGACGCGGATGATCGGCAACGTCATCCAGAACCGGCTGCTGCTCCAGAACGACTACCCGGTCGGCTCCGCGCTGTCGTTCATCCTGATGGCCGCGATCCTCGCGGCGGTCGCGATCTACGCGCGCGTGCTGGGCACCGAGCAGCTGACCGGCTGATGACGACCCCCGGCGCCACCCCCGACGTCCACGCGGGCCGCCCGCCGCAGCCGTTCTGGCGGCGGATCGACCAGTACCTGCTGCCGCTGTTCACGGCCCTCGCGATCGGGTACCTGCTGATCCCGATCGCGGTCATGATCGTGTTCTCGTTCAACAAGCCGGCCGGCAAGTTCAACTACATCTGGAACGAGTTCTCGCTGGACGGCTGGCTCCACCCGCTCGACTGGCCGGGGCTCCCGGATTCGGTCCGGATCAGCCTCACGGTCGCGGTGCTGTCCACGATCGTGGCGACCATCCTGGGGACCCTGATCGGGCTGGCGTTGACGCGCTACGACTTCCGCGGTCGCGGCATCCTCAACGGCGTCATCTTCCTGCCGATGGCCACCCCGGAGATCGTGATGGGGGCCAGCCTTCTGACGCTGTTCGTGGCCACGGCGCTGCCGCCGGTGGCGGGCAACGTGCCGCTGCTCTACCCGACCGGGTTCACGACCATCGTCATCGCCCACATCATGTTCAACATCAGCTACGTGGTGGTGACCGTGAAGGCGCGCGTCGCGGGCTTTGACCGCCGGCTCGAGGAAGCCGCGATGGACCTCGGCGCGAACGAGCTGACCACGTTCTGGAAGGTGACCTTCCCGTTGATCTTCCCGGGCATCATGGCCGCCGGGCTGCTGGCGTTCAGCCTGTCGATCGACGACTTCGTGATCACCAACTTCGTGTCGGGCACGACCAACACGTTCCCGATCTGGGTGTACTCGATCCAGCGCAACGCCCTACCGGTCCAGATCAACGTCGTCGGATCGATCGTGTTCCTGGGCGCGGTCGGGCTGGTCGCGGCCACCTCGCTCCGATCGGGCCGCGCGGTCCGGATCCGCTAGGCACCAGGAGGCCACAATGGTCGACACCGTCCCCGTTGTCCCCGGCGCCGCGGCCCCGGCTCCCCTCCCCGACCGCTCGGTCGTGCCGCCGGTCTGGAGCCGGATCACGAACCTCGTCGTCGAGCGCGGCGAGGGCAGCTGGCTGATCACGCCCCAGCGGGAGCGGTACCTCGACTACACCTCGGGGATCGGCGTGACCAACACGGGTCACGCGCACCCGCGGGTCGTCGCCGCCGTCCAGGCGCAGGCGGCGAAGCTGCTCCACGGCCAGCAGAACATCGTGTACCACGAGCCGGGGCTGCGGCTGTATGAGCGGCTGTCCCGGCTGCTGCCCGGCGGGCCGTGGGGCGCGTTCCTGTCCAACTCGGGCGCGGAGGCCGTCGAGGCCGCGGTCAAGCTGGCGCGGGTCGCCACCGGCCGCCCGGCGATCATCGCGTTCCGCTACGGCTTCCACGGGCGCACGGCACAGACGATGGCGCTGACCGCGGCCAAGGACGTGTACCGCGGGGCGTTCGAGCCGCTGCCCGGCTCCGTCTACCACACGGCGTACCCGTACTGCTATCGCGCGGCCGGCGGCGCGCACGATCCGGCGGCCTGCACCTGCGACTGGGAGGCGCAGCTGGATCTCCTGTTCCACCAGCTGGTCTACCCGGACAAGGTGGCGGCGATCATCGTCGAGCCCGTGATCGGCGAGGGCGGCTACATCGTCCCGCCCCCGGGGTTCCTGCCCCGGTTGCGCGACATCACGTCGGCCAACGGGATCCTGCTCATCGCCGACGAGGTCCAGACGGGCTTCGGACGGACCGGCGAGCTGTTCGCCGTCCGGCACTGGGACGTGGAGCCGGACATCCTGGTCATGGCCAAGGGCATCGCGTCCGGGCTGCCGCTGTCGGGCATCATCGCCAATCGCGAGATCCTGGACCGGTTGCCGCCGGGCTCGCACGGCGGGACGTACGGCGGGAACGTCGTGGCCTGCGCGGCGGCGATGGCGACGCTTGACGTCATCGAGGACGAAGGGCTGGTGGCGAACGCCCGGGCCCGCGGCACCCAGCTGCTCGACGGCCTCCGCCGGATCACCGCGGGCCGTGGCTCCGTGGGCGACGTGCGCGGGCTGGGACTGATGGTCGCGATGGAGCTCGTCACACCCGGTGAAGGCGATGGACGGGTCCCGGATCCGGCGCTGACCAAGCGCATCCAGCAGGCCTGCTTCGACCGGAAGCTGCTGGTGCTGACCGCAGGGACGTATGTCAACGTCATCCGGATCATCCCGCCCCTGGTGACGACCGAGGACGAGGTCGACCAGGCCATCGAGATCATCGCGCAGGCACTGGACGCGGCGGGCGCCTGAGCCGGCCGCGCCGCGAAGGGTCGCGCGCCTCGGTCCGCGATCGAGACCGAGGCGTCGCGCCCGCGGTTGCCGTCATCATCTGCGGCATCCGCCGCCCGCTGCCGCTTGGTCGCCGGCCTCGCAATCCGCGGGCATGATCGCCACGTGAGGTCGCCGGCCTCGCAATCCGCGGGCGTGATCGCCACGTGAGGTCGCCGGCCTCGCAATCCGCGGGCATGATCGCCACATGTGCATTCAGGGTGAACGACTCCCCTGGCGACGTGCGCTGTTCCTGACGAGGAACCCTGCCGAGGCGTTGAGGGCCTCCCTGCACATGGCACGGTCAACGGGCGGCTCAGCACGGTCGATGGGCGGCTCGGCACGATCACGGAACGCTGCGTCGTCACATCGGGCGCGGCTTCCGCTGCGATTGAACGTGAGCCGATCAGTGCGACCGCCAGTCGCTCGAGCCAGGATCCGCGCGACCCTGGGGGCTCGAACAGACCGGCGTGCGTGTGAACCAGGCGGCGAGGATCTGGAGGAGGTTGCCGGCGCGCGCCGAGCGCCGAAACGGGCCGGCAGGTCCCGGAATTCCCGACGGGTGCACTGGACGGGCACCTCGTCCTGGCCCACGATCCGGGGGTGGACATCGTTGAGTCAGGGGCTTCGGACGAATGACGCGCTCGCCGGGCCGCGACGGCCAGGTGCACGGGCCGTGAACACCGGCGACGGCCGGCTCCGGCCGAACGTGCTATCGGTCCCGGGTGAGCACGCGGCCCGGAAGCGCGTCGAGGCCGTGTTCGAGGCGATCGACCGGCTGAGCGGCGCGGACCTCGCCGGCATCGCGCTCACGCGACCTGACGACGACCGCCACGACGCCCTGGTCGCGGAGCTCGAGGCGAGAGCCGCGGAGCGAGGCAGGATGCCCCTGGTCGAGGAGGCGCGGGAGGCTGTTCGCAACGGCGTCGCGGTCAGGATCGCGAGCGAGTGGCCCGCCGGCACCTACGGGTTCCGCTCACGCATCAACGCCCGGCCCGAGGACACGGTGGCGTTGCTCACAGCGCTCGAGGACGCCGTCTCGGTCGCCGTGATGGAGGACGCCCTTGACCAGGAGGTCGCGGACCAGCTCGCGGAACCCGGTCGGCGGCTGCTCGGGCTTGAGCCGCTGGCTGGTGCGCGGCCGGCGATGAGGGACCCGCGCCACCCCGGGGCCCGGCCTTCACCGCCCGCGAGCGCGCGGACGCGAGCCTGGGAGCCGAGCGACGCGGACTGGGTGGCCGCGGGGGCGGGCGACCGGGGCGTGGACCACCGGACGTCCCCGCCGGGGACGCGTGCGATGCGGATCGCGTTCTTCGCGATCGTGGGCGTCGCCGCGGCCATCGGCGGGGTTGGGTGGGGCGTCGCCAGCGGCCAGCTCCTGCTCGGCGTCCTGATCGCGGCCGCGGTCGTCGCCGTGTGCTGGACGTTCGCGACGTGGCGGCCGCCGGCCTGACGTCCTCTGCGGCGCGCGCCTACTCGTTCCGCACGCGGCCTACCCGGCGCGCACCCGTCCAAGCACCGCATCGTGCAGGTGTCCGTTCGAGCCCACGAACGACGGCGCGTCCACCCGCCGAGCGCCGTTGACGTCGGTGACGCGGCCGCCGGCCTCCTCGATCAGAACCATCGGTGCCGCGATGTCCCAGCTGTGAAGTCCGGTTTCGAGCATGGCCTCGGCAGCACCCTCGGCGACCAGCGCGTACCCCCAGAAGTCGCCGAACCCCCGCTCGCGCCAGGCGGCGCCGAGGAGCGCGTCGAAGCCCGGCATCAGTCCCGAGGCGACAGTCTCGCGCCTGCTGCCGTACACGATCTGGGCGTCCTCGAGCCGGTTCACGCGCGAGACGTGGAGCTGCCGCTCCCCGTCGAGACCGCGGTTCCACGCCCCGAGGCCGCGGCCGGCGAACCAGCGCTCGCGCATCGCCGGCGCCGAGATGACACCGACCTGAAGCTCGCCCTCGTGCTCGACGGCGAGCAGGGTCCCGAACACCGGCACGCCGCGGATGAAGTTGTGGGTTCCGTCGATCGGGTCGATGTACCAGCGGGTGGCGGCGTCACCGTCCTGGGTGCCGTACTCCTCGCCCACCAGGCCGTCGCCCGGCCAGCGGGCGTGGATGCGAGTCCGGATCTCGCGCTCGATCGCCTGGTCGGCGACGGTGACGAAGGTCCGATCGGGCTTGCGCTCGATATCGAGGTCGCGGCGGAAGTGCGCCAGCGCGATCGAATTGGCCATGTCGCATGCCTCGAGCGCGAACGCGAGCCATTCGCGGAGCCGGAGCTCCGGCGCGCGGGCGAGCGATGCAGACCAGTCGGGTCCGAAGGACGAGTCGGTCATGGCGTCGATGATGCCGTGCAGCCGGCGAACGCGCGGAACGCCCGCGTCCGGGGTGCACCCTGGCCCGCGGCGCGCGGCCCGTCCCGGTGCCGGCGTGTTCAGTGGCACGTGCCGCTCCCCTGGTCGCTGAACGAGCCGTCCGTCGACACGAACCGGAAATCCCAGCCCGACGGCTTGAGCGTCAGCACCAGGACACCGTGCGCGACGCTGGAGCGAACAACGTCGTTCGGGAGCAGCGGTCCGAACGAGCGCAGCGCCGCACCCCCGGTTCCCGCCACGAGCTCGGTCAGGCCGCGCGCCGGGTCCGCGTTCCCGGCCGGGATCCTGCGGGGCGAAGCGCTCGTAGTCGTGCTCGTGGCCGTTGAGGACCAGGTCCGCGCCGGCCTCGTACAGGACGTCCCACAACGGCGCGACGGCCGTGTCGCTGCCGTGGAAGCCGCTGCTGAACCGCGGCTGGTGCCACAGCGCGAGCGTGCACCGGGCCGTGCTGGCCGCGAGGTCCGCGCGGAGCCACTCGAGCTGCGTCGAGCCGTCGCCGCAGCCCCCATCGAGGACATCGCAGTTCGCGTCGAGGACGACGACATGCCATGTCCCGACGTCCTCGGAGAACCACGTCGTCCCATCGCGCGCAGCCGCCTGCCCGAAGTACGCGCGGAACGGCGCCCCGCCATCGGTCAGGTAGTCATGGTTGCCGGCCACCGCGAACCGCGTGCGGCCGAGGAGCTTGCCCCAGGACGCGCCGTAGCACTCCTCCAGCTGGGCGGCCGACCCGGAGTCGTAGGCGTTGTCGCCGAGCGTGAACACGTACCCCGGGATGTGCTCGATCAGGGCGGCCGTTGCCTCGTCGTCGGTGCCGTCGCAGCGGGCGATGTCCCCCGCCCCGACCAGCACGGGATCACCGGTCGGAAGCGGCGCGGCGGTGGTCGGGGCCCCGGACGCGGTCCCGGTCGCCGTCGCAGGCGCGGCGGCGGATGCCGACGGCGCATGCGTCGACCCCGGTGTCGCGAGGTTGAGCAGGCCGCCCAGGACGATCACCGCGCCGAGGCCCGCGACCGCGATCGCCGCCACGAGCTGGGCCACCGGGGCGATGCGCCGAGGGGCCCTTCCGGGTGCTGGCTGCGGTTCCACGCGCGAAGCGTACCGTCCGGCGCTCGAACGGGGGCTCTGTCGAACGGGGGCTCGGTCGAGCGGGGGTCTCTCGCGTCAGGCGAGCGGCTCGAACGCCTCCGGATAGCGGACCGTCCCGGCGGCCGCGTCCGTCCATGCCGGCAACAGCCGCGCGAGCCACGCCTCGTCGGGCCACGCCTGCGCCGGCGGCTCGAGCCCCAGCCGGCGCGCGGGGGAGAACCCGAACCGGACGTAGTACGCGGGGTGCCCGAGGAGCACCACCGCCGGGACCGCCCGTGCGATCGCCAGGCCCGTCGCGGCCGCCATCAATGCCGAGCCGACGCCGCGGTTCTGGACCTCGGGCAGGACGGCCACGGGCCCGACGGCGAGGACCTCGGCGACCTGCAGGCCATCGTCCCTGATCACCGGACACGGGGACATGAGCAGGTGACCCACGATCCGGGCGCCCGGGTCGACCGCCACCAGCGACTGCCACCCGGCACGCGCCTCCCGACGGATCCGGTCGACGATGTCGGCCTCCTCGGGACCCGGGAACGCCGCCGCCTCGACGTGCCGGATCGCCTGCTCGTCGCCGGCGACCTCGAGACGGACGCTGACCTGGAGTGGCGGCAGGTCCGGGTCCGACGACACCCCGCCCGGGCTGTTCCCCATGTCGGCCGGCGACAACGTCTCAGCCGGCGATGGCGTCGCGCAGGGCTGCCGGGATGGGACGGGCCACGGGAACCGGGTGGATGTAGCGCTCCAGCATCTCCATCGACCCGTTGACGCCCAGCGCCGAGAACAGGTACGCGACCTTGGCGCCCTGGTCGGCCAGGATCTGCTCGCGCGTCTCGAGCTCCCACAGCTGGCGCTTGAACGGCCCGATCGTCTTCTTGCGCGTGGTGTACAGGAACTGCTCGTCCGTCTGGCCCGCCTTGCGCTCGTCGGCCGCGTTCTCACGGCACCAGGCCTCGAGCTCGGCCGTCAGCTCGGCCGGGAACGCCGGGTGGTCGTACAGCGCGTTCTGGAACCCGGTGGCGAGATGGATCTCGGCCGTCTCGACCGCCGGGAAGTGGTGGAACAGCTCGTCGGGCAGCGTCGACGCCCCGTGCTGGACCGCCCCGGCCAGCCCGTACGTGCGCGCGATCTCGCCCAGCCGGCGCAGCACCTCGAAGTCGAGCTTGACCTCGGCCACGCCGCCGCCGGGAAGGGGTACGCCGCCGTGCGAGGTCCCCGTCTGGACGCTGACCTTGGACAGCCCCTTTGCCCCCGGCGCACGCGCCTCGAGCTCGCGGGTGTAGCCGTCGAGGTACGCCTTGAGCTCATCGGGGGTCGAGTTCTGCTTGCCGACCTCGCCGATCTCGCCGCCGACGCTGACCGTCACCCCGTCGATCTGGAGGCTGCGGATCAGCGCAGTCAGCTCGGCCGCGCGGGTGTAGTTCTCGCGCTGCTCCTCGTCCAGGTTGGGTCGCGAGAGGTCGACCAGCGTGGAGCTGTCGATGTCGATGTTGCGGTATCCGGCATCGATCGCGAGCCGGCAGGCGCGCCGGATCTCCTCGGTCATCGCCTCGGGATCCGCGGCGTACTTCTTGGCGTTGAACTGGTAGTGGTCACCCTGGATGAACACCGGGTGCGACCAGCCCGCCGCGATCGCGCCCGCGAGGATCGAGGTGGCGTAGTCCATCGGGCGCTGCCAGGTGTACGTCTGCTCGCTCCGGGCGAGCTCGAAGATCACGGTGCCGACGTCGGCGCGGGTTGCGGTCGTGTAGAACGTCCGGGCCATGTCGAAGGTCTGGGCGCGGATGTTGATCGCGGGGACGGTGAACCCGGAGATCTCGCCCCGGCCGCGGGCGCGGTAGAGGTCCTCGATGCTGGCCGATCGCGCCCCCAGCGCCTGGCTCGCCTCCCACACGACCCAGCGGACGGCCTCCGCGGTGGCGTCGTCCGCGGTGAACGCCGCCGTCCAGGCGAGGTCTGCGGCGGACTCGGAGCGGAACCTGCGCTCATCGTCGATGACCAGGCGATCGCCCTCGATGTGGGCGATCCCGGCGAGCATGGCAACGAGGTCGGCGATCGACGTGGCGACGTGGGGCATCTGGCGTGGTCTCCTGTTGGCGTCGCCAGAGATGGTAGCCCGGGGTGGCGATCGATGGCGATCCTGTTGGCGGACCCGATCGAGCTGCCGCCGCGGACACTGCTCCGCCGTCGTGGTTCGGTCAGCACGCGCCTTCCGGACGGCAACCGGTGCTGTTCGACGTGCTGGCCGATTGCCTGACATCGGCCGTCATGATTGCGCTCTGACGCGCGTAGGTTCAACCGGGCTCCGGTCCGATGAACCTCGGGAGGGTAGGTTGCCCAGACGTCCCGCGGGGCTTTCGCTTGTCATCGCAGGTGCGATGTGGGTCGTCTTCGGAGCGAGCTTCGCGGACGTTGAGGCACGTGGCCAACGGGGAACTGCGGACAGCCCCAGCACTATCCCGAGTACATCGGATTCCGACCAAGATCCAGTGATGCTCACTCGGAGTCATCTTGCTGATGAGCTCGCCCCGTTGCAGGAACGCCTTCGGGCGACCTATCCCGAATCGTTCGGTGGTCTGTGGATCGACGAGGCGGGCGATCCAAAGGTGGCTGTCGTCCGCGATGAACCGGGCCTCTTGGAGGCAATCAATGGAGCAGCCCTCTCACAAGAGGTGATTCTCGTTGCTGTCCCTTTCAGCGAGAAGACACTCGACGCGGTGATGAGCGAAGTCGAGACTGCACTCGGCGGTAGCGCTCCGGGTGACGGCTCCATGCTTCTCGATGGTGTCGAGATCAGCTCAGTGGTCGAGTCGGTCCAGACCAATACCGTCTGGTTCAATTACCTCAGTGGCACGGCTGAGGCTCGAGCAGCGCTGGCGGGTCGCTTCGGGCCTGCGGTCTCATTTCAGCCAACATCGGAGCGAGTGCGAGCCGCGTCATGCACCAGCCGCACGAACTGCGGCGCGCCCGTGCGCGCGGGCACCCAACTGTACAAGGATGGTGGCGTGACAGCGTGCACGTCAGGACTTCAAATGCGGACCAACTCGCTTCCGATCATCTACTACGCGACGTCAGCGGGCCATTGTTGGAACTCGCCGTACAATCGATACAATCCGTCGACTCACTTCCTTTCGAACGTCCAAAACCAGCCACACCTCTACCAATCCGGCACGGATGTCATGTGGATCCAGGAGACCGCGACGGACGCGAGCAACTGGATCTACTACGCCACAACGTCTGTGCGTGTTGTCCAGTCCGTGGAGTCACTCAGCGGCGAGGTCTTTGGCGAGTCGGTCTGTAGTTCAAAGATGTCGGGCAATGACTGCGGTACGCTCAATAGCAAGAACGGGTGCTCCTCCGGGATCTGCCGCCTCCGCTATGCAACCGGCCAGTATGCGTGTCCGGGCGACAGCGGTTCGCCTGTCTACCAAGTCAGCTCAGGCAGTAACGTGAAAGCACTCGGCTGGATATCAGGCTCATCAACAGGTACGTACCCGTGCCCGAACAGCTCGGAGCACGTTGGCAGCGGCAGCTTCTACGCCGCGACCGGCGAGGCTCAGATTGCCGCCCCGTTCGCCGTCGTGCTCACCACGAATCCGTAGTCGCGACCCCTGATCGGGCAGGTGCAGTCAGAAGGGGTTTGCCACGAAGTACGTTGCGCCGGAGTCCCTGCAGTCAGCCGGAAGGTCGGCTCCCAGGAGCTCCTGGACTCGGCCGTAGTCCACCGGCAAACCCACGAGTTCAATTGGGCCACCGACAGTAGCGATCAGCCGGTCCGACGAGAGGAGGTCATCGCCAACAAGAGTGGTTCCGTCGGCCCACACGGGCAGCAGCCGTATCTCGCTCGTCTCAACATACAGGCAGCCCCCTTCCCTGAGTAGTTCACCATGGATCGGGTCCGATGTCGGGAACCCGACAAGGCCATCCGGGATGGCATATGTTGGCAGGCCGGATGCCACGGGACGTGCTGAGCATCCGACGGATACGACGATCAAAGTGGCTAGGACGAACCACGCCGCAGCCACTCCTGTCCCCCCACTGCGCGCCAGTTGTTGGTTCATTCTGGAACTTGCCAGACCCTTGGGATGACCCTCAGGTGCGAGTCTCCGCCAACGGCGGGGATCGCGCAAGTGGCTCCCCTCGGGCGGGAATTCGAGATGCCGGCGCTCATCCGACGGGCTTGGTCACCATCAGGATCACGATCGCCACGATCAGCACCGAAAGGAATATGCCGCCCCGCTGGAGCTTCTTGCCCAGCGCGGCGATCTCCGGCGGCGGTCCCGCGGGAGCGCCGGCGGGCGGTGCCCCGGCGGGCGGGCCGCCCGCCGTGATCTCGACCATCTTCGCTGCCGCAGGCGCCTGGACCGCGACGGCGTAGCCGACGGCGATCAGGTACAGCACGATGGCCACGATCAGCCAGCGCCACGCGGAGCTCGTGATGTCGAGCCCGATGATGAAGATGAGGGCCAGCCCGGTGATGCCCTGGACGATGGCACCCGGGATCACGATCTTGCGCTCGATCGCGTCGGTGACCAGCGCGGCGAAGTGGCCGTGCTGCGGCGCCTTGGCCGCCTGGCCGGCGATCAACGGGAATGCGAACGTCGGTCCGAAGACCGCGATCGCACCGAGCACATGCAGCACGAGGAACAGCTGAAGCACGAACGCCTCCCTTGCATGGTGGCCCACGACCCGGCGACGGTCTGGGTCGAGTGGGACGCACCCCGCCGGAACTCTACGACAGGTGCCGGGCCCGGCGTGGGCCGTTGCGCCGCACGACGCGGGCTCTCAGTCGGGCCGGTCCGCCGCAGCCTCGCGATAGCCTGCGATCGCCGTCCGAACCTCGACCGGGTCGATGAGCCCGGCGGCGGCAAGGCCGCCCAGGTAGCTCGCCCGACGCGCCTGCTCGCGCTCGAACTCGGTGGGGCGCATGCCGGCCCGCCCGGCGAGCTCGCCGACGATCCCCCAGGCGAAGTGCTCGAGCCGACCGGTCTGGGTCTCCCTGGCGGCGAGGACCGCCGGCGGCAGCCGCTGGACGTGCCCGTGCGCATCGCGGACGACCGGCCGGATGTAGTGCGCGGCGACGACCCGGTGCACGCCTTCGGCCACGCCATCCGACACCCGTTTCATCGCAACCACGATGCCCAACCGGGACAGCTCGTCGTCATCGGCGCCGACCTCCGGAGCGCGCAGTCTCGCGAACACGGCCTCGAGCCCGTCCCCGGTCATCGTTGCCGCCATCCCGTAGCCCAGCGACAACGCGCGGATCGCGATCCGTGCCTGCGGTCCGGGCGTCCCATGCGGCGGACCTTCGCCAAGACCCGCCGCGATCAGGACCGTGTCCCCCGCCCGGGCCGTTGTCTCCGTCGGCCGGTTCTCCGCCGGCCGGTTCGCGAGGTCGCCACCTGTCCGGCGCCGCCAGCCCAGCTCGGATGCCTCGGGCAGCCAATCGAACTCCTCGTCGGCACCGGCCAGTGGCGTGGGCCGCGAGCCTGCCGGCAGGAGGTCGAGCAGCGCTGCGACGAGGGTGCTCCTCCCCGAGCCGCGCGCACCGACCACGACGATCGGCAGCCCCGCGTCGAGCAGGAGCCACAGCAGGGCGGCGAGCTCCGCGTCCAGGACGCCGTCGCGCACGAGCGCGGCGATCGAACGCGCGGGAGCCCGACTTGGCGCCGATTCCACGGGCAGGTCCGGGCTACCGGTACAGGCCGGCGGCCGTATACCCGGCCTCGATCCCGTACAGCGAGTCGATCGTCTTGCCATTGATCTCGTCGATCTTGAGCCACGAGTCGCCGCCCGAGCCGCAGGCGCCCACCGTGTACGGGTCACCGGTCACGACCCCGACCACGTGGACCGTCGCACCCGTGTAGACGCGAGCAACAAGGATGCCGTCGGTGGACGGGCTCTTGCGCACGCCGATGGCATCGCACGCCGCCGTCTGCGTCCCGGCGACATCGGATGTCGATGACCCCTCGCTCGGCGCCAGGGTCGGCGTCAGCGTCGGTTCCGCGCTTGGCGGCGTGGTGGCCGGCGCATCGGTCGGCGAAGACCCGCCACAGGCGACCACGCCAAGCGCAAGGACGCAGACGACGAGAACGCGGCGCAGCATGCGATCTCCCTCTCTGGTCGGCGCCCTCGGGCGAGGCGATGCGGACGTGGCACAAGGATACGAGCCACGGCGGTCGCCGTTCGGGTCGTCCGGGTCGTGGATCCCCCGCCCCCCAGATCCCGATCGGCGATCCCGGGCGCCGGTCAGTCGCGCCGGCGACCGCCTGATTGCCCGATCGCCTCCTGGTCGGCGACCAGCGCGTCGATCCGGCGGATGAACCGGCCTCCCTCGCGGATCGAGAACCCGATGAACAGGGCGATCCCGGCGACAAACACGATCAGGCCCACGCCGATCGCCGGACCCATGCCCGCGGAGACCCGGATCGCGGCCAGCCCGGCGATCACCCCGGCGATCGCGGCCGAGATGATGCCCACCACGGCCGGGGTCGTGACCAGCAGGTG
This sequence comes from uncultured Chloroflexia bacterium, assembly GCA_963835335.1. Taxonomy (GTDB): domain Bacteria; phylum Chloroflexota; class Limnocylindria; order Limnocylindrales; family CSP1-4; genus CAIXZV01. The sequence goes on along the minus strand of CAWIFB010000021.1, from coordinate 2,764 downwards.
CAGCGGCGACGGGGCGCTGACATCGACCGCGGCGAACGTCCTCGAGATGCCCCGCGGATCGACAGTCCAGCCGGCGAAGAAGTCGTTCTCGATGCCGGGCACGAGACGGACGTACGCCCCGCGCAGGCGGTTCATGCCGGCCACCCAGTACAGGTCCTCGTTGTTGACCTGGGTCAGGCGCGCGAATGTCGCGACGCCCAGGAACAGCGTGATCGACAGGATCACCAGCGCGAAGATCGCGAACTCGTCGCCGAACGACGTCGCCGGCCCGACCAGGGCCAGCGCGACCGTGGCGGCGGACAGCGTCGAGAGGAACATCCCGGTCCGGCTGAACGCCTCGCTCCAGCTCAGCGACCGCGTCGCCAGCAGGCTCCAGTGCTCGGTCGCCAGGAACTGCGCCTCGCGCGGGTCGGGGGGTCGCTCGCCCGGGGGAACCGGGATCGTCTGGCCCTGGGTGCTCGGAGGAAGGGCTTCGTGGGCCATGGCTTGGGACGCTCCTTGTGTCCGGTCGGGTTGACGCCGCGGCCGTCGCGATGGTCGCCGGGACTGGAGAATTGTCGCCGCCGCGTCAAGGCCGCGGGTCGCGACGGTGGGCAGGCCACGCACATTGCGGCTGAGTGGCGGCGATGGTCGGTCCAATCGGCTCCTGAGATGGCCGGCAGGCGCAGCCCACACTGGCGGCGTCCCGCCGGCGCGCGCGCCGCGTCGTGACCGACAGCCGCATGGGCAGCCCAACGAAGGTGAACCAATGACGACCGTCATCAGCCGCACGATCGACGAGGAACGGGACGAGGCGCGAACGGCCAACCGTGGTGGCGTTGCGTTCCTGCTCGTACACGGGATCACCTGGCTCGTGGCCGCGATCCTGACATTCGTCCTCTCGGTCGAGCAGGCAGCCCTGGTGGTCCTGCTCCAGGGGTTCATCGCACTCCCTGCATCGCTCCTGCTCGAGCGCCTGCTCGGGTTCCGGTTCATCGCGGCCAAGGACAACGCCGTCGTGTGGCTGTTCGTGCTGATCGCGATGACGCAGGGCCTCAGCCTGCCGAGCTCGATCATCGTGCTGAACCTCGATCCGCTCTACCTGCCCGTGGCGTTCGCGGCCACCAACGGCGGTCACTTCCTGCCCTACATGTGGCTCCACAGGACACGCGCCTATGCGGTCCTCGCGGTCGTGTGCGCGCTCGGCCCATTTGCCGTCCTGCTCGTCGCCGGGGCAGCGGCCGCCTTCCATGCGACCGGCTTCCTGGTGGGGAGCGTCATGCTCGCCGTTGCCGCGTACGTCTGGACGCGCCGCGAGCGAGGCGTCGCGCACTGAGGGCTGTCGCAACCAGAGCGCCGCCGAGGTCGAGGATCAGGCCGGGCCGAAGACCTCGGCACATGCGTCCTCGCCGGCGGCGAGCGGGCGAACGGTGATGGCGAACTGCTCGACGCTACCCGGGTCCTGGATCCACGGCGTCAGGGTGTTGGCGGCCTCGAGCGCCTGGCGGAGGGTTCGGGCATCCGGGCCGTCGACCGTACCGCAGCGGGCGGTGCCGTTGGCGACCGATCGGCCGAAGGTGGCCAGCTGCGTCTCGAGCGGCCAGACGGCCGGGGTCTGCGGAAGGTCGGGCATCGCGGTCGACGCGGGGCGCACGAGGAGCGCGTATGCGGGCGGGACGAACGCGATCTCGGGCCCGAGCTCGGCGTGGAGCCAGCTCCCGAGGTCCGTCAGCTGTCGCCACAGGTCGCCAAAGGCCGCCGGCGTACCCGGCGCGGGGACGCAGGGCGTCGTGATGCACTCGATGTGCGCGGACGGGTCGCCCGTGATCGACACCCGCCGGCCATCGACCGTCAGCTCGAGCCGGCCGGTCTCGCTGCCGGCGATCGGCGCGTCGCCCGTGAAGTCCGACCGGCCGTCGAGCAACCCGGCGTCACGCGCGGCCTGGATGATCCTGGCGCGACCGGCCTCGGTCAGGCGGCGCCCGATCAGCCGGGGCAGCAGCGGCCCGGGGTAGATCTCGATCATCGGGCCGGGCGTCACGGCGATGCCGTCGCCGGTGATCACCAGGTCCGGCAAGCGGCCGAACAGGTCGACCGGCGCGATCGCCTGCGTTGTGGTCATCCGCAGCCAGTACGTATCGGCGGCCGGGTCAGGTGACGGGGTCGTCGAGGCGCCGGGCGCGCCGCCGCTGCTGCACGCGGCGAGCAGCAGCGGGATGGCGGCGATCAGGGTTGTGGCGCTCCGGCGCATGACGCAATCCTCGGGTATCGGGTCCGAGTCCGTTGACGCGGTGCTCGCGCGCCGGGTTCCGCGCCGCGGGTTCCCGCCCGCTGGTCCCCTGCCGCGGGATGCCCGCCATGCGCGTCACCCCTGGCACCGACCCCGGTGCGTCACCCTCGCTCGGCGCCGCCCTGCGACGCCACCACCTGGCCAGCAAACGATGCGGTGCGTATTACCTGGTGGCGACACGCGCGAGGTGGCCGTTCAACGACCAGGTGCGTCCAAACGCCGCCCCCGCCCGCAGAACATTGCCAGGCAACGATCAGGTGCGTCATAGGCAATCTCGATCTGGCCAACGACGCAGGGCATCGGTAGGTGGCGAACATCGAGGTGACCGCCGGGCCGACTCCGCGTGTGGACGTCGCCGCTGCCGGGCCAGGAGCGGGACGACGCGTGGCAGGGTCCCGGATACGGCGCGCTCCATCGTTTGGTGGCGAAGGGAAGGGGACGGCGCGGCGAATGAAAGGGACGGCGCGGGCCCTGTGGGGTGCCACAAGTTCACGT